>DASVDF010000157.1:0-13937 GCA_036381215.1 Woeseiaceae bacterium | reverse complement strand
GATTGCCGCCGCCCCTATGGACGCCGCGAGAGGCACGCCGGCGAGCCAGGTGATGCGCCGCCGCCGGCGCTGCGCCTGCCGTGCATCGAGGGCTGCCTGGAGGGCGTCGGGCTTCGCATGCGGCACCATCGGAATCGGCTGGCCCATCGCGGATGCATTCCGCACGCGCTCCAGGAGCGCAATGTTCTCGCGGCATTCGTCGCACCGGGCGGCATGGCTTTCGACCATCGCCCGCTCCTCACGGTCCAGCGTGCCGTTGACGAACCAGGGGAGCAGCGCATCGGCGAGCTCGTGAGCGGACGCTTTCTGTTCACGCATGATCGTTCTTCGTCGACGATACCGGCAGCGCCGAGCTCTCGAGCAGCTCTTTCAGCTTGCGCCGCGCGTGGAACATGCGCGTCTTGACCGTGTTCACCGGGCATCCCGTCACCACGGCGGTCTCCTCATAGGTCAGGCCCAGCCAGAACACGAGCGTGACGGTGATGCGGTGTGCAGGAGGCAGCGAGAGGAGGCCTCGCCGGACCCAGTCCTCGGTTTCGATGCCGGCGCCGGAATCCGCCGGCACGTCCTCGAGCCAGCCGCCGGCCGCCGGCTGCAAGGGCTGCAAGCGCTCGCGCTTCAGGCGCCGGAACGCCATCTTGTAGGCGATGCCGAAGATCCAGGTCGACACTTTGGAGTCACCGCGAAACGCCGGGGCCTTGTCCCATACGGCCAGCATCACTTCCGTCTCGAGCTCGTCGGCGATCGTGTAGGAGCCCGTCAGGCGATAGACGAACTTGAACAGGCGGGCGTGATAGCTCCGGTACAGCTCGGTCAAAGCCTCGCGATCCCGGTCTGCCACGCGCCGCAACAGGGACCGGTCGCCGTCCTTTTCCGGCGGCGCCTGACCGTCGAGCTGCACTTCCCGCTTCATGGCGGGTTCTGTCCGGGGATCGCGCACATGACCTGCCTGTCCGTGGTCAGTGCCGCGAACGGCCCAAAAGGTTCAACGGGGCCGCGCGGGAATGGGGCTGCCGTCCCCACATCATAAACCCGTCCGGGGCGGTGCGGCGGAATTGAACCTGGCCGCCGCGCGGGTGCACTTACGGGCCGATACCGGCAGCGGCCGCGCACCGGGTCGAACATCAGGAGCACCCTATGCATCCGTTTTCCAGGTTTCTGCCCGTCGCGCTCGTCCCGGCGGGCTTCCTGCTCGTGCTCGGCGGCTGCGGCGGCGGCTACGGCGGCGACGGCGGAGCGTCGGCCGCGAACCAGATCACCTCGATCGAGGTCACGCCGGCCGAGGCCACCATCACCATGGACGGCACGCAACAGTTCACCGCCGTCGCCTCGAACGACGCGGGCGACACCGTCGCCCCGGGCTCGCTCGATTGGCGCTCGTCGGACACCGCGGTCGCGGAGATCGATAGCGACGGCCTGGCGACGGCCGTGGGACCCGGCACGGCGATGATCACCGCCCGCAAGGACACGTCGTCGATCTACTCGGGCGGCGGCATCGTGATCAGTAACCAGGCCGAGCTCACCGTGACGGATTCGAGCGGGCTTTCGGGCATGGCCGCCGCGCCCGCCCCGATGAGCAAAGCGCTGGTCGTCGTCCGGGACCAGGCCGGCAACTCGCAGACGCTCGTGGCCGATGCCACCGGCCGCTTCCGGGCCTCAGTGGCCGGCATGACGCCGCCTTTTCTGCTGCAGGTCAGCGACGCGCAGGGCCGCCGTCTCTTCAGCGCCGGCGTGCGGCCGGGCGTCGTCAACGTCAACCCGCTGACCGACCTGCTGGTGCGCGCCTGGTTCAGCGCGCACGCGAGGGATGCCGATGCCGCCTTCAGCGGAAGTGACGCCCCCGGCGGCCCGGATGCCGGCGCGCTGGACACCATGAGCCGGGCCTTGGCAAAAGCCTTTCGCGACACGCTTGCCGGGCAAGGGCTCGAGCCGGCGAAATTCAGTTTCTTCAGCACGCCGCATGCAGGCGGCGGTGTCGGCATGGACCGCGTTCTCACCCTGCTGCGTGCGCGCGTCGGGCCGTCGCAAATGACGATCGACGACGCGCTGTCCGGGCGGCATGCCGACATCCTCGCCTCGCCCGACGGACTCGAGTTTCGCGTCCGCCCGGGCCCGGAAGAGGTCACTGCCGCCCCGCTGTTTCGCGACGACTTTTGAGCGAACCGCGATCCCGCGCGATGGCGACGTCGCTCACCGCAGCCGGGCGTAGAGGACGGCGTCGGCAATCCGCCCGTCCTTCCACACGCTCTGCCGCAGCACGCCCTCGCGCTCGAAGCCGGCTTTCTCGAGCACGCGCATCGACGCGGGATTCCAGGCGAAGACCGCGGCTTCGAGCCGTACGAAATCGTAGTGCGCCAGCACGAAATCGGCCGTGGCCTTTGCCGCGGCCGTCATGATGCCGCGTCCCCACCAGGGCTCCCCCAGCCAGTAACCGAAACGCGCGCTCTTGGCGTACACGCCCTCGCCGGGCTCTATGCCGATGCCGCCGACGGCGCGCCCATCGACCTCGAGCGCCCAGCTCGTCGTGTCCGGCCGGCCGGCGACGTGTGCGAGCCACTCGTCGGCGTCTGCCGCCGTGTACGGATGCGGGAAGCGATGCGAGAGATTGCGCCAGACGTTCACGTTGTTCGCGAACGTGACGAGCGATTCGCGATCGCTGCTGCGCCAGTCGCGCACGATGCAGGCGCCGCAGCTCAGGTGCATCGCGTCATCCCGCAGACGCCCAGATCATGCCGGCGGCGCCGGGCTCGGCAGCGCTGCCGTCGTCCACGAGGCGAAATCCGAGGCGGCGCGGCACGGCGGCGCTCGGGAGGTTGCGCGGGTCGCAGTGGATCTCGACCTGCACGATGCCGGGCACCCGGCGCGCCAGATCGAAGAGAGCGCGGGCGGCTTCCGTCGCGTAGCCTTTGCCGGTCGCTTCGCGATCCAGCCAGTAGCCGATCTCCAGGCGATCCGCGGCGGCGAACGGCACGCGCTCCGTGGCGGAGCGCGGGAACAGGCTCACTTCGCCGAGCGGCGCGTCGCTGCCGCGCGTGAAGAGCGCCCAGCGCCAGCACCGGCCGGCCGCGAAATCCTCCGCGAAGCCCGAGAGCCTCCGCTCCAGCTCGGGCAGGGGCACCGGGCTCGCGACATGGCTTGGAATCCAGCCGCCCACGTACTCGACGTTGGCCTCGAGCACGGGCAGGAGCCGCGGCGCGTCTTCCCGGCGCCACTTGCGCAGGCGCAGGCGGTCGGTATCGAGGGCATGAGGAAACACGGCGGTCGGCATGGAGATTCCGGGCGGTCAAAGCGCGTCAGTTTCCCGTCCCGCCGCGCATCCTGCAATTCTCGCCCGTGATCTACATCTTCGCCATGAGCTGCCGGAGCAGCGTGTCGGCGTCGTAAAAGGTGCCGCCGTCCGTGGGCTGCGGACCCGTGCCCATGACGATCTCCAGCCGGGAGCTCCAGATCGTGCGGCCGCTCGCCGCGTCGATGCCGGCCGTCGTCTGCATGACGGGCCGCACGCTCGACGAGCAGCCGAGCAGCCCGCAGCTTCGCTGCACGACGTAGCCCGTCTCGTGGCGGACGGAGGCCGGCTCCCGCTTCTCGACCGCGCGGCTTTCACGCTCGACCACGCGGAACCAGTGCTTCCCCTGCTCCTTCGTCAGCTCCGCCGCATGAAACAGCGCATAGTCCTTGACCAGGTTCTCGCTCATCGTCGAGTTGCCGTTGTAGCCGACCACGTAACGGTCGTCGCCGAGCGCGTGGCTGAAGTAGCCGAAATCGTCGGCGCCGTCGGCCGGCCGGTAAGCCGGTTGCGAGGCGCAGGCGGCCAGCCCCAGCACGGCAACCACGTATGTGATGTATATCAAGCGTGAAATGATCATGGTCCTCTCCTTGACGTTTTTCTGCTCACGACGGTGCGAGCACTCGGGCCCGCCTGTCCGTCCCCTGACCCGAAAACGGGCGACCGCGGGGGTTTATTCCCTGACGCCGGCACCCGGAGTGCCGGGTGGCCAACCCCCGCCGATCACTGCCTGCTCCTCGGCGGCGCCGAGCGGCGGCTCCCCTCCCCTGAGCGCGTCGAGGGCGGCCCGCATCGCCGGCGCCGCCCCGGCCGACGCCTGGCCGTAGCTGCCCTCGGCCGGGCCCGCGGCCGCCGGGCCGAAGGTCACCAGCTCCACGTGCCAGGCGCCGTCGCGGCGGCACGCGAGCGTATCAACCGGCGCCGCACCGCCGCTGATCCGCAGCTGCCGGCACCAGGCGCCCGTGCCGCTCAGGAACGTGAGCACCGGCTCGGCGTAGCGCCCGCCGTCCAGCTCGAGGGCTGCGCCGCTCGCGGTCCGCTCGAACGCGGTGTACAGCGGCGAGTCTTCGGTGATGCGGCTCGGGTAGTCACCGCCCGGCGTCTCGCCGGGGAGCAGGCGGCCGAGCCAGAGACCGGCGGCGAGTGCGATGCTCGCGGCGAGCGCCATTGGCCGGTAGAGCTCGCGGGGCCCGCGGCCGCGCCCGAGCGGTACGACGTTGCTCCCGGGCGGCGTCTCGTCCTCGGCTTGTTCCCCGAGCAACTGAAGCACGCGCTTCGGCATCGGCCGCTCGTCGATCGCGCGGAACACCGCGGCCGTCGCCCGATCCATCCCGCGCATCGCCTCGAGCCGACCGGCAAGCGAGGGTTCGAGCGCGAGCCGTCGCTCGAGCTCGTCTGCTTCCGCGCTTGCAAGCTCGCCGTCGAGATACGCCGACAGCAGCTCATCGTCACGTTCCCGGCCTGACTCATTCATCGCTCGTCTCCCTCGCCGGCACGGGCCCGCGGCAGTGGTCGACGAGCGCGGCGCGGGCCCGCGCCAGCCGGCTCATGATCGTACCGATGGGCGTGTCCAGTATCTCCGCCGCCTCGCGATACGCGTGCCCCTCGACCACGACGAGCTCCAGCACGGCGCGCTGCTCGGCCGGCAGGTGCGCGAGCGCCACCTGCACTTCGCGCAGCGTGAGCTCGGCCAGCATGTCGTCTTCTCCCGCCACCAGGCCTTCCTCGAGGTGGAGCAGCTCCTCGCCCGCCCTGCGGCGTACCTTGCGGGCGCGCAGCTCGTCGATCCAGATGTTCCTGCAAACCTTGATGCTCCAGGGCATGAGCGCCGCCTCGGCGGGCAGTCCGCGTTCCAGGAGGCGCTCGACCGTCGCCTGCAACAGATCGTCGCCGTCGGCCACGTTCCCCGCGAGACTCAGCGCAAACCGGCGCAGCCCCGGCAGGATCTCGAGGAGCTCCTGCCGGCGTCCCTGCAAAGCGCGGCCTCCCTGCTTGCTCATACGTCGACACTCATGGTTTTATTCCAGCGGAATACGCGTACCCGCTGGATCGTTGATTGCATTATCGCGAAACCGCATGGAGCGCCCCCGGCCATGAAGACGTTGCTCACTGTTTACACGACCGCGCTCGCGGCCGCACTGCTCGCAACCTTCGCCGCTTTGCCCGCCTCGGCGCAACTGCTCCCCCCGTCGCCAATCGACGACATCGCGAGGCCGCTCGACGGTCCGCTGCCGGACGATACGCTCGATGACGTCAACAGCGGTCTCGAGTCGCTGGAGGAGCCGCTGGGGAAGGCGCCGCTCGGGAAGGAGCCGCTCGACCAGGGTCCGGTCGATGAGACGCTCGGAGAGGCTCCGCTCGGTGATGCACTGAGCGGAGTCGCGGCGGAAGACCTGGGCGAAGTCGTGGAGAACACCGCGGCCGCGGTGCCGGCAACCGCACAGCCGGTGATCGACACGGCCCTCGGTCCCGTGCGGCCGTTCGTGGAGAGCGTGGATCCGTTCGGGCACGCGATCGAGAAAGACGTCCTGATGGTGCTGATCGAGCCCGCGGCCGTCGCGGCGCTCGAGCGCTCGGGAGCGCCGATCGCCGAAACCCAGCCACTGCGCTCGCTCGGGCTCGTGCTGGTGCGCATCACCGGGCCGGCGGCGCCGTCGCTCGCGCGCGCCGCCGGCGACTTGCGCGCGCAATTTCCGGACGCCGCGGTCGATTACAACTTCCTCTATCGCCCCGCCGAAGCGCCTGCGCCGGATGTGGCGGCGCCCGGCGATGACGCCACCGGGGCGGGTGAGCCCGGCCCCTCGGGCGCGCGCCTGCGCATCGGCCTCATCGATTCCGCCGTCGCCACGCAGCACGCCGCGCTTTCCGGCGTGCACGTCGTCACCCGCGATTTCGCGCCGCACGAGGGCGAGCGGCCGCTCGGGCACGGCACGGCGGTGGCATCGATCCTCGCGGCGACCGCCGGCGAGGATGCGGATATCCTCGCCGCCTCGGTGTTCTTCCAGAAGCGCGGTTACGCCCCCGGCGCCACGACCGAGAGTCTCGTCGCGGCGCTCGACTGGCTCGCCGGCAGCGGCGTCGAAGCGATCAACATGAGTCTCGCGGGCCCGTCCGACACTTTGCTCGAGCGGGCGCTCGGCCGGATCCCGGCGGACGGCCCCGTGGTGGTCGCGGCGGTCGGCAACAACGGACCCGCCGCCGAGCCCCTGTATCCGGCGGCGTACGACTCCGTGGTGGGCGTGACCGCGATCGACAGCAACAACCGCATCTTCGCCTACGCCAATCGCGGCAAGCAGGTCGAGTTCGCGGCACCGGGCGTCGACGTGAAGGTGGCGGACAGCCTGGGCGGCTATTTCCGGCAGTCCGGCACCTCCATCGCGTCGCCGTACGTCGCGGCGGTGATCGCCGCCGGGCTGCACGAAACCGGCCTGTCGCGAGAGGCGGTCCTCGAGTCATTGAGGACGAGCGCCGTGGACCTGGGTGACGAGGGCTTCGACCCCGTGTTCGGCTACGGGCTCGTACAGCGGCTTCCCGCTCAGAACGCGGCCGCCAGCCTGACCGAATAACGCGTTTCGTCGAAGTCGGCGGACGCGAGGTTCGACGCGTTGCTGGCGTACTCCACGGCACTTTCCACCGTTAGCCAGTCGTTCACCGGCACATCCATCTGCAGCGTGGCGCGGAGCCGCTCATCGGACCGCTGCCGGGAATCCGCCGCCAGCAGGGATGCCGATGCCAGCACCTGCCGGTAGTCGCGCCGCTCGAGCTCCAGCCGCGACTTCAGCTCGACCGCGGCGGCCGGCCACTCGAGCCGCTGCGCATACATGAGCTTCAGCCGATCGCCGTCGTAATCGAAGTCGTCGTTGGCGGCATCCTCGTCGGCGGTCGTCCAGCCGAACGCCACGTAGCGCGTCGGCCCGTCCAGGAACAGGAACGCGCCCGCCGAGAAGCCGTCGTTGACGGCAGAGCGGCCCGCGTCGTTCCGAAGATCCTTGTCCGTGCGCACGTAGGCACCGCGCAGGTACAGGCGCTCGCCGAAAAGCTTCGCCACGCTGGGGCTCACCCGCCGCAGCGTGAGGAAATCGTCGCCGCCCTGCTGCGCGTCCACGTGGTGCAGCCCGAGACCGGCGTCGAGCACGCCGGCGTCGTATTTCAGCGCGGCGGATGCATGCTGGATCTGAGGCCGCGACGGTCCGCGACGCGCGCCTTGCACGGCGGACCGCGCGGCGCTACCGTCACGCAATGCGCAGCATGCAGCAATGGCTGGACGAGTACGGCGAAAGCCATCGCCATCCGACCAACAAGGCCGTGCACTGGGTGTGCGTACCGGCGATCATGTTCACGGTGCTGGGCCTGCTGTGGCTGCTGCCGGTTCCGGCATTCGCCGCGGCGCTCGGGCCGTGGTCGAACTGGGCGACGCTGGCCGTGGCGCTCGCCGCGATCTGGTATCTCCTGCTCTCGCCGCCGCTCGCGCTCGGCATGCTGCTGATCTCGCTCGGCATGCTCGCGGCGATCGCCTGGCTGGACGCGACGTTGCCGTTCCCGTCCTGGATCCTGTTCGTGGCCGTGTTCGTCGCCGCCTGGATCGGCCAGTTCATCGGTCACCGCATCGAGGGACGCAAGCCCTCCTTCTTCAAGGACGTGCAGTTCCTGCTCATCGGGCCGGCGTGGCTGCTGTCGCACCTCTACGGGCGACGACGTGTCCCGGCCGGTCGGCCCCGTTCCACCGGTTAGCTTCGGCCTTGCTGCCTCGGCGAAGTCCTTCCTGTCCGAGCACGCGCAGACGAACATCTTCGACAAGGAGGCGCTGTACGCCGAAATCGCCCTGAGATTCCGGGCATTCACGGCCGCGCGAGCCGCGGCCCGGGGCCGCCGCCCGCTCGTGGGCCGGCACCCGGCAGCTCACGGCCCCGGCAGCGTTCCGGCGAGCGGCCTGCACCACGGCCGGCCACATGTCTGATGCGCGGACGGCGATGACCGCGCTAGGCAGAGGCGGTCGCGGTCTTCACCGGCGCGGGCTCTGCCCGCGCGGCGGCCTGCTCCTCCTTGATGCGCTTCTTCAGTGTGAGGCGAAAGTGCGTAAGTGGCACGTCGGCTTCGAGCGCACGCAACCGGAAGTCCGGCTCCCGATCGAGCAGCACCTGCTGGGCCTCGATGATCGCCTTGTCTTCGTAGAATCCCTCGTACAGGCTGTCGCGCAGCGAAATCGCGATGTTCGGATCGTCGATGTTGTAGTTGTGCAGGTAGTTCCAGAAGAAGTGCGTCGTGCGCCGCGTCTCCGGCGTCATGTACTGGCAGTTGCGGTACTGGCGCGTGCTCTCCAGGTCCTCGAGCCCCGAGCCCGCCGGTGAGAACAGCGTCTCCATCAGGAAAATGCCCGGAACGAGCATCGTGACGCGGTTGCGGCGGTCGAGCAGCTTGTCGTGCTCGTCCGCGGGAATCACGCGCTTGTGGTACGGCGGCGGCACGCTGTTGCGATGCCAACGCTCGAGGCGGTAGCCGTTGTCCATCTTTTCGATCGGACCCAACTTGGAAACATACGCATATTCTTCCGAGCCGCCCAGCGTATTGGTGTGCACCCACGCAAGGTGCGCGAGGTCACTCAGGTTGTCGACGATGAGCAGCCAGTTGGCGTCGTAATGCAGGTAGGCCGGCAGGCCGCGCCACCTGGGGTCGTGCAGCGGCGGATAGTCGACGATGAGATCGGGGTCGGCGAGCGCGGGATCGCCCATCCAGATCCACACAAGGTGGCCCTTCTCGACCACCGGGTAGCTGTGCACCTTGAGCGTCTTCGGGATGCGCTCCTGCCCCGGCACCTCGATGCACATGCCGGACGGATCGTACTTCATGCCGTGGTACATGCAGCGCAGGCAGTCGCCTTCGATCCGGCCCATCGACAGCGGCGCCCCGCGGTGGCAGCAGCGGTCGTCGAGCGCGACGTACCGCCCGCTGTGCCCGCGAAACAGCACCACCGGTTTCTCGAGGATGGTGCGGGCCAGCTTCCTGCCGTCGATCAGCTCGTGATCCCAGGCCGCGACGTACCAGCAATTTTTGAGAAAAATTTCCTCTTGGTCATCCATCATGCTCTCCCGAAAGCGCGGATTGCGTCCGGATCACCGGACGGCTGCATCCGTTTACAAAGATCCAGCCGGTCGCGCTTTCACCCGACAGCATAGCAGCACGCGCGCTGCGTCGCCGTTGCGGATGGGCGCCACCGGTGCCGTCAACCGCCACGGAGATACTCCGCGGCCAGCCTGCACGCCGTTGCCACCAGCATCGGCGTGAGCTCCCGCGCCGTGGCCGTCTCGGACCGGGTATGCACCCAGCCGAGATATGTGAACGCGCGGGCGAGAAAGAAAAGCGGCAGGCGCGCGAGCTGCTCCTCGTCGAGACGGCGCCGTTCGCGGTAACCGTCGACCAGGGCATCCCTGGCCTCGTGGAAACAGGGATCCTCCATGAGGAAAAAGAGCGGCGTGACCAGCTCGAACAGGTGCCAGCCCCAGCCCGCGTCGTCGAAATCGATCAGGCGCGGCCGCCCGCCGTCGACGAGCACGTTCTCCGGCGTGAAATCCGCGTGGATCAGGCCGTAGCCGCTGCGCGCCTTGGACAGCGTGCCGAGCTCGTCGTAAACACGCGCGCGCGCCACCGTGAGGAGCTCGCGCTCGTCCGCGGCGAGCTGGGGCAGGTCCAGGAAAGGTCCCCAGAGCGGACGCTCGCCGGCGAGCCCGCTCTCGTCCCAGGCATGACGCACGAAGGAACGCGGCGGATTCCACGCCTCCGAATGGTCGTGCAGCGCGGCCGCGAGCACGCCGAGCGAGCGGTAGAGATGCCGCACACCCTGGCCGTCCGTCGCGACACCTCTTTCGACGGAGCCGAGCGGGCGGCCTTCGATCCACTCGAACAGGTCCACCTGCACGGGCGACGGCAGTCCGGGCGCATTCTCGAGCGCGAACGGCTCGGCGCTCGTCGTCGGCACGATCCGCGGCACGTCGACGCCGGCCTCGCGCAGCGCCTCCATCCACTGCAGCTCCGAGCGCAAGGCCGCGTCGCTGTGGTAGCCGGGACGGTGCACGCGCAAGGCGTAGCGTTCCCCTCCCGCGTCGACCCTGAACACCGCGTTTTCCCGGTGCTTGAGCAGGTCGAGTTCGGCGCCCTGCAGCTTCCAGTGGCGGAGTGCCGTACGCGCAATGCCGCGCATCGCAAAGAGCGCGTCTTCCGGGCGATTCTGCACGGGCATGCTCACGGCCGCCGCTCCAGGTCCGAGAGGCAGTCGTCCAGCGCCGAGAGCAGCAGGTCCGCGTGCTCCCTTGCGAACGGCATCGGTGGCCGGATCTTCAACACGTTGTCGTGCAGCCCGATGCGGCTGATGAGCACGCCGCGATCGCGCATGGCGTTGATGAGCCGCTTCGCTTCGGCGGTGGCGGGCTCGAGCGTTGCGCGGTCCCGCACCAACTCCACGCCGAAGAACAAACCGCGTCCGCGCACATCGCCGATGAGCGCATGCCGCTCTGCGAGCTCACGCAAGCCGGCCAGCACGTGCTCGCCCACCGCGCGCGCGTGCTCCATCAGCCCCTCTTCCTCCAGCACGTCGAGCACGGCCAGCGCCGCCGCACAGGAGACGGGATTGCCGCCGAACGTGTTGAAGTACATCCGTGCGGCGGCGAACTCGGTCATGAGGTCCTCGCGCGCCACGACGCCGGAGATCGGATGACCGTTGCCCATGGGCTTGCCCAGGGTCACGATGTCCGGCACCACGCCGTGGTGCCGGTAGCCCCACAGGTGATCGCCCATGCGCCCGAAACCCGGCTGCACCTCGTCCGCGATGTAGAGTCCGCCGGCGGCGCGCACGTGGCGGACCGCGTTGCGGACGTACTCCGCCGGCACGTTCGGGAGGCCCTCGCTCGAGAAGATCGTGTCGAAGAGGATGCCCGCGACACCGATGCCTGCGGCGTCCAGGTCGTCGACCGCGTCCTTCACCGTGCGCGCGTAGCCCTCTCCCGGGTCGGCGGATACGAGCCCGTCGGCGACGCGGTAGGTATCCGGCGCCGGCACGGTACGCACAAAAGGACCGCGCTCCTCGGTGCCCGTGAAGAGTGAGCTCACTTTCCAGACAGCGGTCGTGTTGCCGTGATAGGCGAAGCTCGTGGCGATGATGCCCTGGTTGCCGGTGCAGAGCCGCGCCATTTGCAGGGCGACGTCGTTCGCTTCGCTGCCCGTGCACGCGAAGATCACCATCGACAGTGGAGCATCGAATTTCGCGAGCAGCCGTTCCGCATAGTCGAGGATGTTCTCGTGCAGATAGCGCGTGTGGATGTTGAGAGTGGCCGCCTGGCGCGCGATCGCCTCCACGACGCGGGGATGGCAATGACCGACGTGGGGGACGTTGTTGTAAGCATCGAGATAGCGGCGCCCGTCCGGATCGAAGAGCCAGACGCCGTCGCCGCGCACGATGTGCAGCGGCTCGTCGTAGAACAGCGGCGAGCCCCTGCCCAGCACCCGGTAGCGGCGCTCCAGCAGGTCCTCTACGCCCGTCGCCATCGTCAGGCCACCTGCCCGATTTCGCTCTGCACGAGCTGCGCGGGGTACGATGCCCGGTCGACGGCCGCGCGCCGGCTGCGATCCGCGAGCGACACGGCGATCGTCACCGCGAACGCGACCAGCATGGAGAACAGCGTCGGGTATGCATACGGGTAGATCGCCGTCTCGTGCCCCAGCACGCCGACCCAGATTGGCGGGCTGAGGACCGTGAGCACGATGACGATGAGCAGGCCGGCCGAGCCGCCGAACAGCGCGCCGCGCGTCGTGAGATCGGGCCAGAAGAGCGCGAGCATCAGCACCGGGAAATTCACGCTCGCCGCGATGGCCAGCGCGAGCGCGGCGAGAATGCCGATGTTCATGTTCCTGAACAGGAGGCTGAGCCCGACCGCGAGCGCGGCGAGGACGACGGTCGCGGCGCGCGAAACGCGCATTTCCTCGCGATCGGAAATCTTCCCCCGGCGCACGACCCGCGCGTACAGGTCGTGGGCGACGCTCGCCGAGGTCGAGAGCAGGATGCCGGATACGACGGCCAGGATCGTCGCAAACACGACCGCCGCAATGAACCCGAAGAACGCCTCACCGCCGACCTGACGCGCCAGGTGCACCGCGGTCATGTTGGCGCCGCCGGCGACGCCGCCGGACGCATCGACGTACTGCGTGTCGCCGGCGAGCAGGACGATCGCCGCAAAACCGAGGATCACGGTCAGACCCATGAAATAGCCGATGAACGTGACCGCGTAGCCGATCGAGTTCCGCGCCTGGCGCGCATCGGGCACCGTGAAGAAACGCATGAGCACGTGCGGCAGGCCGGCCGTGCCGCCGAGAAACGCGAGCGCGAGCCCGAGCACGCTCACGGGATCGCGGTACAACCCGCCGGGCGCGAGGATACCAGCCCCCTGCGGATGGATTTCAGCGGCGCGCGCGAAGAGCTCGCCCAGGTCGAAGCCGAAGGGAATGAGCGCCAGCAGCGCGAGGACCGAGCCGCCGACCAGCAGCAGCACCGCCTTGACGACCTGCACCCAGGTGGTCGCGAGCATGCCGCCGAACACGACGTAGACCGTCATCAGCGTGCCGACGATCAGCACCGCGAGCCCGTACGGGAGATCGAACAGCGCCTGGAACAGCCCGCCCGCGCCCACCATCTGCGCGATGAGATAGGGAATGCCGACGATCAGCGTGCCGATCGCCGCGAGCACGCGCAGGCGCTCGGGATGCAGCCGGAACGCCACGACATCCGCGAAGGTGTAGCGCCCGAGGTTGCGCAGGCGGTCGGCGAAGACGAACAGGATGAGCGCCCAGCCCACGGTCCCGCCGATCGCGAACAGGAGCCCGTCGACGCCGCCCATGAACGCGAGCCCCGTGAGGCCGAGAAACGTGGCCGCGGACAGGAAGTCCCCGGCCAGCGCCAGCCCGTTCTGCACGTCGGTGATGCGGCTGCCCGCCGTGTAGAAGTCGCCGGCGGAGCGCGTGCGCACCGCCGCCCAGCGCGTGATCAGCAGGCTCACGAGCACGAAGGCCGCGAACACCACGACCGCCGTAAGGTTCAGCCCGGCGCTCATCGGCGGGCTCCGGGCTGCCGCGCCTGCCACGGCGCGATCAGGCGGTTCACCTGCCGGACGTAGAAGATCGAGCACACGATGCCGAGCACGATGATCGCGTAGCCGAGCACGACCGCGAGGCTGACGGCCGAGCCGCCCAGCCGCCGGGCGAAGAGCTCGGCCGCGTACAGTCCGCCGAGCCCGTAAGCGAGGTAGGCGAGCGTGAGCAATCCGGCGAGCCCCCAGCGCAGGCGGCTGCGGCGGCGCAGCAGCCGCAGGAATTCCGGATCGTTCAGCAGCGTGCCGGGATCCGCTCCGTTTGCCGGCGCCCGGACCTCGCTGCTCGCCTCGCCAGCACTCACCCTCACGCCGCCCGGTTGATCACCTTGATGGAGGTATAGGCCGCGAGGCCTTCCTCGCCGAATTCGACGCCTATTCCTGAGCACTTGATGCCGCCGAACGGCACGTGCGGCGCGATCTCGGCGTGCTTGTTGATCCACACCGTGCCCGCCTCCAGCCGCGCCGCGACCCGGCTCGTTTCCTCCGGATCGCTGCCCCAAACGGAGGCATCGAGCCCG
>DASVDF010000156.1:0-10680 GCA_036381215.1 Woeseiaceae bacterium | reverse complement strand
GCGGCCGAGCGCACCTCGACCAGCGTGTCCTCCATTTCCTGGATCATCAGGCGGACGATCTTCTCCGGGTCCTCCGCCTTGTCGAGGATGGCGTTGATGTTGGAGTTCACGATGTCGCTGAATCTCGTGAATATGCCCATGATGGTTCCTCTTTGGGTCGAATTGGTCGGGACGCCAGCCTCATTGCAGGGAGCGTGCCAGCCTCTCGATCACGCGTAACCGACTGACTTTCATTGAAAAACTGCCGATCAGCGTGAAGGGTCGGGGCGGCCTCTCCTACCCACTGTTGGCTTTTTTCACCTCGATCTGGTGAAATTCGCCAATGGCTTCCGAGCGTCCCGTCCAGCCCATCATCGGCGAGGCTCCGGCCTTCCTCGCCATGCTGGAGCACGTCTCGCGCGCCGCGCCGCTCGCGAAACCCGTGCTCGTGGTCGGCGAGCGCGGCACCGGCAAGGAGCTGATCGCGTCGCGCCTGCACTATCTCTCGACGCGCTGGGAACAGCCGCTCGTGAAGGTCAATTGCGCGGCCCTCACCGAATCCATCCTGGAGTCGGAGCTGTTCGGCCACGAGGCCGGGGCGTTCACCGGCGCGGTGCGCGCCCACGTCGGGCATTTCGAGCGGGCCGACGGGGGCACGCTCGTGCTGGACGAGCTCGCCACCATCAGCCTGCGCATGCAGGAAAAAATCCTGCGCGTGATCGAGTATGGCGAGCTCACGCGCGTCGGCGGCACCGAGACGATCCGCGTGGACGTGCGCATCGCGGGCTCCACGAACGCGAACCTGGTCGCGCTCGCGGCGGACGGACGCTTTCGCGAGGACCTTCTCGATCGCCTTGCGTTCGACGTGATCACCGTGCCGCCGCTGCGGGAGCGGCCGGAGGACATCCTGCCGCTCGCCTATGCGTTTGCCGTGAACATGACGAGCGAGCTCAAGCGGGCGTATTTTCCCGGCTTCAATCCGCAGGCGGCCTCCGCGCTGCTGCGTCACGACTGGCCCGGCAACGTGCGCGAGCTCAAAAATGCCATCGAACGCTCCGTCTACCGCAACACGGACGAGGAGCGGCCGATCACGCACATTGCCTTCGATCCCTTCGACTCGCCGTTCCGACTGCGCGAGTCCGCGCCGCGGGTAGCGGCCGGCAAATCGCCGGACGAGGCGCCAAAACGGCCTGCGCCGCTCTTCCCGACCGACCTGAAAGAGCGCCTGCGCGAGACCGAGCGCACGCTGCTGGAAGCCGGGCTCTCCAGGGCGCGCTACAACCAGCGGCTGGCGGCCGACCTCCTCGGCCTCACCTACGACCAGCTGCGCGGCAAGCTGCGCAAGCACGGGCTGGATCGCGGCGCCGGAGGCAAGGCTCCCTGACGGAGCGCCCTTCAGCTGTCGTCGCGGTAGCGGCGCAGCCAGATGGCGCCGGCGGTGAGGAGGGCGCAGGCGAGCAGCCCCAGCCACAAACCCGGGCTCGTGACGAACCCCGCGACGTCGAGCCGCGACAGGATGCCGGACGAAAGCGCGTCGCCCTCGAGCAGGGCGTCACCCCGAAGCATGAACGGGCCCGCGCCCAGACCGCGGAAGAGCGGCATCTCGACCGAGCGCTGGAAGAACGCATCGGCCAGCACCCGGCTGCCGATCAGGCTTTTCTCCAGCATCGGGAGCACGACGATCGGCAGGAATCCGAGCAGCAGCGGAGAGCGGCGGGTCCAGGCCGAGACCAGCAGGAACCAGCCCGCGAACGGGGAGAGCCACAACGGCATGCCGATGAAGAAGGCCAGTGTGGCGAGCCAGATCTCGCCGAGCGGCGCCGTGGACCAGAGCAGATCCCAGGGATTCGCGCCATGCACGGCCATCCAGGCGCTCGCGGTCGCAAGCACGACCAGGTGCGTCGCGAAGGTGACCGCGCAGGTCACGAGCGGGATGACGAAGAGCGCCGTGACGAGCTTTGAGACGACGGTTTCCGCGTCCGTGACCGGCATGGAGCGCCAGAACAAAATGCTGCGGTCCTTGCGCTCGGCGTACAACGCATCGAGGCAGTAAAAGACCGCGAGCGCGAGCATGGCGAGTGCCAGCAGTCCGGCGATGCCGAACGTCATCGCGGTGATCATGGCGGCACGCTGCGCCTCCTCCATGTAGGCGGCGCCCCATAAGGCGAGCTCCACGACGTGGTGGTTCGCTGAAATCGTGGCCTGCCCGGTGATCGCCATCAGCGCAATCAAAAGCCCGATCACGAGCGGGGTGACGTAGATCGCCCGGTGCTCCCAGAGCTCACGCCGGAGGAGCGGAAGCTGGTTCGCGATCATGCCGCGGCCCCTTTGATTTTGGCGACGAACAGATCGGCGATACCCGGCGTGCGCAGCTCGCCGAGCCCGCGCAGGCGCTCGCGCGCGACGCCCTCGAACGTGAGCACTTTCTTGCCGAACACGTCACGCTCGAAGATCGGGTTGAGCTGCCGCGCGCGCTCGGCATTCTCGCCGGAGGTCATGAGCTCGACGTAGCGTTCCGGCAGCGCCTCCATGGCGGCCTCGAGCACGATGCGGCCGTCGTTGATGAACATGACGTCGGTGAGCAGGTTCTCCACCTCTTCCACCTGGTGGGTAGTGACGAGGATCGTGCGCTCCTCGTCGAAGTAGTCGTCGAGGAGGTTCGCGTAGAACTCCTTGCGGAACAGGATGTCGAGTCCGAGCGTCGGCTCGTCGAGCACCAAGAGCTCGGCGTCGATCGCGGTGATGATCGAAAGATGCAGCTGCGTCACCATGCCCTTCGAGAGCGCACGCACCTTCGCCCGCGGCGGCACTTTCGTCCGGGCGAGCACCGATTGTGCCCGCGCCCGCGAGAAGCGCGGGTGGATGGCCGTGACGAAGTCCAGCAGCTGGTCGACCCTGATCCAGCGTGGCAGCACGGCGACGTCGGCAATGAACGAGATGTTCTGCATCAGCTGCTTGCGCTCGCGGAACGGGTCGAACCCGAGCACCGACAGCTCACCTTGGCAGTCCGTGAGCCCGAGGATCGCCTTGAGCAGGGTCGTCTTGCCGGCGCCGTTCGGTCCGATGAGGCCCAGTATCCGGCCCTTCTCGACGTCGAAGGAGACGCGATCGAGCGCCCGGACGCTGCCGTAATGCTTCGACACATTGCGCGCGCTGACCAGGCTCGTCATTCCTCGTCTCCCCCGGCTCCCCCGGCTCCCCCGCCCGCCCCGTTCAGCAGCGCCCGGGGATCGAGGCCCAGCCGCTCGATCGTGGCCAGGATGCGCGGCCACTCCTCGCGGACGAAACGGTTGCGCTCGAGCTTCAGGAGCTTCTTCTGCGCGCCCTCGGTCACGAACATGCCGCGGCCGCGCTTTTTCTCGACGAGCCCTTCCTCGACGAGCTCCTGGTAACCCTTGAGCACGGTCAGCGGATTCAGCCGGTACTCGGCGGCCACGTTGCGCACCGACGGCAGCGCGTCGCCGTCGGTGAGGACGCCCTCGAGGATCATCGCGACCACGCGGTCGCGAAGCTGCCGGTAGATCGGCAGGTCCTCGCTCCACTTCGGGTCCATCGCGCTACACTTTCCGCCTTGGTGACATACTGTTGTAGTTGACTATAACACCTTTCGGGGGCCGGCAACAGCGAAGCCGCACCGGAAACGTGTAAAATCGCGGCCCGCATCGTTTTTCGGCTGGCCGGGGACCCGTACACCGGGTCGATCCCGAGCCCGCCGCGGCATTCTACCCCCTGTTCAGGACTCCCGATGAAGCAACCCGCTCGTATCACCATCACCGGCGCCGCCGGCCAGATCGGCTATCAGCTCGCCTTCCGCATCGCCTCCGGCCAGATGCTGGGCGCCGACCGCCCCGTTCAGCTCCAGCTCCTCGAGATCCCGCCGGCCCTCCCGGCGCTCGAAGGCGTGGTGATGGAGCTCGCCGACTGCGCGTTTCCGACGCTTGCGGGTGTCCTCGCCACGGCCGACGCCAACGAAGCTTTTCGGGATGCCGATTACGCCCTGCTGGTCGGTGCGCGCCCGCGCGGTCCGGGCATGGAGCGCAAGGACCTGCTCGCCGCCAACGCGCAGATCTTCTCGGCCCAGGGCCGCGCCATCGACCTGCACGCGAGCCGCGACATCCGGGTCCTGGTCGTCGGCAACCCCGCGAACACCAACGCGCTGATCACGCGCGCGAACGCGCCGGGGATCGACCCGACGCAGATCACCGCCATGACGCGCCTCGACCACAACCGGGCCATCGCCCGGCTCGCGGCGAAGACCGGGCATCACGTCAGCGACGTGCGGCAGATGACGATCTGGGGCAATCACTCCGCCACTCAGTACCCCGACATCGATCACGCGACCGTCGCCGGCCGGGCCGCCCGCGAGCTCGTGGACCAGGCGTGGATCGAGAACGACTTCATCCCGACCGTGCAGCAGCGCGGCGCCGCCATCATCAAGGCGCGCGGCGCGTCGTCGGCGGCGTCGGCCGCGTCCGCCGCCATCGACCACGTGCGCGACTGGGCGCTGGGGTCGCCCGCGGACGACTGGGTGAGCATGGCAGTGCCCGCCGACGGCAGCTACGGCGTCGGCGAGGGCATCGTGTACTCGTTCCCGGTGCGCTGCCGCGACGGACGCTACGAGATCGTCCGCGACCTCGAGATCAGCGAATTCAGCCGCGCCCGCATGCGCGCGACCGAGGCCGAGCTGCGCGAGGAGCGCGCCGCCATTGAAGAACTGCTCTGAGGATCGGCCTTGAAGGGGGGCGTCCGGCACTTCGCAGCTGCGATTCTCTGCAGTGCAGGATGCACTTGCGCAGGGATTGCCTTACTGTCGTGAGGTCCTGGCAACACTCGACCTGAGCGGCAAGCGGAGTACAACGTGTCGGAATTCGTCGTGGGTCTCGTCTGGTTCCTCCTGTTCCTGGGCGGCGGCATCTATCTCGCTTACAACCGGATCGGCCTGAAACAGTCGACCATCGCGACCGGCGTCGCGCTCTTTGCCTACACCGTGCTCGGCGAGGGCGCCGTCCTGTGGCTGCTGCTGCTGTGGCTGCTGTTCGCCGGCATGGTCGCGCTCAATTTCCGCGATTTCCGCCGCGAGAAAATCACCCGCCCCGCGCTCGACTTCTATCGCACCATCGTCCCGCACATGTCCGAGACCGAGCGCGACGCGCTCGAAGCGGGCAACGTGTGGTGGGACGGCGAGCTCTTCTCCGGCATGCCGGACTGGGACCGGCTCATGTCCTTCCCCGCGCCGCAGCTTTCGGCCGAGGAGCAGGCCTTCCTCGACGGCCCGTGCGAGGAGCTCTGCCGCATGCTCGACGACTGGGAGATCTCGCACGAGCGCGGCGACATGTCGGCCGAGGTCTGGGCCTTCATCAAGCAGCACCGCTTTTTCGCGATGATCATCCCGAAGAAGTACGGCGGCCTCGAGTTCTCCTCCTACATGAACGCGATGGTGATCGCGAAGCTCGCGAGCCGCAGCACCACCGCATCTTCGACGGTCGGTGTGCCGAACTCGCTCGGCCCCGCCGAGCTCTTGCTGCATTACGGCACCGAGGAGCAGAAGGAACGCTGGCTGCCGGGGCTCGCGCGCGGCGACGAGATTCCCTGCTTCGCGCTGACCTCGCCGCAGGCCGGCTCGGACGCCGCCGCCATCATCGACCGCGGCATCGTGTGCAAGGGCGAATGGAACGGCGAGGAAATCGTCGGCATGCGCCTGACCTGGAACAAGCGCTACATCACGCTCGCCCCGGTGGCGACGGTGCTCGGCCTCGCGTTCAAGCTGTACGATCCCGAGCGGCTGCTCGGCGAGCGCGAGGAGTACGGCATCACCGCGGCGCTGATCCCGGTGGACACGCCCGGAGTCGAGATCGGGCGGCGGCACCTGCCGCTCGCGACGCCCTTCCAGAACGGACCGACCTCGGGCGAGGACGTTTTCGTGCCGCTCGACTACATCATCGGCGGCCCGAAGATGGCGGGAGAGGGCTGGAAGATGCTCGTGCAGCTCCTCTCCGTCGGCCGCGCGATCACCCTGCCGTCGACCGCGGCCGGCGGCGCGCAGGCGGCGGCCTACGCGACCGGCGCCTACGCCGCGCTGCGCCGGCAGTTCAACCTGCCGATCGCGAAGTTCGAGGGCGTGGGCGAGGCGCTGACCCGCATCGCGGGATACACCTACGTCATGAACGCGGCTGTGTCCGTCACCTCCGGCGCGATCGACCAGGGCGAAAAGCCCGCGGTGCCGGCCGCGATCCTGAAGTACCACTGCACCGAGCTCGGCCGCAAGGTCGCGAACGACGCCATGGACGTGCACGGCGGCAAGGGCATCATGATGGGGCCGAACAACTACATCGGCCGCGGCTACATGGGCACCCCGATCGCGATCACGGTGGAAGGCGCGAACATCCTCACGCGCAGCCTCATCATCTTCGGCCAGGGTGCCATCCGTTGCCATCCGTTCGTGCTGCGCGAGCTGAACGCGGCCCAGGACCCTGACCACGAGCGTGGCTTGCGCGAGTTCGACGACGCCCTCTTCGGGCACATCGGCTATGCCATCAGCAATCTCGCGCGCTCGTTCTTCCTCGCGCTGACCCAGGCGAAGTTCAGTCGCGTGCCGCTCAACACGCCGACGCGGCGCTACTACCAGAACATCAACCGCTACAGCGCGGCGTTCGCGCTCGCGGCGGATTTCGCGATGCTCACGCTCGGCGGCAAGCTGAAGCAGCGGGAGCTTCTGTCCGCGCGCCTCGGCGACGTCCTGAGCTCCATGTATCTCGCCTCGGCGGTGCTCAAGCATTTCGAGAACCAGGGCCGCCGCGCGACCGACCTGCCGCTCGTCGAGTGGGGCGTACGCACGCTCATGTACCAGGCGCAGGAGCAGCTGCACAGCTTCCTGCGCAATTTCCCGAATCGCGCCGTGGCGGTGTTCCTGCGCTGCTGCATCTTCCCGCGCGGCCGCACGTATTCCGCGCCGGCCGACGAGCTGGGCGCGAGAGTCGTCGACCTCATCACGCACACGGGCGAGGCGCGCGAGCGCCTGTGCGAGCAGGCGTACACGACGATCGAGCCGGGCAACCCGATCGGGTTGTTGCAGGAAGCGCTGATCCTCTCCGAGCAGCTCGCACCGCTCGAAAAGCGGCTGCACCAGGCACGCAAGGAGGGCCTGATCCGCTCCGAGTATCTCGGCCACCAGATTGCGGAAGCGCAGGCGGCCGAGGTGATCGATGCGGACGAGGCGGCGCAACTTTCCGATTATCACGCGAAGGTGCTCGCGATCCAGGCCGTGAACGACTTCGCGCCCGACGAGATCGGGCGCGTCGCAGGCGCGGGCGAGCGCGCCGGACCGCGCAAGGCCGCGAAGGCGAAGGCCCCCGGCCGCAGGAAGACCGAGCGCAAGGAAGCATCGGCAGCCGATCCGGACACCGCGAGCTAGCCCCCAGCCGCCATGGCCGCCGTTCCCTCGACGCCGGGTCCGGTCTACGAGGTCACGCTCGACATCGACCGGGAGGCCGCCGGTGCGGTGGAGGAATGGCTGGCCGCGCACGTGCGCGAGATGCTGGAGCTGCCGGGCTTCGTGCGCGCGGTCACGTGGTCGGCCGACAGCGACGATCCCGGCCGCGTCCGGCGCGTCACCCAGTATTTCCTCGAGGACGAGGCCGCGCTCGAGAGCTACCTCGCCGGCCCCGCCGAGCGCATGCGCCGCGAAGGGCTGGAGCGTTTTCCCGAACGCTACACCGCGACCCGGCGCGTGCTGCGCCACGCGGACAGCACCGACCCCGTCGCGGCGCCGGTCTCCTCCTGCCTGAACTGCGGCACGCTGCTCACCGGCCAGTACTGCGCGAGCTGCGGCCAGCGCGCGAAAAGCCGCCTGATCAGCATCTTCGAGCTGCTGCGCGATGCGTTCGGCGATCTCTTCGAGCTCGATTCCCGCCTGTGGCAAACGCTCGGGCCGCTCGCGGTGCGGCCCGGAAAGCTCACTCGCGACTACCTGATGGGGCGGCGCGCGCGTTACATGCCGCCGTTCCGCACCTATCTCGTATTGTCGCTCGCCTTCTTCCTGATCGCGTTCAATCCGCTCGCAAAGCTCTCACTGATGCTCGAGCCGGTGGAGCAGGACCAGCAGCAGGAGCCCCCGAGCCCGGCACGCGCGGCCGAGATTCGCGAGCAGGTGCTGCGCGACCTGGAAGCGGAAGGCGGCGCCGTCGGCGAGGCTGCACGCCGGGCTCTGGAGGAAGCCGACAGCGCCGCGCGGGCCGCGGAGCAGGCGCCGCCCACCGTCCCCGAGCCGCCCGCCGCGGCCGGCGCCGACCGCTCCGGCCTCCAGGCCGACACGAACTGCGAGTTCGAGGACTTCGACCCGGCGGTGCTGCCCGGCTGGCTCGGCCGCCGGCTGACGCGCGAGCGCCTGGAGGCAGTGTGCGAGCGCGTGAACGCCGACGGCGGCCGCGCGTTCCTGGACGCTCTCGTCGACAACATCCCGGCATCGCTTTTCATCCTGCTGCCGCTCATGGCGCTCGTGCTCAAGGTGCTGTACCCGATGTCGCGGCGCTATTACGTGGAGCACCTCCTGTTCGTGCTGCATTTTCACGCCTTCGTGTTTCTCATCCTCACCGTCGACGTGCTGTTCTCGCGCGCCGCGGCGTTGTTGCACGTGCCGGTCGTCGAAAACCTGGCGGGCTTCGCGGTCGGCGTCTATGTGCCGGTGTATCTCTACAAGGGCTTGCGGCGCGTGTACGGCCAGGGCCGCGCCGCGACACTCTCCAAGTTCGTGCTGCTGTTGCTCGCGTACTTCGCGGGATTGCTGCTCATCCTGCTGTTCGTGCTGCTCTACACCGCGCTGTCGCTGTAAAGGCGAAGCCGCACCGTGCCCTTGCGACCTGCACGAGTGCAGCGCGCGACTGCTGCGGATCGGCCTGGCGCCCGCGGCGGCGGCTGCTTGAGCAAGAACCCGCTGGGCACTAGAATTTCCGGGCTCCGCGATCCACGAGTGCGGCCACGAGCGATCCTCATCTCCGACCAATGAAGAAGAATGCCATTGGAATCAGCGGCTTGGCCGCTCACGTGCCGCCGTTTCGCGTGTGGCTGGACGACTGGTGCGAGTGGACCGGCAACCACTGGCCCAAGATCCGGGAGACCGTCGGGCGGAGCTTTCGGGTGCGCGGCCCGCGTCACAGCGTGTACACGCTGGCGGCGACCGCGGTCATGCGCCTCATCCGCCATTACGACATCGACCCGGCGCGCGTGAAGTTCCTGGGGCTCGGCACCGAGTCCAGCACCGACAATTCCGCCGGGGCCATCATCGTGAAGGGCATGGTCGACCGGGCGCTCGTCGAGCGTGGCCTGCCGCCCATTGCGCGGAGCTGCGAGGTGCCGGAGTTCAAGCACGCTTGCCTGGGCGGCGTGTACGGCATGAAAGGCGCGATCCGCCATCTCGCCCACGACGGCAAAGGCAGCCAGGCCATCGTCGTCTGCGCGGACATCGCGGAGTACCGGCGCGGCTCGAGCGGCGAGCCGACGCAGGGCGCCGGCGCGGTGGCGATGCTGCTCGAGGAGAACCCGAGGCTCGCCGAAGTGGATCTCGTGCACTCCGGTTCGGCTTCCGATTACCGCATCATGGATTTCCGCAAGCCGATGCTGCGCTTCTGCGGACAGGACCGCAGCGAAACGCACCAGGTGCAGGATTTCCCGGTGTTCAACGGCAAGTACTCGACCACCTGCTACATCGACGAGACGCTGCACGCACTGAACGACATGTACGAGAAGCGCAGTCTCCAGCCTGCCGAGTACCTGCGCTCCCTCAAGACCGTTTTCATGCATCGGCCCTACCGCAAGATGCCGGAGACCGGCTGGGCGGTCGCCTATCTCTTCGCCCTGAGCTCGGGCAGCGCCGAGGATCGCGCGGAGCTCGCGTCGTATTGCTACGAAGCCGGCGTAGAGCCGGAGGCCGTGCTCGAGGAGATGACGCATCGGCCCGTGATCGTCGATCTCGCCCGCCCCGAGCGGCTGCACTTCGAAATCTATCCGCTCACCATGGCGGTGCTGCGGATCTTCCGCGCCTCGCGGCCCTACCGCCGCGAAATCCTGGACAAGCTCGCGCTCGGCAGCGACACGATGCTCGACCTCGGCAATCTTTACACGGCCGCGCTGCCGGCCTGGCTCGCCGCCGGGTTCGAGCAGGCGCTCGAGGAAGGCCGCGAGCTCGCGGGCGAGGAGCTGCTCACCCTGGGCTACGGCAGCGGCGATGCCGCCGAGGTGATCCCGTTCTTCGTCGCCGAGGGCTGGCGGGAGGCGGCGCGCGCCATCGGCTTCGGCCGCGCGATGGAGCACACCATCGATCTCGACCGCGCGCAATACGAGGCGCTGCACGACGGCCGGCGGGTGGACGACCTCGAATACGACCCGCAGGACGAGTTCCTGATCGAAAAGGTCGGCCAGAGCGACGACCGGCATTTCCAGGACGTCGGCATCGAGTACTACTGCTACGCCGGCTAGCCGCCCCCCGGGGACGGCCATTTTTGCAGCCCCCTGACGTAAGATTTACCGCCGCTGGGCGGCGCGCCGCCCGGCGCGGGCCTGGCAGGCGCCCCGGCACGGAAGTTGCAGCCCGCCGGTGTCTGACCAGGGAGAGCAACAAGGAGGTCTGTCGTGGGCTTGCTGACGTGGATCATTCTCGGCGCCATCGCCGGCGCCATCGCAAAGTGGATCATGCCGGGTGACGATCCC
>DASVDF010000155.1:0-32732 GCA_036381215.1 Woeseiaceae bacterium | reverse complement strand
CTGCTCGCGCGGGAGCGCCTGTCCTCGCAGCTCGCGCGCTTCCGCGCGCTGAACGAGCGGTTGTGGCAGGGCCTGGCCACGATCCCGGGTGTGCTGCGGAACGGGGGTCCCGTAAACGCTTTCCCGGGCATTCTGAACGTGAGCATCGAGGGCATCGAAGGGGAGAGCTTGAGGCTCGCGCTCGAGCCCCTGTGCGTGGCGAGCGGCTCGGCCTGCAACTCGGAAACCGGCGAGCCCTCGTACGTGCTGCGCGCGCTCGGCCGCAGCGACGCCCTCGCGCAGAGCGCGATCCGAATAAGCTTCGGCCACGACACGACCGAAGCCGAGGTCGACTACGCGATCGCCCGTTATGCCGCGGCGGTCTCGCACCTGCGCGGAATCATGCCGGCGGCCGCCGGAGCGGCCCGGTGAGTGACCCGTATGCCGCGGAGGTGCGGCGGCATTTTGCGAATCCCGCGCATGCGGGCGACCTGCCGCCGCGCTATGCTGTGGCCGCCGTCGCGGACGCGAGCGACGGTCGCGGCTTCTCGGTGCGGCTGGCCGCCGCCGCGGAGCGCGGCGTCGTGCAGAAGCTCGCCTTTCGCGCCTTCGGCTGTCCGCACTTGATCGCAGCGGCCGAGGCCGCATGTCAGGAGTGTGAGGGCCGGCCGCCGGCGGCGCTCGCGTCTTTTGCGGTGCCGGCGCTGCTCGAGCGGCTGGCGGTCCCGGTCGAGAAGACCGGCCGCATCCTGCTGCTCGAGGACGCGCTGCAGGCGCTCGCGAAACGGCTCGCGGGAACGAATCCGGACCGGACCTGACCAGGTAGGGACAGGAAGAGACTATGGCGATCAAATTGACCGAGGCGGCTGCGGAAAGGGTCGCGAGCTTTCTCGGCGCGCGCGGCAAGGGGCTGGGGCTCCGCGTGGGCGTCCGCAAGACCGGCTGCAACGGTTTCGCGTACGTCGTCAACTACGCCGACGCGATCGAGCCGGACGACGTCGTCTTCGAGGAGCGCGGCGTCAAGGTGGTCGTCGACAACAAAAGCCTCGAGCTCATCGACGGCACCGAGGTCGATTTCGTCAAGCAGGGGCTGAACGAGGCGTTCCGCTTCCGCAATCCCAATGTCACGGGGGAGTGCGGCTGCGGGGAAAGCTTCAGCGTCTGAGCGCGTCCGGCTTGCCCGCGCTTTCCGGCGGGACGCGCCGCTCTCCGCCGGGTGGCGCGCGGCCGTTTGCCTGGTCATTTCCGGGGCGGCACACTAGAATTGCCCGTTTACCCGCGGCCGTCGTTCGGGCCGGCCGCGGTTCACGATTCACGGACGAAGGAAACCAGGGCATGGCAGTGGAGCAGACGCTCTCGATAATCAAGCCGGACGGCGTCGAGAAGAACCTGATCGGCGCGATCCTGAGCCGCTTCGAGGAGGCGGGCCTCCGGATCGTGGCGGCTCGCATGGCGCAGCTGTCCACCACCGAGGCAGAGGCTTTCTACGAGGTGCACCGCGAGCGGCCGTTCTACCGGGACCTGGTCGCGTACATGACTTCCGGGCCCGTCATGATCCAGGTGCTCGAGGGCGAGGACGCCATCCGCAAGAACCGTGACATCATGGGGGCGACGAATCCCGCGGACGCGGCCCCGGGGACGATCCGCGCCGATTTCGCGGAGAGCATCGAGCGCAACGTCGTGCACGGCTCGGACGCCGCCGACACGGCGGCGCGCGAGATCGCGTTCTTCTTCGGCGAAGGCGGCATCTGCCGGAGAACGGCCTGACCGGTTGCGGCACCGGTCGACCGCTGACCGCAGGCGCCGGCCCGCGCAGAAGGCTACTGGCCGATACGACCGATGCACACAGACGGCAACACCACGAACCTGCTGGGATTGAGCGAGAGCCGTCTCGCGGCGTTTTTCACGGAGCTGGGCGAGAAGCCGTTCCGTGCGCGCCAGGTGCTCGCCTGGATGCACCGGCGCGGCGTGGATCGGTTCGAAGACATGACCGACCTCTCGCTCGCGCTGCGCTCGCGGCTTGCCCTGCTCGCCGAGGTGCGGCTGCCCGAGGCGCTCAGCGAGCGCCGTTCCGCGGACGGGACGGTGAAGTGGCTGTTCGCCGCCGGCAACGGCCAGCTCGTCGAGGCCGTGTTCATTCCCGAGCCGGATCGCGGCACGCTGTGCATTTCTTCGCAGGTCGGCTGCGTGCTTGACTGCGCGTTCTGCGCAACCGGCGCGCAAGGCTTCAACCGCAATCTCACGACGGCGGAAATCATCGGCCAGGTCTGCCACGCCAATCGCCGCCTGCCGCGGCGCGCCGGCGGCGAGCCGGCGGTGAGCAACGTCGTGTTCATGGGCATGGGCGAGCCGCTCGCGAACTACCGCAACGTGGTGCCCGCCCTCGAGCTGCTCGTGTGCGACCGTGCCTACGGGCTCTCGCGCCGGCGGGTCACGGTCAGCACGTCCGGCATCGTGCCGCAGATCGAGCGCCTGGGCGAGGAGTGCAACGTCTCCCTTGCCGTGTCGCTGCATGCTCCGGAGGACGAGCTCCGCAGCCGCCTGGTGCCGATCAACCGCGTGCACCCCATCGACGAGCTGCTCGATGCCTGCTGGCGCTACGCGGCGCGGCACGCCGGGCGCTTCATCACCTTCGAGTACGTCATGCTCGACCAGGTGAACGATTCCGTGGCGCACGCCGACCGGCTTGCCGGACTGCTCCGCGACCGCCCGGCGAAAGTCAACCTGATCCCCTTCAATCCCTTCCCGGGCACGGCTTTCCGCCGCTCTCCGCCGGCGGCGATCGAAACCTTCCAGAACCGGCTGCGGCAACGCGGCCTCGTCGCTACCGTGCGCCGGACCCGCGGCGACGACATCGATGCGGCCTGCGGCCAGTTGGCTGGTAAAGTAAGCGACCGGATCCGCACCCGCTTGAGCGAGAAGAACTCGAAGGTGGCGACAGCGTGAAGACTTTCCCCGGCAAGATCCTGGTGGCCTGCCTTGCGGGCCTGTGGCTGGCAGCGTGCGTGTCGACGACCAGCAACGTGCCGCCGGAGGGCGACGACAAGGCGGCGGCGCAGCAGTACTACCAGCTCGGCGCGCGTTACTACAAGAACGGCAATTACAAGCTTGCCCGCGACCGGCTCGAGCGCGCCGTCAAGCTCGATCCGGGACTCGCGATCGCGCATTCGGTGCTGGCCCTCACCTACGAGCGGCTGGATAACAGCCGACTCGCGGCCGAGCACCACCAGAAAGCGGTGCGTGCCGCGCCGGGCGATCACGTCGTGCGCAATGCCTATGCCGTCTGGCTGTGCGGGGAGCAGCGTTACGACGATGCGCGCTCGCAGTTCGAGCGCGCCGCGGCTTCCCCCGAGAACGACGATGCGGAGGTCACACTGACGAACGCCGGCGTGTGCATGGCGAACGCGGGCGATGTCGAGCGGGCGGAGCAGTACCTGCGGCAAGCGCTCGCCGAGAACCCGACCTACGCCGAGGCGCTGATCCAGACCTCCATTCTCATGTACAAGAAGGAGGAGTTCCTCCAGGCGCGTGCGTTCCTGCAGCGCTACCTCTCCGCCAACCGGGCCACGCCGGAGGTGCTCTACCTCGCGGTGCAGATCGAAAAGTCGCTCGGCAACGAGCGCGCGCAGACCGACTACGAGAATCAGCTCCTGCGCGAGTTCCCGAATTCGATCCAGGCGCGGCAGGTACTGCAGTCGAGCTGACGCAGCCATGAGCGAGGAGCCCACGAACACCGCCGCCGGGGCCGGGCGGGACGAGCCGCTGGCCGGGCGCCGGCTCGCCGCGGCGCGGCGGGCGCGCAACATCTCCCTGCAGGACGTCGCGAACGAGCTGCACCTCGATGCCCCGAAGGTCACCGCGCTGGAGCAGAACCGCTTCGAAGCGCTCGGCGGCGCGGTGTTCGTCAAGGGCTATCTCCGCAAGTACGCAGACGTCGTCGGGTTGTCCGCGGACGCGGTCCTCGCCGATTACCGCCACTTCGAGACCGGCGACGATGCCCCGCCGGTCGTGGGCCGCCGCCGGCCGCCACCGCGGGAATTCCCGGCGGGGGCGTTGCTCACCGGCCTGGTCGTGCTTGCCGTGCTCGCCGGCGCTCTGTGGGTCTGGCGTTCGGGAGCGCTCGAGGGGCTGTGGCGCGGCGGCGGAGCGGTCGAGCCCGCCCGGTCCGCTGTACCCCCGGCCGGCACCGAAACGCGGCCGGCGGCTTCGCCAGGCCTTGCCGGCGGGGAGGCGAGCGCGACCGCAGCGGACGATGCCGCCGAGCCGGAAGCATCCGGCGTGGCAGCGAGCTCGAACGCCGCGCCCCCGGACGCCGCGGACGGCGCGGTCGGGACGGCGGCGGAGGGCAACGCGGAGGAGCCGCCCGAGCCGGTGCTCGCGGCTCCGAGGAGCGTGCCGCCGCCGGAAGGCCAGGTGAGCCTGCAGGTGACCTTCACGGGCGATTGCTGGACGGAAGTGTCCGATGCCGCCGGCGACCGCCTGTATTTCGGGCTGGGCCGCGCCGGCGAGACGGTTTCGGTGACCGGCAAGGCGCCGCTGCACGTGCTGCTCGGCCAGTCGGCCAACGCGAGCCTGACCGTGGACGGACAGGCCTATGCGGTTCCGGCCCGCGCGCGCCGGGGTGACACCGCGCGGCTCACGATCGCCGGTGCCGCCGGAGGTGACGCGCCGTGATCCGGGCACAGGCGGTCAAGGGCATGAACGACCTGTTGCCGGACGCGACGCGCGTCTGGCGGCACGTCGAAGGCGTGGTCAGGGAGGTGGTGGAAAGCTACGGGTACGCCGAGATCCGCCTCCCGCTCCTCGAGTTCACCGAGCTGTTCCGGCGCTCCATCGGCGAGGTCACGGACATCGTCGAGAAGGAGATGTACACGTTCGAGGATCGCAACGGCGAAAGTCTCACGTTGCGCCCGGAGGCGACGGCGAGCGTCGTGCGGGCCGGCATCACGAACGGGCTGCTGCACAACCAGCGGCAGAAGCTCTGGACGTCGGGCCCGATGTTCCGCTACGAGCGGCCGCAGAAAGGGCGTTACCGGCAATTCCACCAGGTGGACGTCGAAGCGCTGGGTTTCAGTGGCCCCGGCGTCGACGCCGAGCTGATCATCCTGTGCGCACGGATGTGGGAGGCGCTCGGGCTCGAGCGCCTCACGCTGGACCTCAATTCGCTCGGCGGAGGCGAAACCCGCCGCAGCTATCGGCAGATCCTCGTCGAGTATTTCGAGGGACACCGCGAGGCGCTCGACGAGGACAGCCGGCGCCGGCTCGGGCAGAATCCGCTGCGCATCCTGGACAGCAAGAACCCGGCGATGCAGGCGCTGATCGAGCAGGCGCCGAAGCTCACCGATCACCTCGATCCGGAATCGGCCGAGCACTTCGCCGAGCTGCGCGAGCTGCTCGATGCGGCGGGAGTCGCCTACCGGGTGAATCCGCGGCTCGTCCGCGGGCTCGACTATTACAATCGCACGGTGTTCGAGTGGCACACCGACGCGCTCGGCGCGCAGGGCGCCGTGTGCTCCGGCGGGCGCTACGACGGCCTCGTGGAGATGCTCGGCGGCCGGCCGACACCGGCGGTCGGCTGGGCGATGGGCGTCGAGCGCCTGGTCGCCCTTTTCGCGGCTTGCGGCGGCGAGGTTCCCGCCCGGGTGCCGGACGTGTACGTGGTCGCCGTCGGCAAGGCGGCCGAGCAGCGGGCGCTCACCCTCGGGGAAGCGCTCCGGGATGCATCGATCGGGGTCGAGCTGAACCTGGAGGGGGGCAATTTCAAGACCCAGCTCCGGCGGGCGGACCGCAGCGGCGCCGCGTTCGCGCTCATCCTCGGCGAGGACGAGGTGCGGGCCGAATGCGCCGGCCTGAAGCCGTTGCGCAGCGACGCCGCGCAGGTCAGCGTGCCGCTCGCCGGGGTGGCGCAGGCACTCGCCGCGCGGTTGGGGTCCAACAAGGCATCTTGAGGAAAAGGCAGTATCGGTGGACGGATTACTTTCGGAAAAAGAGCAGATCGAAGTCCTGCGGCAGTGGTGGCGCGACAACGGCCTCTACATCGTCGCCGGGGTGATTCTCGGGCTCGCGCTGCTCGGCGGCTGGCGCTGGTGGCACTCGCAACAGCGCGCGGAGGCGGGCGCGGCGTCCGCGCTGTACGAGTCGCTGGTCGGGGAAGTCGCCGACCTGAAGGTCGAAGCGGCCGAGGCAAAGGCGGCCGAGATGCAGAGCGCCTACGGTGACACGGTGTACGCGCGGCAGACGCGGCTCGCCATGGCCAAGCTGTACATGGATCTCGGGCGCGACCAGGATGCCGCCCGGGAGCTCGCCGCGCTGGTGAGCGACGACGGCCGGGACGAGCTGCAGATGATCGGTCGTTTGCGGCTCGCGCGTATCCTTCTCTACCAGGAGAAGCCCGAGGAAGCGGTCGACCTGTTGCAGGGCTACAGCGATACGGCGTTCGCCGCCCGCTATGCTGAAGCGCAGGGCGACGCCTGGAGGGCGCTCGGCCGCTACGAGGAGGCCCGCCAGGCGTACACGCTGGCGCTCGCCGAGAATCCGCAGGCCCGGACCGTCGATGCGACGCTCGTGCGCATGAAAATCAATGATCTTCCGCCCCCGACGGACGACGCGGCCGCGGCAGGCGGCGCGGCGGCGCCCGCGCCCGGACAGGCCGCGCCGCAAGGCGCCGGTGCCGGCGCGCAGCCGGGCTCGCCCGCGGCGGAGGGTGCCCCTGCCGATTCCGCGAAGCCGGCGCAGGAAGAGGATGAGCCGGACGATTCCGCCGCGGAGCCCACGCCGGAGACCCAACCGTGATGCCTCTGCGCTTTCTCGCTTTCGTCCTGCTCGCCGCCGCGCTCGCAGGCTGCGGCATCTTCGGCGGCGAGGAGGACGAGGCGCTCCAGCCGAAGCCGCTCGTCGATTTCAAGCCGACGGTGGACGTCGAGCGCGCCTGGAGCGCGAGCGTGGGCGGCGGATCGGAGCTCCTGCGGATTGCGCTTGCCCCGGCCGGAGACGGCCAGCGCGTGTACGCCGCGAGCCGGGACGGTCGGGTCAGCGCTTTCGATCCGGCGAATGGCGACCGGGTGTGGCAGACGAACCTCGAACTGCCGCTCTCGGCGGGTCCGGGCGCGGGCCGCGACCGCGTCGTGGTGGCGAGCAGCGACGGCTGGCTCGTGTGCCTGCGCGCGGAGGACGGCGGAGAGGCCTGGCGCCAGTTCATCGGCGGCGAATCGCTCTCGTCGCCGCTCATCGCCGACGACTCGGTGATCGCCTACACCATCGACGGCAGCTTGCGCGTGCACTCGCTGTTCAACGGCTCGGAGCGCTGGACGCTCGAGCAGACGTTGCCCCCGCTGACGCTGCGCGGCGCCTCGACGCCGGTCATTGCCGGCAGGACCGTCATCGCCGGCTTCGACAACGGCCGCCTCGTCGCTTCCGGGTTGAGCGACGGGGAATCGCGCTGGGAGGCCGTGCTCTCGCCTCCGACCGGCCGTTCCGACCTCGAGCGCCTGGCCGATATCGACGGCGCCATGGCGGTCGTGGGGCAGGATCTTTACGCCAGCGGCTATAACGGCAACACGGCCGCGATCGCGGTCGAATCCGGGCAGGTTCTCTGGTCGCGCGAGATATCGACGTACTCGGGGCTCGGCGTCGACGCGAGCAACGTGTACGTGGTCAGCGAGGAGGGCGCGCTGATCGCCCTGAACCGCCGCACCGGCGCCGAGCTGTGGCGGCAGGATGCGCTGCTCCGCCGCAAACCCACCGCGCCGGTGCCGTACGACGGCACCGTCGTCGTCGGCGATCTCGAGGGCTACGTGCACTTCTTTTCCCCCGCGGACGGCTCGCCCGTCGCCCGCGTGCGGGTCGACGATCGCATGCTTTCCGCCGCCCCCGTGGTCATCGGCGGCCGGCTGTACGTGCAAAGTGAGACCGGGCGGCTCGCCGCCTTCGAGATCGTGCACCCCGAGCAGGCGGCCGAGGCGGGCGGCGGCTGACCGCAGGTGACGAGGCCATGCTGCCGGTCATCGTGCTCGCGGGCCGCCCGAACGTCGGAAAGTCCACGCTTTTCAATCGCCTGACGCGCTCCCGCGACGCGCTGGTCGCGGACTATCCCGGGCTCACGCGTGACCGGCAGTACGGCTTCGGGAAAGTCGGGCCGGTGCCCTATGTCGTCGTCGACACCGGGGGCCTCGCGGGCGGCGAAGCCGGGGTCGCCGGGTTGATGGCCCGGCAGACGGTGCGCGCGCTCGAAGAGGCGGACGTCGTCGTGGTCATTGTCGATGGCCGCGGCGGTCTCACGGCCGCCGACGAGCATGTCGCCGCGCTGGCGCGCCGGCATGCGCGCGCCGTGCGGCTGGTAGTCAACAAGACCGAAGGCCTGGATCCCGCGACGGCCGCTGCCGAGTTCCACGCGCTCGGGATCGGCGAGCCGCTTGCCATCTCCGCCGCGCACGGTGATCGCGTGCCGGCGCTGATGGACGAGGTGCTCGCGCCGTTCGTCGACGCGGCAGCAAGTGGCGAGTCCGCGGCCGAGAGCGAGGAGGAGCCGGCGATCCGCATCGCGGTGATCGGTCGCCCGAACGTCGGCAAGTCGACGCTGGTCAACCGGCTGCTCGGGGAAGAGCGGCTCCTCGTGTACGACGAGCCGGGCACGACGCGCGACAGCGTGGCGGTGCCGTTCGAGCGCGACGGCTGCCGTTACGTGCTCGTCGATACGGCGGGGTTGCGGCGGCGCGCCCGCGTGCACGAAGCCATCGAGAAATTCAGCGTGGTCAAGTCGCTGCAGGCGATCGACGAGGCAAACGTCGTGATCGCGCTGCTCGATGCGCGTGAAGGAATCACGGAGCAGGACGTGAGCCTGCTCGGCCTGGTCGTGGAGCGCGGGCGGGCGCTGGTCGTCGGCGTGAACAAGTGGGACGGGCTCACGGAAGAGCAGCGCCGGAACGTGCAGGAGCAGATCGGGCGCCGGCTGCCGTTCCTCGATTTTGCGGAGCGGCTCACGCTGTCCGCGAAGCACGGCACCGGGGTCGGGCACCTGCTGCCGGCCGCGGAGCGCGCGTGGCGCGCGGCGATGCGCGACCTGCCGACCGCCGATCTGACGCGCGTGCTGGAGGCGGCGGTGCGCGCGCACGAGCCGCCGCTGGTGCGCGGGCGCCGCATCCGGCTGCGCTATGCGCACCAGGGCGGCCGCAACCCGCCGGTGATCGTCGTGCACGGCAAGCAGACGAGCCAGCTGCCGGATGCCTACCGCCGTTATCTCGTCAACCGCTTCCGCGAGGCCTTCGATCTCCAGGGCACGCCCGTCCGCGTGACCCTGAAGACCGGCGAGAACCCCTACGAGGGCCGCCGCAACAAGCTCACCCCGCGCCAGCAGCGCCGCCGCCAGCGCCTCATCCGCCACGCCAAGCGCTGACGCGCTGATCGCCGTGGCGACCCTGGCATCGCGGGCGCTGGCGGGGTGCTCTCCGTGGTGAGTTCGGCAGCACCAGCGACGGCGCGGCGCACTCCGCGGCAGGTTCGGCAGCACTGGCGACGGCGGGATACCCTTCGCGGCGGGTTCGGCAGCACCGGCGACGGCGGGGTGCCTTTGGGGGAATGGCTCCCATGCGGACGTTGCGGAGCAGCCGTAGCTGCAACGCAGCCTGTGAGCTCCGCGCCGGCTGCTCCGCAACGTCCTCGGTCCGCTTTATTTCCCCCAAAGGCACCCCGCCGCCACCGGTGCCGCCCTGATCCCGTGGCCCCCTCCGTTTGCGCCCAAGCCACCAATCGCAAACGTGCGGGAACGATGCGATCCCGAAGAGTGCGGGCCACGATTGTCCGCGGTTTCGCCCGTATGGCGGACTTCTACGGATCTGTCGCCGGGAGGGTGCGTGCCACAACCCGGGGGTGAGGGTCGGGGTACGGTAGAATCGCGCGCATGACCATCGCCAGCAGCACGATCCGGGTGAAGGGCCGGTTTCCGATGCACCGCGGCGGCTGGCTCGAGTCGCCCACCGTGGCCTACGAGACGTGGGGCGAGCTGAAGGGCCGCGGCGACAACGCGATCCTGTTGTTCACCGGCCTTTCCCCCTCGGCGCACGCCGCGTCGTCGCCCGCCAACCCGGCCCCGGGCTGGTGGGAAGACATGATCGGGCCGGGGCGGCCGCTCGACACCAACGAGTACTTCGTCATATGCGTGAACTCGATCGGCAGTTGCTTCGGCTCCACCGGGCCGGCGTCGATCGAGCCCGCAACCGGCGAGCGCTACCGTCTCCGCTTCCCGGTCCTGTCTCTCGAGGACGTCGCGAACGGCGGCTACGAGGTCGTGAAGGCGCTCGGCCTCGAACGGCTGCACACCACGGTCGGCGCCTCGATGGGCGGCATGAGCGCGCTCGCGTTCTGCGTGAATCACCCGGGGCTGTCGGCGGGCTTCATCTCGATCTCATCGGCGACGCGCGCGCTGCCGTTCGCGATCGCCGTGCGCTCGCTGCAGCGGGAGATGATCCGGCGCGATCCGAAATGGCAGGGCGGGAATTACGATCCCGAGGACCCGCCGCTCGTCGGCCCACGGCTCGCGCGCAAGCTCGGCATGATCACTTACCGCTCGGCGATCGAGTGGGAGCGGCGCTTCGGGCGGGAGCGCGTCACGACGATGGAGAACGACGCGGATCCGTTCCGGATCACGTTCGAGGTGGAATCCTACCTCGAGGCGCAGGCGCTCAAGTTTACCGGTCGGTTCGACCCGAACTGCTACCTTTACCTGTCGCGCGCCTCCGATCTGTTCGATCTCGCCGAGTACGGCGGTTCGCTCGCCTCCGGTTTCCGCCGCCTGAAGCTCGAGCGCGCGCTCGTTGTCGGTGTCACGTCCGACATCCTGTTCCCCCTGCACCAGCAGGAGGAGCTGGCGCAGGGGCTGAGCGAAGTCGTCGAGGACGTGCGCTTCGTCCGGCTCGAAACCGTCAAAGGCCACGATTCCTTCCTCGTGGAGATGGACGCCTTCCGGCCGGTGATCTGCAACTGGTTCGAGAGCTGCCCTTCGCCGCGCTCGACGCCGGCCGGCGAGCAGGCGCGGACGCCCGCCTGATGCCGCGGCGCCGGCCGAAGCGTTAGAATCGCCGTATGAGTCCGGTCGTGACCTCGGGCGAGACCCGCATCAAGGGCTTGCAGGAGCTCGTGAGCCTCGTCGACGCCGCGGTCGACATAGAGGACGTCACCCGCACCGTCGAGGCCATCAAGGCCGACCTGTGCCGGCTGCTGCGCACCGGGCGCATCGGCCTGCCCTCCGATCTCACGCGCTCGGTCGCCGATCACTACGCGCGCCGCCTCGTGCACCGCGACCGCGAGCGCGGCTATTCCATCGTCGTCATGACCTGGGGCCCCGGCCAGTGCACTCCCATCCACGACCACTCCGGCATGTGGTGCGTGGAAGGCGTGTGGGGCGGCAGCATCGACGTGCAGCAATACGAGCTCGTCGGGCGTTCCGGCGAAGGCTATCGCTTCGAGCCGCGCAACTCCTACCTGGCCGGCGTCGGCAGCGCCGGCTGTCTCATTCCGCCGTACGAGTACCACAGCATCTCGAACGCGTGCGACGACGCCACCGCCGTGACGCTGCACATCTACGGCGGCGAGATGGCCTGCTGCAACGTCTTCGAGCGCCAGCCCGACGGTACCTACCGCTGCTGCAGCCGCCCCCTCGGCTACGACGACTGACCTCCCTGCACCTTGTGCTGCGCGGCCGCGATGTGGATCTGTGGCCCGCCCTCTTTGGGAGCGCATCGTTCACGCACGTTTGGCTACGGTGGCATGAGCGGAGCCGCGACCGGGGGAGCTCCCTCTCGGCGCCGGACACGAGCACGTCCCTGTGGTCCTGCGGGCTTAGGCTTCTGCCTCGCACGCCGCCGAGAGGGACTCCCCCGGCCGCGGCTCCGCCCTGTCTTCGATGGTGCCGTGCGTGAATGATGCTTGGTGCTAACGTGCCTTCGTTCGGGGAATGTGCCTGCGTTCGGTCGCGCGTGGCGGTTCCCTGCGCTTGCCTGCCGGTGAGAGGGAGGGCCGCGGCTCCCGCCGTTCTGGCAGGCTTGGACGAGGGTGAACGCTAGGGCAAATCGCCTTCAGCGGCGGGAGGGTCTGCCTCGGTGTCGTCGACGGTCGCCCGCAGGCGGCCGCGGGCGAGGCGCGCGGTGACGCGCGCTCCGGCAGTGACGGAGCCGGCGTCCGTGAGCACGCGGCCGTTCGCGTCCGTCACGATGGCGTAGCCGCGGTCCAGCGTCGCAAGCGGGCTCACCGCCGACAGCGCGCGCCCGGCATGCCGCAGGCGCAGCGAAGCGCGCTCCACCGACAGGCGGGCGGCGCGCGCGAGCCGCGGCTCGAGACTTTCGAGGCACTGCGCCGCGCGCGCCACGCGCTCCGCCGGCGTCTGCCGGTGCAGCCGGGCGACGAGCGCGTCCGCCGCGCGTCCGCGCCGGCTGAAGTCGTGGCGCATCGCTCCGCCGAGCCGCCGCCCGAGGGCGTCGAGGCGGGTGTGCTGCTGGCGCACCCGCGCCGTCGGGCTCGCCTGTTTCAGGCGCCGCGCCAGCCAGTCCAGCGCCTGGCCGTCCTTCTCGAGGCAGCGCCGTATCTGCACCGCGAGGCGCGTGCCGCAGACCGTGCACTTGCGCAGCCACTCCTCGCAATCCGGAACGACCAGCTCGGCCGCGCCCGACGGCGTCGGCGCCCGCAGGTCGGCCACGAAATCCGCGATGGTGAAATCGATCTCGTGACCGACCGCGCTCACCGTCGGGATCGGGCAGGCCGCCAGCGCGCGCGCGACGGCTTCCTCGTTGAATGCCCACAGGTCTTCCAGGGAGCCGCCGCCGCGCCCCACGATCAGGACGTCGCATTCGGCGCGTGCACCGGCCGTCGCCAGCGCCCTGACGAGCTCGCCGACGGCCGCCTCGCCCTGCACGGCGGCGGGATAAACGACGACCGGCACCGCCGGGAAGCGCCGTCCGAGCACCGTCAGCACGTCGCGGAGGGCCGCGCCGGACGGGGACGTGATCACGCCGATGCGCCGCGGCAGCGGCGGCAGCGCGCGCTTGCGCTCGCGGTCGAACAGGCCTTCGGCGGCGAGCCGCTTCTTCAGGAGCTCGAAACGGCGGCGCAGCTCGCCCTCGCCGGCGGGTTCCACCACATCGGCGACGAGCTGGTATTCGCCGCGCGGCTCGTACAGACCCACGCGCCCGAACACGAGGATCCGGTCGCCGTTCTTGAGCGCGATACGCGCGCCCCGCTGGCGCTGGCGGAACCAGCAGCAGCGCACCTGCGCCCCGTCGTCCTTCAGGGTGAAATAGAGATGCCCCGAAGCGGGCCGCGCCAGGTTCGAGATCTCACCCTCGACCCAGGTCCGCCCCATGCCCTCGATCAGCTGGCGAACCTGCCGGTTCAGCTCGGAAACGGTCAGGACGGATCGCGCGGGACCCGGCTGGAACATTACGCTCATCGGCGCATTATAGGGACCTGCCGTCGTGTTTACCCGCACAGGGCGCGCGCGTAAAATTACGCGTTTACCTCGACGGCGGACCCCGATGCGCATCGACAAGGAAGCCCTCACGTTCGACGACGTTCTCCTGCAGCCGGGCTATTCCGACGTGCTGCCGCGGGAAGTCGATCTGGCCACCTCCCTCACCACCGGCATCCGCCTCAACATTCCGCTGATGTCGGCAGCCATGGACACCGTCACGGAGTCGCGGCTCGCGATCGCGCTCGCCCAGGAAGGCGGCATCGGCATCATCCACAAGAACATGCCGACCGAGGAGCAGGCGCGCCAGGTGCTCACGGTGAAGAAGTTCGAGAGCGGCATGGTGCGTAACCCGATCACCGTCCCGCCCGACATGACGGTGCGCGAGGTCATCGATCTGACGCGCGCGCTGAACATTTCCGGCGTGCCGGTGGTGGAGAACAACCAGCCGCTCGGCATCGTCACGCATCGGGACCTGCGCTTCGAGACGAATCTCGACGCGCCGGTCGCCACGGTGATGACGCCGCGCGAGCGTCTCGTCACGGTGCGCGAGGGCGCCGACGACGAGGAGGTGTTGTCGCTGTTGCACCGCCACCGCATCGAGAAAGTGCTGGTCGTCTCCGACAAGTTCGAGCTGAAGGGGATGATCACGGCCAAGGACTTCCAGAAGGCGAGCGATTTCCCGCGCGCCTGCCGCGACAGCCACGGCGCCCTGCGCGTGGGCGCGGCTGTCGGTACCGGACACGGTACCGACGAGCGCGTGGCCGCGCTGGTCGAGGCGGGGGTCGACGTCATCGTGGTGGACACCTCGCACGGCTGGTCGCGCGGCGTGCTCGATCGCGTGCAGCGCATCCGCTCGGAGTATCCGGACCTCCAGCTGATCGCGGGCAACGTCGTGACGGGAGATGCCGCGATGGCACTGGTCGAAGCCGGTGCAGACGCCGTGAAGGTCGGCATCGGGCCCGGCTCGATCTGCACGACGCGCGTCATCGCCGGTGTTGGCGTGCCGCAGGTGTCGGCGGTAGCGGACGTCGCCGAGGCACTGAAGAAGACCGGCATCCCGCTGATCTCGGACGGCGGGATCCGCTATTCCGGCGACATCGCGAAGGCGCTGGTGGCCGGCGCGCACTCGGTCATGATCGGCAGCCTGTTCGCGGGCACGGAGGAATCGCCGGGCGAAGTCGAGCTCTACCAGGGCCGCTCGTACAAGAACTACCGGGGCATGGGCTCCATCGGCGCCATGACCCAGGGCTCGGCCGACCGCTACTTCCAGGACGCCACGGAGGAGCTCGAGAAGCTCGTGCCCGAAGGCATCGAGGGGCGCGTGGCTTACAAGGGCAGCGTGGTGGCCATCGTGCATCAGCTCATGGGCGGCGTGCGCGCGGCGATGGGCTATACCGGCAGTCACACGATCGAAGAAATGCGCACGCGGCCCAAATTCGTGAAGATCACGAGCGCGGGCATGAAGGAGAGCCATGTGCACGACGTGGCGATCACCAAAGAAGCCCCGAATTACCGCAGCGGCACCTGACGCGAGCGCATGAGCGAACCTTCCGGGGACACGGCGCACGACATCCATGCGCACCGCATCCTGATACTCGATTTCGGCAGCCAGTACACGCAGCTCATCGCGCGCCGCGTGCGCGAGTGCGGCGTGTATTCCGAGATTCATCCCTGGGACATCGACGAGGCCGCGCTCGCGCGCTTCGCGCCGGCGGGCATCATCCTCTCCGGCGGACCCGAGTCCGTGCATCTCGACGATCCGCCGCGGGTGGCCCAGGCCGTGTTCGAGCTCGGGGTGCCGGTGCTCGGCATCTGCTACGGCATGCAGGCGATGGCCGCGCAGCTCGGCGGAAGGGTTTCGCCTTCCCGCGACCGCGAGTTCGGCTACGCCGAGGTGACGGTGCGCGGTTCGACGCTGCTCGACGGGCTGAGCGATCGCCGGAGCGGGGCCTCCGAGGCGCTGCTGGACGTGTGGATGAGCCACGGTGACCGCGTGGAGGCACTGCCGCCGGGCTTCCACGCGACAGGCCGCAGCGCGAATGCGCCGCTCGCCGTGATGGAGAATCCGGAGCGCGGCTACTACGGCCTGCAGTTCCATCCCGAAGTTACGCACACGCCGCAAGGCAGGAAGATCATCTGCCGCTTCGTCAAGGACGTGTGCGGCTGCCCGGGAGACTGGACGCCCGGCCACATCGTGCAGGACGCAATCGCCAAGGTGCGGCGCACCGTCGGCGACGGCCGCGTGCTGCTCGCGCTGTCCGGCGGCGTCGATTCCTCCGTCGTCGCGGCGCTGCTGCACGAGGCGATCGGCGATCAGCTCGTGTGCGTGTTCGTCGACCACGGCCTGCTCCGCTACGGCGAGGCGGAGCAGGTGATGGCGACCTTCGCCGAGCATCTCGGCGTCAACGTGATTCACGTCGAGGCGGCCGAGCGCTATTTCGCGGCGCTCGAGGGCATGGCGGACCCGGAGGAGAAGCGCAAGATCATCGGCCGCCTGTTCGTGGAGATCTTCGAGGAAGAGGCGGAGAAGCTCGAGGGCATCGAGTGGCTGGCCCAGGGCACGATCTACCCCGACGTGATCGAGTCCGCCGGCGCGTCGACCGCGAAGGCGCACGTGATCAAGTCACACCACAACGTCGGCGGCTTGCCGGAGCAGATGCGCCTGAAGCTCATCGAACCCTTGCGCGAGCTGTTCAAGGACGAGGTACGCAAGATCGGCCTGGAGCTCGGCCTGCCCCCGGAGATCGTCGGCCGGCATCCGTTTCCCGGACCGGGCCTCGGCGTGCGCGTGCTGGGCGAGGTCCGGCGGGAGTACGTGCGCCTCCTGCAGCTCGCAGACCGTATCTTCATCGACGAGCTTCGCCGGTACGGGCTGTACGAGAAGACCAGCCAGGCTTTCGCGGTGTTCCTGCCGGTGCGCTCCGTCGGCGTGATGGGTGACGGGCGCCGCTACGATTACGTCGTCGCGCTGCGCGCGGTCGAGACGATCGATTTCATGACCGCGCGCTGGGCGCACCTGCCGTACGACTTCCTCGAGCACGTCTCCCTGCGCATCATCAACGAGATCGACGGTATCTCGCGCGTGGTCTACGACATCTCCGGCAAGCCGCCCGCGACCATCGAGTGGGAGTGATCCGCGCGACTTAATCCTCGAAGCGGCTCGTGTCCTCGCGATCGCGCACGTAGTGGTGTGCGAGCGGAAACGGCGGCAGCCACGACTCGCGCCGGATGATCCAGTTTTCATAGGTCGGCGTCAGCTGGTCCGGGGCGTCCAGAGACCCGAGGTGCACCTCGACCTCGTCCGCGCTGCGCGCGAAAACGGAGGAGCCGCAACGCGGGCAGAAAAACCGCCCGGCGTAGTCGCGCGTCTCGCCTTCGATCGTCACCGCATCCTCGGGGAACACCGCGGCAGCATAAAAAAGGGCTCCATGATGCTTGCGGCAGTCGAGACAGTGGCACAGGCCGACCCGGCAGGGCCGTCCCGACGCCACCAGCCGGACGTCGCCGCACAGGCAGCCACCCGTGAATCGCTCCATGCTGCATCTCCTCTGCAACCAGGCAAGCGAACTGTTTACAGCCATTGACGCCGGGCGTCCACGCCGGTACGCATGCCGCATTCGCCGCAAATGCGTTCCTGCGACGATGACTTTCCCGGTCGGCGGCTGATATAACGCAGCTCATGGCATCAGAGCAGGACAGCAACTGGTTGTCCCCCGACGTGGATTGCATGCGCGCGGCGCTCACGCTCGCGCGGGAGGCGGAATCGGGCGGGGAAGTGCCGGTGGGCGCGGTCGTCGCCGTGGGGGGCGGGATCGTCGGGCGCGGATGCAACCGCACCATCGTCGATTGCGATCCGACGGCGCATGCCGAGATCGTGGCATTGCGCGAAGCCGCGCGCGCGATGGGCAATTTCCGGCTGGCGCAGGCGACGTTGTACGTCACGCTCGAGCCCTGCGCGATGTGCATCGGCGCGATGCTGCACGCGCGCATCGCACGGCTCGTGTTCGGCGCCTACGATGACAAGGCCGGCGCGGCGGGGAGCGTGCTCGACTTCACCGCCCACCCGCGACTCAATCACCGGATCGAGGTCAACGGCGGATTGCTCGCCGGCGAATGCGGCCGATTGCTCACGGCGTTCTTCGAGGGCCGGCGCGGCTGAGGCCGGAGGGCGTCAGGAGCCGCCGGGCGTCAGGAGCCGCCGGCCGTCACGGCCGGCTCGCTGTTCGCCGCTTCGAGCGTCCCCGCGGGCTCGTGCGTCCCGTTCTCGGTGAGCCAGCAGATGATGTTGTAGTAGTTGCGGACGTTGTTCACGTACAACACGGGCTCCCAGCCGCGCGCGTAGCCGTGCTCCACCCGCGAGTACCAGCGCTCGCGCGCGAGCAGCGGCAGGGTTTCGCTGACGTCCACCCACGCGTCGGGATCGCCGTCCTCCCACTGCACGATGTGCCGCGCGTCCATGAGATGCAGGAAGCCGACGTTGTAGGCGGCGAGCGCCATCCAGGTGCGGTCCGGGTCGAGCACGGTTTCCGGCAGTCGCGCGAGCTGCTCGGCGAAGAACTCGGCGCCGCCGAAGATGCTGCTCTCGGGATCGACGCGATCCTTGATGTCGAGATAGTCCGCCGTCGCGCGCGTGAGCATCATGATGCCGCGCACGCCGGTCGGGGACACCGCCTGCGGACGCCAGTGCGATTCCTGGTAGCCGATTGCGGCCAGCAGGCGCCAGTCGATGCCGTATGCTTTGCCCGCCTGCTCGAACAGCGCCCGGTAATGCGGCAGGCGGCTCTCGTAATGACGGATGAAAGCGCGCGTGCCGACGTAATCGAACTGCTCCGCGTGCCCGTAGTAGCGGTCCTCGATCTGCGCGAGCAGCCCTTCGCGCCGGGCGCGGATGAGGTAATCGTCGGCGAGTGCGAGCAGCCGGTCGCCGTTCCGGGGGAATGCCCAGGCGATCGGATCCGCGACGCGCAGATCGAGCGCGACCCTGAGCTCCGGATAGAAGTGCCGCTGGATGTTGAAATTGGTGCTGTCCGCGACCGTGTAGTCGATCTCGCCGTTCGCCACCTTCTCCAGCAGGTCGACCACTTCGACGTCCGCGTTTTCGGTCCACTCGAGCCCGGGATAGCGTTCCGCCAGAGCCGCGAGCATCTCGGCATGGCTGCTGCCGGCGACCACCTCGATTCTTTTCCCGATCAGGTCCGCGATGCCGCGTGGCCTGCCCGTGCCGAGCCGATAAACCAGGTGCATGTCCACGGTGGTGTAGGGATAGCCGAAGTCGACGAGGTCGCGCCGCGAGTCGGTGAGCGAGAGTCCCGCCGCCGCGAGATCGGCCTCACCGGACAGGAGCCGCGGCAGCACTTCGGAAACGGAGTCCACCGTCTCCAGCACCAGGGTTACGCCGAGCTCTTCCGCGAAGCCGGCCACCAGGTCGAACTCGGGTCCCTGCGGACCGTCAGGGCCGATCGAATACGTCGTGGGCGCATAGCGCGTGACGACGCGCAACTCGCCGCGGTCGCGGATCTGGTCGAGCAGGGGCGGCGTCTGCGAGCACGTGTTGAGCAGCGCGGCCAGCAATGCGTAGATCCACAAACGCAAATCCAGTCCTCGTAGATCGTGCCGCAGGGAGAAAGGCTAACCCAGCTCGGCGGCGGATTCAGTGAAATCCGGCAGGGATCGGACGCGCGGCCCCGGGTGCCGACCGCTATGATCGCTCGGTGTGCCCGCATTGCCGGGCCGATTTGACAGAATGCAGGCCGGTGTTGTCCGGAGACCACAACCATCGGGAGCGAACAACATGTTGCCGGCATCGCAAGGCCGGACCTTCTACGGCTCGGCGCCCGCCGCCGGGGAGCCGCGCGCGGCAGGGCGATGAGCACTGCGCGCATCCGTGTGCGCCAGGCCGTTGCGGGCGACGAGCCGGTGCTGCGCAGCCTCAGGCTCGAGGCGCTGGCGCACGCGCCCGAGGCGTTCACCTCCACGCTCGCGCGTGAAGCTTTCGGGGACGAGTACCGGCCTTCACGCCGCCGGGTGCGCCGCTGGTTCTGATTCCGCTGCCGGTGCGGGCAGTTATCGAGGGATGACGATATAATGCCGGCCGGTCGCCGCCCGACGCGGCGATCCGACAGTGATGCCGGCGTCCGCCGGCGTCGTGTTTTTTGTGGAGAGGTGCCAGGGATGGCGCGAGCCGATCCCACCCGGAAGACGCGGAATTGCTGACAGACTGGAGAGGTGCCGGAGTGGTCGAACGGGCTTGACTCGAAATCAAGTGTACGGGTGACCGTACCGTGGGTTCGAATCCCACCCTCTCCGCCAGTTTTGGAGGAGCCGCCAATGTCCCGCAATCTCGACTGGAAGTGGATCGGCATCGGCGTGCTGATCATGGTGGTCCTGAACATCGTCGCCGGTCTCCTGCTCGCGCCCTTCCTGGCGCCGGGCGTGGAGGGTGCCACCAGCATGCAGGACGTCGACCTGAGCGCGGGCCAGATGGCGGCGCTCGCGCTGGTCAATTTCCTCATCTTCGTCGTTGGCGGATTCATCGTCGGCGTGAAATCCGCCGGGCGCACCATCCTCGAGCCCGGGATTTCGGCCGCACTCGCGGTCGTGCTCGCGCTGCTCGTCTGGCGGAACTTCTCCGTCGGCAACCTGATCGGCAGCGCGCTGGTGCCGTTTCTCGCCGGCGTGCTGGGCGGCTGGCTCGGCGAGCGCCGCCAGGAAGCTCGCGGCCCGCTATCTCGCCCGTAGGAGCGCATCGCGCGCGACCGCGACGGCGATCGTGGCTCGCACCCGTTGGGAGCGCAGCGTTCACGCACGCGTGCGATCGGTGGCAGGCCGGAGGTCGTGCGCGACCGATGCCAGGGGCTGACCTGCCTTCGTTTGCCCTGGTTCGGTCGCGCGCGATGCGCGCTCCTACCCCGCACCTTTGGTGCGGGTCTTGCCGGCTTTCGCGTGCTTTTCGATGTAGCCGATGATGAGCCCGGCGACGTCCTTGCCGGTGGCCTGCTCGATGCCTTCGAGTCCGGGCGACGAGTTGACCTCCAGCACCACCGGCCCGTGGTTCGAGCGCAGGATGTCGACGCCGGCGACGTTCAGGCCCATGATGCGGGCCGAGCGCACGGCCGTGGAGCGCTCCTCCGGCGTGATCTTGACGAGCTTTGCCGTCCCGCCGCGATGCAGGTTGGAGCGGAACTCGCCCTCCTGCGCCTGGCGCATCATCGAGGCGACGACCTTGTCGCCGATGACGAAGCAGCGGATGTCCGCACCGCCGGCCTCCTTGATGAATTCCTGCACGAGGAAGTTCGCGTTCAGGTTCCGGAACGCCTCGACGACGCTCTCCGCCGCCTTGCGCGTCTCCGCGAGCACCACGCCGCGGCCCTGCGTGCCTTCGAGCAGCTTGAGGATGACCGGCGCACCGCCGACGAGGTTCAGCAGGTCCTGGGTATCGTCCGGCGAGTTCGCGAACCCGGTGACCGGCAGGCCGATGCCGCGCCGTGCGAGCAGCTGGAGCGAACGCAGCTTGTCGCGGGAGCGCGAGATCGCGACCGATTCGTTCAGCGAGAACGTGCCGAGCATCTCGAACTGGCGCACGACGGCCGCCCCGTAGAACGTGACGGACGCGCCGATGCGCGGAATGATGGCGTCGAAATGCGGCAGCATCTCGCCGTCGTAATGGATGCTCGGCTTGAAGCTCGCGATGTTCATGTAGCAGCGCAGGTGATTGATGACCCGCACCTCGTGGCCGCGCTCGGTCGCCGCCTCGACCAGCCGGCGTGTCGAGTAAAGCTTGCGATTGCGCGACAGGATACCGATTTTCATCTGGTGGTCTGCACCGTTGACAGTCTGGTTGAGCCGTGCGCGGGACGGGGCACCAGGCTTACCCGCGACGCGCGCGACGCGGGCGCCGCGTCAGGTACGAGCGCGACGGATCGACGAGCATCCGGTCCTTGAGTGCCGTTCGCCCCAGCAGCATGCGGAAACGCATGTCGTCCCGCGCCGTCAAGGTCACCTCGACACGCCACGCGAGTTGCGGCAGCTCGACCAGAGTTTCGATCACGTACCGCTCCTCCCGATGGCCGCCCGAGTCCGATACGACCCGCCGGTCGACCATTGGCGACTCGCAGATCGCTTCGACATCGGTCCGCCGCTGCTTCGGGTGAATCCTGAAACGCACCCAGTCGCGCCCCTCCCGCCGGAAGGGCTCGACCAGGAAGGCGTGCAGCGCCGATGTGCGCGCGCCGGTGTCGATCTTCGCCTTGATGCGCCGAATGCCGAGCTCCGGCAGGCCGACCCACTCGCGCCAGCCCAGGATGATTCCGCGATCGGCATCCGAAACAGCGTGCAAGGCTTCGTCCTTCAGCCCCAGTTTTGGTCCACGGCATTCGATTGCTGAAACTCCTCGACCGTCGCTTTCGCCTCCCGCGTGTCGTCGAAGCGTGCGAGGTGAAACAGCGCGTCGCCCTCGTACGCGAGCGGCGAAGTGCTGCGGCCGATGACGATCCCACCCGTCGACGCGGTCACGTCGACTTCGACTTCGCCGAACGGATCGCCGATCCTGGCCAGCACCTGGTTGGCCCGCACCTGCTGGCCGAGCCGGCAGCGCGACAGGATGAGCCCGCTCATGGGCGCGCGCACCCAGGTCGTCGCGTTGGTGTAGATCGGGGTCGGCGGCTTGCGCACGGTCTTCGGCGGCGGCAGCATGCCGAGCTCGCGCAGCACGCGGATGATGCCCTGAACGCCGACGCGGATCGAGAGCTCGTCGAATTCCAGCGCTTCACCGCTCTCGAAAGTCAGCGTGGGGACGCCGCTCTCGATGGCGTGTTTCCGCAGCGAACCTTCGCGCACATTGGCGTCGATTACAACCGGTGCGCCGAACGCCTCCGCCAGGCGGCGGGCGTCCGGCCCGGACAGGTCGGCGCGCACCTGTGGCAGGTTGGGCCGGTCCACCGCTCCCGTGTGCAGGTCGATGCCGTAATCGGCCTTGGCGATGATCTCGGTCGCCACCAGGTTCGCCAGCCGCGCCGCGAGCGACCCGGAACCGCGTCCGGGGAATGACCGGTTGAGGTCGCGCCGGTCCGGCAAATAGCGCGACCGGTCGATGAAGCCGAACACGTTGACGATCGGTACCGCCAGGATGCGGCCGCGCAAGCCCTTCAGGATGTCGCGCTTCAGCACCCGCTTGATGGTCTCGACCCCGTTCAGCTCGTCACCGTGGATCGCGGCCGTGAGGAACAGGGTGGGGCCGTCGCGGCGGCCGTTCACGACGTGCACCGGCATGTTGAGATGCGCGTGCGTGTACAAGGTGGCGACGGCCAGCTCGATGGTTTTGCGGGTCCCCGCCGGCACCTCCTGCCCGCCGACGGTGATCGTTCGTCCCTTCATTCTTTTCGGATCCACTAGAGGGCGTGGCCGCAAGCATATACGCCTGAAGCGGCGCGCCGCCAATCGCGTCCCGGGCCCGCGGGCGCGTTTTGCTTGCCACGGCGCAGGATTTATCATCACCGGTTCCTGAAGCCTCTGCACGGACGGGCAGCATGCCGGGTCTCTATTTCGAGGAATTCACGGTGGGGCAGGTGTTCCAGCACCCGATCCGCCGCACCATCACGGAGGCCGACAACGTCTGGTTCACCGCGTTGACCCACAACCCGGCGCCGCTCCACCTCGACGCGGAATACTGCAAGACCACGGAATTCGGGCGGCCGCTCGTCAACAGCTGCCTCACGCTGGCCTTCATGGTCGGGATTTCGGTCGGCGACACGACGCTCGGCACGACGGTGGCCAATCTCGGCTGGGACGAGGTGCGCTTCCCGAAGCCCCTGTTCCACGGCGACACGATTCGCGTCGAGACGGAAGTGCTGGAGCTGCGCGAGAGCCGCTCGCGGCCGGACAACGGCATCGTCGTGTTCAATCACCGGGCGTACAACCAGCACGACGAGTTGGTCGGAACGTGCAAGCGTTCCGCCCTGATGCACCGCAGACCGGCGTGATCCGCAGCTTCCTCTTCGTCCCGGCGGACAGCGAGAAGAAGCTCGCGAAAGCCGCCGCGCTCGACGCCGACGCGCTGATTCTCGATCTCGAGGACGCGGTCGCCGCCGAGGCACGGCCGCGGGCGCGCGAGATCGCGAAGGCGTTCCTCGAGGAGCGGCATCGGCCTGCCGTCTGGGTGCGCATCAATCCGCTGGATACGGAGGACGCACTGCTCGACCTGGCGGCCGTGCTGCGCGCTGCGCCGGCCGGGATCGTGCTACCGAAACCGCGCGGCCCGGGCGACGTCGCCGCTCTCGCCGACCGCCTGGCAGAGCTCGAGCAGGACGCCAACCTCCCGGTCGGGGACACACCGATCCTGCCGATCGTGACGGAGCGGCCCGATGCGGTGCTCGCCGTTCCGGGTTACGGGCGAGAGACGCCGCGCCTGGCGGCGCTGACCTGGGGCGCGGAGGACCTCTCCGCCGCGCTCGGCGCGGTGACCGCGCGCGACGAGGAGGGCCGCTGGCTGCCCGTCTACGAGCTCGCGCGCTCGCTGTGCCTGCTCGCCGCGGCCGCCGCGGAGGTGCCGGCCATCGACACCGTGTACACGGATTACCGGGACCTCGACGGCCTCGCGCGCTATGCGGCGCGCGCGCGCCGCGACGGATTCACCGGCATGCTCGCCATTCATCCGGCGCAGGTGCCGGTCATCAACGAGGCGTTCGCACCGAGCGCCGACGAGATCGAGCGCGCTCGGCGCGTCGTGGCGGCGTTCGCCGCGCATCCCGGCGCCGGCACGGTCGGCCTCGACGGCAAAATGCTCGATCGACCGCACTGCATCAGGGCGCGCCGCGTGCTGGAGCTCGCCGAACGGCTAGAATGCGCGAAATGACAGAACGAAAACCGGGACGAGACGAATGACGAAGATCTACGAAGTCAAGGAAGCGGCGGCGAAGCGCGCCTGGATCGATGCGGCGAAATACGAGGCGACGTATCGCCGGTCCATCGAGGACAACGAGGGTTTCTGGGCCGAGCAGGCGCAGTGCCTGGACTGGATGCAGCCGTTCAGGAACGTGAAGGACGTCTCGTACGCGAAGGACGACGTGCATATCCGCTGGTTTTACGACGGCACGCTCAACGTCTGCTACAACTGCGTCGACCGGCATCTCGAGAAGAAAGCCGACGACGTCGCTATCATCTGGGAAGGCGACGATCCCGGCGACGACCTGAAGATCACCTGGCGCGAGCTCCACCTGCGCGTCTGCCGCTTCGCGAACGTCCTGAAGAAGCTCGGTGCAAAGAAGGGCGACCGCATCACGATCTACATGCCGATGATCCCGGACGCGGCGGTGGCGATGCTCGCATGCGCCCGCATCGGGGCCATCCACTCGGTGGTGTTCGGCGGCTTCTCGCCGGACGCACTCGCCGGGCGCATCCAGGACTGCGACTCGAACATCGTCATCACCGCCGACAGCGGAGTCCGCGGCGGCAAGGACATCCCGCTCAAGGCGAACGTGGACCAGGCGCTCGCCAATCCCGGCGTGACGACGGTCGAGAAGGTCCTCGTGGTGCGCCACACCGGCGTGGCCATCGACTGGACCGACGGGCGCGACGTATGGCTGCACGAGCTCGCGCGCGAGGTCGCGGACGACTGCCCGTGCGAGGAGATGGGAGCGGAGGATCCCCTGTTCATCCTGTACACGTCAGGCTCCACCGGCAAGCCGAAGGGCGTGCTGCACACGACCGGTGGCTATCTCGTGTTCGTTGCGATGACGCACCGCTGGGTGTTCGACTACCACGAGGGCGACGTCTACTGGTGCACGGCCGACATCGGCTGGGTGACGGGGCACAGCTACATCGTGTACGGGCCGCTCGCGAACGGCGCGATCACGCTCATGTTCGAAGGCGTGCCGAACTATCCGACTCCGTCGCGCTTCTGGGAAGTCTGCGACAAGCACCAGGTGAACATCTGCTACACGGCACCGACGGCGATCCGCGCGCTGATGCGCTTCGGCGAGGAGCCCGTCAAGAAGACGTCGCGGAAGAGCCTGCGGCTGCTCGGGACCGTGGGCGAGCCGATCAACCCGGAAGCGTGGGAATGGTATTACCGCGTGGTGGGCGAGGAGCGCTGCCCGGTGGTCGATACGTGGTGGCAGACGGAAACAGGCGGCATCCTGATCAGCCCGCTGCCCGGCGCCACCGACCTGAAGCCGGGCTCGGCGACGAAGCCGCTGTTCGGCATCCTGCCCGCGCTCGTCGACAACGAAGGCAAGCTCATGGAAGGCGAGGCCGCCGGCAACCTGGTGCTGACGGACAGCTGGCCCGGGCAGATGCGCACAGTCTACGGCGATCACCAGCGCTTCGTCGAAACTTACTTCACGACCTATCCGGGCTGTTACATGACCGGCGACGGCGCGCGGCGCGACACCGATGGTTACTACTGGATCACCGGCCGCGTCGACGACGTGCTGAACGTCTCCGGGCATCGCATGGGCACCGCCGAGATCGAAAGCGCGCTCGTCGCCCACGCGCTCGTTGCCGAGGCCGCAGTCGTCGGCTGTCCGCACGAGGTGAAAGGGCAGGGCATTTACGCGTACGTCACGCTGATGCAGGGCGTCGAGCAGACGGACGAGCTGCTGGCGGAGCTGCGCGCGTGGGTGCGCAAGGAAATCGGCCCCATTGCGACGCCCGACTTCATCCAGTGGGCGCCGGGCCTGCCGAAAACCCGCTCCGGCAAGATCATGCGGCGCATCCTGCGCAAGGTCGCCGAGAACGATTACGGCAACCTCGGCGACACCTCGACGCTCGCGGACCCCACGGTCGTGCAGGACCTCATCGACAACCGCAGAAATCGCTGACCCTGCCCGCCGTCGCCGGGGCTGCCGAACCCGGCACGGAGAGCACCCGCCGTCGCCGGGGCTGCCGAACCCGGCACGACACGCGCCATGCGCCGTCGCCGTCGCTGCGGAACGCAGCAGCACGGTACGGCCCGCGGAGGGGGCAGGTCAGGCGGCTTCGGTGTCGCCGTTCTCGACGCGCTTCGCGTCGGCGATGCTCTTTTCGTAGGCGCGCACGAACTCTTCAGCGAAGATGTTCGGGAACGGCCCGGCGACCGGCTCGGTGAGCATGGGGTAGAGCTCCCGGTACTGCTGCCAGTATTTCATCTTGCCGAGCGCGCCGAACAGCGGTTTGCGCCCGGACGTGCCGAAGCTTTCCTCGAGCTCGGCGGGGTCGAGCCGTGCGGCGAATTCCTGGAAGGCGACGCTCATCGCGTCGACGACGGCATCGTGGTGGAAGCGCAGGTCCCGGGACACCTCGCGCACGCTGTCGAGCGGACCGAGGTACTCGCCTTCCTTGCCGACGAGCAGCTGCTTCAGGAGGTCGTCGACGTTCTCGGAAAGCTTGAGCGGGTTGTTGTGCCGCGGCAGCACGGTCGTCTGATCGAGCTGGAACATGCTCTTCAGGTTCGCGCGCCCGACCAGCAGGGCGATCATGCCGGCCACGAATTCCCGCAGCACCAGCCCGGCGTTGTGCATGACCTCCGAGGGGTCCGTCGACGGGTGCAGCTCCGAGCGGGCAATGCCGAGGCCGTTCAGGAAGTCGCCGAACAGCTGGTCGGTGGTCAGCTGCCCGGAGTCGTGCTTCTGGAGCACGGGTGCGGGCTGCCGCTGCGGTTTGCGGGACGGCGGGGCGGCACGGCCGGCGCCGTTCGTGCCCTTGCGCGAGGTCATCCGGCGGGTGGTCTTGCCGAACAGCGTCGACTGGAAGGCGGCATCGCCGGTCAGCTCTTCCTCGTCGATGAGCTGGATTGCCGAGTGCATCGTCTCTTCTTTCAGCCGGAGCTCGGGATGATCCGGGACGACGGAGATCGGGACGGGTGCCGGAATCTCGATCTCCTCGCCTTCGTCGATGCGCACGAGGAACTCGAAGTCGCCCATGCGGAGGCGGTCGCCGTCGAAGAGGCGGCGCGGGTGCCCGCTGCCGACCGGCTCCTCTTCCCCGTTGACGTAGACTCCGTTGGTGCTGGTGTCGGCGAGGTAATAGGCGCCCGCGCGGAAATCGATGGTGGCGTGCCGGCCCGAGATGAAGCGGTCCGGGTCCGGCAGGATCCAGTCGTTCTGCAGGCTGCGGCCGATCGTGCCGCCGTTGGAGCCGAAGTGGCGGATCGAGTCCTCACCCAATAACTTCTTGTGTTCGCTGGTTATTTCAAGCTGCAAGGCCATGGTCGAATCCGCTGCGGTCGCACAACGCCGGCGCGCCCGGCGCCCCCGCCGCCGGAACCCTGGAATAGTGCAGGTGAAAGGCCGGGCCGCACCGCCAAGCAGTTCACAAATTGCATTTAACCTCGCGCGAGGCGTGAATCAATGCGTGCGCATTCGTAACCACATGAAGCGCCAGCGCGGCCGGATTCCCCGCCCCCCGGCCGGCTGTTTTCCGGTAGACTCGCGCGCGTTCGCGTGCTACGGAAACGCCATGACCGCCAAGCCACTTTACCGGATCGTCTTTCTCAGCCAGGGACAGGTTTACGAGGTCTATGCGCGCCACGTCGGCCACGGCGCGCTGTTCGGCTTCGTCGAGGTGGAGCAGCTCGTGTTCGGCAAACGCAGCTCGGTGGTCGTCGATCCGTCCGAGGAAAAGATCAAGGCCGAGTTTTCCGGCGTCAAGCGGACGTACCTTCCGCTGCATTCCGTGATCCGTATCGACGAGGTCGACAAGGAAGGCACGAGCAAGATTTCCAAGCTCGAGGGCGGCAACGTCGCGCAGTTCCCGGTTCCGGTCTACACACCCGGCGGCGGAGGCAAATCGACCTGAAGGCCTTCCTCGAACTGCCCGGGGCACCCGCCTGGTCGGCATTTCGCCTGGCCAAGCGGCTCGCCCGGCTGCAGGGAATCGATGCGCGCATCGAGGCGCTCGACGCCCGCTACGTGTACTTCGTCGCGCTGTCCGCGCAGCCCCGCCCGGAGGAGCTCGCCCGCCTCGAAGCGTTGCTGCATTCCGCCGGGCACGCCCCGTTACCCTCCGGCGCAGGGCGCCTGCTGGCCGTGCCGCGGCCCGGGACGATTTCGCCCTGGTCGAGCAAGGCCACCGACATCGCGCGCGCCTGCGGGCTTTCCGCCGTCGAGCGCGTCGAGCGCGGCATCTGGTACGCGCTCGGCGCCGCGCCGGAACTGCTGCCGGAGGCGCTGCTCCGCGCGGGGGGGCTGCTGATCGATCCCATGACGGAGGTGCTCCTCACCGACTCCACGCAGGCGCGAGCGCTGTTCGAGACGCACGAGCCCGCGCCGCTCGAGCGGATACCGCTCGCAGCAGAGGGCCGGGAAGCTCTGCTCTCGGCGAACGCGGCGCTCGCGCTGGCGCTCTCCGACGATGAGATCGATTATCTGCACGACAGCTACCGCCGCCTCGGGCGCGACCCGAGCGACGTCGAGCTCATGATGTTCGCGCAGGCCAACTCCGAGCACTGCCGGCACAAGATTTTCCGCGGCTCGTGGATCATCGACGGCGCCGCGCAGGACACGTCGCTGTTCGACATGATCCGCAGCACGACCGAAGCGGCGCCCGCCGGGATTCTCTCTGCCTACGCCGACAACGCGGCGGTGCTCGAAGGCTGCGAGGCGGAGCGGCTCCTCATGTCGCCGCGCGACCGCGGCTACCGCTACGTTCACGAGCCCGTACACATCCTCTGCAAGGTCGAGACGCACAACCATCCGACGGCGATCTCGCCGTTTCCCGGCGCGGCGACCGGCTCGGGCGGCGAGATTCGCGACGAGGGTGCGACCGGCCTCGGCGGCAAGCCGAAGGCCGGGCTGACGGGCTTCACCGTCTCCCACCTCGCCATTCCGGAGTGCCCGGAGCCCTGGGAGTCGGGGCTCGCGCCTCCGCCGCGCATGGCAACGCCGCTCGAGATCATGCTGGAAGCGCCGATCGGCGCGGCCGCGTTCAACAACGAGTTCGGGCGGCCGAACCTCTGCGGCTACTTCCGCAGCTTCGAAGCGCGCCCGCCCGGCCTGCCGGAAGGCGAGGTGCGCGGCTATCACAAGCCGATCATGATCGCGGGCGGTGTCGGCAATGTGCGCGCGGAGCACGCGGTCAAGCGCGACGTGCCGGCCGGCGCGCGCATCGTCGTCATCGGCGGGCCGGGCATGCGCATCGGCATCGGCGGCGGCGCGGCCTCGAGCCTCGCGAGCGGCGCGAGCTCGGAGGAGCTCGACTTCGCCTCCGTGCAGCGCGGCAATCCGGAAATGCAGCGGCGCGCGCAGGAGGTCATCGATCGCTGCGCGGCGATGGGCGCCGAAAACCCGATCCTGCTGATTCACGACGTCGGCGCGGGGGGGCTGTCGAACGCTGTGCCCGAAGCGGTGGATCACAGTGCGCTCGGGGCGCGCGTCGACCTGCGCGCCATCCCGAGCGCCGAGCCCGGCATGTCGCCACTCGCCGTCTGGTGCAACGAGGCGCAGGAACGTTACGTCCTCGTCGTAGCCGCTGCCCGGCTTGCGGAGCTCAGCGCGATCTGCGAGCGCGAGCGCTGCCCGATGGCCGTGATCGGCACGTTGACCGACGATCGGCGCCTGCTGGTCGCCGACCCGCATTTCAGCAACGAGCCGGTCGACATGCCGATGCAGATGCTGCTCGGCAAGCCACCGCGCATGACGCGCGATGTCGCCCGCGTCGCAGCGACGGAGGAAACGCTCGACCTCGACGGCATCGATCTCGAAGAGGCGGTACATCGCGTGCTGCGCTTTCCGGCGGTAGCCGACAAGTCGTTCCTGATCCACATCGGCGACCGCACCGTCGGCGGCCTGTCCGTGCGCGACCAGATGGTCGGTCCGTGGCAGGTGCCGGTCGCCGATGTCGCGATCACCGCGAGTGGATTCGAGAGCGTGACCGGCGAAGCCATGGCCATGGGCGAGCGCACCCCTCTCGCGGTGTACGATGCGCCCGCGTCCGGCCGTATCGCCGTTGCCGAGGCGATCACGAACATTGCCGCCGCGCCAGTCGAAGCGCTCGGCAAGGTTCGGCTCTCGGCCAACTGGATGGCCGCGGCGGGGCACCCGGGGGAGGATGCGCGCCTGTACGACACTGTGGCGGCGGTCAGCGCCTTGTGCCGCGAGCTCGGGCTCGCCATTCCCGTCGGCAAGGATTCACTGTCGATGCAGGCGGCGTGGACGGACGCGGCCGGCAGCCATCGGGTGGTGTCGCCGGTCTCGCTCATCGTGTCCGCGTTCGCGCCGGTCAGCGACGTGCGTGCGCACTGGACGCCGGAGCTCGCGCGCATCGCTGAGCCGAGCCGGCTGGTGCTGGTCGACCTCGCGGAAGGCGCGAACCGGCTGGGAGGCTCGTGCCTCGCGCAGGTCTACGGGCGCCATGGCGGCGCAGCGCCCGATGTCGACGTGCCGGCGCAGCTCGCCCGGTTCTTCGAAGTCGTGCGGCGGCTGCGGAGTGAAAACCTCGTGCTCGCGTATCACGATCGTTCCGACGGCGGCCTGCTCACCTGCGTCGCCGAGATGATGTTCGCGGGCCGGCTCGGCGCATCGCTCGAGCTCGCCGGCTCGGAACGCGACGTGCTGGCGCAGCTCTTTGCCGAGGAAGCGGGGGCCGTGCTGCAGATCGCGGACAGCCGCCTCGCCCGCGCGCTGTCCGTCATCGAGGAGGCCGGCCTCGGCTGCACGGACCTCGGCCGCGTCGAGCACGACGACGCCCTCACGCTTTATCACGAGGACGCCGTGCTCGCGCGCTTCGACCGGGTCGCGCTCCAGCGCAGCTGGTCGGCAACGAGCTTCAGGCTGCAGGCGCTGCGCGACAACCCGCAAACGGCGGAACAGGAATACGCGCGGCTGCTCGATCGCGACGACCCGGGCCTCAACGTCCACCTGACGTTCGCTCCCGAGGCGCCGGTCGCGGTGCCGGCCATCGGCGGCGCACGCCCGCGCGTCGCCATCCTGCGCGAGCAGGGCGTCAACAGCCAGCTCGAAATGGCCGCGGCGTTCATCCGCGCCGGATTCGAGCCGTTCGACGTGCACATGAGCGACATCCTCGAAGGGCGGGAGACGCTCGACCGTTTCCAGTGTGCCGTCGCCTGCGGCGGCTTTTCCTTCGGCGACGTGCTCGGGGCCGGCGGCGGCTGGGCGAAATCCATCCTCTATCACGAGCGCGCGCGCGACGCTTTCGCCGCCTTCTTCTCGCGACCGGACACGCTGGCGCTCGGCATCTGCAACGGCTGCCAGATGTTTTCCTGCCTTGCGGACATCATTCCCGGCACCGACCACTGGCCCGAGTTCGCGCGCAACGTCTCGGAGCAGTTCGAGGCGCGGCTCAGTCTCGTCGAGGTCGGCAGCAGCCCGTCGCTCTGGCTCGCCGGGATGCAGGGCTCCCGCCTGCCGATCGTCACCTCGCACGGCGAGGGGCGGGCCGTGTTTGCCGGCGACGCGCAGCGCACCGCCGCCGAGCCGCTCATTGCCTTGCGCTACGTCGACAACTACGGCCGGCACACCGAAAGCTACCCCGCGAATCCGAACGGCTCGCCCGACGGCATCTGCGGCTTATCGAGCGCCGACGGGCGCGTCACCGTCACCATGCCGCACCCGGAGCGCAGCGTGCGCAGCACGCAGCTCTCCTGGCATCCGGCGGAGTGGGGCGCCGATTCCCCCTGGCTGCAGCTATTCCTGAACGCCCGCGCCGCCCTCGCCTGACGAACACGCCTCCGATCCGTAGGGGCCCGCCATGCGGGCGACTACGATCTTGATTTGTGGCACGCGCTCTTTAGGACCGCATCGTTCACGCAGGTTTGCGGTCGGTGGCTGCGCGGAGCCGCCACTTGTAGGAGCGCGCATCCCGCGCGACCGAATCGTGGCACGCACTCTTTGAGACCGCATCGTTCACGCACGTTCGGGCTTCGTGGCTTGGACGGAGCCGCGACCGGGGGAGCTCCCTCTCGGCGCCGGACACGAGCACGTCCCTGTGGTCCTGCGGGCTCGGCGTCCTGCCTCGCACGCCGCCGAGAGGGACTCCCCCGGCCACGGCTCCGCCCGGTTTGCGATGGTGCCGTGCGTGAACGATGCTTGGGGCTAACGTGCCTTCGTTTGGTGTACGTGCCTTCGTTCGGTCGCGCGCAATGCGCGCTCCCACGGTGGCCTGTATTCAGGCAATGGCTTGTTCGGACGCCCGCGTGGCGGGCTCCTGCGCGCGTCGGGCAGAGGAGCCCGCGGCGTCAATAACGCATCAGGCAGGAGCCCCAGGTGAAACCGCCGCCGAAGGCTTCCATGAGCACGAGCTGGCCGCGTTGAATGCGCCCGTCGCGCACGCCGACATCGAGCGCCATGGGCACGGACGCGGCCGACGT
>DASVDF010000154.1:0-5360 GCA_036381215.1 Woeseiaceae bacterium | reverse complement strand
GGCATCGCCCGCCGGAGACGCCGACGGGGTTCTGGGTGGGCGAGTTCGACATCCGCACGGTGCGGGACGGAAGTGAAGTCGCGCGGCACCTCCCGCAGGATCGCGAGCATTGCATCCTCCTCGGCAAGATCGACGAGCCTGCGCAGGCGTTCGGCATCGAGCGCATCAACCCGAGCAGCGTGCTGAACCTCCTGCATCACGCTCGCGCCGTGAAGACCGGTTACGAGCTCGAGTGCATGCGCGGCGCGAGCCGGCGCGCGGTGCGCGGGCACACGGCGGCGGAGGAGGCATTCCGTGCCGGCGCGCCGGAGTACGAGATCCACCTCGCGTACTGCCGCGCCGTATCGCATACGGAACGCGAGCTGCCGTACGACAACATCGTCGCGTTGAACGAGAACGCCGCGGTGCTGCACTACCAGCACCAGGCGCGCGAAGCACCGGCCGAGCTGCGCTCGCTCTTGATCGACGCGGGGGCGCGCGTCAACGGCTACGCCTCCGACGTCACGCGCACGTGGTCCTTCGGCTCGGCCGAATTCTCCGAACTGATCGCGCGCATGGACCGCCTCCAGCGGGAGCTCGTGGCCGAGGTGCGCGCCGGAGTGGAGTTCATCGACCTGCACCTCGAGGCGCACCGGAAGCTCGCCGGCGTGCTCACCGAAGCGGGCCTCGCGACCGGCAGCGCGGACGCGCTGATCGGGAACGGCGTGACGAGCGCGTTCCTGCCGCACGGGCTCGGCCACCTGCTCGGCATCCAGGTGCACGACGTCGGCGGCTTCATGGCCGACGAGAGCGGCCGGACCATCGACCGGCCGAGCGGGCATCCCTGGCTGCGCCTCACGCGCCGCCTCGAGCCGGACATGGTGCTGACGATCGAGCCGGGGCTCTACTTCATCGACCTGCTGCTCGCCAATCTCGAGGGCACGCCGGCGGCGCAGATGGTGAACCGCGAGCGCATCGACCGCCTGCGCCCCTTCGGCGGCATCCGCATCGAGGACAACGTGCGCGTGCTGCCGGACGGCTGCGAAAACCTCACCCGCGACGCTTTCGCGGCCCTGTAGGAGCGCGCATCGCGCGCGATCGAGCGCGTGTACTGCGAGCAGCACCGCGAGGGGTCCAGACCTGCAGGGACCCGCCAGCGAGCGCCCCCCCGGGTCGTTTGGTCGCGCGCAATGCGCGCTCCTACAGGAGCTCGTCGAGCTGCTTCGCGAGCGTGAAGTCGAGCTCGGTGAGGCCGCCGGCGCTATGCGTGACGAGCTGGACACGGACCTTGTTGTAGACGTTCGACCACTCCGGGTGATGATCCATCTTCTCGGCGTGCATGGCCGCGCGGGTCATGAACCCGAACGCGCCCACGAAATCCTCGAACTTGAACTCGCGCACGAGCTTGCCGTCCGCGAGCGACCAGCCATCGAGCTCGCGAAGCCGCTGCTCTATGTCGGTGTCTGAAAGCTTCTGTGCCATGCGCTTGCACCGCCCGGGTCTATCGGAGGGTCTACCCTTTGAGGATAGAGCAATGAGCTCACGAAAACGATGTTCGGCCGAGTTTCGAGAGCGGGCTGGTGCCTTCGCGGGTGGACGTCATGTTGCTGCCTGCCTGAGCGCGAGGTCGCGTATGACGTCGAAGGCCAGGGCGACATCCTCTTCCGTCGTCGCCATCGAGCCGACCTGGAAACGGATGGCGACCCGGCCGTCGACCCGCGTCTGGGTCAGGTATAGCTGCCCATCGTCGTTGATCGACGAGACGAGGGCCAGGTTGTGGGCATCGAGGTCCCGCCCGTCGCCCGGATCGTGGCGGAACGTGAACAGCGACAGGACCGGCGGCGTCACCAGCGAGAAGCCGGGCTCGGCGTCGAGGCGCCGCGCGAGCTCCTGCGACCAGCGCACGTGGTCGCGAATCATGCTTCGCAGCCCCTCCATGCCATGGCCGCGCAGCAAAAACCACAGCTTCAGGGCACGGAAGCGCCTGCCGAGCGGGACAGACCATTCGCTGTAGTTGATGATTCCTTCCCGGCCGTGCGTCTTGAGGTAATCCGGCTGAATGCCGAGCGTGCGCACCAGCGCTTCGGGATCGCGCACGAAATGCGCAGAGCAGTCGAATTGCGCGCCGAGCCATTTGTGCGGATTGACGACAAGGCTGTCGGCCGACTCGATACCGGCCCAAAAAGGCCGGAACTCCGGGCAGATCATCGCGGCGCCCGCCCAGGCGGCATCGACGTGCACATAGAGGCCGTGGCGCCGGGCAACGGCGGCCACACCCGCCACGTCATCGATGGCGCCGATGCTGGTGCCGCCGACGCAGGCGACGATGCCCGCGGGCAGCATGCCGGCGGCAAGGTCTCTCGTGATGGCGGCCTCCAGCGCCTCGACGTCCATGGCGGAGGCCGGCCCGGCGGTCGGAATCTTGACGAGATTGTCCTGCCCGACGCCCGCGATCCATACCGCTTTATCGATCGACGAATGCGCCTGGGCAGAAGCATAGATCCTGACCTTCGGGTGCGCGGCGAGCCCCTCCCTGTTGCCCGCAAAGCCGAGAGCCCGTTCGCGCATGGTCAGGATGGCGGCCAGGGTCGCCGAGGAAGCGGAGTCCTGGATGACTCCGTGAAAGCCCTCCGGCAAGCCGAGCGCCTGCCGCAGCCACTGCAGCACCACGGTCTCGAGCTCGGTTGCCGCCGGGGAGGTCTGCCACAGCATGCACTGCGCCGCCATCGCGGACACGAGGATCTCCGCAACGACCGAAACTGGGCTCGCATTGGCGGGAAAATAGGCAAAGAAACGCGGGTGCTGCCAATGCGTGATGCCCGGCAGGATGATGCGCTCGAAGTCGGCGAAGATCGCCCGCATGTCTTCCGCCGTCTCCGGCGCCTGACGCGGGAGCTGCGCAGCGACGGCGCCCGGCGCGCTCTGCGCCCGAACCGGCCGGTCGGCGAGGGAAGCCCGATAATCCGCGGCCCATTCGGCGGCGTGCACCGCCCAATGACGGAAGGATGAATTGTCCATGTTCCGACCTCCAGATGCCGGGCCTGTCGCCTTCCCGCGCGGACACGTCACGGCATGGTTAACGGCCCGTATTATTTTCTGCCATGCTTTTGCGCCATGGAAATGCACCGGGGAAATAGATCGGGTGATAGACGCCCAGGCACAGATCTTTCCAGAGCGCATACGACGTCTTGCCGTTCAGCCAGATTGGCTTGTTTTGTAACTTACCATTCGAGGACAGGCCGAATTGTCTGCAGAGTGCGGCTGCGATTGTGCGATCTCTGTCCCTCCACGACACCTTACCTGAACGGTTGTAGTCAGCTGAGAATCGATAGTGCCCACCCTGCCTTTCGGGATTTGGAGTGGTATTCGAGAATAGAAAGAGGAGCTCCGATGACACTTCCGGGGGGACCTCGAGACAGGAACCCATGACACGCTATACCACCGGCTGGATCAGCAAACGACGAGACTGACGTCAGTCCGGGAAGGCCTTCCGACAATAGATTGCCTCTCCATTAACTTCCGAACGTCAGGGCGCGCCGCTTTCGCGCCGTGCCCTTGCCTCCATCTCGGCCTTGAGCCGAGCCTTGACGCGCCGTCCCTTGCGCGTCAGCGCAGGCTGGATCCATCGGCCGAGCGCCGGAAACAGGTAGGACAGCGTCGTCGTGATGCGGCTCGACGCCGGCATGGTGCGCTCGCGCTCGTCGTTGACGCAGAGCTCCAGCACCGCTCGCGCGACCTCGTCCGGAGTGCTGAGCGGCTGCGAGAACGTGATGTCGGCGACGGCGTCGATGTTCGCCATGATGAAGCCGGTGTCGATCGGCCCGGGCGATACGGCGGCAACTTTGATACCCGAGCCGGCCAGCTCCTCCGCCAGCGCGAAGGTGAAGGCCCGCAGCCCGAATTTGCTCGCGGAGTACGTCGCCGCATTGGGAAGCGGAGTACGGCCCGCGAGTGAGGCCACGTTGATGATCGCGCCGCCGCCGGCCTTGCGCAGGTGCGGCATGGCCAGGCGTGAGAGGACGATCGGCGCGCGCAGGTTGACGTCGATCATGCGGCCGAGCTCGGCGGCGTCGACGGCTTCGACCGGACCGCGCCGGTGATAGCCGGCGTTGTTGACGAGCACGTGCACGGCTCCGAGCTCGCGCTCGACCGTTCGGAGGAGCTCGCCGCACGCCGCCTCGTCGGCGACGTCCATGGGAACGGTGAGGACCCGGGTTCCGCCGGCGAGCTCGGCGGCGAGACGTTCGAGCTTCTCGCGGCCGCGCGCGACGAGCACGAGGCGGGCACCGGCGCCCGCGAAGCGCCGCGCGACGGCGGCGCCGACGCCCTCGGAGCCGCCGGTGATGATGACGACCCGATCCCTGAAGTCCCCGTCCATGGCGCAAATTGTAACGTGCCGAAGGACCCGGGGCCGACTTCGAGGCGCCGCGCTATTTCCCCAGCTCGTACAGGTATTCGACGTAAGACATGACGGCGCCGTCCCAGCCCTCGATGTCGGGATTGGAGGACTCCACCACGAAATACTCGTCCGGCGCATGCGCGCCGCTGCCGTGACCGAGCCCGAAATGGCCCGACGCGAGGTTGAGCGGTTCGCCGGTAAAGATATAGCCGGGATAGGAACCGGCGTTGCGCGGCCAGATCAGCGGATCGATGCCGTTGCGCTCCAGCACCGCGATCTCTGCCTGGATCAGCGGCGCCGACAGGTCGGTCGCCGTCGGATCGTAGCCTCCGGACATGTTCACCTCGATGTCTCCGAAGCCGTGCTTCGCGAGGTGCGCCTTCAGCGCCGCGAGCGCGCCTTCGGCCGTCATGTCCGGCACGAGGCGGAGATCGAGTTTCGCTTCGGCTTTGTGCGGCAGCACCGTCTTCCCTCCCGGTCCGGTGTAGCCCGCGACGAGGCCCTCGATGTTGACCGTCGGCTGCGAGACGAGCCGCTCGAGCGCCTGCTCGAAAGGCAGGTCGTCGATCCACACCTCGGTGCTGAGCAGCTGCTTCATCTGCTCTTCATTGCGGCGTTTCGCCGCCGCCGCGATCATTTTCTTTTCCGCGGACGATATCGGCCTTGGCCTGGGATAGCCGTCGATGGTGATGGTGTTGCCGTCCGCCGAAACCAGGCTGTTCAGGGCATGCACCAGGTGCCAGGAAGGGCTGTCGATCATGGCCTTGAGCGAGGAGTGCACGTCCTTCCCGGGGCCGCGCCCCCATTGCTCGCCGCTCGCCGTGAGCTGGACCTCGATCACGCCCTTCGCACCGAGGCTGACGGCGACCACGCCTTCCGGGTCCTGCGAGGCCGAGGGCATGAAGACACCCACGGTGCCGGCCAATGCTTCCTGAACTTCCGGCCGGTGCACGATCTGGACGATGTGCGCCGAGCCGATCTC
>DASVDF010000153.1:0-109954 GCA_036381215.1 Woeseiaceae bacterium | reverse complement strand
GCCCTCGATGGCTCTCACCCGCGGCCAGCCGGCCGCATCGAAGGCTTCGTCCGTAACGTGGTTGAGCAGGGATCGATCGTATAGGATGGCGCCGGTCCCGGTCCTTTCGACGGTTTCCTTCAAGCGCGAGCCGTCCTCACGTGGTGATCGATGCTCCAGCAGTCGCCGCCTGAAAGCCTCTGCGTCATCCGACTCTCTGCGATCGGCGATACCTGTCACGCGCTGGCGGTGGTGCGCACGATCCAGGACACCTGGCCGGCGACCCGGATCACGTGGATCATCGGCAGGACCGAAGCCGCGCTCATGGCCGACATCCCGGGCGTCGAGTTTATCATCTTCGACAAATCCAAAGGCCGCGCGGCCTACCGGGAAGTGCAAGCGCAGCTCGGCAGGAGACGCTTCGACGCGGCGCTATACATGCACGCGTCGATACGCGCGAACCTGCTGACAAGGCTCGTACGCTCGCCCGTCCGCCTCGGCTACGACTACGCCCGCGCGCGTGACTTTCAATGGCTGTTCACGAACCGGCGCATCGAGCCCGTGCCGCGGCAGCACGTGCAGGATGCGATGCTGGAGTTCGCGTCCGCCATCGGCGTGCCGCGGCGACCGCTGCGCTGGGACATTCCACTCTCTTCCGCGCAGCGCGAGCTCGCGGCGGCGTACATCGAGGATCGGCGCCCGCTGGTCGTCATCAGTCCCTGCAGCAGCCAGCGCCTGCGCAATTTCCGCAACTGGAGCGCGGAGAATTACGCCGCCGCCGCGAATCACGCGCGGCAGAAGTTCGATTGCCGCGTCGTCGTCACCGGCGGCAACACGGCGACCGAAGAGGAGTACGGCCGCACGATCGCCGGCCTTTGCGGCGGGGATACCGCGAACCTGGTCGGGCGCACGTCGCTGAAGCAGCTGCTCGCGCTGCTCGACGTCGCGGCCGTGCTCGTCTGCCCGGACTCCGGACCGGCGCACATGGCGACGACCGTGGGCACGCCGGTGATCGGGCTCTACGCCACCTCCAATCCGGATCGCACCGGGCCGTACCTGAGCCGCGATCTCACGGTGAACGCGTACCCGGAGGCCGTCCGCCGGTTTCTCGGCAAATCCGTGGACGACGTCCGCTGGGGCGAGCGCGTGCGCGATCCGCGCGCGCTGGACCTCATCCGGGTCGCCGACGTGAACGAGCGGCTCGACCGCGTGCTGGGCGGCCGGCGGGGCGCGGCGGCGGCGGGCTGAACGGCGGCCCGGGCGCCGGGATTCGGCGCTTCCCGGCGGCGCCGCCGGGCCGTCAGAGGCGGTCGTTGATCGTGTCGAGGTAGTTCTTCACGCCCATCTCGACCGGGCGGAACTCCACGTCGCAGCCGGCCTTCCGCAGCCGCGTCAGGTCGGCCTGCGTGTAGCTCTGGTAGGCGTTCTTCAGCACCTCGGGAAACGGGATGTAGCGGATGCGGCCCTTGCCGTGCCATGCGATCGCCGCGTTCGCGACGTCGTTGAAGGTCTGCGCCCGGCCGGTGCCGACATTGAAGACACCGGAAACCTCCGGGTGCTCCAGGAGCCACAGATTGACCGCGCAGGCGTCGTCCACGTAGACGAAATCCCGCTGCTGCTCGCCGTCCTTGTAGCCGTCACGGCCCTCGAACAGGCGGACCTCGCCGTCCTTCTTCAGCTGCTCGTTGAAGTGATACGCCACGCTCGCCATCGGCCCCTTGTGCTGCTCGTGGGGCCCGTACACGTTGAAGTAGCGCAGCCCCGCGACCTGCCGATCGGAGCCCGTATCGAGCCGGCGCACGTAACGGTCGAACAGCAGCTTGGAATAGCCGTAGACGTTCAGCGGCGCCTCGTTCTCGGGGTCCTCGGAGAAGTCACGCGCCGTGCCGTACACCGCGGCGGAGGAGGCATAGATGAAAGGAATGTCGTGCTCCAGGCAGTGGTGCAGGAGCACCTTCGAGTATTCGAAGTTGTTGCGCAGCATGTAGCGCCCGTCCCACTCGGTGGTGGTCGAGCACGCGCCCTGGTGGAAGATCGACTGCACCCCCGAACGGAATCCGCCGCCGGATGCGATGCGCTCGAAAAAATCGTCCTTGTCGAGGTAATCCGCGATGTCGAGATCGGCGATGTTGCGGAACTTGTGACCGTCGGTGAGATCGTCGACGACGATCACGTCGTCGCCGGTCTTCTCGATGAGCTCGCGGACGAGATTGCTGCCGATGAACCCGGCGCCCCCGGTCACGACGTGCACGTCAGCCGTCCCTGCCGGCCGAACGGCCGGCGTCCGGGCGACCGTTACCGGTCGTTGGCGTTCGCATCATTGGCGCTCGCCTCATGTGCTTCCCCGTCGCTCACGAGGTAGTACTCGGCGCCGCAATACGGACACTTCGCTTCACCCGTCTCGACGATCGGCAGGTAGACCTTGGGGTGCGAGTTCCAGAGGTACATGCCCGGCATCGGACAGGACAGCGGGATGTCGTCCGGGTGCACCTCGTAGCGGTGCTGCGCGTTGGCGGGAATGAGTTTCTGGTCGATCGTGCCTGCCCTGGCGGCCACTTCTGCACCTCGGATTGCGGCGAAGGCGCGAGATTATAACGTGCTTAAGGAGGCGGGGCGCCGAAGATCTCCTGCCACAGGTCGACGACCCGGGCGCGCTCGTCCGCGAACTCCGCGGGGTCGGCGAACGGCGGCCGCTCGTCGAGCGCGAGCCGGTGCAGGCGCACGCGGTACGTGCGGTAGATGGCCTGCAGCTCGGAAACCTGCGCGGCATCGAGGCAGCCGGCGGCGCCGAGCGTACCGAGCTGGCGGATGTTGTCCGGATAGTGGATGACCGCGGGGTGCTGCTCCGCGTTCAGCAACGCGAGGTATTGCACGAGGAACTCGATGTCCGCGATGCCGCCCCTGCCCTGCTTCAGGTCGAAGCCGGCATCGCCCGAGCGGTCCAGCTGCTCGCGCATGCGGCGGCGCATCGCCAGCACGTCGTCGCGCAGGCGTTCGCGGCGCACGCGGAAGCGCAAGGTGTCGCTGCGCACCCGTTCGAATTCACGCGCGATCACGGCACTGCCGGCCACCGGCCGGCTGCGCAGCAGCGCCTGGTGCTCCCATGTCCAGGCGTTCTCATCCTGGTAGCGTTCGAACGCCTGCACGCTGGTGACGAGCAGCCCCGAGCGGCCGCTCGGCCGCAGCCGGGTGTCGACCTGGTAGAGCGCGCCGCTGCCGGTCTGCGTGTTGAGCAGGTGCACGATGCGGCGCACGAGGCGCACGAAGAACGCGGCGTTGTCGAGCGGCGCATCGCCGTCCGTCTCCTGCGCCTCCTCTTCCGAGTCGTGCAGGAAAACCAGATCGAGATCGGAGCGGTAGGAGAGCTCCATGCCGGCGAGCTTGCCGTAGGCCACGATGCCGAAGCCGGCGCTGCGCCGCCCGCTCCCTGCGCGCGGCCGGCCGTGACGCCGCACGAGATCGTCCCAGGCGATCGCGAACACCTGCTCCAGCACCAGCTCCGCCAGCTCGGTCAGCCGATCGCTCACCTTCATGAGCGGCAGCTCGCCGCCGACGTCGGCGACCGCGATGCGAAAGAGCGCCGCGCGCTGGAACTGCGCGAGCGCCTCGATGCGGCGCTCGCCATCCGCGGCGGGGATCGCTTCGAGCCGGCGTTCGAGCTCGAGCGCGAGCTCCTCGCGCTCCGGCACGCGTTCGCGCGGATCGAGCAGCTCGTCCAGGAGCAGCGGATAACGCGCGATCTCGTCCGTAAGCCACGCGCTCTCGCCGCAGAGATAGAGCAGGCGCTCCCGCACCGCGGGGTTCTCGTTCAGGAGCGCGACGTAGGCGCTGCGCTGCAACACGTTCTCAATCACGGCCAGCACCCGCTCCAGCAGCACGGAGGGCTCCGGCCGCCCGGAGAGCGCCTCGAGCAGCTCCGGAACGAAGCGCGCGAGCCGCCGCGCGCCCGCCTGTCCCATCTGCCGGACCGCCGCACCGGACGCGAAGCGCGCGACGAGCTCCGCGATCTCGGGCGCCTGCGCGAAACCCGCCTGCGCGAGCGCCGCCTGCCAGTCCGCCGCCGGCGCCGTGCCGGCCCAGAGCGCGGCCAACGTGTCGCGGAGCGCCGAGGGTCGGGCCGGCGCGGCACCGCGGAACGCGACCGCCGCGAAGTGGCCGGCGACCGTGGCACGCCGCCGCTCGATCCCGGCGGCGAGAGTGCGCCAGTCCCGAGCGCCCAGGGCGAGTGCCAGGCGCGCACGATCGGCCGGGTCCTCCGGCAAAACATGGGTCTGCTGGTCGCGAATGCCCTGCAGCCAGTTCTCCAGGCGGCGCAGGAACACCCACGCGTCCGAGAGCTCGGCCGCGGCCGAGGCGGCAAGGGCACGCGTCTCGGCCAGCCTGTTGAGCGACCGCGGCAGCTCCGGCGTGCGCAGCCGCGGCTCGGCGCCGCCGCGCACGAGCTGCAGCGACTGCGCGATGAACTCGATCTCGCGGATGCCGCCCGGACCCAGCTTGATGTTGCTCTGGAGCTGTCGGCGGCGCGACTCGGCCGCGATGAGCGCCTTCATCTCCCGCAAGGACTCGAACACGCCATAGTCGAGGTAACGGCGGTAAACGAACGGCTGCACGATCTCGGCCATGAGCTCGCGGCCGGCATGCCCGACGTTGCCGCTTTCCAGCACGCGCGCCTTCACGTAGGCGTAGCGTTCCCAGCCGCGGCCGTGGCGCAGCAGGTATGACTCGAGCGCGGCGAAGCTCACGACCGGCGGCCCGCTTGCGCCGAAGGGGCGCAGGCGGGTGTCGACCCGGTAGACGAAGCCGTCCGGCGTCTGCTCCTCCAGGAGCGCCACGACGCGCCGCGCCACCCGGGTGAAGTACTCGTGCGCGCCGAGCGGCCGCTCACCGTCGGATTCCCCGTCGCGCGGGTACAGGAAGATGAGGTCCACGTCGGAGGAGAAGTTGAGCTCGCGGCCGCCGAGCTTGCCCATGGCGAGCACGACGAGCCGCTGCTCTTCACCCGCCGGGTCGCGGACCCAGCCTGCGCGCGCGGTGAGCTCGGCCTCGGCAGCCCCGACCGCGGCCAGGATGAGCGCGTCGGCGAGCTCCGACAGCGCGGCCAGGGTCGCGAAGAGGTCCGCGCGGCCGGTGATGTCGCGCCACAGCACGTGCAGCAGGACGCGATTGCGAAACCGCCGCAAGCGGGCCTCGAAGGGCGCCGGGTCGTCTGCGGCGGCGGCGGAGAAGCCGAGCTCGGGCGCCCGGTCCGGCCCGGTCACGAGCGCGGCGCACCACGGCCATTCGCGCAGCAGCACGCCGGCCGCGAACTCGCTCGCCGCGACCAGGCGGAGCAGGGCCGTGCACTGCTCCGGCGCGGCGTCCGCCAGCCGGCCGCGGGCGTCCGGGTGCACGGCGAGCAGCCGCTCCAGCCACCGGCGCACAGGCGGCCGCAGCAGCTCCGGCAAGGCGTCGACGGAGGCGGCAAGCTCCTGCAAGGGGGCACGGTTCACGGCGGCAGTCTACCCTGCCGCAGCGCGCTGCGTGCTCAGCCTCCGCCCTGCGCAACGGCGGCGGGCAGTGAGCCGAGCACGTCGTCCAGCGGCACGGGCCTGCCCACGCCGTGGCCCTGCGCGTAATCCACTCCGAGCTTCGCCACCAGCGCGCGGGTCGGGTCGCTCTCGACGTACTCCGCCACCGTCTCGAGCTGCATCACCTTCGCGACCTGCGTGATCGCCGCCACCATCGACTCGGAGATGCGGTTGCTCGTGATGTCGCGGATGAAGCTGCCGTCGATCTTGAGCGTGTCGACCTTGAAATTCTTGAGGTAGGCAAACGAGCTCAAGCCGGCGCCGAAGTCGTCCAGCGCGAAACGGCAGCCGCGCTCGCGCAGCGCGTCGATCAGGGCCTGTGCGCGGGCGCGGTTCGACACCGCCGCCGATTCGGTCACCTCGAAGCGCAGGGTGCCGGCCGCGAGGCCGCTCTGCTCGAGCTCCTGCTCGATGAACCTCAGCATGCCGTCGTCGCCGAGCGTCTGGCCGGACAGGTTGATCGCAAACGTGGTCCCGCTGCCGGCGAGCTGGCGCACGTGCGGGGCGAGCTTGCGGACGACCGTCGCCACCACCCACCGATCGATCTGCGGCATGAGCTGGTAACGCTCGGCGGCGGAGAAGAACGCCTTGGAGGAGATCTGGTTGCCGGTCGCGTCATGCATCCGCAGCAGGATCTCGTAGCGCGTGCCGGCGCGCGTCCGGGTGGCGAGCGGGACGATCGGTTGCGCCAGGAGCTCGAAGCCCTGGCCGTCGAGCGTCCGCTGGATCTCGGCGACGAGATGCATGTCGTCGTAGCGGCGCACGATGCTCTGGTCGTCCTCGTCGTAGACCTCGGCGCGGTCACGACCGTGATCTTTCGCCGAGTCGCAGGCGATGCGCGCCGCGGTCAGCGCCTCCTGCACGTCGCCGCCGGCGGTGAGCGGCGCCACGCCGGCGCTGACGCTGATCGCCAGCGACTTGTCGCCTTCGAGATAGCGCAGGCGCTGGGTGCCGTGGCGGATCTCCGCCGCGAGCTGCAGGGCGTCGTCGACGGTGCCGTGCGCCAGCAGGATCGCGAAGTCGTCGCCGGTGAGGCGGGTCGCGACGGCCTGCTTCGGCAGCCGCTCCTCCACAATCTGCGCGAAGCGGACGATCACCTCGTCCCCGGCTTCCTGCCCGAAGGTGTCGTTGACGAGGTGCAGGTTGTCGAGATCGAAATACAGCACCTGGTGCGCATCGCCTTCGCTTTCGAACGAGGTCAGCGACTCCTCGAGCTGCGCCTCGAAGCCCGCGCGGTTCATGAGCCCCGTCATCGGATCGAAGGATTGCTGGATCACGTAGCCCACCTTGCGGACGATGTGCGACATGAAGCGCGAGTCGGAGCGGCGGAACGGCGTGCCGTCGATGCGGCCGAGCTGGCCCAGCATGCCTTCCAGGTTACCCAGCCGGTCCAGCAGCGGACAGACCAGAGCCTGGTAGCCCTGGTCGGCCACATCGTCCGACCCCGGCACGGCCTGCATCTCGAAGATCACCGGAGCGCGCTGTCCTTCGAGCCGGGGGAACAGCTTGTCGATCAGGTAGCGGTCCAGCGCCTTGCGGTTGACGTTCTTCCAGCTCGAATGTGTCGCGCTGATGCGGATGCGCTTGCCCGGTATGAGCAGCACGCTGTACGCGATCCCGAGGAAGCGGCCACTCTGGCCGACGAGCTCTGCGAGCCGCCCATGGCTGCGGGAGGTATCGTGCATTTTCTCGTCGATTCGGTAGACGAGCTCGAGCTCGCGCTCCGTCTCGTCGGCGCGGCGGGTCTGCTCGGTCAGCCGGCGCCCGAGATCGACGTGGCTCCCGAGCGACGCCAGCAACTCGCCGGATTCGGACCGGAGCGCGTCCGCATCGGCGAGGGCGGCCGCCCCGTCGGCCGCGCCGGTCAGGACGAGCAGCCCGGCGGGGGCGTCGGCGCCGCCCGGCAACGCGAGCACGAGGGCCGTCCGGCCGCTGTCCAGAGCCAGCACGCCGGGCGGTGCGCCCGCGGAAAGCGCCTCCGGCAGGAGACCGGCGACGCGCTCGTCCACCTCGAAATCCTCGTGCTCGCCGCTCTGCCAGATGAGACGGCGCGCGGCGTCGTAGACGGCGACACCGCGCGCGCGCGGCAGGCGCGCACGGAGCAGCGCCGCCACGGCCGCGATGCCGTCACTCGCCCCTGCGTTGGCCACATCCCCGGGCATGCCGCCTCCCCGAAAGCCGCTGCCGCACGATGCCATGCCACGGCCCCGATTGCCGTGACCCGTATCTCAGGGCCCGCTTTGGTTTCGGGTTTCGATTCAGCGCCTTACGGACCTCTCGAGCCTCCGGCAACGGCGCCGTGGGCCGGCCCGCGGGCACGCCTAGAGCTCATCCGAGCCCTCGACGACGCCCTCGAGGAGCACGGTACTCAGGTAGCGCTCGCCCGTGTCCGGCAGCATTGCGAGAATCACCGAGCCCTGCTCGGCGCGCCCGGCTACCTCGAGCGCCGCGGCCAGCGTGGCGCCCGACGAGATGCCGGCGAAGATGCCCTCCTCGCGCGCCAGCCGGCGGGCGATCTCGAGCGCCTGCTCGTCGGTCACGGGCACGAGCTCGTCCACCACCTCGCGGTTCAGGACCGACGGGATGAAGTCCGGCGTCCATCCCTGGATCTTGTGCGGCTGCCATTCCTTGCCGGCCAGGAGCGACGCGCCCGCCGGCTCGGTGGCGACGATCGTGACCTCCGGACGCGCCCGCTTGATCATCTCGCCGGCGCCGGTGAGCGTGCCGCCGGTACCGTAGCCGGTCACCCAGTAGTCGAAGCGCCGGCCGGCGAAGTCCCTCAGGATCTCGGGCCCGGTGGTGTTCCGGTGGTACTCGGGATTCGCCGGGTTGTCGAACTGGCGGGCGAGGAACCACCCGTGCTCCTCGGCGAGTGCCTCCGCGCGCCGCACCATGCCTGTGCCGCGCTCGGCGGCGGGTGTCAGTACGACTTTCGCGCCGAGCGCGCGCATCAGCTTGCGCCGTTCGATCGAAAACGAGTCGGACATGACCGCCACGAAGCGGTAACCGCGCGCGGCGCACACCATCGCGAGGGCGATCCCGGTGTTGCCGGAGGTCGCCTCGATTACCGTCTGCCCGGGTTGCAGGACGCCGCGCCGCTCCGCGTCCAGGATGATGCCGATGGCGAGGCGGTCCTTCACGGAGGCCATCGGGTTGAACGCCTCGACCTTCACGTAGAGCTCGACGTGCCCGGGCGGGAGCCGGTGCAGGCGCACGATCGGCGTGTTGCCGATGGTGTCGAGAATGCTGTCGTAAATCATGTCCGCGGGCCCTCCTTGCGGCCGCCGCCGGGCCTTCGAGCATAGCGTAGTCGCGGTTCGCCACCTATGCTTCCCCGAGCGGCGGGAGGCGATCCGGCCGCCACACGAGCCCGCCGCGCGACCGCCCGGCGGAGGGTCCGCATGCGGTTTTTTCGCAACGGACCGCCCCCGCCGGGCGCGGACCTCCTAATAACCGAAAATTATGACGAACCGTTTGAAAAATTTAGGATCCGTGCAACGAATCGCGCGGGTGCCGGTCTATCCCTGCGACGGCAACGAACGGCGGAGTCATGAAACTACAACAACTGAAATACTTGCTCGCGATCGTCGACAACGGACTCAACATCACGGCCGCGGCCGATCGCCTGTACACATCACAGCCGGGAGTGAGCAAACAACTGAAGCTTCTGGAAGAGGAGCTCGGTGTTCAGTTGTTCTCGCGCAGGGGCAAGAGCCTCGACGGGATCACACCCGCCGGTAACCTGGTGATCGAGCGCGCGCGCCTCGTCATGCGGGAAGTCGAATCGATCCGCAGGCTCTCGATGCGCATTCGCGAGGAGAAACGGGCGAATGCGGCCACGGTCGCAAATCATTCCCCGGTACGCGCGAACCTCCCGGGGCGCGAGCGGCAGATCCTGCGGCGCGACGCGCGGCAGTGCTAGTGTCCTGTCCGGCTATGCAGCCTTGCCGGCGGCGTGCGCGGCTGCGCCGGCCGGGATCGCGGGGCGGGCATCGGCGCCCGCCGTGGGGGCGGCTCCGTCAGTAGATGCGCAGGCCTCCGTGCCGCCGGCGGCTGCGGTAGTCGAGCCACGCCATGCCACCGATAAAGCCCGCGAACAGGCACCCCGCGAGCGCGCCGCCGACCCACGTGATCGGCAGGCTGTAACGGAAGCTTTCCTGGCGCGCCGCATATTGCGCGTTCTGCTGCCTGAGCTCCGCGATCTGCTTGCGGCCGTCCTCGAGCGCACTTTCCTGGGCAGCGAGCTGCTGCTCGAGCGAGGCAATGGTCGAGGCCGGTCCGGCGAACTGCTGCCGTACCTTGGCGAGCTCCTCCCGGAGCCGTGCGCTCTCGGCGCGGGTCTCGTCGACGATCAGCACCGCCGGCTTGTCGTCGACGAGGTATGCGGCCTTGAGGTAGCCGACCGTACCGTCCGGCAAACGCACTTGCGCGTAATAGCGATCCCGCGACAGCACCTCGACTTCCTGTCCGCTTTCGAGCGTGCGGAAAGCGCGATCGCTGGTGTCGGAGGCATGGTGCAGGCCGAGCCGCAGGTTGTCCGTCACCCACGCCGTCTCCGCCGCGGCTGCGAGCGGCAGGAACGACAGCAGCAGGAAAACGAATGAGCGCATGGCCTCTCCGCGCTGCCGCACGGTTCGCGCGGCAGAGCACTGCATATTACCGGCGCGGCGAGGCACCGGACGTGACCTGCCGCACGCTGGCCGGGACGCCACCCGCTCTTATCGGTCGTAGAGCCAGGTCAGGAGCGCGTGCTGCACCTCTTCGCCGGTTCCGCGGTGGACGCCGGGATAGTTCTGCAGCGACACCACGATGTAGCGTTCGCCCGATCGGGCCTGCAGGTAACCGGCGAGCGCCGTGACGTCGTCCAGGGAGCCGGTCTTCATGTGTCCCCTGCCGGCTATCGGCGACGTGTTCGCGAAACGGCGCTCGAGCGTGCCGTCCAGGCCGGGCAGCGACAGCGAAGCCATGTATTCGGGCATGAACGGGCTCTGGAACGCATAGCGGAGCAGCGTCGCCACGTCGTGCGCCGTCACGCGGGCATCGCGCGACAGGCCGGCGCCGTTTTGCACCTCGAGGCCCTCGAGATCCAGCTCGCGGCTTCGCGCCCACTCGGCGATCGCCTTGCGGCCGTTTTCGACCGTGCCGGGCGGTCCGTATTTCTCGGCCGCGAGCGTGAGGAGCAGCTGGCGCGCCATCACATTGTTGCTGTGCTTGTTGACCTGCGCGATGACCTCGGCGAGCGGCAGCGAGGAAAAGCTGATCAGCGGCGCTTCGCCCTTCTCCTCGACCACGTTCTTCCAGCCGCCGTCCAGCTCGCCACCCAGCTCGTGCCACATCGTGCGGAACATGCCGTAGGCGAACTCGTTGTGGCCGAGCGCCGTGCGGTACATCGAATACGACGAGCAGCCGGACGGAAAACTGCCGGAAAACACCACGCGGTCGACGTTCTCGTTGGCCGTGAGCGTAATGCCTCGCTGGTAACCTCCGCAGCGGCCGCCGCCGAGCGACAGGTCGTTCACGACCTGCAGGTTTTCGAGCGCCTCCGGAAACAGGCTGACGTTCACGGTCGCCTGCGCCGGGTCGGGCTCGAACGTGTAGCGCAGCGCCTTGAAATTCACCATCAGCGCGTTCGGCGCGACATTGTAGGTACGCAGCGGCTCGTTGTCGAAAGCGCCGGGATCGTAGTCCTTCACGTCGAACCAGCTGTCGTCGAGCAGCAGGTCGCCGGTGATGCGGCGGATCCCGGCGCGGCGCACGGCGCGCACGATTTGCCAGAAGCGCTCCGCGACGAGGTAGGGATCGCCGTAGCCCTTGAGCAGCAGATCGCCGTCCAGCGTGTCCTCGTGCACCCGGCCCCGCACATAGACCTCCGTCTTCCAGGTGTAGGTCGGGCCGAGCACGTCGAGTGCCGCGAGCGTGGTGACGAGCTTCATGACCGACGCCGGGTTGCGCGGCGCGTGCTCGTTCCACGCCACCACCGGCTCGCCGGTGCCGAGCTTCTCGACGTAGACGCTCAGGGATTCGGCCGGCAGGTGCCGGTGCTCGAGTGCGGAGAGGACCGGGCGCGGCAGCTCGCCGGCTGCGGCGGACACCGGCACGAGCAGCGCGAGCGCGCAGCCAAGCGTGAGGCCTGCGAGTGACTCCGCTAAGCGGCGGGCCACCCCGTTTCCCCCCTCTCAACGTATTTGCGGTTCTTGTCCAATCGTCGCCGTGTTGTTTTCGATGATGCGGCCCGCGTTTTGCCTCGCCCATTCCGCCAGCCCGCGGTCCGGGCACACCGCCGCCGGGTGCCCCACGCGCGACAGGAGCGGAATGTCGAACGCCGAATCGGCGTAAGCGCTGACGTCATGCGCGGACGCCCGGTATTTTTCACAGATGGCCGACAGAATAGCAACCTTCCCGTCGTAAAAAGGGTGACGCAACGCCGGTGCGGCGGTATAGCGCCCGTGCACCACGTCACACTTCGTGCCGATGCCTTCGTCGGCGCCGAACCGGTGGCAGAGGAGATCGACGATCGGCTGCAGGCCGCCCGACAGGAGCACGACCGTGTCGCCGCATTCCTTGTGGCGGCGCAGCTCGGCGACGGCCGGATCGATCCAGTCGTCTTCACCCATCTGCTTGCAGAACAGGAAGGCTTCGTCGGCCACGAGCTGCTCCGGGAGTCCGGCGAGCCAGGCCTTGTTCTTACGAAAGACGTGCCGGCCGTAGGTCGGGAACCAGCGGATGGTGAACCAGGCCGCTGCGAGGCACTGGCGCGCGCCGATGTGCCGGCGGCGCAGCATCCAGGCGATGAATCGCTTCTCGGTGCTCTTGCCTCCCACCAGAGTACCGTCCACGTCGAAGATTGCCAGCCTCATCGATCATTCCAGTTTCACTCGTCGCGGAGCGAAGGTGTCTTTTTCCTTGTAGGCGAACTCCATTATCACAGGAAGTCCGCGAATGACACAGACCAGCACCGAGAGATAGACGAGCCCGGCGCCGATGCCGTCGAGCAGCCACATCCAGTCCGAGAAGACCGGGAGGAGCGACGGCAGCGGCTCCATCAGCAGCAGCCAGCAGAAGGTGGTCGCCTTCAGCACGGCATAGAAGATGCGCATGAATTTGCCGGCCACGAGCCAGCGCCCGAGCGGGGTCTCGAGCATCGAAAAGGGCGTGTGCCCGCCGGTGGTCACCTGGTTGGCGCGAATCGTATCGACCACGGTGCCGCGGATGATGAACACGAGCGGCACCCATACCGGCACGATGTGCAGGTCGAGGAGGACGATCCACATCGTGAGCTCGGTGATGCGATCGCTCGCGATGTCGAACATGGCACCGAACACGCTCTCCTCGCCGCGCTTGCGTGCCACGTAGCCGTCCAGCCCGTCGGTGACGAACACGAGGATCAGCAGCACGATGTTGAGCACGTGCCACCAGGAATACGGCTGGTAAGCAATGGCGACCACGACGATCAGCAGGAGCAGTCGGCTGAGCGTAATCAGGTTCGCCATCCGGGCATTATATCCGGCTAGTGCGGTCGCTTGATCCCGAACGAGCGTATCCGGTCGTTCAGCGTCGTCGGGCGAATCCCGAGGAGCTCGGCGGCGCCGCCTTTGCCGGAGACCCTCCAGTTCGCAGCCTTGAGCGCGGCCAGGATGTTTTTCTTCTGCAGCGCTTTCAGCTCTTTCTCCGTCAGCACCGCGTCGTGCCCGGAATCGTCCGCTCGCTGTTTGGCGCTGCCGCTCGCGGCCGCCGTTTCCGGCAGCGACAGGTCCAGCCGCAGCACACTGCCGTGCGAAAGGATGACCGCGCGCTCGATCACGTTCTTCAGCTCGCGCACGTTGCCGGGCCAGCTGTATGCGGTCAGCGCCTCCAGCTGCGCGCGCGTGAGCTTCACCGGCTTGCGCCCGAACTCCTTGCACGTGACGTCGAGGAAGTGCTGCGCGAGCTGCACCACGTCATCGCGCCGCTGCCGCAGCGGCGGCACCTCGATCGGAAACACCGAGAGGCGATAGTACAGGTCTTCGCGGAACCGGCCCACGGCGACGAGCTGCTCGAGGTCGCGATTGGTCGCCGCGATCACGCGCACGTCGACCTTGCGCGTGGCGTCGTCGCCGACGCGCTCGAACTCCCGCTCCTGCAGCACACGCAGCAGCTTACCCTGGAGCTCGAGCGGGATCTCGCCGACCTCGTCCATGAACAGCGTGCCGCCGTCCGCGAGCTGGAACCTTCCTACGCGGTCGCGGTGGGCGCCGGTGAAGGCGCCTTTCACGTGGCCGAAGAACTCGCTCTCGAACAGATCCTTCGGGATCGACGCGCAGTTCACCTTCACGAGCGGCGCGTGAGCACGCGGGCTCTGCGCGTGAATGGCGCGAGCGACGAGCTCCTTGCCGACCCCCGTCTCACCGAGCACGAGCACGTTGGCCGGGGTCTGCGCGACCGCCTCCACCTGGGCGAGCATGTGCTTCAGCGCGGGGCTGCCGCCGACGATCCGCCCGAAATTCATCGAGACGCTCACCTCCTCGCGCAGGTAGTCGCGCTCGCGCTCGAGCTCCTCGCGCAGGCGTGCGTTCTCGGCGAGCGCCGCGCGCAGCGCCCGCTCCACGGCATTGCGCTCCGTCACGTCCTTCGACGCGATCAGGATGCGGTGCATGCGCCCGCAGGAGTCGCGCTCGCACACAGCCGACTGCAGCAGCTCCAGCACCTTGCCCTGGCGCGTCACCATGCGGCGTTCCCGGTTGCTGAACGCACCGCCGCTGACGCTCTCCTCGGGCAGGTTGCCGGCGTAGCGCCGCCGGTCCTCCTCGGCGTAGAAGTCCACGATCGGCCGGCCGATGACCTCCTCGCGGGCATAGCCCATCTTGTTCAACCAGTGATCGGTGACCGTGACGATGCAGCCGCTCGCGTCGAGCGTGTGCAGCATCGCCGGCGTCGAGCGGTACAGCTGCCGGTATTTCCAGTCGGCGCGCGCGCGGTCCGCGACCTCCACGTACATGGCGATGGTGCGCAGGTACTTGCCGTCCGGGTCGTGCTCGATGACCGAGTTGGTCAGGCAGTTCACCACTTCGCCGGATTTCGCGACGAACGCGATCGGCTTGTTCTCCAGCCGGCCGGTGCGCCGCAGCTTCGGCAGGAACTCCTTCTCGATGCTCTCCGCGCATTCCGCCGTGACAAACTCGGCGGGCTTGCGCCCGAGCATCTCGTCGCGCGTGTAGCCCAGCCGGTCGAGCAGCGCATCGTTCACGTCGAGGTAGCCGCCGTCGCGGCCGATCAGGGTGGCCATGGCCGGCGCGCGGCGGAACAGCCATTGATAATCGTAATCGCCCTCGATCGCCATGCCCGGCAGTGTACACGAAGTTTCGTCAGCCGGTATCACGAAATTCCGGTAATAACGAAATTCCGTTACCACCGGACTCGAGACAAGTCACGGATATCCAGAGGTTTTCTACTTTGGCACGAGGCATGCATTAGACGCAGCGAATTCCGGCACAAAGGCCACGTGACAGGCAGACTCCCCCGCTGCGCTGCGCGCGGCCGCCGGAACGCACCGGCAGGATGCCGGTGTGACGGACCGGAGGGTCCGGCGGCAAGCACCCCCTTTGCCGTACCTTCGGGAGCCGGGGTCCGTTCCGTGTCGGATCGGACGCCGATGTACACGACGGGTGAAACGCCCCGGCTCCTTTTTCTTTTCTTTTCTTTTCTTTTGCTGCTCAGTCGCCCGAAGGACGCCCGTTGCCGCGCCGCCGTTCGGCGCCGTTCGCCCGCAGCCTGGCGGCCTGGGAGCTGATGGTGCGGCGCGCCCTGCGCAGCCAGTACCGCGCCCAGGCGAACTCGAGCCCGAGAATGGCGAGGCCGGCCGGGATGACCAGGAGCGCGGGGCCCGGCGTCACGAGCATGATCACGCCGAGCAGGAGCACCGTCGTGCCCACCACCGCCACCACGATGCGGCGCACGACCTTGTAGGTCAGGTTGACCAGGCTGTTCATCGGGATTCGGACGGGTCGGGAGTCGGGAAGCCGGCTAGTGTACCCCGTCGCCGGGGACCGCACAGGGCCGCGCGCACGCCGCCGCCGGCGACGCGCGCGGCTTCTCTTTCGCGCGCACGTTTCGTAGTCTTCGCCCGTGACCGCCGCACGCACGCTGCCCATCTCCTGCCTGCTGATGCTGGCCGCCGGCGCCGCCGCGGCCGACGACGCCGCGGACGGGCGCGTGTCGGTCGCGGCCGAGGCGCCGGTGATCGACCTGGCTGTCGCTCCACCCGGCCGTCATTCCGTCGATCTGCCCTCGCTCCGGTACGCCTTCGAGATCTCCGCGCAGTGCGCCGGTGACGGTGTCCCGGAGTCGCTGTCGATCAACGTCGCGGATACCCACGCCACGCTCTCCGCCGCCGAGCTCGCGGCACCCGGTCCGCGGCAGCTCGTCATCGAGGTGCCGGCGAGCCAGACGGCGCCGCTCGCCCTCGGCGAGTTCTGCACGGTCCCGCCGCCGGCCGGTCCCGCCCCGCAGCCGGGGCCCGGCACCTCCCTGCTCGCCCCGCCGGAAGCGCGCCCGCCGGCTCGCCTCGACGTGCCCGGTGTGCTGTCGGCGCAGGTGTCCCTGTTGTGCCGCCACGGCGCAGAGCGCCGCATGAGCTGGTTCAGCCAGCCGCTCGGGGTGACGCTCCTCTGCGAGCCCGGGCCGCCGCCGCGAAAGCCCTGAATCCGCGGCCCGTCAGTCGCGAGCGCCCGGCGGGACGAGATGCCGGTTCAGGAAGGCGAGCGACAGCTCCCACGCCTCCTTCGCCGCCTGCGCATCGAAGCTTTGTCCGCTCGGGTTGGCGAAGGCGTGCCCGACGCCCGGATAGACCCGGATCTCGTGCTCGACACCCGCCGCTTCGAGGGCCTGCCGGAAGCCCTCCACCTTTGCGAGGGGAATGGAGCGGTCGTCCGCGCCGAAATGCCCGAGGATCGGCAGGTCGAGCCCGCGGAGCGCCTCCGCGTCCGCGGCGACCTGCCCGTAATAGATTACGGCCGCATCGAGGTCCTTGGGAAAGAGCAGCGCCGTGTTCAGGGCCCAGGTACCGCCGAAGCACCAGCCGAAGGAGGCGACGCTCGGCGCGCCCGCGGTCTCGGTCACGAAGCGGTAAGCCTGGCGGAGGTTGTCCTCGGCGGCTTCTGGATTCTCGAGCACCTCCATCATGAGCTTGCGCGCGGCATCCGGCGTCTCGGCCACACGGCCGCCATACAGGTCGATCGCGAGCACGATGTAGCCTTCGGCCGCGAGCCGGTCGGCCATGGCCCGCACGCCGTCGTTCAGGCCCCACCACTCATGGATCACGATGAGCGCCGGGAGGGGATCGACCATGTCGGAAGGAAACACGAAATGACCGTGCACGAGCCGTTCCCCGACCTCGGCATAGGCAAGGCTTTTCTCGGCAACCACCGCGCGCTCGGGCGCAATCGCCGCGGCGGCACTCGGCTCGCCGGTATCGTCCGCGTGCAGCGTCGCGGCCGTATCGGCGGCCTCGCGTGCCGCAGTGTCGTCCGCCGCCGGCTCGCTCGCGGGCCGGCAGGCCGCGGCCGCGAGCAGCACGAGGACGGCGCCGCAGGCACGGCATCCGGAAACCCGGTCTGTCATTCCCGCTCCCCGGGACAAGTGTCGCGAGAGTGTAATGCAAAAGCCTGCTCTGATTGTGTGACCGGTTTGCGCCCCGGGACCGGCAGGCCGCGTTCTGCGCACGGTGCCCGGTTCACATCGTCTTTCGTCATTTGAGCGCGATCCTGCGATCGGCTACGATTCCGCGCGTAAGTCATAAGGCCTGACGCCGACCTGTCCGTTATGCAAGCCACCGCTCAGCAAAACCTGCCCTCGCCGGTGGTGCGGCACGATACCGGCGCCGCTCGCAGCCCGCACTTCTGCCGGCTGCGATCCGGCCTCTCCGCGTAGCTCGATCCTCGCCGACAAGTCGGAGCATCCGGCCGCGCGATCCGGAGTCTCCCCCGTTCGCCGCCCATGCCGGGCGGCCAGCCAGAAGAAGCCTGCATGACTTACGACCCGACAATCCGTCCCGCACCCTCCTGGCGCCGCGCGCGAGCGTTCCTGAGCGAATCGCTGAGGGAGAGCCGCACCGACCTGACGCGCGGCCCGACCGGCCGGGCGCTCGGGCTGCTCGCCATCCCGATGATGCTCGAGATGTCGATGGAATCGGTGTTCGCGCTGGCGGACATCATCTTCGTGTCGCGGCTCGGCACCAATGCCATCGCGGCGGTGGGCCTCACCGAGGCGCTGCTCACCGTGCTGTACGCCCTCGCCATCGGCTTCGGCATGGGCGTCACCGCCATGGTGTCGCGCCGCATCGGCGAGCGGCGGCCCGACGACGCCGCGACGGCCGCAGGCCAGGCTGTGCTGGTCGGCGCCGTGATCGCTATCGCCATCGGCTGCATCGGCGTTCTGCACGGCGAAGCGCTGCTCGCGATCATGGGCGCGGCTCCCGCGGTGATCGCCGAGGGCCGGGGCTATACGACCGTGTTGCTCGGCGGCTCGGCGAGCATCATTTACCTGTTTCTGCTGAACGCCGCGTTCCGCGGCGCGGGCGATGCGCCCGTGGCGCTTCGTTCGCTCGCGCTCGCGAACGCCGTGAACATCGTGCTCGATCCGCTGCTGATCTTCGGGCCGGGGCCGTTCCCTGCGCTCGGCGTGACCGGCGCGGCGGTGGCGACCACGATCGGGCGCGGCACCGGCGTCGCCTACCTCGCCTGGTGCCTGTTCGCGGGTACCGGCCGGCTGCGGCTCGAATGGCGCCACTGCCGGCTGGTGCCGTCGCTGATCCGCCGGATGGTGGAGATCTCGATCGGCGGCGTCGCGCAATTCCTCATCGCGACCGCGAGCTGGATCGCGATCATGCGCGTCGTCGCGCTGTACGGCAGCGCGCCGGTGGCGGCCTACACCATTGCGCTCAGGATGCTCGAGTTCGCGCTGCTGCCCGCGTGGGGCCTCGGCAATGCCACGGCGACGCTGGTCGGGCAGAATCTCGGCGCGGGCGAGCCTGCACGCGCCGAGCGGACGGTGTGGCAGGCCGCGCGCTACAACGCAGCTTTCATGCTGCTGGTGGGCATCGTGCTGGTGCTCGCGGCGCCGGCGATCGTGGCGCTGTTCTCCGCCGACCCCGAAATCATGCGCCACGGCACCACCTGCCTGCGCGTTCTCGGCCTCGGCTATCCCATGTACGCCGTCGGTATGATTATCATTCAGGCGATGAACGGTGCCGGGGACACGCGCACGCCCTCCATATTGAACTTCTTCTGCTTCTGGCTGCTGCAGATACCGCTCGCCTGGACGCTGGCGCGTGTCGTCGGCCTCGGCCCGAGCGGCGTGTTCTGGTCGATCGTGATCTCGGAGTCGACGCTGACGATCGTCGGCGTGCTCGTCTTCCGCCGCGGGCGCTGGAGAACGCTCGAGGTGTGAGTGGCTCGCCGGGCACGGCCGGAAACGCAACGGACACAAAAACAGCAAGGACAACAGTCGACATGACGGAGCTACAGTTACTCGCGAACATCGCGGAAATCGTCGGCGTCGTGACGGTCATCATCGGATTCTTCTTTGCGTTGCTGCAGATGCGCCAGTTGCGCCAGCAGCGGCGGGAGCTGGCCGCCATCGAGCTGTTCCGGTTCTACGGCAGCCCGCGGTTCGCCGAAGCCTATCGGCAGATCCTGCAGATGCCCGACGCGATGACCGCGAAAGACATCAAGAGCGAGCGCCCGGAGCTCGAGCGGGCGGCGATGCTCATCGCGTCGACGATGGAAACCATCGGCGTGATGACCTACCACCGCATCGTGCCGTTCATGGTGGTCAACAACCTGATCGGGGCGAGCACCGTCATTTTGTGGCGCAAGCTGAAGCCCTGGACGGAGGCGCTCCGCGGTGAGCTCGAGCAGCCGTACGCGTTCGAATGGTTCCAGTGGCTGGCGGAGCGTCTCGACGAGGATCACGCCGGAAGCGACGCGCGCGCTGCTTACGAGGCATACGTCGACTGGAAGCCGGCACGGCTGACCCCGGAACTGTGAAGCAGGATCGGGACCGGGCCGCGCCGCTCATCGAGATCGCGAACGCGACCGTCTGCCGCGGCGCCGCCCGCGTGCTCGAGCGCTTCAGCCTCGTCGTCGAACAGGGCGAGCAGGTCGCCATTCTGGGGCCGAACGGAGCGGGCAAGACCACCCTCCTGAAACTGCTCTCCCGCGAGCTCTATCCCGTCGCCGCCGCCGACGCGACGCTGCGCCTGCTCGGCCGCGAGCGCTGGAACGTGTGGGAGCTCCGCTCGCGCATCGGGCTCGTCTCGCACGACCTGCACGCGAGCTACCGGCCCGCGGCGACGGCGCTCGAGGTCGTGCTCTCCGGCTTCTTCGCGAGCGTGGGCGTGCACGGGGCACTCGCCGCACGCGTTACGGCGGAGCAGCGGCAGCGCGCGCGCCGGGCGCTCGCGGACGCGGGCGTCGGCGACCACGCCGCGACCCCGTTCGGCGCGCTGTCCACGGGGGAGCAGCGACGAACCCTGCTCGCCCGCGCGCTCGTGCACGACCCCTACACGCTGATACTCGACGAGCCGACCGCGGGTCTCGACCTGGCGGGCACCTTCGATTATCTCGCCCGCATCCGCGACCTCGTCGCGGCGGGGCGCAGCATCGTGCTGGTCACGCACCTGCTGCACGAGATTCCGCCCGAGATCGAGCGCGTCGTCCTGCTCCGCGAGGGCCGCATCCTCGCGGACGGGCGAAAGCGCGACGTGCTGACCGCAGAGCTTCTCGAGCGCGCCTACGGCACCCCCGTACGCGTCGCCGAAATCGAGGGCTACTACGTCGCCTGGCCGCCGGGCAGAGCGTGACCCGTGCAGTAGTATTCCCTCATCCGACGGACTAGCATCGCCGGATGTTCCAGGTTGCGACAGTGACGCAGTTCACGTGGGGTGTTGCGAGCGCCCACGCGGCGGGCGTGGCCGGGATCGCCACCGGCGTGTCCTTTTCGGGGCTGTCGGCGGCGGTCATCGTCGTCGCCTGCGCACTGTTGCTCGTGCTGCTGCTGCGTGGCTCGGCCGGAATCGTCGTGCAGACCGTCGGCCGCGCACTCGGCCGCCGCCGGCTGCGCCGCGCGCTCTGCCGGCGGAGCGCGGAGATTCTCGAGGACTTCATCATCCCCGGCGCCTGGGGCGGACTCACGAAAATCGACTGCGCCGTGCTGACCTCCGGCGGCATCCTCTGCATCCAGACGAAACACTGCCGCGGCGTCGTGTTCGGCAGCGAGCACGAGCCGCAGTGGAAGAACGTCGAAGGCTCCCGGCAGCGGCGGTTCCTGAACCCGGTGATCCAGAACGCCGGGCGCACGCGGGCGCTGCAGAAGATCGTGCCCGACGTGCCGGTCGCGAATCTCGTGGTGTTCACCGGCCCGGCGCAGCTCACCGCGCCGCAAGTGCGGAACGCCATCCGCCTGCACGACCTCGACGGCTACGTCGCGAAGTTCGAATTCGGTCCCTCGCGCGTGAAGGACTGGGATGGCGTTTGGCTCACCGTCCAGTCGGCGGCCCTGACGGACGAGGGCTCGCGCCGGGACTTCCGCGCACAACTGAGCTTCTCGTAAACGGCTTCCTGTGACGCGGTACTTCCGTCGGCTCGGCGTCCTGGCCGGCGCGTGCCTGGCGCTCTTCGCGCTCGCCGCCGCGGGCCTGGCGCAGAAATGGCAGGATCGCCCGCAGGTCTCCGCGCTCGGCTGGCCGGTCGCGACAGCGGCCGGCGCGCCCGCCGGGCCGGTCACCGTGACCTGGCTCGGCATCACCACGCTCCTCTTCGACGATGGTGTGACCCAGATACTCACCGACGGCACCTTCACCCGCCTCGGCCCCCTCGACATCCTGAGCCGCCGACCGGTGTGGTCCGACGCCGCAGAAGTCAACGACGCGATCGCGCGCTACCGCCTGAACCGCGTGGCGGCGATCATTCCGCTGCACACCCATTTCGATCATGCGATGGATCTCGCGCTGGTCGCCAATCGCACGACCGCGATCGTGCTCGGCTCGGAATCGGCCGCCAACATCGCGCGCGGCGGGCAGGTGCCGGTAGCGCAATACCAGATCCTTGCCGACGGCGAATCGCGCCAATTCGGCGATTTCACGATCACCCTGATCGAGTCCGCGCACGTGCCGCTCGGCCCCGGCGACCAGCCCTGGTTCGCGGGCCGCATCGAGGAGTCGCTCGAGCAGCCGGCCCGCGTATCGGACTGGAAGGCCGGCGTGTGCTGGTCGGTGCTGATCGCGCACCCCGAGGGCAGCGCACTCGTGCAGGGCAGCGCGGGCTATCTCGCGGGCAAGCTCGAGGGCGCAACCGCCGACGTCGCGTTCGTTTCGGTCGCGGGGCTGGCCGCCGCGGGGAGGGACTACACCCGCGCGTTCTGGTCGGAGACCGTCGGCCGCACGGGCGCGCGGCGCGTGTTTCCGATCCACTTCGACGATTACACCCGCCCTTTCGGCGAGCTCAGCCTGTTCCCCGGGATGGTCGACGACGTGACGCAGAGCGCGCGCTGGCTCGATGCGCTGGCAGCAGCGGATTCGGTCACGATCGAGCGGCTGCCGCTCGGCCGGCCGGTTGCGATTTTTCGATAGCCGCGGCGAGCAGCGCCGCGCGCCGGCGCGGCGAGCGCAGCAGGCGCTCCTTCTCGATCCTGGAAAGCCGCTGGATGCGCCGCTCGAGAACGAGCGCCGGTCCGCGCCCCCCGACTTCCATCCTGAGCACCACGGCGAACGGACCGCGCCCGCGCAGGCTCTTGGCGCCCCGCCGCCCCGCCGCGTGCTCCGCCACGCGCCGGTCGATGTCCGTCGCGATGCCCGTATACAGGCGGCCGTCCGCGCAACGCAGCACGTATACGCTCCACCGCCCGGCGCTCACTTGCGCTTCGCCATCGAATCGTTTCGCCCGGATGATCCCGCGCCTCTCCCGTCCACGGTCCGTGATTGTACCTGCGGCTCACTGCTGCCGCCGGTTCCCGGCCACGGTTATACTCGGCACCGCCACGGCGGCGTCCGCCCTGACGAGAAGCACACCATGCGCCCGATCGCGCTCACGATCCTGCTGCTCACCTTCAGCAACGTCTTCATGACCTTCGCGTGGTACGCGCACTTGAAGGAGCTGAATCACAGGCCGTGGGTGATCGCCGCGCTCGTGAGCTGGGGCATCGCGTTCCTCGAGTACATGCTGCAGGTGCCCGCAAACCGCATCGGCTACAGCGTGCTGACGGTCGGGCAACTCAAGATCCTGCAGGAAGTCATCACGCTTTCCGTGTTCGTTCCGTTTGCGCTCCTCTACCTCAAGGAGCCATTGAAGCTCGATTACCTCTGGGCGGCGCTGTGCATTCTCGGCGCCGTGTTCTTCATTTTCCGTGCGAAGCTCGCGGGAGCCTGAGCCGCACGACGGGGAGACGACCCGCATGAACATCCTGTACCCGGCCGCGGCGCTGTTCGCGCTGACGGCGTTCGCGGTCTTCCGGCTGGCCTATCTGCGCCTCGACGCCATCAAGCGCGGCGAGGTCGATCCGCGCTACTTCCGCAGCTTCCGTGACGGCGCCGAGCCGGAGCCGTCGCACGTCGCGGCGCGTCACGTCAAAAACCTGTTCGAAGCGCCCGTCCTCTTCTATGTCGCCGTGCTCATCGCGTTCGCGACCGCACAGTCCGGATGGCTGCCGGTGACGCTGGCCTGGGCTTACGTCGCGCTGCGCTTCGCGCACACGTGGGTGCACCTGACCTCGAACGTCGTGCTGCTCCGCTTCCGTTTGTTCGCCCTCAGCTGGATCGTGCTCGTCGTGCTCTGGGCCGTGGTGTTCATCGGCATCGTGCTGCGCGGCTGAGCCGGGACCACACCGGTTCCACCTCCAGTCGACCGTTTACCGCGGACTGCGCAAGCGGGTACCATCCCGCGCTCCGCGACACCTCTTTTCACCAGCATCAGGATAATCGCATGCAGAGCGCGGCGCTCATCGACGGAAAAGCGCAGGCGGCACGGCTGACGGAAGCGCTCGGCGCCGAAGCGGTGCAGCTGCTCGAGCAGCATAACGTGAAACCCGGCCTTGCGGTCGTGCTCGTCGGCGAGGACCCGGCGAGCCGGGTGTACGTCCGCAACAAGACGCGCACGGCGCACGCTTGCGGCTTCCATTCGGTGCAGCACACGCTGCCCGCCGCAAGCCCGGAAGCGGAAGTGCTCTCGCTCGTGGCGCGGCTGAACGAAGACCCGGCGATCCACGGCATCCTCGTGCAGCTGCCACTGCCGGTGCACCTGGACGAGCGCCGCATCACCCAGGCGGTCTCCCCCGACAAGGACGTCGACGGCTTCCATTTCCTGAACGTCGGCCGGCTCGCCGCCGGCGCGCTGGACGAGGCCCTGCTGCCGTGCACGCCGGCCGGGTGCCGGCTCCTGATCGAGGATCGGCTGGGCAAGGATCTTTCCGGATTGCGCGCCGTGGTCATCGGCCGCTCCAACATCGTGGGCAAGCCGATGGCGGCGCTCTTGCTCGCCGCCAACGCGACCGTGACGGTCTGCCACAGCCGCACGCGGGACCTGCCGGCCGTCGCGCGCGAGGCGGACGTGCTGGTCGCCGCCGTGGGCCGGCCGCGCATGGTGCGCGGCGACTGGATCAAGCCGGGCGCGACGGTGATCGACGTCGGCATCAACCGTGTCGAGGAAACGGTCGGCAGCGAGAAGCAGACCCGGCTCGTCGGCGACGTGGATTTCGCGCAAGCGGTCGAGGTCGCCGGCGCGATCACGCCGGTGCCGGGCGGCGTCGGCCCCATGACGATCGCCATGCTGATGTCGAACACTTTCACGGCCGCGTGCCGCCAGCTCGGCATCCCGCTACGCGCGCGCTAAAAGCTCGCTTTCGATTCGAGCAGGATCTGCACGTTGTCGATGGACGGGTCGCCGTCCAGCGGAAATGCGATATCGACGTGGATCACCTTCTGGTCGCCGCCGCGCGTCGGCGCTAAGCGCAGACCGAAGCCCACGTCCCGGAGCCAGCCGAGCGGCGGCCCGCCGACGGGGTTGTCGCCCCAGGTCCGGCCGACGTCGGCGAACACGGCGCCGCCGATCCGCACCAGCTTGAACGGGTACCAGTCGGTGAACCACCGTTCTTCCAGGGAGAAGAGCACGCGCTTGTTGCCCACCTGGTAGCGCAGCGGATAGCCGCGCAGGCCGCTGTCGCCGCCGAGCTCGATCGGGTTCTCGAGATCGAGCGCGTGCCCGAACGCCACGTCGGCGGTCGTGAAGAACAGGCGCTTGTCCGAGATCTGGTTGTACCAGCGTACGCCGAAGCTCGTGACGCCGTTGGTGAGCTCGCCGTGCTCGTAACGGCCGGAGCTTTGCGCGGACAGGAACAGGGCCTTGCTGCCGATGTCGCCGAAGCCGCTGCTCGCCTCTAAGGTATACACGAGTGCGTTGCGGTCGGAACCGAACGACTCGGCCGCGTAACCGAGCGTCGCCGCCACCCGCCGCCCCATGTAGAAGTCCTCGGGGATGCCGATCTGGTCGCGGTTTTCCGTCACGTCGAAATCGTCCTCCAGGAGCTCGAAGCCGATGAAGGGATAGACGAGCTTGCGATCCTCCGGGACGGCCTGCGGCAGCTCCGGCATGCGGACCTCCGAGAACACCTGGTCGTCGTAGACGAACCCGGCCGTCCAGCGGCGCACCCATCCGTCGTCCAGCCCATCGGACCAGCCGCCGAATACCTTGAAATAGTCGGACTGGTGGCGGTACTCGGCGGCTTCCTCGCCGAGATCGTAGAGCCGGTCCTCGCGCTCGTCCTCGAGCCACTGCACGCCTGCGGACCAGCGGGCGTCGAGTGCATAAAACGGCCGGATGACGTCGAGCTCCGAGGTCATGCCATCGGATTTGTCGGAAAGCCCGAGCTCCACGGATACCCAGCTGTGACCGAAGTTGTGGTCGGAGAACTCGAAGCTCGTCGCCTCGCGGTCTACGTCTTCCTCGTACACAACGCGCAGGCGCGCGCCGCGCCCGAGCAGGTTCTTCTCCGAGAGGCTGAGGTAATACTCGTTCGCGCCCCCCGAGCGCGATACGGACGCACCCGGCACGAGCGTCCACACATCGCGGGTGCGCACGATGATGTCGACTTCACCGGTTTCCGGGTGGAAGGCGAGCGGCTCGACCGAAGCCGTGTACAGGTAGTCGTTGCTCCGCAGGATGCGCCCCGATTCAGCGAGCAGGCGCGCCCGGAAGCGGTCGCCCTCGCGGAACAGGAGCTGCTGGCGGATGACCGAGTCGCGGGTGAGGATGTGCCAGCGGTTGGCCAGCCGATACAGCCAGCGGTCCTCGCCGGGCTGCGTCGGATCGAAGACGTTCTGCTTGAGCAGCACGATCTTGCCGATGGTCGCGCCCATCTCCTGCAGCCGCGCGGGCGCCGGCATTTCCGGCTGCGCCGCGCGGCCGGCATCGGGGGCCGCGGGCTCGGCGGCGAGCGCGCCCGCCGGATCGCTGCACAGAAACGAGCAGCCGAAAAGCGTGGCGAGCCGCATCCTTGCGCAGTGATGCCGCATCAAATGATGCCCTGTTTGCGCAGCCGCGTGATCTCGCTGGCCGAGAAGCCGGCCCCTTTCAGCACCGCGACCGTGTGCTCGCCGGTGGCGGGCGGGCGGCGCGGCGCTTCGGAAGGCGTGGCACTGAAGCGCGGGGCCGGCGCGGGCTGGGTGACGTCGTCCACGTCGACGAAGGTACCGCGCGCGGCGTTGTGCCGGTGGCCGGGCGCTTCACTCAGGCTGAGCACCGGCGCGAAGCAGGCATCGCTGCCCTCGAGCAGCTCACACCACTCGTCGCGCGTGCGCGTACGGATCAGGGCGGCGAGCTTCTCCTTCTGCTCCGGCCACTGCGCCGGATCGAACTGCGCCGCGAACAGGGGTTCGGAGGCCAGGCCGAGCCGCTCGACGAGCTCCCGGTAGAAAGCCGGCTCCAGCGCGCCGATCGAGACGTAGTTGCCGTCGGCGCACTCGTAGCAGTCGTACCAGTGCGCACCGCCGTCGAGGAAGTTGCCCTGGCGCCGATCGATCCACATGCCCTGCTGCTGCAGGCCGTAGAGCAGCACGGTGAGGAGCGCGGTGCCGTCGCAGATCGCGGCATCGATGACCTGCCCGCGGCCCGTTTCGCGCGCGTTGAGCAGCCCCGCGAGCAGTCCGACGGCGAGCATCATCGCACCGCCGCCGAGATCGCCGAGCAGCGTCGGCGGCGCGGCGGGCGGGCACGCGGCATGGCCGCCGTGGAACAGCGCGCCGGAGAGGGCGATGTAGTTGATGTCGTGACCCGCCGCCTGGGCGAGCGGCCCTTCCTGCCCCCAACCCGTGATCCGCCCGTACACGAGGCGCGGGTTCGCGGCGAGGCAGGCTTCGGGTCCGAGCCCGAGCCGCTCCATGACGCCGGGACGGAAGCCCTCGACGAGCAGGTCCGAGCGCGCCACGAGGCGCAGCACCGCCTCTGCCGCACCCGGCTGCTTCAGATCCATGGCGACGGACTTCTTGCCGCGGTGCACGATGGCGAAGCGATTGAAATCCTGGCCGCGTTCGCCGGGCTGCTCGGGTCGCCGCTCGATCAGCATCACCTCCGCGCCCATGTCCGCGAGCAGCATGCCGCAGAAAGGCGCGGGCCCTATGCCGCCGACTTCGATGACTCTGATGCCGCTTAAGGGTCCCACGCTCGACCGGCTGTTTGCCCGAGTCGCCACAGGTTATCAGCATCCGGCTCCGGCCGGCTTTGAAACCGGTTTTATCCCGCTCTTTCAACGTCGCGCATCCGCCACAGGCCGGATTTGCCGCCGGCGGTGGCGCGGGCCGCCGTGACTGGGGTAGCTTGTGCGGCAGGGCGACACCATTCAGGAGACAGTGACTTGCAGCTGAGAGGCGCGGCGTTTCGCACCATCTGGCGCGAGCCGGGCGATGAGCGCGTGCGGATCATCGACCAGGCGCGGCTGCCGCACGAGCTCGTCGTGCGCGAGCTCGCGAGCCATCGCGATGCCCTCGCCGCCATTCGCGACATGCAGGTGCGGGGCGCACCGCTGATCGGCGCGACGGCCGCCTGGGGCCTGTGTCTCGCCGCCCGCGAGGCGGAGGGGCATGCGGACCCGCTCGCGTTCGTCGAGGCCGCGGCCCGCGAGCTCGCGGCGGCGCGCCCGACGGCCGTGAACCTGCGCTGGGCGATCGACCGGGCGCTCGCGGCGGCACGGCGTGCGCCGAGCGCGGCCGAGCTTCCCGCGCTGCTCGCGCGGGAAGCGCAGGCGATCTGCGACGAGGACGTGGAGATCTGCCTCGGCATCGGCCGGCACGGCCTGGCGCTGATCGAAGCCGCGGCCCGGCGCAAGCGGAACGGGCCGGTCAACATTCTCACGCACTGCAACGCGGGTGCGCTCGCCACCATCAACTGGGGCACGGCAACGGCGCCGATCTACCTTGCGCAGCAGAAAGGTATCGACGTGCACGTCTGGGTGGACGAAACCCGCCCGAGGAACCAGGGCTCCGCGCTCACGACCTGGGAGCTCGCGCACAACGGCGTGCCGCATACCGTCATCGTCGACAACGCGGGCGGCCACCTCATGCAGCACGGTCTCGTCGACCTCTGCATCACCGGCACCGATCGCACGACCCGCACCGGCGACGTCGCGAACAAGATCGGCACCTACCTCAAGGCGCTGGCCGCGGCCGACAACGGCGTGCCCTTTTACGTCGCGTTGCCGTCGACGACCATCGACTGGGAAATCGAGGACGGGCTCGCGAGCATCCCCATCGAGGAGCGCGGCGCGGACGAGGTCGCGGTGGCGCGGGGCATGGCGGGCGACCGGTACGTGGAGGTGCGCACGCTGCCGGAGGGCACGCCGGTCAAAAACATCGCCTTCGACGTCACACCCGCGAGGCTCGTCACGGGGCTCATCACGGAGCGCGGCGTGTGCGAGGCGAGCGAGCGCGGGCTCTTGCAGCTCTTCCCCGAACGGGTGCGGGCAGCCTCGTGATCGACGAGGGCTACACCCGGTTCGCCGTGCGCTGGAGCGACCGCCGGCCGGTCGAGCACGCCGAGGTCGCCCTGCTCGAGCGCTGGCGGCGGCCGCTGTTCGAAGCCGGCCTCGTCGGCCACTACGAGGACGCGGGCATCGGTTACGGGAACCTGAGCCTGCGCATCGGCAGCGGTCGCGAATTCCTGGTGAGCGGCACGCAAACCGGCCACCTCGCACACACCGATCGCGAGCATTATGCCCTGGTGACGGATTACGACATCGACGGCAACACCGTGCACTGCCGCGGCGCGGTACAGGCCTCCTCGGAGACGCTGACGCACGCAGCGATCTATGCCCTCGATGCCGCGTTCGGCGCGGTGGTGCACGTGCACGACGAGCCGCTGTGGCGGCGACTCCGCGGCTTTGCGCCGACCACGCGCGAGGACGTCGCCTACGGCACCCCGGAAATGGCGCGCGAGCTCGCGCGTCTCTACCGTGAGACAGACTTTCCGGCCGCGCGGCTCGCCGTCATGGCGGGCCACGAGGCGGGCATCATCACCGCGGGGCGCTCGCTGGCCGAAGCGGCACAACGCGTGCTCGCCCTGCATTTTTCGAAGGAGGATTCGCGATGAATCTGCGCTGCGCCCTGCTCCTCGCCGCCGGCGTCGCCCTGCTGCCCGCCGCCGGCCGCGCCGCTCCCGTCGACATCCGCGAGTGGACCGTGCCCTGGGAAAACAGCGGGCCCCGCGACCCGGACATCGCGCCCGACGGCCGGGCCTGGTTCGTCGGCCAGCGCGGCGACTACGTCGCGAACCTCGATCCCGAAACCGGCGAGTTCAGCCGTTACGACCTCGACCCGGGGACGGGTCCGCACAACCTGATCGTCGACGGCGAAAACGGGATCTGGTACGCGGGCAATCGCGCGGCACATATCGGATTCATGGATCCGAAGACGGCGCGCATCGTCAAGATCGCCATGCCGGACAAAAAGGCCGTCGATCCGCACACGCTCACCTTCGATGGCCTCGGCAACGTCTGGTTCACGGTGCAGCAGGGCAACTTCGTCGGGCGGCTCGCCATGCAGAGCCACGCGGTCCAGCTGATCGAGGTGCCGACGCGAAGGGCCCGCCCCTACGGCATCGTGGTCAACGCGAACGGCATTCCGTGGGCCGTGGAGTTCGGCAGCTACAAGCTGATCCGCATCGATCCCGAGGCGATGAGCCTCGAGGAGATTCCCCTGCCGGACGAAGACTCGCGGCCCAGGCGGCTGGTCGTCACCTCCGACGGCGACGTGTGGTACGGCGATTACGCGCGCGGCTACCTCGGCCGCTACGATCCCGGGAGCGGCAGCTTCGACGAATGGGCGTTGCCGGGCGGCGCCGACAGCCGCCCCTACGGCATGGCGGTGGACCGCTTCGACCGCGTCTGGCTGGTGGAGACGGGCGTGTCGCCGAATCGGCTCCTCGGATTCGACACCGACGAGGAGACGTTCTTCAGCACGACGGACATTCCGAGCGGCGCGGGCGCGGTACGCCACATGAGCTACTACGAGCCGGCCGGCGAAATCTGGTTCGGGACGGATGCGAACACCATCGGGCGTGCCAAGGTGCATTGAGCGCGGAGCGATGCACGATTTGGCATCGTTCACGCACGTTCGCGGGCAGTGGCCGGGGCTCCGCCCTTTTTGCGGCTCGTGCCGTGCGTGAACGCTGCCGGAACGTGGCGGCGCTGATGCTCGTGCTCATGTTCGGGCTGTGGGCATGGGCGTGGGCGTACGACAACGGGGCGCCGCCCGGGCACACCGGCGGGTTCGGCGAGCCGGACTGCACCGCCTGCCATTCGGACAACGACAGGAACGACGCCGCCGGCGGCCTCACCGTCACGGGCCTGCCGGAACGCTACGTGCCGGGCGAGTCGTACCGCCTGTCGATCGTGCTCGAGCACCCGGAGCTCGAGGCGGGCGGCTTCCAGCTCGCGCTGCGCACGGCCGAGGGCGCAGCGGCCGGCCGCGTGAGCCCGGTCGATGCGCGCACGCTCGCGGTCACGGACGGTGGCCGCGAATACCTGCAGCACACGAGCGAAGGACGCCGGGACACGGACGAGGGGCGGATCTCCTGGCAGCTCGCCTGGCAGGCGCCCGCCACGGCCGTGCCGGTCATCCTGAACCTGGCCGCCAACGCCGCCAACGACGATCTCTCGGCGCTCGGCGATTTCATCTATACGCTGCAGCTCGAGCTCCAGCCGGTGCGCTGACGCGGGCGCGCGGCAGGCCTACACCGAGTCCGCTGTTGCCACGGGCTCCAGCCGGAAGCGGAAAGTACGGCACATGCGCTTTGCGGATATCGTCTCTCCGGGCCCGAGCGGCTCGAAAGTCGATGCACGAATCGCCGCGAGCGCCGGCTTTTCGAAGATCTTGTGCGTGCTGTTCTCGATCGCGGGATCGAGCACGCGGCCGTTCGGTGCAACCTTGAAGCAGACGGTCGCCTCGCCCTCGATGCGCTGGAGGCGGGCGCGCGGCGGATAGTCGGGGAACTGCGTCAGCGCCGGAGTGCGTGCCAGAACGGGCACCGGCTCCTCGGCGTCGGCCGGCACGTCGACCTCGTCCTTTTCGTCGTCCCCGTACGCCGCCGGTGTGAGCGCGAACGCCGCCAGCGTCAGGTACAGGAGGGACCGAAGATCAGTTTGCGTCTTCCTCTTCATCCGGCGGCTCCACCTGCCGGTCGTCGATCTCCACCTCGGGATCGACGGGCTGCACCGCGTCGAGATACATCGCGCGCGCGATCTGCAAGGTGCGCGCGTCCGGGTTCAGCGCCTCGCCCTTCTGCAGGTCGGCCTGCGCCTTGTCGTATTGCCTGGTCTTGATATAGACGAGCGCGCGGTTGTTGTAACCGCGCCAGTTGTCGGGATTCTGCTCGAGCACCCTGTTGCAGTAGGTGAGCGCCTCGTCGTACTGCTCGAGCATGATGTAGCCGGCGCACAGGTTGGACAACGCGGCTTCCTCCTCGCGCGCGCCCTGCGCGACGGCGAGCCCCCGCAACGTGAGCTCCACCCCGAGCTTGCCGTTGCCGTCCAGAAGCTGGCGCGCGCCTTCGTGCAGATCGGGGTTGCGGGGCCCGATGACGGTTTTCGGCTGCGCATCCGCCCGCTCGGTCTGTTGCGCGGGGAGCGGCGTCGTTGCCAGGACGCCCGCGACGAACATCGCCGCGCCGAGCCTCGTTGTGCCGATCATGCGTGCCTCCCGCCTGCCCCGGGCCTGATGCGGACCCTGTTTCAGACCGATTCTCCTCCCGGAGATTCCCGGGCGGAAGAGTCCAGGACGGCGTCCCGGTCAGCGGTCTCCCGGGGAGTCGCCGCGCCGGATCTCCCCGCCGACGTCGCTCACCTCGACCCCGCCGCTTCCGGCCTCCTCGATGTCGAGATCCCCGGCCACGCCGCTGACGATGATGTCGCCCGAGCCGTCGTCTATGCGCACGCTGCCCGCGACACGGCGCACGGTGATCTCGCCGGAGCCGTCGTCGATCGCGAGATCGCCCCCCGTGTCCTCCGCCGCCAGGGCGCCCGAGCCGTCGTCGATGGTCACGTTGCCGCCGCTTCCTCTGAGGGTGATCGGGCCCGAGCCGTCGTCGATACCGATGTCGCCATGGACGCCCTCGATCTCGATCGGCCCGGAGCCGTCGTCGACGTCGAGCGCCAGGCGCTGCGGTACCGTGACGTCGAGCGCGACGCTGCCCGACTGCCCGGCAAAGAGGCCCGTTTTGAACTGTGCCTCCAGCCGCGCGGCCTCGCCGTCCCGCACGAGCTCGAGCGTCAGGTCCTCCTCGATGATGCGGCGCGCCTCCTCCGCGCCGGCATCCGGGATCCGGATCAGGGCCTTCGCGACGATCGTATCGTTCGCGGCCACGCCGGTGATGCGCAGGCTGCCGGCAGCCACCTGCACGGTGAGCCGTTCGACTCCGTCCGCGTTCAGCGACAGGTCGCGCGGCTCTTCGTAAGCCGCGTCACCGGCTGCGAACGCGGCGACGGTGCAAAGCAGGAGCGGCAGAGCGAATCGCCACATCAGATGACCCTCCCCAGCGTATCCCGGCCGATATTGCCGCCGCAGATCACCGCGGCGACCCGCTGCCCGGCATGGCGCCGGCCGGTCGCGACCAGGCCGGCGAGCGCCACCCCCGCGCCGCCCTCGAGCAGCATGTGGTGCGCGTCGATGAAGCCGCGCATGGCGGTGACGATCTCGTCCTCGCTCACCGTGACGTAGTCGTCGACCAGCGCGCGCACGAGCTCGAAGGTAATCGCTCCTTGTTCGATCCCGCCCGCCGTGCCGTCCGAGAGCGTCGGCTCGCTCGGCAAATCGAGGATCCGCCCTGCTTCGATCGAGTGCGTCATGACGGCCGAGGCGGCCGGCTGGCAGGAGACGATCTGCGTGCGCGGGTTGTGCGCTTTTAGCCAGCCCGCGATGCCGGAGATGAGCCCCCCGCCGCCGACGGCCACGAACACGGCATCGACCTCCGGCAGGTCCTCCGCGATTTCGCGGCCGCAGGTGCCCTGGCCCGCGATCACCTCGGGATCGTTGTACGGCGAGACGTAACAGAGACCGCGGTCGCGCGCGAACGCGCGGGCGTGGTTCTCGGTCTCGACGCCGTCGCTGCCGAAGAACTCGAGCTCCGCACCCGCGCGGCGGATCGCATCGACTTTCGGTTTGGCAGTGCCTTCCGGCACGAAGATCACACCGTGCATGCCGAGACGCTGCATGGCGTACGCGAGCGCGGCGCCGTGATTGCCGCTGGAGGCGGCCACGATGCCGCGGGCGCGTTGCGCTTCGTCCAGGGTGAGCAGCCGGTTGCAGGCGCCGCGCAGCTTGAAGGAGCCGGTGTGCTGGAGATTCTCGAGCTTGACGTAAACCTCCGCACCCGTGATCTCGCTGAAGTACGGCGACGGATCCAGCGGGGTATGCCGGATCCACGGCGCGATCCGCTCCGCCGCCGCGGCGATCATGGCCGGCAGCGCACCGGCGTCGAGCGGGGTCACCCGCTCCGTCTCGGGCACGGCCATCAGAACTCCGGATCCCGCCGGGCGTAGCCGGCCGGCGGCTGGAACACGGCGGGCTCGAGGTCCCGCTCGTCGGCGGAGCGCAGCACCGTCTCGCTCGTCACCTTGCCGGATTCGTCGAGCTCGCGGGTGAGCACCGGATAGCCGTCGAGCTCGCGCATGTACTGGAAGATCTCCTGCTGGCCGCCCATCACGTCCATGCCCGTCCCTTCCGCGAACGTGCTCGCCATCGACTCGAGAAACCCGGCCATCTCCAGCATGGCCACGCTCATGCTGCGCCCATCCGGCAGCTCGTCCCAGGGCGTCACGCAGAGCTCCCGGAGTTTCACCTCCGCACGCCGCACTTCGTAGTACGCACAGTCGTAGCCGCCGATCGCGTCCGTCCTGCCGGTGGCATGCAGCGTCGCGGGCTCGGCAGGCGCGGCCTGGCGCGGCAGGTGCTTCTTCATCATCTGCTCGGCCATCGCACGCTGCTCCGGCGGCATCCTCTCCAACTCTTTCTGCATCGCCTGCATCGCGTCGCCCAGCCGCTCGGCCATGCGCTCCATCGATGCCCGGTCGAGCACGTAGTACTCGCGGCTGTCGTGATCGATCGCCACCATGTCCGCGCTCTCGCCGCGCCAGATCATGCCGCCCGCGTCGTCGCCGCCGCCCGTGACCTCCATGCGCGAGGAGCGGCCCTGGGTCGAGATTTCGATGGTGGAGATGACCGGCGGGTCCTCGTAGTACTCCTTCATGTCGAGCTGCATCACCGAGCCCGCGAAAGCACACGGGGAGAACCCGAGGGTGAGAAGCGCACAACGGCGCAGCGGATGCAGAAGGCGGCGCATGTGAACCTCCGTCAGCGGAGATCGGGAACGACTCATTATAAGCGAGGCGGCTCGTCGACCGCCGTCCCTCGCTCAGCGCTCGAACGTGTAGCTCAGATCGACGCCTTCCGCCTTTCGGCCGGAGGTCGCCTTGATGCCGAACCCCCGCGCGAGATCGTAGCGGATGCTGATGACGTTCTCGCGGTCGAACAGGCCGATGCCGTAGCTCAGGAACAGGTCCGGCGCGATGTAGGTGCCGACGTCCACGGCTCCCACGCCCTGCTCGTAGTCGAAGTCGCTGCCGGTCACGAGCAGGGTCAAAGCGCGCTCCTCGTTGCTGGCCGGCGTGGTGTACACCTCGAACTTCGGGTCTCTCGCGGTGCCGGACACGAGCACGCCGGCGGTGTGAATGCGCGGATTGCCGAAAATCTCGCGCTCCGCGCGGATGCGGAGCTGCGGGTTGCTGGCAGGCACCTCCGGAAAGCGGATCGAGCCCTCGGTGATGTGGAGGAGCTGCCCGTAGGCCTCGAAGCGTCCCGCCACCGTGTATTCGCCGCTGGCGGTCGGCATCGGCGGTCCGTTCCAGGCGAACGCCACGGCGCCCGCGAGCTTCGTTTGTGCGGCCCCGAAATTGACGACCACGTCGTCGCCGAGCTTCAGGCCGACCTTGCCATGGAACGCGAGCGGGGATGCGGAAGCAGCGGCGGCCTGCTCCTCGCCCGCCTCGCTCGCGACGATCACCACGTCCTCGCTTTCGTTCACCCGGACCGCGGCGATCTCGCGCGGCGAGAGGCGGGCATGCGGCACCTGCACGTTGCCTTCGAACGTGATGTCCTCCGGCGTCACGCCGACGCCGACGTCCATGTCGGCGACGACTTCGACCTGCGGCAGGTTCACCACGGTGAGATGGTCGCCCACCAGCCGCAGCCGGAGCTCGCCGCCCCCGAGTCCGTTCGTGCTGCTGTAGAGCCTGCCCGTGCCCTCCCCCGCACGGAAGCTCGACGTCAAATCGATGCGATTGGCCTCGCTGATCCGGGTCGTGAGCTCGATGTCCGAAAGCTCGAGCCCGAGCGGCGCGTACGCGAGCGCGCCGCGTGCGAGCGATGCCTTGCCGGTGACCGCCGGCCGGCCGAGCGTGCCGTCGAGCGCGAGATCGACCGCGAGCCGGCCACTTGCGCTCGAGATGCTCGGCACCAGCGCGGTGAGCACGCCGATGTCGTCGACGGTCGCGAGCACCTTGCCGCGAATCGGGCTCTCCCGCCCGCGCGCGACCTCCAGGACGCCGAAATCCGCCTCGATCGCGGCGGCCTCGGCGACCGGCAGGAGAAGGTGGGCGAGCAGCACCTGGCCTTGATCGAAATCCACCTCGAACCGGCCCTGGCGCGTATGCAGGCTGATCCGGCGGTTGGCGGGGTTGTGCACACGGCCGGGCGAGATGTCGATGCGCGCATCAGCGGAAAGGCGACGCCCCGGCAGGCGCTCGATGGCGACGCTGCCATCCAGCGTCTGGGTGAAATCGAGCTCCGTGTCGAGGCCGAGCTTGACCAGCGCCACGGGCAGCGCGTTCAGGTCGGCAGACAACGTGTAGTCGTCCGCACCCGCCGTCGCGCCCGCGGCGCAGAGACGCGCCGGGCCGTCCGCGGCCGCGAGGCAGGCGCGCGCCAGCGCCACCCGCTTGGGCCCGAGGCCCAGGTTCGCGGGCGTTTCGAGCGCGAAGCGCAGGTCCGGCGCGAGATCGAGCCCGAGCGTCTCGAGGCGGCCGCGCCACCCGGCCGCGAGCGGCCGCCGCCAGTCCTCAAAGCTGCCGTCGAGCGCGAGCTCGACGGACCGCTCGCCGGCCGCGGCCGAAGCCGTGAGCCGCTGGCGGGCCTCGCCAGCGGCAAGCCCGGCCGCGAGGCGGCTCAGCTCGAACCCGGCGAGGCTGAGCGCTTCGGCGTCGAGGTCGACGACGAGCGGTGCCTCACCCTCGTTCGCCCGCACACGCACCGCGCCGGCCCGCCAGTCGCGCCACGCGAGATCGCTGCCGTCGAGGCTGAGCTCCGCGCGCGGGAAACCGCCGGCGAGGGAAACGTTGCCGCCGCCGGACAGCGCACCCGCCGTGTTCGGCAGCACGGCGGCGAGCGACGGGATGTCGAGCGCGAAATCGAGGCCGGCCTCGCCGCGCAGGCTGCCGTCGGCCGAGAGCTCCGCGTCTCCCGAAGTGAGCGTGAGGTGCTGCACGGAAAGATTGCCGCGCGCGAAGCGCACTCCGCCCTGGCCCGCGATCGGCCGGCCGCGCAGGCTGCCGGACAGCTGCTCGAAATCGACGGTGACCTCGAGCGGTTCGACCCGCCCGCTGGTGGCGAGCTCGGCGCTCAGCGTGCCCGGCCAGTCGGGCAGCAACGGGGCGGTCTCCACGTCGCGGGCCGACAGCGTCGCGACCCAGCGGCCGCCGTCCGGCAGGGCGTAGTGCACGCGACCCGCGACCCGGCCTCCCAGCACCTCGCTGTCCCTGATGACCACCGTGGCCTCCTCGCGATTGCCGTGGCCGGCGAGCTCGAAAGTTCCGGGCGGCAGCCCCGGCGCGGCGAGCGCCACGCGGCCGTCGAGCGTCCAGGCCTCCGGACGGCCGGTGACGGCGACCTTGCCTTGCGCGCTCTCGACGCGCGGCGGCGGCCCTGCGAGCGGCCAGCGGAGGTCGTGCCAGCCGAGATCGAGATTCACGACGCCGTTCGCGAGGTCGACCACGCCGGCGGCGGAAACCGCGCGGGACGTGCCGCGCACCGCCGCCTCGACGGTCTCGAGCTCGAGATGCCCCGGGCGGAACGCGCCGACCGCGCGCCCCGCGAGCGGCATGCCGGCGGGCCACGCCGGCGTGAGCGCGGCCGGATCGAAGCGCGTCACGTCCGCCGCGGCCCGGGCGGTGAAGCCGCCCGCCCAGCCGAGCGAGCCTTGCGCCTGCGCCGCGAGCGGCGGGCCGTCCACGGCGAGACGCTCGATCTCGAAACCGCGGGTGTCGCCGTTCCCGGCGACCTCGAAGCGCAGGGCCGCGCGGCCGGGCGCGGACAACGTGCCGCTGCCCGAGAGCGTGTAGCCGGAGGCCGAGCCGCGCGAGGCGACGACGAGGTCGCTCCCCGTCACGCTCGGCGCGGCTGCCTCGAGCGGCCAGGAGAGCGCCGGGCTCTGCGCCTCGAGTGCCCACGCCGGCGCGTCCAGCAGGTCATGCAGCACGCCCTTCACGGTCAGCGCCGGTTTTTCGCTTTCGAGGCGCACGTCGAGCTCCTCGAGATTGCCGGACGCGAGCGCGTCGAACGCGAGCGGTACCGACTTGCCGCCCTGCGCGAGCGGATAGCGGACGTCGAGCGCGGCGTCCGCCGCGAACGGCCGGCGCAACGCGAGGGCGGCCTCGCCGGCGAGCGAACCCAGCGGGGATTCGACGTCGAGCGTCGACAACGTGATCGTCTCGTACCAGCGGCCCGCGAGCGCGGCGCGGTCGATCGCGAGCAGCACGTCGCCATCCCCGTTCGAGAGCGTGAAGCGCGCGAGGCTCAGGTTTTCGACGACGAGCTCGAACGGCAGCGCGAGGCGCTCCGGTGAGAACGGCGTTCCGGCCTCGGCCCCGGGCGGCCGGGGGGACAAGCGCACGTCGATGCCGGCAACATCCAGCCCTGCGACCGTGAGGGATGGCGGGAACAGGCCGGGATGGAGCGCGAGCTCGAGCCGCTCCACGCCGACATCGATTGCGGGTGCGACGTAGCGCAACCCGGTGACGTGCACGCCGCCCGCAAGACTGCCAGCGAAAGTCCCTGCGCTGATCTCGCCGGGGACGGCCGCCGCGATCCGCCGCCACGCCCACGCCGTGCCGGCCTCGCTGTGCAGCACCCAGGCCCCGAAGGCCACGGCCGCGGCCGCCACGGTAAAGACGGCGAGGCCGATGCCCGCCGCCACGAGCTTGACGCGGCGGGCGATCACAGCAGCGGTGAGCCGATGGTGAAGTGAATGCGCCAGGGGTGGCCTTCGACGGTTAGCGCCTGTGCGAAGTCGAGACGGATTGCGCCCGCGATGGTGTACCAGCGTATGCCGACGCCCGCACCCTGGCGCAGCTCGAACTCGCTCCAATCGTTGAACGCATTGCCGACGTCGTAGAACGCCGCGAGCGACCACTTCGGCAGCATGCGCATCTCGATCTCGCCGCTCAGCGCCACCAGGTTGTTCGATCCGATGTCGTTGTTGCTGAGCTGCTCGAAGGCATAACCGCGCACGCTGTCGCCGCCGCCGGCCTTGAATCGGTATTGCGTGGGCAGGGCCGTCACCGACAGCTCGAAGGGCTCGCCGTCCAGGTTGAGCGTCGCCTTGCTCACCTCGGCGTCCGTTACCCCGAGCTCCGCGCGGAACAGGTATTTCCAGCGCTCGCCGCGCAGCCAGGTACGCCGCGTGGAGAGATAGAGCTGCGTGAACTCGCGGTCGGAGCCCCACAGGTCGTTCGACGTGAACAGCCAGGCCCGCTCGCGATGCCCGTCGGTATAGAAGCCGCTGCCGCGGATCGACGGCCAGTCCCAATCGACGCCGATGGCCAGCGTGCGGATGGTGTCGCGGAAGAGCGGAGCGAACTCCGGGTCGTCGACGAGGCGCTGCACCGACGGGTCGGCATCCGGACCGGGGTCGTAGTTGTAGGACTCGCGCAGGTACTGGATGAACTGCGTCTCGAACACCTGGTCCTTGCCGAGCTCGCGATTGCGCACGATGAGGCGGCCGAGGCGCAGGAACCGGTCGTTGACCGTGCCGGGTGCAAGCGTGATGAAGTCCTCGTCGTCTTCGTCGCGCTTGACCTCGAGATCCTGCTTGTCGCGCCGCAGGTTGAAGCTCGAGACCCAGGACTGGCGTCCCCTGCCGGCACGCGGGATGCGGTAGTCGGCACGCAGCGAGAACTCGTCGTCGACCTCCTGGTAGCCGATGCCGACGTCCAGCCGATCGCCATTACGGGAGATGGGCTGGCGGCTCCAGAAGACCTGCGTGCGGATGCCCGTGTCGGTGCCCACGCCAAGCGAGCCCTGGTAGGTATCGCGGCGCGAGGACGAAAGGTTGGCCACGATGTTCACGAGCGGCGGAGTGTGATCGAGCAGTTTCTCCTCGACCACCTCGATGTCGGTGAAATAACCGGTCTGCCACAGGTCGAGCCGCAAGCTGTCCACGAGATCGCTGCGGTAAGGCGTGCCGGCATCGAAGCGCGGGATGTCCGCGAGCACGTCCGGATCCACCACGTCCTGGCGGAACTGCACGGCGCCGAAGAACGCCTCCGGGCCCGTGTCCAGAACGAGCTCGAGGTCGGCTTCGTTGCGCACGAGGTCGATGCGGATCGCGTGCTTGGTGAACCCGGCGGAGAGGTAGCCCTGCGAGTTGGCAACCTCGAGCGCGGCCGCCTTCCGCCGTTCCCAGACCTGCTGGTTCAGCACCGTGCCTGGCCCGAGCGGCCAGCCGGATTGCCACGCCATGAGCTCGCCGATCCCGCTGCCGGGGCCGCGTACGTCGATCCGCGCGGTTTTCACCCGCACCGGCGGCCCCGGCGCGACGCGCATTTCGAGGCGCCAGCGGTTCTTGCCGGCTTCGACGATCTTCGAGGTGAGCGTCGGATGGTAGTAGCCGAAAGGCTTCAGCGCGGTGCGGGCGCGCTCCTCTGCATCCTCGATCTTGTCGTCGAACTGCCCCGGTATGACGTTTCCCGTGCCGAGCCCGAACTGCTCGACGTGGCTCTGCACGTTGGCGAGGATCGCGTTGCTCACGCCGGTGATCCGGTACTCGAGCTCGTCGGCAGCGGCGGCCCCGCCGACGAGAGCGAGCAGCCAGACCAGCCGCGCCGCGCAGGCCGCAAACGACGCAGCGCCGGCCGGCGCAGTTGGCGAGGGAACAGGCTGCATGCTCGAATCTTACAAGAGGGATGCCGCGCGACCGCCGTGCGCCGCCCCGGCAGCGGTCGGCGCCGCGGCGGCACGCGGCAGGAGCAATTGCAGGTTTCCTGCCAGCGACCGGCGCGGCGTGCCCCGGTTCAGCGAATCGCGTAGGTCACGTGCAAACTCACCGTGACGCTCTGCTCTCCCGGCGCGATGCCCGGAACCGGCGCTCCCGCATCGGCCATCTCCATGCGGGCCGCGGCGTAGGGACGCGGATACCCGGGGCTCTCCGACATCGAGATCGTGAGCACGTCCCCGAGCTCGACGCCCGCGAGCGCGGCGAGCGACTCCGCCCTGCTCCGGGCGTCGGCCATGGCGAGCCGCCGCGCCTCGGCCTCGAGCGCATCCGTGTTCTCCACACCGAACTGGACGCCGTTCACGGAATTCGCGCCGGCGTCGGTGACGGCGGCCAGCACCTTGCCGACCGCCTCGATGTCGCGCACCTTGACGTGCACCGTGTTCGAGACGCGGTAGCCCGTGATGCGCGGCTTGCCGCCCGTCTCGCCGCGCGGCCAATCCTGCTCGGGCCAGATGCTGTAGTTGGCCGTCTGGATGTCCTTCTCGGCGATGCCCTGCTTCTCCAGCGCCGCGAAGATCCGGTCCACGATCGCCTGGTTGTCGCGGCTCGCCTCGATGACCGTGCCGGCGAACGTCTGCACGCCCGCGTCGAGAGTCGCGATATCGGGCTTGCCCGACGTTTCGCCCTGTCCCGTGACCGAGATGCTGCGCGGAGCCGCAGGCTCCGCCGCTGGCGCCGGCGCGGCGAGGGCGGCGAGGGTAATGGAGAGCAAAAGCCGGGGAACGATTGGCATCACGTTGTTCCTTTTGTTGTCCGGGCGGGTGAATCCGATTTGACAATTTCCGGGCGCTTCTGTTTCCGCGTTGACCCGGCCTGCCCCGTGTGCAACGATTTCCGGGCGTTCGAAAAAGGCACACCCTTCGAAAGAAGGGGCCGCAAAGCCACCGGTCTAAGGGGAAACCTACGACAGCGGGGTTGCCGATGCGATCTCACCGGCATTGCGTCGCGGGAGGGTACCCGATTCCCCCGCCGCGCGCCCCTGCGCCTTCCCCGCTGCGTGTCCGCTTGCGAGCGTTGCCGCGTATCGGCCAGGGAGCTCAGTAAATGCCTGCCAAACAGTTGAAGCTGCGCGAGTCCTCGCGTTTCCATCGTCGCGCGGTGATGCCGCCGTCGGTGATCCGTCCGCGCACGCTGAAGGAGCTGCGCGAATGCCTGGTGCCGGGCTCCCCCTACGCGCCGCCGTTTCGCCCGATGGGCGCGGGCAGCTCGTCCACGGACTGCATCGCCGCGACGGCGGGCACCGTGATCGACATGTCGGCGTTCGACGAGATCGTCAACATCGACGCATACGAGGACACCGCCGTGGTGCAACCGGGCGTGCGGCTCGGACGGCTCGCGAGCGCGCTCGCGCACCACGGGCTCGAGCTCGCGGGCAGTCACGATCTCGCGGGACGCACCGTGGGGGGCGCGATCGCGGGCGGCTGCACCGGCCCCAATATCAGCGACGGCGGGTTCTTCGCGTCGCAGGCACTGTCGATGAAGGTCGTCACGCCTTCCGGCCGCCTGCTCGAGATCTCGCGCGACAAGCAGAACCTGCTGAACGCATTCCGCCTGAGCTATGGCATGCTCGGGACGATCTGCGAGATCACGCTCAAGGTTCGCCCGGTCACGCCGTTCGCCGTCGCACACCGCCGCTGCACGATAGAGCAATTCGCCGCCGCGGCGGAACGGCTCTGCCGCACGGACATCGGCGTCAAGTTCTACCTGATGCCCTTCCGCGACCGCGTCTATCTCGACCTGCGCCGCTACACGCGCGAGGCGGCGGCCGCGCACCGTATCCCGTGGAAGATCAAGGACTGGGGCGAGAGCACGGTCCTGCCGCACGTATTCAAGTCGCTCAACCGCATCGTGCCAGTGCCCGGCGTGCGTTACCGGATCATCGACGAGATCAGCCGCATGACCCAGGGCATCGTCAACAACCGCTTCGTGAGCGTCGGCAGCAACTCGACCGCCGCGCCGCGCGGTGACGGCCCCGACCGGCAACCCTCCCTGAACTACTCGACCTGGGTGTTCCCGGCCGCGGATTTTTCGATCGTGGTGCAGGCCTACCGCGAGTTCTGCCTGCGCATCCGCAAGCAATCCGGATTCCGCTGCGACCTGCCGACCATGGGTTTCCGCGTCGCCCGTGATCGCTCGGCGCTGCTGTCGCCATCGTTCGACGAGCCGATGTTCGCCCTCTCTGCGGTGTCGACGCAGACGAAAGGCTGGGAGGACTTCGTGCTCGATTTCGCCGAGTTCGCAGAGCAGTGGGGCGGCATGCCCTTCTTCAACCAGACGCGCAGCCTCACGGCCGCTTATTGCAGCGAGGCGTTCGGCAGCCGGCTCGATTTCTTCCGGCGGATTCGCCGCCAGCTCGATCCCGACAACCGTATGATGAATCCCTTCCTGCTGCAGTACTTCGCCTGAAACCCACCGCCGCCGGCGGCGGCACGCCCGCGCTCGGCCGGCTCGGCAGTCCGCCGCGACACGACGGGCCCGGCGGCGCATCCAAAAACCGCTCTCCCGGCATCTGATCAGTCGCTATCCGCCCGGGCGCGCCGGCGCACGACCGGCTCCCGCTCCGTGCTTGCGTCCGGGTTATCTACTGTTATACTCAACTACAACAGTAAACCGACCGGATCGACTGCGGAGGACGGCCGACATGCGATACCGACTGCTCGCTCTCATCGTGGCCGGAGCCTCCGGACTCCTTGCATCCGCCTGCCAGACCGGCGAAGCGCGGGGGGTCAAGGACGAGGCGGCCGCCCCGCTGCCCGTCGAAGTGGCCCTTCCCGGGACCGCCGACGTCGCGGCCGTGTTCGCGGCCACCGCCCCGCTCGCGGCGGATCGCGACGCCCTCGTTGCCGCGCGGGTTGCAGGCAGGGTGGTGGAGATCCTCGCCGAGGAAGGCGATCGCGTGCGCGCCGGCCAGCCGCTCGCGCGCCTCGACGGCGAGCGTGCCGCCCTCGAGATGCGCAAGGCGCGCGCCGATTTCGAGCGGGCCGAGCGCGAGCTCGCTCGCGCGACGCGGCTGCGCGATCGCGGGCTGATCAGCGCCGCCGCCTTCGAGACGTGCCGGTACGATCGCGACGCGCTCGCGGCGACCTTCGAGCTGAAGCGCCTCGCGTTCGAGCACACGACGATCCGCGCCACCATCGACGGCGTGCTGGCGGAACGGCGCGTCAAGGTGGGCTGGCGCCTGGCCGAAGGCGAGCCTGCGTTCCGCATCGCCGATACCCGGCGGCTGGTCGCCCTGCTGTACATCCCGCAGAGCCAGATCGGGCGCATCCAGCAAGGTGAAGACGTCACGATCACCGTCGACGCGCTGCCCGGCTCGCGCGTTGCCGCCAACATCGATCGCATCAGCCCGACCATCGATGCCGACAACGGCTCGTTCCGCGCCACGATCTACGTCGACAACGCCGACGGCACACTCGCGCCCGGCATGTTCGGACGCTTCGACATCGCCTGGGAGACTCACGCGCAGGCCCTGGTCGTGCCGACGCGCGCGCTTTTGCGCGAAGACGGCGAGGACGTGCTGTACGTCGTGCGTGACGGCGCCGCCTGGCGCCAGCCGGTGGAGATCGGCATCGGGCAACAGGACGTGACGGAAATCGTCAGCGGGCTCGCCGGGAGCGACGCCGTGGTGATCTCGGGCCAGGGGAGCCTGCGTGACGGCAGCCCGGTGGTGACGAGCGACGGCCGGGACACACAGAGCTGAGGCGACGAGCGATGGGGGAACACACCACGAAGTCGATCCGTATGGCCGGCGCCGTTGTCGCCGCGCTCGTGCTCACCGCTTGCCGGAACGGTGCCGATGACGCCGCCGGCGCCGGGGAAAAAGACGAGGCGCCCGCCATTCCGGTGGAGGTGGCCACGGCCACCCGCGGCGACATCCTCGCCGTGTATTCCAGCACGGCACCGATCGAGGCTTTCGCGGAGGCACAGGTGGTCGCCAAGGTCGGTGGCGAGGTGCTGGAGATACTGGTCGAGGAGGGTCAGACCGTCCGGGAAGGCGAGGTGCTCGCGCGGCTCGACGGCGAGCGGCTGCGCTACGAGATGCAGCAGGCGGAAGCGAATCTGCGCAAGCTGGAGCGGGATTACACGCGCAACGTCGATCTCAAGGAGCGCGGCATCATCAGCCAGGGGGATTTCGAGAAGATCCTCTACGAGATGGAAGCGCTGAAGGCGAGCTTCAATCTCGCAAAGCTCGAGCTCAGCTACACGGAGATCCGGGCTCCGATCGACGGCGTGATCGCCGATCGCCTGATCAAGGTCGGCAATACCCTGCCCGTGGACGCCCCTGCTTTCCAGGTGACCAGCCTCGAGCCGCTGATCGCTTACTTGCACGTGCCCGAGCGCGAATACAGGAACCTCGCGGCCGGCCAGGCGGCGACGCTGCAAGTGGACGCGCTGAGCAACGTGACCTTCGAGGGCATCGTCGCGCGCATCAGCCCGGTCATCGACCCGGCGACCGGCACGTTCAAGGTGACGATCGAGCTGGAGGATCCCACCCGCCGGCTGCGTCCCGGCATGTTCGGGCGGGTCGATATCGTCTACGACAACCATGTGGACGCATTGCAGATCCCACGCAGCGCCATCGTGGAGGAGGCCGGCGAGTCGATCGTGTACGTGGTGGAGGAAGGCACGGCGCACCGGCGCATCGTCGACACCGGCTACGCGAACGGTGGCCGCATCGAAATCCAGGGCGGGCTGTCGGAAAACGAGCGCTTCGTGCTCGTCGGCCAGACCGGCCTGAAGGAGGGGTCGCGCGTCAGCGTGATCAACACCGCTGCCACAGGCGACACCGTGGCGAGCGACAGTCGCTCCGCGCTGGACTGAGAGTAACGTCGTGCAGCGGCTGATCCGGATTGCCACCGAGCGTCGCGTCACGGTGGCCATGTGCACCGTCGCGATCGCGCTGTTCGGTATGGTCTCGCTCTCGCGGCTGAAGGTGAACCTGCTCCCGGACATCTCGTATCCCACGATCACGGTACGCAGCGAGCTGACCGGGGCAGCACCGCTCGAAGTCGAGAACCTGCTCACCAAGCCGATCGAGGAAGCGGTCGGCGTGATCCGCAACGTGCGCCTGGTACGCTCCGTGTCGCGGTCGGGACAGTCCGACGTGACGCTGGAGTTCGCGTGGGGCACCGACATGGACATCGCCGGCGTCGACGTGCGCGAGAAGATCGACGTCCTCGAGTTGCCGCTGGAGGCGAGCCGGCCGCTGCTGCTCCGCTTCGATCCGTCGTCGGAGCCCATCCTGCGGCTCGGCTTGCTGCGCAAGGAGACTGAGGCCCTCGGCACGGTCGGCGAGGCGGACCTCAAAGCGCTGCGCCGGCTCGCCGAGGATCGCATCAAGAACGACCTCGAGGCGGTGGAAGGCACCGCGGCCGTCAAGGTGAGCGGCGGCCTGGAGGACGAAATCGAAATCCGCGTCGACCAGGAAAAGCTCGCGCAGCTCGGCCTCACCATCGGCGAGGTCGCGAGCCGCATCCGCGCGGAGAACGTCAACCTCTCCGGCGGGCGGCTGGAGGAAGGCAGCCAGCGCTTCCTCGTGCGGACCATCAACGAATTCGAGACGGTGGACGGGTTCGCAAACGCGATCATCGCCACCGTCGGCGGCCGCCCCGTGTACCTGCGCGATGTCGCGACGGTCACTCGCGGCTACAAGGAGCGCGAGGCGATCACGCGCGTGAACGGCCGCGAGTCCGTCGAGCTCGCGGTCTACAAGGAAGGTGATGCCAATACGGTGCAGGTCGCGAGAAAACTTGCGAGCCGGCTCGAGCAGGTCAACAAGACACTCCCGGACGACCTCGAGCTCGTCAAGATCTACGACCAGTCGAAATTCATCGCGGCCGCGATCGACGAGGTGAGCTCCGCCGCAGTCTCGGGCGGCATCCTCGCCATCCTCGTGCTGTACGGCTTCCTGCGCAAGGCGCGTGCCACCGTCGTGATCTCGCTCGCGATCCCGATCTCGGTCGTCGGCACGTTCCTGCTCATGTACGCGAACGGCGTCTCGCTGAACATCATGTCGCTCGGCGGCGTCGCGCTGGCCGTCGGCATGCTGGTCGACAACGCGATCGTGGTGCTCGACAGCATCGCCCGCAAACGGGAGGCCGGGCACGCCAGTCTCGAAGCGGCCCAGTCCGGTACCGGGGAGGTGGCGGGCGCGGTGGTTGCCTCGACGCTCACGACGGTCGCCGTGTTCTTCCCGATGGTGTTCATCACCGGCATCGCCGGCCAGCTCTTCCGCGACCAGGCGCTGACCGTGACTTTCGCGCTCATACTCTCGCTCGGCGTCGCGCTCACGCTGATTCCGATGATGGAGGCACTCGGAGCATCGCGCTACATACCGGAAGCGGCGGAACAGACGCCGCCCGGCCGCTTCACCCGCGGGGTGGCGTGGCTCGTTCGCGGAACGGGCCGGGTGTTCGCTGCCGTGCGCTGGCTCGCCTGGATCCTGTTGTGGGTGCCCGCCTGGCTGTGCCGCCGCTTCGAGCAGGCCGCGGAACGGCGCTATGCCGCGCTGCTCGCATGGGCGCTCGAGCACCGGCTTGCCGTCGTGGGCGCGGCCGCGCTCGTGTTCGCGGGCAGCATGCTGCTGGTGCCGCGTCTCGGCACCGAGTTGATCCCGCAGCTCGCGCAGGGCGAGTTCAGCGTCGACCTGAGACTCGCGCCCGGAGCCCCGCTCATCGAGACGGACCGCATCATCCGCGCGGCGCAGCAGGCGACGGAGGAGCTCGAAGCGATCGAGCTCACCTACTCCGTCGCCGGCACCGGCAACCGGCTCGACGCGAATCCCGTCGAGGCGGGCGAGAACACGGGTACGCTGAACGTGACATTGAAGCCGGGCTCGGGCCGCGCCGAGGAGGAAGCCGTCATGGCCGCGCTCCGCGACGAGCTGTCGCGCCTGCCGGGCGTGCAGTACGAGTTCAAGCGCCCGGGCGTCATGACCTTCGCGGCTCCGCTCTCGATCGAGATCGCGGGCTACGATCTCGACGCGCTCGCCGCCGTCAACACTCGCGTTCTACAGTCGCTGGCCGCAGCGGATCGCTTTACCGACGTCGAGACCACGGTCGAGGCGGGCAATCCCGAGATCCAGATCGTCTTCGACCAGGAGCGGGCCGCGAATCTCGGTCTCGCGGTGCGCGACATCGCCGACCGCGTGGTCGCGAACGTGCGCGGCGAGCTCGCCACGCGGTATACCTGGCGCGACAGGAAGATCGACGTGCTCGTGCGCAGCGTCGACACGCGCGATGCAAGCATCCAGGAGATCCGCCAGCTGATCGTAAATCCGGCCGCCCTGCACCCCGTGACGCTGGAAGCCGTCGCGGCGGTGGGCGTCTCGCGCGGGCCGGCCGAGATCCGCCGCGTCGCCCAGGAACGGGTCGCGCTGATCACGGCCAATATCGCTCACGGCGACCTCGGCAGCGCCGCCGCGGAAGCCCGCGACATCATCGGGCGGATACCGCTGCCGCCCGGCGTGACCGCGGCGGTCTCCGGCCAGAACGAGGAGATGCAGGCGTCGTTCCGCTCCATGCAGTTCGCGCTCGTGCTGGCCGTATTCCTCGTCTACCTCGTGATGGCATCACAGTTCGAATCGCTGATGCACCCGTTCGTCATTCTGTTCACGATTCCGCTGGCGCTGGTCGGCGCCGTGCTCGCGCTGTTCGTCACCGGCACGACGGTGAACGTGGTCGCGTTCATCGGCGTCATCATGCTGGCCGGCATCGTCGTGAACAACGCGATCCTGCTGGTCGACCGCATCAACCACAACCGCGGGCGAGGCGCGGGCAAGCACGCTGCCATCCTCGAGGCCGGGCGCTCGCGCCTCCGGCCGATCCTGATGACGACCCTGACCACGGTGCTCGGCCTGCTGCCGATGGCGCTCGGGATCGGCGAGGGCGCCGAAGTGCGCGCGCCGATGGCGATCACCGTGATTGGCGGCCTCTCCGTCTCGACACTGCTGACACTCGTCGTCATCCCGGTGGTGTATTCGCTGCTCGACCGCAAGGCCTTCGCCGCGGAACGGCAGGCCGTCGCCGAAGCGCCCGCGTGACGTCGTGAAGCACACCGAAATCGCCATGCGGCGGCCGATCACTACCATCGTGATCTTCGTCGCGTGCACGCTGGTCGGCCTGATCGCGTCGCGGCTGCTGCCGCTCGAGCAGTTCCCCGACATCGAGTTCCCGGGGATCTTCGTGCAGATCCCATACGAGAGCTCGACGCCCGAAGAGGTGGAGCGGCTGATCACCCGCCCGGTCGAGGAAGCGCTCGCTACCCTGTCCGGCGTGGAGCAGATGTTCTCGACCTCGAGTGAAAGCCAGTCGCAGATCTTCCTGCAGTTCGACTGGGGCCAGAGCATGGGCACGAAGGGCATCGAGGCGCGCGCCAAGGTCGACGCGATCCGCCACGAGCTGCCCGAGGACATCCGCCGGATCTTCGTCTTCACCGGGTCGTTCGCGGACCAGCCCATCCTGCAGCTCAGGATTTCCAGCGAGCGCGACCTGTCGGCGAGCTACGAGCTGCTGGAACGGCTGCTGAAACGTCCGCTCGAGCGCGTCGAAGGCGTCTCCAAGGTGGAGCTCCAGGGCGTCGATCCGCTCGAGATACGCATTCTGCTCGATTCGGACCGGCTGGCGGCCCACGGCATCGCCATCGACGATCTGCGGGGGCTGCTGGAGCGCAGCAATTTCGCGGTCAGCGCCGGCCGCATCACCGACAGCGGGCAACGCTTCAACGTCCGGCCGCGCGGCGAGTTCACCTCGCTCGAGGACATCGAGGACATCGTCATCGACGGCAGCGGGCTGCGCCTCGGCGACGTTGCGGACGTCGAGCTGCGCAGCCCGGATCGCGAGTACGGACGCCGGCTCGACGGCGCTCCCGCGGTCGGGCTCGCCGTCAGCAAGTCCACCGGCGCGAACATGGTGGAAGTTACGGACCGCGTGATGGCGAAAGTCGCGGAGATCAGCGACCTGCCGCAGATGCAGGGCATCAGCATCTTCGCGCTGGACAACCAGGCCGACAGCGTGCGCAAGTCACTTTCCGATCTGCTGGAGGCCGGGGTGATCGGCGCCCTGCTCGCCATCGCCGTGCTGTACGTGTTCCTGCGCCAGCTTTCCTCGACGCTGATCGTGACCGCCTGCATCCCGTTCGCGCTGACGATCACCCTCGGCGTTCTCTACTTCACGGGCTTGAGCCTGAACATCCTCACCATGATGGGGCTCATGCTGGCGGTTGGCATGCTGGTCGACAACGCCGTGGTCATCGTGGAAAGCGTTTTCCACCACCGCGCCCAGGATCCGGCGCGGCCGTTCGAGGCGACACTGACTGGCGTCGGCGAGGTCGGGCTCGCGGTACTCGCCGGGACGGCGACCACCGTCATCGTGTTCGTCCCCATCATGTTCGGGGTCAAGACGGAGATCAGCATCTTTCTCACACACGTGTCGGTGACGATCATCGTCGCGCTGGTGACGTCGCTCATCGTCGCGCAGACGCTCGTGCCGATGCTGGCCGCCCGCATTCCGCCACCGCCGCCCGCCGCGGAAGGCGCGTGGATCCGGCGGCTCACCAACCGCTATGCACGGGGTTTGAGCGGGATTCTGGCGCATCCGTGGTGGACCGCGCTCGGTATCGTGCTGCTGTGCGCGATCGGAGTGCTGCCGCTGCTGCTCCAGCTCGTCAAGTTCGATCCGTTCCCGCAGGAAGCCGGGCGGCGCCTGTACATGTCCTACCACCTCGAAGGCGAGCATCCGCTGGAACAGGTGCAGGCGGCCGTCGAAACGATCGAGGGGTGGATGCTCGAGCACCGCGAAGAGCTCGACATCCGCTCGGTCTACAGTTACTACGAGCCCGGGCATGCGGAATCCGTGCTCCTGCTCACCGACGAGGAGGAAGCGACTCTCGGCACGCGGGAGGTCATCGATCGCATCAAAGAGGGTCTGCCCGCGATCGCAATCGGCAAGCCGAGCTTCGAATTCGACCAGCAGGGCGGGGGCGAAGGCTTCAGCGTGCAGATCTCCGGCGATTCCACGGAGCGCCTGAACGACCTCGGCCGCGACGTGGTACGCGTGCTGTCGACGGTCGCCGGCCTGCTCGACGTCCGCTCCGACGCGGAATCGGGCGAGCGGGAGGTGCGCGTCACCGTGGACCGCGTGCGCGCCGCGGCGGCCGGCTTGTCTTCCCGGCAGGTCGCGGATGCCGTCGCGACTGCAATGCGCGGTCAGAACCTGCGCGAGTTCCGCGGCGACCAGGGGGAAGTCGAGGTCCGCCTCGCCTTCCGCGAAAGCGACAAGCAAAGCATCGATCAGCTCGCGGGGCTGCCGCTCTACGCCGCTGACGGGCGGCGGATCACGCTCGGCAGCATCGCCGAGCTCGACGTGGCCCACTCCCCCGACACGATCCGCCGCACCGATCGGCAGACCGCCGTGGTCCTCCGGGCCAACCTCGCCGACGGCACGACCATGAGCGACGTCCAGCCGAAAGTCGAGAAGCTCATGGAGCAGTTCGAGCTGCCGCCCGGCTACAGCTGGAAGTTCGGGGAGGGCTTCGAGCGCCAGGACGAGACGCAGCAGATGATGTTCCAGAACATCCTGCTCGGCATCGCCTGCATCTTCCTCGTAATGGCCGCGCTGTTCGAATCGCTGCTGTTCCCGTTTTCGATCATCCTGGGTTCGATCGTTTTCTCGGTCTTCGGCGTCTTCCTGTTCTTCGCCGTAACGGGCACGACGTTCACGTTCATGGCATCGATCGGCATCATGATCCTGATCGGCGTGGTCGTTAACAACGGCATCGTGCTGATCGATCGGGTCAACCAGCTCCGCCGGCAGGGCATGTCCCGCAACGAGGCGATCGTCGCCGGTGGCCGCGACCGCCTCCGCCCGATCCTCATGACCGTGACCACGACCGTCGTCGGTCTTTCTCCCCTTGCCGTCGGCACCACCCAGGTCGGCGGCGACGGGCCGGCTTATTTTCCGATGGCGCGGGCAATCATCGGAGGACTCACGTTCTCGTCCATCGTCTCGCTGCTCGTGGTGCCCGCACTGTACGCGTATTTCGACTCACTCTCGGCCTGGGCCCGCAAGGTCGTGCGCACCGCGCGCGCCGTCCCCCTCGCCCGCTCGACCGCCTGAGGTCACCTCCGGCGCAGCGCGGCTGCGAGCGCGAGCAGCACCAGTAACGGGAGACTGGCGGCTCCGCCTCCGGTGTGGTGGTGGTGGCGGTCCGGGGCATCGCGCCCGAAGTCCTCGAGCGGCAGGAAACCGAGCTCTGAGGTATCCGCGGGACCGATGCTCGCGAGGAACGTACCGTCGAAGGCGTCGTACAGCTCGATCAGGATGTCGTAGCTGCCGCGCGGGTAACCTGACTCGAGCTCGGTCACCACCCCGAACTCGTCGTCGCTCACGGCACCGAAAATCGTGAAGTCTTCCGTGGTCGCGTATTCGTTCCACGGCCCGCCCTCGAGGCTCAGGTACAGCACCGCGTAGACGTCGGCGGCCTCGAAGATCGTGTCCGCGTCGAACACGAGGTCGATGCCGTAAGAAAAGCCGTCGCGATCGTCGTCGCCGAACAGCACGACGTCGGCCGCGAAGAACCAGAAGTCGTTGTTGCCGGTCGATTGCAGCGTCGATTCCCCGGGCTTGCCGGACCGCACCTGCCGCTGGCCCGGCTGCACGCGCGTGCCCTCCATCGCCAGGGCGCCGTAGCGATCCCGGCTCACAGCGGTGGGCGCCCCTCCCTCGCGCGCAGCCTCGACGTAGTGCTTCGTCGTCGAGGCCCTCGGCTCCTCCTCGGCGAACGCCGAAGCCGCCAGCCAGCCGGGAAGCAGGAACATCAGCAGCGCCTTGCCGCCGACCGCAGTTCGTGTGCCCATGTCTACACCTCGTGTGCGACCCCTTTGTGACGTCATTTGAACCCGGTCAGCATGAATCGAGCCTGAACCCGCTGCTCCGTCGGTCAATCTCGCGCGCGGCCGCGGCGCCATGACGTCTGCGGCACCGATCCGCGTATCATGAACGTCGCCTGAACGGTCACGAGTCGAAATCGATGAGCAGGTCCACCGCCGGCGTCCTTCCCGGGCAGCGAGCACTGTTCGATATCCCGCCCGACGTCACCTTTCTCAATTGCGCCTACATGTCGCCGCAGCTGAAATCCGCTACCGCGACGGGCATCGAGGCCGTGCGCCGGAAGGCCGCGCCGTGGACGTTCACCGACGCCAACTGGTTCGACGCCGCGGAGGCGCTGCGTGCCGCCGCCGCCCGCCTCATGGAAACGGACAGCGATGGAGTGGCCCTCGTTCCCGCGGCGAGCTACGGCATCGCGATCGCAGCGGCCAACATGGACGTTGGGCGCGGTCAGAACATCGTGGTGCTGCACGAGGGCTTTCCATCGAACGTGTACGCGTGGCGCGAGCTCGCGCACGAACGCGGCGCGGAGCTCTCCACGGTGAGAAGAAAACCCGCTGACGACTGGACCGGCGCGGTGCTCGAAGCGATCGACGACAGGACGGCGGTGGTCGCGCTGCCGTACTGCCACTGGACGGACGGCGCCCGCGTCGATCTCGTCGCGGTCGGCGAGCGCGCCCGGGAGGCCGGGGCGGCGCTGGTCGTGGACGCAAGCCAGACCTTCGGCGCGCTGCCTTTGGATCTCGCGGCCGTGCAGCCCGATTTCCTGGTCTCGGTCGGCTACAAATGGCAGCTCGGTCCGTACAGCCTGGGCTATCTGTACGCGGCGCCGCGCTGGCGCGAGACGGGCCGGCCTCTCGAATACTCCTGGGCGAGCCGCGCCGGCGCCGAGAACTTCGCGGCTCTCGTCGACTACACCGACGAATACCGGCGCGGCGCGCGGCGCTTCGACATGGGCGAGTTTTCGCAGCTCGTGCTCGCGCCCATGGCGCTCGCGGGACTGGAACAGCTTCTCGACTGGGGCGTGCCGCGCATCCAGGCCACGGTGCGCCGGCTCACCGACCGGCTCGCGGCCGAAGCGCAGGCGCTTGGCTGCGAGGTGCTGGCGCCCGCGCAGAGAGTCGGCCACATCGTCGGCATCCGCCTGCCCGGCGGGCTGCCGCCGGCACTCCCGGAGCGGCTGGCGGCGGCGCACGTGCACGTCAGTATCCGCGGCGACGCGATCCGCGTATCGCCCTACCTCTACAACGACGAGAACGACGTCGGCCGCCTGCTCGAAATCCTGCGGGAATTCACCTGAACGCAGATTTCTGCAGTCGGGTCCGGGATGTCCGGAATGCGTGCCTTTTCGCGAGAAGGAGAAGCTGATGCGGCACCTGAAGGAGAACAGGAACTGGCGCAGGCCGGGCAACGCCCTGGTGTTGCTCGCAACGGCACTCGTCGTCTGCGCATGTACGCCTCGCGAACCTGCGGTTCCCCACCAGCAGACGCCGCCGGACGGGCCCGCCAACTCTGATCCTTCCGCGGTCATGCCGGCGGCTGCAGGCCCGGAGGCGCTGGCGGCGACGGTCGCCGAAGCGGCGCGGGCGCGGGACTACGCGACGTTGGCCGCGCACATGGCCGACGCGTTCAGCTACAGCTTCGGGCAGGAGCCGTCGCGCGAAGGCGGTCTCGCAGTGTTCCGGGCCGAGCCGGAGCGGCTGGATCTTCTTGCCGACATCCTCGCGCGCGACTGCGTGCGCGACACGCTCGCCGGCCTGCACTGGTACATCTGCCCGGCGGCCGCCGCCGACGAGCAGCAGGACTACTACGGCTGGCGCGCGGGCTTCCGGCAGCGTGACGACGGCGACTGGGAGTTCGTCTGGTTCATCGCCGGCGACTAGGCTCCAACGAACTACAGCGCGCGCGTGATGGTCTCGATGCGCGCGGCCATCGCGTTCAGGACCTCGGCAACGTCCGCCACCGCGCCTTCGACGGCGTCGTACTGGCGCTGCTCGATGGCCTCGCGCACGGCAGGCAGGGTCTTCACGCCGTAGCCGGTGTAGAACCCGGGTGCGTAGACGTAGTGCTTGTACCAGGGCCGGCCGGGCAGCCCCTCGCGGCGCGTCAGCACACGCTCGCTGGTGTAGAGCAGGCGATTGAGCTCCGGTGACGGGCGCGCGCCGCCCGCTTCCTCTGAATAATTCTCCGCCGCTTCGCGCAGCCGGTCCGCGGCGTTCTTGAGCGGCGCGAAATTGAAGTACGGCACCGGCTCCTTGCGCTGCGGGGGTCCGAGCTGCTCCTCGGGATCGAGCGCAAGCCCGTAGTCGCCTGCCTCGATCAGCCGGTTGCTGCGCTCGGTCTCCTCGCGCAGGTTGCGCGCGAGCTCCTCGAGCTCGGAGACGTACAGCGCCACGCTGTCGGCGAGCGCGGTGAACTCGAACGGCAGCCGCGGCGCGTTGGCGAACCGGAGCGTCGCGCGGCCGGTCACCCGGGCGAGTGCCACACCGTAGGCGAGACCCGGATCGCGCCAGGTCGTGTAATGCTCGTAGGTGTCGTACAGCGTGTGGTAGCTGCCGCCTTCACCCTCGCCGCCGAAGCCGAAGTCCGCCGACGCTACCCCCAAGTGCTGGAGAAACGGCGTGTAGTCGGATCCGGAGCCGAGCGGATAGATCCTCAAGTCGTCGCGCCGCGCTTCCGCGCGGTCCACGCCATTTGCCGCGTGCACCTTCATCCAGGCGCGCCGCCGCGCCTTGACCGACTGCTCCGTCTGCGGGTCGGGCACGTCAGCCATCACCTGGTTCAGGAAATGCTCCAGCGTGTGGCTGCCGCCGATCCCGATGAAACCGCGCGCGCTGCTGTCGGTGTTGAAATACGCGACGGCATGCTCCTGCAGCTCGGCCGCGTGCGCTTCCGCCCATTCGGTCGAGCCGATCAGGCCCGGCTCCTCGGCATCCCAGGCCGCGAAGACGACGGTGCGCGCCGGCCGGTCGCCCGCTTTCGCGAGGCGACTGATCGCGCGCGCTTCGGCGAGCATGGAGACGAGGCCGGCGACGGGGTCGGCGGCGCCGTTGTTCCAGGCGTCATGGTGGTTGCCGCGGATCACCCATTCGTCGGGATATGCCGCGCCCTCGAGGCGCGCGATCACGTCATAGGCGGTGATGCGGTTCCAGTCGAACGCGAGCGCGAGGTGCACGCGCGCCGGTCCCGGCCCGATGTGATACGTGATGGGCAGCGCGCCGCGCCACGCGGGCGGCGCGACCGGGCCGCCGAGCGCCTCGAGCAGCGGCTGCGCGTCTGTCCAGGAAATCGGCAGGACCGGCACTTTCGTGAGCGTCGGCGCCTCTTCGCGATCCAGGCGCTCGGCAGCTTCAGTCGCGCCTTCACCGGGCGTCAGCACGTCGCCGGGATAGGTCGGCATGTCCATGACCGAGCCCCGCTGGACGGCCGTCGCATTCTTGTAAGGGCCGTTGGGGTAGGTGTCGCCGACGGCATAGCCGTCTTCCGCGGGATCGGAGTAGATGATCGTGCCGATCGCGCCGTGCTCGGCCGCGAGCTTCGGCTTGATGCCGCGCCAGGAATGGCCGTACTTCGCGATCACGATCTTGCCCGCCACGTCGATGCCGTAACGCGCGAGCATCTCGTAATCCTCGGGCAGCCCGTAGTTCACGAACACGAGCTCCCCTTCCACGTCGCCGTCGATCGAGAACGCGTTGTACGGCGGCAGGAGATCCGCGCGCACCGAGGTACCGGGGTCTTCCGGCAGCGATGTCTCGGTGAGGGAGGGGGTGAAGCGCGTGGGCGCCACGAGCTCGAGCACCCGCTGCCGCGGCGTCGGCAGCAGCACGTCGAACTCCTCGACGGTGACGTCGTAGCCCCAGCCTTCGAGCAGGGAGGCGAGGAACTGCGCGTTCTCCCGCGTCGCCTGCGAGCCCGCGTGATGCGGGCGCGCGGACAGGCGCTTCAGCCAGCGATCGAGATCGCCGGCGTCGAGATCGGCGTCGAAACGCGCCTCGAGCTCCCGTTCCGCCTTGCTGCCGTCGGCATCGAAGCCGAGCAGCACGCTGTCCGCCGCGACGGCCGTCGTGGCGAGAAACGCCAGTGCCAGGAGCCAGATGCGCATCGTTCCCCCCTTATCCAGTCCGGGTCGCTATCTTCATTCGACGTTCCCGAGGCCGCGCCGGCCGCCCGCCGGACGGGAGCCAGTCCGTGCCTCGAGCTTCATTGTTTTGCGGTGATGAGCTCGCGAAACTCGCGCAGCTTCGCCTTGACGACGGCGGCGTTTTCCGGCCCGAGGCGCAACAGCGCTTTCTGCCCGCTCGACAGCTTCTCGAGCTCGGGATCGGCGAACTCGTAGAGCACGTTCGGGCGCGTGAGCTCGACCGGCCCGGTGACATCGGGAGTCGCGAGCAGGTGGTCGATCACTTCCACCACGCGATCGTTGAAATATCCGTCCGGATAGCCCAGGTCGACATACGCTTTCTGCAGCAGCGGGTAAAAGCGCTGATAAAGCTCGACCATGTCGTCCGTCCCGGTCTCCGCGATCATATTGACGAGCGGCTCGTAGCGATCGTAGTTGGCGGGGTCGAGCGTATAGCGCTCGTTCGCGGCGCCCTCGTCGCCGTCCCGCACCGCGAACTTGCCGGGTACGGCCGCCAGCGGCCGGATACGCTCGGCCAGGTGGTCGCGCGGCAGGTTGTCGACGGTCGCGACGATGCGCTCGATGAGGCGCTGGTCGACCAGCTGCTTCTCGAGCGGCTCGCCGAACAGGTCCGTCAACTCCATCTCGAAATATTCGTCACTGCGATCGAGCGGAGGCAGCGGCTCCAGCTGCTTCTTCTCCTGCGCCGCGGGCGCGGGTTGCGGCAGCGGGTGCGCCGGCTCCGCGGGCCGCTCCTCCGCCGGCTGCCCGGCGGGCGCAGCCTGCTCCGGCGGCGGCTCCGGCGCGCGCGTCCGGTACCAGTAGAACCACAACGCCACCACCACGCCGACGGCCAGCACCACCGGCACGATCCACTGCAGCGAGTCACGTCGCACCATGGCGTCATCTTAGCATCCGCCGGTCCGCGCGGCTGCATCGCCCGGGTGCTATCCTCTGCCGCCTTGCGATCGGGAAACCGCTGATGAAGAGCCTGCCAGCATCGATTCTGCTCCTCGCCTGCGGCCTGTGCGCCGCCGCCCCCGGCGAACCGCTCGACGGGATCGCGCGGGAATACCTGTTCCTCGAGCTGTCCATGGGCCTGCACGACGCGAATCACGTCGACGCTTATTTCGGCCCGGCTTCGATCCGCGACGACGCAAAAGCCGCCCATCTGTCGCTGGACGACATCGACGCCCGCGCGGCAGAACTGGCCGGGCGCCTGCGCGGGCTCGCGGCGGACAGCGGCGACGGTGAGCGCCAGGCACGGATCGCGGGCCTGCTCGCGCGGCTCGCTGCGCTCGACACGCGCATCGACCTGAAGCGCGGGCACACGCTGCCCTTCGATGATGAGTCCCGACGCATCTTCGGTGTCGCCGCGCCGGACTACGACGCGGCGCATTTCGCCGCGGTGCTCGAGGAAATCGATCGACTCGTGCCCGGCGAGGGCGAGCTCGCGGAGCGCGTCGATGCGTTCCGCAACCGGTTCGTCGTGCCGGACGAGCGGCTGCCCGCGGTGTTCGAGGCGGCCATCGCGGAGTGCCGGCGCCGCACGCTCGAGCACATCGCGCTGCCCGAGGGCGAATCCTTCCGCATCGAGTACGTGACCGACAAGCCGTGGACCGGCTACAACTGGTACCAGGGCAACGCGCACAGCCTGATCCAGATCAACCGCGGCCTGCCCATCTACGTGAGCCGCGCCGTCGAGCTCGGATGCCACGAAGGCTATCCGGGCCATCACACGTTCAACACGCTGCTGGAGAAGCGCCTGGTCGAAGAGAAGGGCTGGGTCGAGTTCTCGCTCTATCCGCTGTTCAGCCCGCAGTCGCTGATCGCGGAGGGCAGCGGCAATTACGGCATCGACCTGGCTTTCCCCGGGAACGAGCGCGTCGCATTCGAGAAGCGCGAGCTGTTTCCGCTCGCGGGACTCGATCCGGCAGAGGCCGAGCGCTACTATCAGTTGCTCGATCTGCTCGACGAGCTGAGCTACGCGGGCAATGAAGCGGCCCGCGATTACCTGAACGGCACCATCAGCCGCGAGGAAGCGGTGCAATGGCTGATCGATTACACGCTCGCCTCGCCGGAACGCGCGGAGCAGCGCGTCGACTTCTTCGACACGTACCGCAGCTACGTCATCAACTACAACTTCGGCGAGGATCTCGTGCGCGACTGGGTGGAAGCCGGCACGGACAGTGAGGCCGAGCGCTGGGCGCGGTTCGAAGAGCTGCTCTCCACGCCCATGCTTCCCGTCGACCTCGTGCGCACTGCCGGGGAGAGCGCTCCGTAACGACGCGCGGGCCGCGCGCACCGGCGGCCGTCAGATGGTTTCGGCGCGCATGCGCAACGCATCCAGGTCGCCGGCGGCCTGCGCCGCGGCCAGTTGCTCCCGCATCTCGGCGAGATCGCGGTCCAGCTCTGCGACCATCGCGACGAAGCGCGGCTCGTCGCGCAGCGAAGCGATGTAGGGATCGAGCGCGAGCGGCCAGTTGTCGAAGAAGATCGAGCCGCGAAAGCCCTCGTCGAGCGCCGCCCGGAACGCCTGCAGGGCATCCTCCTTGCGGCCGAGCAAGGCATAGATCTGCACGTCCCGGATGCCGTAGCCGAACGTGCCGAGGCGCGGCAGGCGGCGGACGAGCGCCAGGGAGGTTTCCAGGAGGCTCGCAGCCTCCTGCCTGCGCCCCTCGCGCAGCGCGATCCAGGCGAGCTTGACCGCACTGTCCAGCGTCTGCCGGTCCACCGCGCCGGCGGCATCGCCGGCCAGCGACGGATGGGCGAGCAGCACGTATTTCCTGGCCTGGTCGAGGTCGCCGGCCAGAATTGCGGCATCGGACGCCGCGGTATAAAAGCCCTTTGCAGGGCCGATCCCCCGGTCGGCGTAGCCCGCGAACAGAGTCATGGCTTCGCGGTAATCGCCCTCGACCATGGCACGGAAGGCCTGCGTCATCGCCGCCAGCGGATGCTCGCGCGGCACGGCGTCGAGCAGCGCCTCCGCGCGCTCGACGTCGCCCAGGTCCAGCATGATGGCGAAACCCCGCAGCGGACTGTCGAGCGCGCCGGGCGCGAGCTCCGCGGCTTTGCGGTCCCAGGCAAAGGCCTCGACGAGACGTCCCATGCCCCACAGATGGTTGGCCACGTATTCGTAAATGGTCGGCCAGTCGCTGTGCACCCGCGCGCCTTCGAGCCAGAGCTGCATGGCCGCGTGATGCTCGCCCCGCTTGGCGTAGATGAGCGGCAGGTTCACGTAGGGAATCCGTGCCAGTGGATCGAGCTCCATCGCCCGCTGATACAGCTCGATCGCCTCGCCGAGCCTTTCCTCGTTGTCCCGAAGTGCCGCAAACCACATGTAGGCGCTCGCGTGATTGGCGTTCAGCTCGATGGCGCGGCGGAACGCGGTCTCCGCCTCCACATTCTCGCTGCCGCTGCGGTCATTCAGCCACAGGGTCGATTGCAGAAGGCCCCTGATCGCCCAGGCATCGGCGAGCCTCGGATCGAGCTCGAGCGCCCGCGCGAGATTGGTTTCGGTCAGGCGCACGGCCGCCGCTTCCGGCAGGTCATTGTGGTTGTTCCAGAGGAGCAGCACGCTTTCCGCGAGCCCCGCGTAGGCCTGCGCGTAGGCGGGGTCGAGCGCGATCGCTTCCTCGAACTGCTCGCGCGCCTTGCGCAGGGTGTCGAGCCGGCGCAGGTAGATGTTCTGCTTGCCTTCGCGGAACAGCCGGAACGCGCGCAGGTCGCTCGTGGGCGTCGCCTCCACGCTCGCCTGCTCCTCGGGAGAGAGCGTCGTCTCCAGCGCCGCCGCGACGGCCTCGGAGATTTCACGCTGGATCGTGAAGATGTTCTCGATGGAAAGCAGCCGGTCGTAGCTGTCACCCCAGATGCGCTCGTCCGTGCCGGCGTCGATGAGCTGCAGGTTGATGCGGACGTGATCACCCGCGCGTTGCACGGAGCCTTCGAGCAGCGACTCGACGCCGAGCTCCTCGCCTATCTCGCGCACGTTCCTGGTCGTGTCCCGGTACTCCATGACGGAAGTGCGCGAGATGACCTTGAGGGACTGGATGCTCGCGAGCCGGTTCAGCAGATCGTCATGGATGCCGTCGACGAACGAGCGGTTCTCGCCGTCGCTGCCCAGGCTGTCGAACGGCAGCACGGCGATCGAGCGGCGCGCCACGCCCGGACCGCCGTCCGGGGTATCGAGCTCCAGGACGTTGAAGGTGACTGAGACGGCCAGCGCCAGCACGAGCAGCGCGATGATCGCGTAGTTCAGCTTCTGCCCGCGCGGCTCTGCCTGGACGGGGGCATCGGCCGCCACGCGCCGGTCCAGCTTCACGCCTTCCGGCGTCCACTCGAACCGCCACGCGAGCGCGACGGCGACCGCAAACCCCGCGATCACCACCATCACGTACGCCCGGAACAGGCTTTCGCCGGCCCCGAAGACCGGCAGCAGCACGGAACCCGCCTCGATCAGGATCCAGGCCGACAGGGAATAAGCGGCCGCGATGCGGAAGACGTTCCGGCGCCTGAGCTCCGCGATGAACCTGCGCATGAATCGGCATTATAGGCAGGCCTGAGTCCGGCGGTGACGCTATTGCGGCGCGCCCGCGATTCCTTTTCAATGAACGGCCCCGATCCACGAGATGATCACCTCATGAGCGAACGCGATGCGCTGCTCGAGCGGGCGGCGCGGCATGCCCGGGACTACCTCGCCAGAGTGAACGAGCGGCCCGTCGGCGCGACGGACAGCGCCGAGGCGCTGCAAGCGCGGCTGGCCGTGCCGCTGCCGGAAGCCGGCGATGATCCGGCGGCGGTGCTCGATGCGCTGGCCGCGGCGGCCGCGGGCGGCACGGTCGCGACGCAGGGCCCCCGTTTCTTCGGCTTCGTGGTGGGCTCCAGCCTGCCGGTCGCGACGGCGGCCGACTGGCTCGTCTCGGCCTGGGATCAGAACACCGGGCTCTACGTGCTCTCGCCGCTCAATGCCGTCACCGAGCAGATCGCGGCCGCCTGGATTCTCGAGCTCACGCGCCTGCCGGCGGACTGGACCGCGGGCTTCGTGACCGGCGGCTCGATGGCCAACTTCACGGCTTTGGCCGCCGCACGCCGGCACGTGCTGGAGGCGGCCGGCTGGGACGTGGAGCAGGACGGTCTCACGGGCGCGCCGCCGATCACCTTCGTCGTCAACGACGAGGCGCATTATTCGATCGCGACCTCGCTGCGCATGCTCGGGCTGGGCATGAACGGCGCCGTGCGCATCGGCACGGACGCGCAAGGCCGCATGCGCATGGACGAGCTGCAAAGCGTGCTGAAGAAAATCCGCGGACCCTGTGTCGTATGCGCGCAGGCGGGCAACGTGAACACCGGTGCGTTCGATGCTCTCGAGCCCATCGCCGCCCTTGCCCGCGAGCACCGCGCCTGGCTGCACGTCGACGGTGCTTTCGGCCTGTGGGCAGCCGCGAGCCCGGAGCTCGCACCTTTGCTCGCCGGCATCGAACAGGCCGATTCCGTCGCGACGGACGCGCACAAGTGGCTGAACGTGCCCTACGACTGCGGCATCGTGCTGTGCGCCCATGCCCGCGCGCACCGCGGCGCGATGACCCTCGCGGCCGCGTATCTGCAGGAATCGCCGCGCGAGCGTGACCCGCGCGAGTACGTGCCGGAGGAATCGCGCCGCGCCCGTGCCGTACCGGTGTACGCGGCGCTGCGCTCGCTCGGCCGGGCGGGCTTGCGCGAGCTGGTCGAACGCTGCTGCCGGCACGCACGGCGTTTCGCCGCGGGACTCTCCGCGGCGGGTCACAAGGTGCTGAACGACGTCGTGCTGAACCAGGTGCTGGTCTCGTTCGGCGAGCCCGACACGACGCGGCGGGTGATCGCCGCGATCCAGCGCGACGGCACCTGCTGGTGCAGCGGCACCGAGTGGCAGGGGCACACCGCCATGCGCATCAGCGTTTCCTCGTGGGCCACGACGGACGAGGACGTAGAGCGCAGTCTCGACGCCATGCTCACGGCCGCGCGCTCGGCCGGCGCGAGCGGCGGATGATGGCCGCGCCGGCCGGCCCGCTCGCGACGCACGCCGCGGAGGCGGAGGCGCTCGCCGCCGTCGGCCGGCTGTTCGGCGCGCGCGAGTGGTGCCTCGCTACCGGCGGCAACTTCTCGCTGCGCCTCGGCGGGGAACGCTGCCTGATCACCCGCTCGGGCACCGACAAGTCGCGCCTCACGGCCGGAGACCTGATGGTTTGCGGCCAGGACGGCGTGCCGCAGGAGCCCGGGGCGAGGCCTTCCGCCGAAATCGCGCTGCATACCTGCCTGTACGCCCTCGACGAGCAGATCGCCGCGGTACTGCACACCCATTCCGTCACCGCGACCGTCGTCTCGCGCGCGGCGGCCGGCGACATCGTGTTCCAGGGCTACGAGATGCAGAAGGCGATTACCGGTTACGCCTCGCACGAGGACAAGCTCGTGCTGCCGGTGCTGGACAACAGCCAGGACATGCGCATTCTCGCCGCGGAGGTTCGCGAACGCTTCGCGCTCGGACACCTGCGCGCTTCGGGTTTCCTCGTGCGCGGTCATGGGCTGTACGCGTGGGGCGCGGATCTCGCGAGCGCGCAGCGGCACGTCGAAGGCCTCGAGTTCCTGCTCGCCTGTTTCCGGCAGGAGCGCCTCGGGTCCGGGTCATGAAGCTCGTCCGCACGGTGGTTTGCGACATCGAGGGGACGACGAGCTCGCTCGATTTCGTGCATCACGTGCTGTTTCCGTACTCCGCCCGCGCGCTGCCCGCCTTCATTCGCGCGCACGGCGACGCGCCGGACATCGCGCCGCTGCTCACCGGCGTGCGCCAGGAGGCGGGCGAGCCGTCGGCCACGCGCGAGCGCGTCATCGAGATACTGCTCGGCTGGATCGCGGAGGACCGCAAGGCGACGCCGCTCAAGGCGCTGCAGGGGCTCGTGTGGGAGCGGGGCTACCGGGCCGGCGATTTCACCGGGCACGTGTACGAGGACACGGCGCCGGCGTTTCGCCGCTGGCGCGCGCAGGGCGCCACGCTCTGCATCTACTCCAGCGGCTCCGTGCACGCGCAGCAGCTCCTGTTCGGCCACAGCGATGCCGGCGACCTCAGGCCGTTGATCGAACACTGGTTCGACACGCGCATCGGCGCCAAGCGCGACCCCGAATCCTATCGCCGGATCGCCGTTACCGTCGGCCGGCCGGCCGACACGATCCTGTTCCTGTCCGACACGGCCGCGGAGCTCGATGCCGCGGCCGAAGCCGGCCTGCGCACCGTCCAGGTGGCGCGCGGCGAGCGCACTGGCGGCGGCCGCCATCCGGTCGTCCGCGGCTTCGAGGAGGTCACGATCTGAGAAAGTGCGATCGGTCGCCGTCGCGGCCGGGTCTCCCTGCCGTGCGGGAGGCGCGCACCCCGCCGGCATGCAGTAGAATCGCCGCATGAGCCACCTCAGGGTTTATGCCGACACCGCGCCGCAGCGTCCGCTCGTCGACACGCGCGAGTTCGAGCCGATCGCGGCCGAGCTCGCGAAGGCCGGCGTGCGCTTCGAGCGCTGGCAGGCAGAGCGCGAGCTGGCCGCGGATGCGGATAACGAGACGATCATCGCGGCCTATCGCCGGGAGATCGAGCGCCTGATCGCCGACCGCGGCTATCAGACGTTCGACGTGGTCAGCATGCATCCGGCCCACCCCGACAAGGATGCGTTCCGCCGCAAGTTCCTCGAGGAGCACACGCACGCGGAGGACGAGGTGCGTTTCTTCGTGCGCGGGCAGGGGCTTTTCATCATCCACGCCGGCGAGCGCGTGTACTCGATGCTGTGCGAGCGCGACGATCTCATCTCCGTGCCCGCGAACACGCGTCACTGGTTCGACATGGGGCCGAACCCCTCCTTCACCGCCATCCGGCTGTTCAACAATCCGGAGGGCTGGGTGGCGCACTTCACCGGCGACCCCATCGCCGCGCGCTTCCCGCTGCTCGAGAACTGAGCTTTGCACGAGGCCGGTGTCCTGCCGGCCGGACGTAACCCGTCGAGTTTCTTCAGCCGGAGGGCGAGGCCGGCGCGACTTTCGCCCGCATCGTGGACCGGACGATGTCGAGGAGCTCGCTTCGCGAGTAGCCGCCCTTGCGGATGATCTTCCGCGCGCTGCGCTCGAGTGAGCGCCGTTCTTCCGGCGACAGGTCCTTCGCCGTCACCACGACGATGGGCACGTTGCGCCACTCGGCATTACCGTGCAGGACTTCGATGAACTGGAAGCCGTCCATCCCCGGCAGGATCAGGTCGAGCAGTATGAGGGCCGGCACCTGCCATTGCAGCCGCGTGAGTGCGGCTTCGGCGTCTTCCGCTTCGGCGACGTCGAAGCCTTCCTTGCGCAGCGCGCTTCCGAGCAGCCGGCGGCTGTCGGGATCGTCCTCCACCAGCAGGATCGGAGCCGGTGAGTGCTTGCCGCAATGCTGCCGGATGATCGACACGAGGCGCTGCTGGTCGATGGGCTTGGTCAGGTAGTCCTCGGCACCGAGCGTGTACCCCATGTCCTTGTCGTCCAGGATGGTGACGATGACCACGGGGATGTTGGCGAGCACCGGGTCGGCCTTGAGCTGGGTGAGCACCGACCAGCCGTCGATTCCGGGCATCAGCAGGTCCAGCGTAATCGCCTCCGGGTGCATCCTGCGCGCGAGCTCGAGCCCCTCTTCGCCCGTTTGCGCCGTCTGCACCCGGAATCCTTCCTTCACCAGGTAGCGGCTGACCAGGTCGCGCACGGCGGGATCGTCGTCGATCACCAGCACCTCGCAGTGCTCGTTGCCGGCTTTGCGCTTCCGCGACGCCCGAACAGGCGCACGTTCCTCTTCGGCCTGCGCGGGCAGCGTTACCGTAAACGTGGAGCCTTGGCCGACCCGGCTCGTGACCGAGATGTCGCCGCCGAGCATGCGACAGAAGCGCTTGCTGATGGCGAGGCCGAGGCCCGTGCCGCCGTGCTTGCGCGCGACCTGCTCGTCGAGTTGGGAAAACTCCTCGAACAGGCGATCCATCTTGTCCGGCGCGATGCCTATGCCCGTGTCGGAAATCGTAAACTGCCAGATCTCGTTGCCGTCGGCGCGGCTACGCGACACCTCGAGCGATACCACCCCGTTCTCGGTGAACTTCGCCGCGTTTCCGAGCAGGTTGAACAGGACCTGCCGCAACTTCGTGACGTCGGTGCGAATACGGCCGGACGCAGGCGAACACTTGAACTGGTTGCCGAAAGACTCGATGAACGGCCTGATGGTCGTGCAGACTTCGTCGACGATCTGGCCGACCTCGGCGTCCTCCATGAACACGTCCATCTTGCCGGCTTCGATCTTGGAGAGATCCAGCACGTCGTTGATCAATGCCAGCAGGTGCTTGCCGGCGGAATTGATCTTGCGCAGGTCCGGCACGTACTCGGCGTGCTCCTGCTCCTCCATTTCCTCCTGCAGCAACTCGCTGTAACCGATCACGGCGTTCAGCGGAGTTCGCAGCTCGTGCGACATGTTGGCGAGGAATTCCGACTTGTGGCGCGTGGCCTTGATGAGCTCCTGGTTGACCTGCTCGAGCCGTGCCTGCTGCTGTTGCAGCTCCTCGGTGCGCTCGCGAACCTTTGCTTCGAGGCTGACGTTGAGCTGCTCGATTTTTTCGAAGCTCAGAGCGTTGGCGATCGCGATGGCCATCTGGTTCGCGAGGGTCTCCATGAGGGACGTGTCGGCGGGTCCGAGCGTCAGGCCGGGCTTGCCCTCGACCGCCATGACGCCGAGCGCCCGGTCCTGCAACAGCAGCGGGACGGCGAGCAACGGATGCGGCCCGAGGAGCTCCAGCGTCGCCGGGTAGCCCTGCGCGGCCACTCCTTCGGCGTCGTTCGCCAGGATCGATTTTCCGCTCAGTGCCGCACGGGCGCAGAACCCGCTGCGCTCGTCCAGCGGGATTTCCAGCTCGCGGAAGCGTGTCCCGACGTCCTCGCCCGCGCCCGCGATGCGACCGTGGGTCAGCACGCGGCGATCCCAGTCCGTAAGGAAAACCAGTGCCCGCTGATAGCCGAGCCGCCTGACCACGATGTCCAGCATCAGGTCGATGACTTCCTCCAGGTCCAGCGTGGAGTTGATGTTCAGCCCGGCTTCGTGCAGGGCAGACAGCGCTTCGAGCCGTTCCGCCTGGGAGCGCGTCATGCGCGACAGCGAGCTGCACATCTGGTTGAACGTCTGCGCGAGAACGCCGATCTCGTCGCGTGACTGGACCTTGATCTGTTGCGAGAGGTCGCCCGCCGAGATGCGGCGGGCCGCGGCGGCCATGGCCTTCACAGGCGCGAGGACCCGGGAGCAGAAGAGCCAGGAAATCACCAGCGCGACCAGCACGATGACGAAAGTCAGCCCGATGCCGGTAATGAACGTATGCTCGATCTCGCCGAACACCTTCTCCGAAGACACCAGCAGCTGAACGTTGCCGTAGCGTCGGCTCTCGTCGTCGGCGGCTGCCGACGCCCGCGTATCGCCGAGCAACCGCAGTGCGCTGGAAATGTCCGCATCGGTCTGGCTGCCGAAAGTCGGCGTGAACTCGACCGGCATGTAGGTATGCCAGGTCCCCACGCCGTCGATCTGGTGAAAATGAATGGACGGGGGCCCGTTCGTGCTTGCCAGGGATTCGGCGTGCAGGATGGGCAGCTCCACCGACCTGGTCTCGCCCTCCCTGGCCTTCGACGCAAGGATGTCACCCTGGGCGTTGCTGATCGCCACGTACAGTACGCCCTCCTCGCGCAGCATGTCGCTGACGATCTCGTCCAGGATCACCTCGTCTTCGCTGAGCAGGCCCCATTTGCTGCTCCGCGCGAGGTTCTTGGTGAGCGCTTCGGCCCTGTTGCGCAGCTCACCGGTCAAGCCCTCTTCCGCCTGGGTGAGGAAATGCCAGCTCAAAACGGCCCCCACCGAAAGCAGGATCACGGCGATGAAGGACATCGCCTTCACGCCCAGGGTCATGCCCGCCGGCTGGACGCCGACAATGGTCGTTGCACCGATATCGGCGGGTTCGTCGAGAATCTCGGGTGTCCCGCGCATCGTTATCGATACACGACGTCGGCCGCGGCGATGACGTCTTCGGGTATGTTCAGCCCGATTTTTTTGGCCGTTTTCAGGTTGATGGAGAGATTGACCTTCGCCGGACCCACGACGTCCAGCTGCGCGAAGCTCACTTCGCCTTTCTCGAGCGCCGTTGCGAGCTCGCACCCCTGACGGCCGACGTCCGCGTAGTCGGGCGTCAGCGACGCCAGCGCGCCGACCTCGACGAATATGTCGGACGCCGCGAGGAACGGGAGCTTGTGCTCGAACGAGCTCAGGAGGAGGAACTTGAACGATTCGGGCGTGAGCACGGTCTCGTCCGGGACCATCCAGAGCGCGTCTATCGGTTCCTCGCGCAGCAGTTCCCGCAGCGCGGCCGGTACCTGTTTCCGCGACTCGACCTGCCGCGTGTGCAGCACGATGCCGAGACGCTCTGCAACGGCGGTGGCCTGCGCGATGAAATCCCCGGAAACTCGCGGGTCGTAGATTGCTCCCAGCGATTTCAGGCCCGGCACCATCGAGCGGTAGACGGTGAGCTGCCGCTCGATGGGGATGTCGAGGGAGATCCCCGCGATGTTGCTGCCGGTCAGTCCATACTCCTGCGGCTCGGGAACCATCGCATACAGGACCGGAACGTCGCTGAACCTCTGCTTTGCGAATTCCGCGGCCAGCACCCCTATGGCGACGATCAGGCGCGGTCGCGACCGCACGATGCTGCCGATCAGGCTGTCGCTCCCTTCACGGTTGCCGTCCAGGTTGTACTCGGTGATCTCCGTGTCGCAGGAGCTCAGGAATCCGGAGATCGCCGCGTCGTACGGTTCGGAGTCATAGCTCTTGATGAGTGCGATCGACTCGGCCTCCGCCCGCAAAGCGCAGAGCACGAGCAACAGCAGCGCCGGACGCAGATCCGGGACGCTGCGATTGCGGATCCAACGGCAGACTCGCACCGTTTGCTGCACGGTTGTCAGGCGCCGTGAGGCGCGGGCGGAACAGTACTTCGTGGAGCTGTTCTCATCGTCAGAAGTTTCGCTCGAAAGCCAGCGTGCTGATGAAGTCCGAGCGCAAGCCGTCGTCGTTCAGCGGCAGCAGGACATTCGCGGTCAGGATGTAACTGCCGAACGGATTCCACTTGAGCCCGATGGCGCCGTTTACGATGGTATCCGCGAAGCCGTCGCCGCCGAACTCACGGCTGCCCAGCACGCTCATCGCCAGCGTCAGCTTTTCGGCACCGAAATCGAAACCCGCGGCATACTCCAGTGAGTTCTGGTCCGAATCGTCGAGATTGAATTCGTAGCCGAGATTCACGTGCGGCGTGAACGCTCCGAAGGAGCGCGAGTAGATCAGGAACGGCCGCACGGTAGCGTCGCCGGTGCCGAGAAAGTCCTCCTCGTCACCGCTGGCGGTCTTCACCAGCAAAGCCGCCGCCAGGTTGTTCGTGTCGCTTTCCAGCCAGTGATACTTGGCGCGCAGAACGATGTCGCCGAGTCCCTGGGCGCTGCCGCTCGCCATGTCGTCCGGCGACTCCGGCCCACCCTCGAACGTGTGCACGTCGACCGGTATGTCGTTTTCCGGTGACTTGACCACTTCCGCGTGCGTCACGATCCGCACGTCGACGTCCGCAATCGGTACCAAAAAGCCCACGTCGAGGCGATCCGTCACACCGTAGGTGCCGGCGAAGTTCAGGGCGTTGATGTCGACGTCGAGATTCAAGTGGACATCGACCGTATCGAGCTCGAAAGAAGTGCGTACGTCGAAGGGCGGAATGATATCCGCGTCGTGCAGGGTCCTGACCACGAGGTCATCCAGGTCCTGGCCCAGAAACTCGTCGTACTGGAAAAACGTGAACGACAGGTTCGCATTGAAGCGCCTGTCGCCGATGGTCTCCGCCCGCTCCGCGAATACCGGGCCGAAACTTTCCGATGTCTGCACGAACGTCCCCAGGTCCTCGTCGAACCGGAACGCAAACCCCGCGCCTGCGGAGGCAAACGGGATCGCGCCGACCTGTGCCGAGATGATGTCGTTCAGGCGATTGAAGTTGTCCGCGGTGTCGATGAGGAAATGCGGGGCGTGCGATGGGAACGGACCCCCTGACGTGCCGGCCAGCGTAATGCCGTCGCCGCCGTACAGGCCGGGTATCAAGGTGTTGAGCTTGTCCGCCGCAGCCGTGGAGGCGGCGAGCGATGCCGCGGTGGCAGCGAACAGGCGCCGAACAGAGCAGGTCATGTTCACCCCTTGGGCGGGAACCGCTCGGGTTGCAGCGGGCGCTCTACAGGTATCCTCTTTTCGGTGAGGAGCTTGCGAGCGCCGTACCGGCGGGAGTATACACCAGGCCGGGTACCCCAGCCCCGGGCATCATGGTACCCGCCGTGCCCTTGATCTATATTGACCCTGCCCGGCGGGGTTCCGGTACAGGACGACTATGTTCAAGGAGTTCAAGGCGCATCTCCGATACCGGCTCGACGACCTTTTCTCCCGCAGCACCCTGTCGCATTTCGTCCTGCTGGTCCTCTTGTCCCTGGCCGTCGTGCTGATCGGCATGACCGCCTATTTTTTCGGGCTGTTCTCGCCCGAGAACGCCGACGTCACCGGCATCGAATCGCAGATCGACCGCGGCTTCTGGGATTCCCTCTGGTGGTCGCTGAAGCACCTGATCGATCCGGGGTTCTTCGAGGAAAACTACGGCGCGACGCTGCCGGTGGCGATCATTTCCCTGCTGATCGCCATCATGGGCATGGTGATCTTCGGGATCCTGATCGGCTTCATCTCGACGTCGATGGAAACGCGCCTCGCAGCCCTGCAGCGGGGCAACAGCCCGGTGAAGGAAACCGGCCACACGCTGATCCTCGGCTGGAGCAACAAGGTCGTGCAGATTCTGCGCCTGCTCGGACGCACCAACTCGGGCGGTCGGGTGGTCGTCCTCGGCCCCCCGGAGATTGCCCACATGCAGGAGGCGCTGCGTGCCGCCGGCATTCCCGGCCTGCCGCTCAAGCTGATCCTGCGCAGCGGCTCACCCAGCAACCTCCTCGAGCTGCAACGGGTCGCGTTCGAGGAGGCGCGGAGCATCATCGTGCTGGCGGGGTGGGCCCGCGACGCCGACGTGTCGGGGCGGGACGTGGAGGCGATCAAGACGGCGATGCTGCTGTCGTCGTTCCCGGACTGGTCGGGCACGAAGCCGGTGCTGGTCGCGGAGGTCAATCGCAAGCAGAGCGCCGACGTCGCCCGCATCGCGGGAGGCAACGAGATCTCCGTAATATCGAGCAGCGAGGTGATCGGCAAGATCATCGTGCAGGCGGCGCGCCAGGCGGGATTGTCGCACGTGTATGCGGAGATATTGTCGAGCGAAGGCAACTCCATCCGGGTCAAGCACGAATCCGCGTGCGTCGGCAAACGCTTCGGCGACGTCCAGTTCGGGTTCGACTCGGCGATCCCCATCGGCATCAGCTGGCGGCAGGAGTCGAAGGGGGCGGTACGTTACGCGGCGGGGCTCAACCCGGAACCCGATTACGTGATCGACGCCGACGATCACCTGGTGCTGCTGTGCCGTGCCGGGGACATCCGCTTCGATGCAGCCGCGAAGCCGCACGTTGCATCGATCGCCCGCACGGAGGCCTACCGCAAGCCCGCTCTCAACCGCATCCTCGTGCTCGGGTTCAACGACAGCGTGCACGACATCCTGCGCGAATTCGACGGGCACGTGCTGCCGGGCAGCCAAATCCACGTGGTATCGAATTTCAGCGAGGACGAGGCACGGCGGCACCTGGACAGCTACGCCACGCCGTCATATCGCAACGTGGAGGTCGTCTTCAGCCGCGGCGACACGGTATCCGGCGGCTTCCTGCGGTCGCTGCAGCCGGCCTCGTACAATTGCATCATCACCCTGGCGGACGAATCCAACGACGACGAGCCGGATGCCAGGAGCATCATGGTGCTCCTGCTCCTGACCGACATCGTGCGCTCGCAGCCGGGCGGCGGCGTCCAGATCGTCTCCGAGATCCACGACCCGCGCGACCGCGAGCTCGTGGCCCGGACGGCCGCCCGGGAAATCATCGTGAGCCCGGAGATCGTCAGCATGCAGCTGACGCAGATCTCGCAGCAGCCGGTGCTCGATAGCATCTTCCGCGAGCTGCTCAGCGCCGGTGGCACGGAGATCTGCCTGCGACCGGCGAGCCGCTACGTCGAGCTCGGCGTTCCGTGCTCTTTCCACGACCTGCAATACTCGGCACAGGCCCAGATGGAGACTGCGCTCGGCGTGCGCCTGGCCGCGCCCGCGGCGGGCGTATCCGCGCACGGCGTGCTCCTGAACCCGCGGCGCGACGCGACCTGGCGGCTCGGCCCGGACGATCGTGTCGTCGTGCTCGCCCAGGAGATATATGATTGAGAGGTCGACCGGCCGGCCCTCGCCCGGGCTGTCAGAGCCGCTGCTCCTCCCCCACAGGTATTTGAGTATGCTCAAAGTACTGCTCGTCGAAGACAATGAGATGAACCGCGACATGCTCAGCCGGCGCCTGCGCCGCAAGGGCTTCGAAGTGCTGCTGGCGATTGACGGAGCCGACGGGATATCGCTCGCGCGCAGCAGCGCGCCGGATGTCATTCTCCTCGACATGAGTCTGCCGACCGTGGACGGCTGGACGGCGGCGACGATCCTGAAGGGCGAGGCGGATACCCGGGACATCCCGATCATCGCCCTGACCGCGCACGCCATGCAGGGCGACCGCGACAAGGCGCTGGATTCCGGTTGCGACGAGTACGAGACCAAGCCGGTCAACCTGGCCCGCCTGATCGCGAAGATCGAGACCGTCACCGGCCTGGCCGCCAGCCGCTAGTCGATTCGCTCGCCAGGCCCGGCGCTACTCCTCGAGCAGGGCGTCGCGCCGCTCCCCGAGCGCCTGCAGGCGCTCCTCGTCCAGCACGTCGCCGAGCCGGTCCGCCAGCCGCTCGTCGGTCAGCGCCGCCAGCGCTTTCTTCCAGGCGTCGTCCACCCGCAAATCCACCTTCCCGAGCCATGCCGGACGGCCGTCTTCGGCGGCGAAGGTGTGGTCGTGGCGGGTCAGCATGAGGCGCCACTCGCCCGGGGTATAGAGCATGCTTTGCGGCTCGCGCCGCTCGTTGTAAATCAGGGCATCGAACACGTACATGGCCTGCCACTGCTCCGGCAGCGGGCAGTAGGCGCCGTACCCGGCGCCGCTTTCGCGCCGGCTCGCCTCGTCGGTCGCGTTGGCGACGCGCACCTGCAACGTTCCCTCACGGCCGTCGACCTCGCGGGCGACGGTAACCGGCACCATGTCGAGCTCAAGCAGGCGATCGATGCGGTAGGCAGCGAGCTCGGGGACGAATCCCCTGCCCCGCGGCTTCCTCGTGAAGACCGCCGGGACGTCCCCATCGCCGCCGTGCAGGACCACGACGGTCCGGCCGGATGCGTCCCTGGTCACCGAGCGGATCTCGCCGCTCGCGAGAATCCGCTCGAGCTCCGGGACGGTCAGGCGCGAGCGCTCGAGCCCCGTGGGCCGCGGCTGCGGCACGGGCGACGAGGCATCGGCTCCCGTTTCGCCGACGACGGCGAGCCTGCCTCCCTCGCTGATCAGCGCGTGTCCGCTGCCCCCGTAATGCGAGCCGAGCATGCCGGTGTCGATCTCGATCACCTTGCCCCCGAAGCGCTGCTGCACCTGGTGCGAGGCGGTCGGCGTATGGCCTATGACCACGCGAGCGGCGCCGATCGCCGAGAGAGCCGCCTGCAGCTTGTCCTGCTCGATCAATTCGCTGCAGCCGACGTTGCCGCGATACCACACCGGGCTGTCGGGGGCGTGCACGGCCGCCTGGCTCAGGCGGATGACGTCGGCGATCGCCCGGGCGAGCTCCGGGCCGCGCTCGGGAGCCGCAGGCAGCGCTTCGAGCAACGGCGGGCGCTCGAAGAAATTCTCCGTCACGTCGACCAGGCCCGCCCCGGCCACCCTCTCGAACTGGCGGGCGTAAAGCGCAACCTGTTCCTTCAGCTCACGGTTGACCCCGTCGAGACCGAGGTCGGTCACCATCGGCGACAGGCCGCCGTGCACGAACGCGGTGTCGTCGATGACGACCATGAACGGCTTTTCCAGGAGCCACCGGCCGTAGCGGCCGTCCGGCGTGAACGCCGCGCGGCGGCCGAACCAGCCCGGCGGAGTGCGCTCCGCGAACCGGCGTTGCAGCGTGTCCGGGTCCGTCACGTCCGCATGGGCGGTCCGGAACACCTCGAACGCGCGCTCGCGGTCGGCCGCATTCTCGTCGGCGGAGAAGGCCGCGTACTCGGCCGCGGACACGTAGCGCAGGTCGCCGGTCAGGTTCATCACTTCGTGGTTGCCGAGCAGCACGTGCACCATGCCGCCCGCCTCCTGCGCCTCGCCCTCGAGGCGCATCAGGAGGTCCATGACCTGCCTTGATCCGGGCCCGCGGTCCAGGAGGTCGCCGGTGACGACGAGATGCGTTTTGCCGCCGGCCCACTGCCTCCGGCCGTCGATGACGCCGGCGTTCTCGAGCGTCCGCACGAGGGCCGGGAAGGCGCCGTGCACGTCGCCGATCGCGACCACCCGCTCGACCTCCTGCCAGCGCCACTCGGCGCCCCACGCGGCGGGGTGGATGAGCAGGAGCAGCGCACAGGCAGCGAGCGCAGACAGGCAGCGCAGGCGGTGCGGCCGGGTCGGTTCGCGCATAGGAGACGGGTCCCGCGGGCTGGCCCCACCAACATAGTCGGGCCCGGGTTTTCCGGCAAGCGCCGGGTTAGAATGCCGGCGGGCAAGCGGGAGATCCGGTCGTGAGCAGGTCGCTCGTCTGGCTGCTGGTTCTGGTGATTCTTGCGCCGTGCCCGGCGGCTGCCGCGGAGGGCACGGTCCCGGCTTCCTGGCCGCTCTTCGAGCGCGACGACCTGCTCGAGGCCCGCATCGAAGCGCCGCTCGAAACGCTCATGGACGAGCGCGACGACACGCTATACCTGCCGGGCACCTTTTCCTGGGTCGACGCCACGGGAGCCCGCCGGGCGCTCGACCTCGAGCTCCGTGCGCGCGGGCACTACCGCCGGCAGGAGGATATCTGCGACGTGCCGCCGGTACGCCTGAACTTCAGGAAGAAGCAGGTCGAGGGCACGGAATTCGCGGGCCAGGACAAGCTGAAGCTCGTCACGCACTGCCAGAACAGGAGGGAGCAGTACGAGCAATACGTGCTCAGGGAATACCTGGCCTACAAAATCTTCAACGTCCTCACGGAGCGGAGCTTCCGCGCGCGTCTCCTGCGCGTGACCTGGGTCGACACCGACGGGGAGAACGAGACGAGCACGCATTACGGCATCCTCCTCGAGGACGACGATCGTCTCGCGGAGCGGCTCGGCGTGCAGGTGCTGGAAGTGCCGCACACCAGCGTGAGCGACCTCGACCCCGCCTATGCCGCGCTCGTCTCCGTGTTCCAGTACATGATCGGCAATACCGATTACTCTCTCATCCGCGGCGAAAAGGACGAAGACTGCTGCCACAACATCGTCCTTTTGGCGCAAGCTACGGGCGGCCATCTCGCGGTGCCGTACGATTTCGACTTTTCCGGCCTGGTCGACGCCCCGTACGCGGGCCCCAATCCGAAGCTCCGGATCCGGCGCGTGACCCAGCGGCTATACCGGGGTCCGTGCGCCTACAACGAGCACGTGGAAGCGGCGCTGGCCGGCGCGCGCGCGCACGAGGCCGACATCATGGGGCTGGTGGCCTCACTCGACGGGCTGGATGACCGGTCGCGCGAACGGGTGTCGGAATTCCTGGGCGAGTTCTACGAGGACACGGCCGACGCCGAATCCGTGGACGACCACATCGTCAGTAGATGCCTGTCATCAGGCTGACCATCTCGTCGCTGCGCAGCCAGTCCGCGATGATCTGTGTCACCCGCGGGTGGATCAGGTAGCCCACGGAGCTGTGCGGGTTCGACCTGCCGTAACGCACGGCCAGGTTATAGACGTGATAGTCGCGGATGGCGCTGACCACCCGCAGCTCCAGCATCTCCCGGAAATCGTCGGCGAGCGTATGGTCGTGGCACAGGTAATCGTCTTCCGCCGAGACGTTGTGCCAGGCCAGGACGTTGGCCGGGTACCGCTCCCTGCCCTTCGCGTCCGCCCCGAGCAGCTGGCGGCGCACGGTGGTATCGCCGAGCGGCGCGCCCAGCGTCAGCCACTGGTCGATCTTCAGCGTGCGGTAGCGAGGCGCGTGCGCCGGGTCGTGTGACATCTGCCACAGCACGTCCCAGGCGACGATGCAGCCCGTGCCGTGCGCGATCAGCATGACCTTGTTGCCTGCCTCGTGCGCCGCCGAAATTTCGGCGAGAACCCGCGCGCGGACGCGCGGCGCGAAGTCGCTCCCGGGATTCCAGTACTCGCCCACGTCGATCGCCACTTTCCCGATCAGGCGGCGGGCGAGACCGAGAGATCCCAGCACCGATGCCGCGACGTCGGCCGCGAACTCCGCGACCGCGGTTTTGCCGGGCAGCCGCTCGTAGCGGTTCATCCCGAAGTGCTTGCGCTTCTGCAGCGCACGCAGCTCCTGCAACGCGCGCCGGCGGTCGCCGAGGTCGAGTTGCTCGTCGTAGTAGCAGCCCTGCTCGCGCAGCCAGGCGTTGGTGATGTCACCGTAGTACGCAAGCCGTTTCGTGGCGGAATGGAAGGCCACCAGCATTTCCGGGCAGTCACGCTCGATGCCCGCCGACACGGCAGCGACGCCGATCTTCAGCAACTCCTCCGCCGCCGGCTTGAAGTCGCGGCCATGGACGAAAATCAGCGCTTGTCCGTTCAACGAACCGCCACTCGCCAGCTCAATCGACATCTTCCTCGGCACGATCCCGCCGGGTCAGCATGGAAAAGAACGGGCCGGAAAGGGACCGGCCGTATTCGAGCTTCCAGATGACCAGCATCGCATACACGAAAGCCATCGATATCACGGCGGCAATACCGAGCGACCCGATGCCGGCGCCGAGCCCGATGCCGATGGCGACGAAGATGTACATCGCATCGGCCGGCTGCTCGAGCGCGAACCGGAAGCGGACGGCGGCCACGATGCCCGCGAGGCTGAACGCGAGCGCCAGGCTGTTGAGCACGATCATGGCGATGCCGGTCACGATGATCGGCATCAGGATGATCGTCTGCACGAACGACTGGTCGATTTCCTTGTCGCGGCTGGTGATGAAATACACCCAGGACACGGGAACGGTCAGCACGGCGGCGCCCAGGGTCGCGAACGCCAGCCGGACCGGCCCGTGCGGCGAGAGTACCGTCGTGCCGGCGTCGGTATAAACCGGCTCGAAGGCGTCGCCGGAGCGCGCCGCGAGATCGCCGAGGCCGCCGACCGGGAACACGTCGCGCACCGCCGGCCACCACATCAGCAGCGCCGTGATCGCGCCGGCCCAGAAGGCGTAATACAGCGTGATCAGCATCGCCGGAAGCAGGAAGCTCGAGCCCCTTCTCATCAGTCCCCCGATCCGCACCCCGGCACTGGCAGGAGATCCTTGCGCAGGCGGCACCCGTCCGGACCGCTCCGCCGAAGCGCGGTCCAAGTATATGCGTTTTCCGGCCCGCCCCGGCACGCGGCCGGGCGTCGGCTCAAGGGGACTTTTCGGGCAGGCCTGCTATCGGCGGCGTCCACCTGGCGACGCCCGGAACGCGCCGGCCCCACACCTCACCGCGGTAACGCGGCTGCAGGTGCTTCGTCACGAGCCGCTGCACCAGGTTGATGCGCGGCAGGAGCCCGTGCATGCCGCCGATATCGACGAGCAGGCGATCGCGCAGCTCGAAAAAATTCAGGTCGTCCTCCCCGACGCACACGACGTTGCTCTCCGGGAGGAACGGCGGCAGGGCGGCCGGGAGCGGCACCGTGCCGTCGCCGGTGCGCCGCGACCCGGGCGTGTCCGGCGTGTACTCGTCGACGAACTGCGCGTCGTCGAGCACGAAGCGCGGGCCGCCGCGCGCGCGGTCGACCGTCAACGAGAGCCGCGTGCGCTGGCCCAGGCCGGCGATGACCAGCCAGTCCACCTGGCGCGGCGGCGAGCCCGAGGTCCGGAACCCGGTGACGGTCGCGCGATGCGCTCGCGCCCACGAGAGCATGTCACCCAGGATGCGCAAGGCTTCGTTGCGCCGCTCTGCCGCGCGCACGCCGACCGCGTACAGGCGCACGAATTCCGTGAGGCTGTCGATCACGCTCGCCTGCATGTTGGCCGGATCGAAAACGTCGACGTCGCGGCCCTCGGCATCCACCACGGCCCCCGGCCAGCTCGGGAACAGCTGGTAGATCGCCGGCAGGATGCGCGCCGTCTCGCGCTCGCGCTCCTTCGGCTCGCTCCCGGTGAGCAGCGTCATGCCGGTGGCGATCTTGACGATCGCCTCGACGGAGCCGAGCCAGGGCGTGCCGATCGTCACCACCTTGCCGACTTTCGCCCGCCTGCCTGCCTGCGCGAGGTATTCGCAGATGACGAGCCCGCCCATGGAATGACCGACGAGATCGACCGCGAGCCCATCCGCGTTCCCGTAGTGCCTGAGGAGCCGCGTGCGCCCGAGCACCTCCTCGACGAAGGCGGTCAGCCGGGCGGCGGTGAGGCGGACGTCCATGCGCCAGTCGTAGGGGAACGCGAACACCGGGGTCGGCTGGTCCGCCTGCGGCGACAGCTCGTGGCGCAGCGCCTTGATCAGGTCCTCGTAGATCGGGAACACGCGGCCCGCGGTCACGCGCGCGGGCTCGATCGCCTCGAACCGGAGGTCGTCCGGATGCAGGGCGACGCGCTCATACTCCTTGTTGAACACCATCGACCAGACGATGTTCGCCTCCAGCGGATACTCGTCGACCAGCGACGTAGCCGTGATTCCCGGAATGACGACGACCGGATTCTGCAAGGGCATGTGCGCGCTCCCCCACGCTCACCTTGCCCGCCGGCCCGCGGATTTGCAACGGGCCGCGTGAGGGCGAAGCGCGCCTCGCCCCGGGCTCCCCGCGCCAATGCAGGACGCACCGGCGCGGCGCGTTCAAGCGGCGCTCAGAGCGCGATCGCCGCCTCCGCGCCGCGCACGAGGAGCGTCTCGTGCAGCGGCTTGACGTTCGACTGTGCCGGGTTCGCGTGGATCAGGAAGCCATCCGGGGCGTGCATGAGGATGGACACGTCGAGATCCATTTTCTGCTTCCCGGCCCGGCGGCGGATTTCGCACACGACCCGGTCGTTCGCGCGATCGCGGATCACGTAACAGTTCTCACTGGAGCGGACGTCGATCGCGTCCGGGTCGCCCTCGACCAGCTCGGTGCCGCGCACCTTCGCCTTGCGGTGCCCGTCCGCGTCGAACACCTCCGCCTGTACCTCGAGCTCGTCGTCCGGGGCGCGCGACAGCCTGAGCAGCGGAGCGCCCCGGTAGACGACGAGGTTGGGCGTGTCGCAGTAGTCCCGGCCGCCCAGGCGCACGACGAAATGATCGTGGACTTTCATGCGCGCTGGCTGAGCACCAGTCGGCCCTGATCGTCGATGTCGAGCGTCTTGTCGGAGCAGAAGCCGGCGCAGTTTTCCGGGACGGCGAGCACCGTCCGGCCCTCGTATTCCCAGGTGGTATCGCCGGGCTCGGGCACCTCGAGCGCGAGCGACAGGTTCGCATCGTCGCTGCGGACCATGCGCAGGCAGCGCTCGCCGCCGCCGGGCTCGCCCGCTCGTTCGAGGGCGCTATCGAATTGCTTCAGTACGGTTTCGCTGACCGTCAGCATGATGAAGTCCTCCGTGGAGTGTCGGTCGGTGAAAACGCCGGCGGAGGCCGGCGATGCGGGTGGGGTGACGTCAGGCGGCGTGCCGGGAGCGCCGCGCGGCCGGTCGACGGCCTTCGACGAGCACCTCGTGCAAAGCAATAACGGCCCGCTCGAAATCCTCTTCCGCCAAAATGAACAGGATGTCCACGTTGCGGATGAGCTGGTGCAGGCCCAGCACTTCGATGCCGGCGTCGGCCAGCGCGCCCACGGCGAGCGCGGTCAGGCCGGGCACGTCGAGATCGCTGCCGATCGCGGTGACGATGGCGACTTTACGAACCGTTATCCTCGACGATGCGAACGCTTCGCGCAAGTCGTCCGACACCTGGCGTACCGATTTGAGCGACCCCGCCACGTAGTGCACGATGGTGTTCGCGTTGGACGTCTTGGTGACCACGCGCACGCGCTGCCGCTGCAGCGCGTCCAGGATCGCCGCGTCGTAGCCCTTGACCCCCACCATGTCCTGCTCGAAGAACTCGAGCGCGAACACACTCCGCATCCCGGTGATGATCTCGGCCCTGGGCGTCGCCGGCACGTAGTCCCCGCGAATCTCCGAGCCGGGATCTGCCGGCTCGAACGTGTTGCGTATGCACAGCGGGATACCGGCCTGGCGCAGCCCCTTGGCCGCGCCCGGATGGATCGCCTCCATGCCCATGTTGGACAACTGGTCCGCCACGTCGTAACTGGTCCGCTCGATCTTGCGCACGCGCTCCGTGCCGAGCAGCCGGGGATCCGCGCTCGAAAGGTGGAATTCCTTGTGGATGATCGCCTCGCGCGCCCGCGTGAGCACCGCGATCCGCGAGAAGGTCACTTCCGTGTACCCGCGGCCGTAGCGCTCGATCACTCCCTCCTCGCATTGCGCGTAGCCGGTGACGATCGGCAGCGTCCGCTCCACGTCGAGCTGCGGCACCGCGGCGGCGATCCGGTCGTCCAGCGTCCTGTGCGGGTCGTCGCGCCAGCCGGTCAGATCCACGAACACCGCGTTGATGCCGTGCCGGGTCAGGAGCAGGCTGGTGTTGTGGGCGCTGTGCGCCTCCCCCAGCCCGGCAAGCATCTCGCGCACGGTCGCAAGGTGCTCGCCGAGATTGAAATGGCCGTAGGAGCAGAGCCGGTGCAGGTCGAGCAGGCAGCTCCGGACGCCTTCGATGCGCTCGCGCACGAACCGGTCGGCCACGAGCCGGTCCGCCTCCTCCCCGAAGACGTCGGCGTTGATGCGCTGCATCTGCGCGCTGACGTCGGAGAGCGCGTCGCCCCAGGCCCAGTCGGACTCGGAGCCGGCGAACAGGGCGTGCACACCGGGCTCGCCCGTGCGCTTGTGCTCGAGCAGCATGTCCGTGATCCCGGCGTACGCCGAGACGACGAACATGCGGCGATACAGCGCGTCGCCTTCGCGCGCTCCGATCAGCACGTTGTCGAGCACCGCGCGAGTGTCGCTGATCGACGTGCCGCCGATCTTCTCCACGGTATGGCCGGCCGCCCCCTGTCCGGTCACGGCCGTCATGCGGCGCTCGAGAGCAGCGGGCCGGCCGCCGGCCGCAAGGGCTCGCACGACTCGCGCGTGGCGATGAACTCGGGCCGCGGCTTCGCCGGACCGAAAGGCGCCTGCAGCGCGTTGCTTGCCGCGTTGTAGACGAGGAACACGTTGCTGCGCGGGAACGGGGTGATGTTGCCGGAGGAGCCGTGCATGACGTTGCAGTCGAACAGGATCACGGTGCCCGCCGGCCCGACCGGCGCCTCGATGCCACCCTGCTCGGCGAGGAACGTGAGCGCATCGCGGTCCGGCACGCCGTACTCCTGCTTGCGGAGCGACTGCCTGTAGTGATCCTCCGGGGTCTCGCCGACGCAGGCCACGAAGTGGCGGTGCGAGCCGGGCATGAGCATGAGCGGGCCGTTGTGCGGCGTGTTCTCGGTGAGCAGCACCGTCATCGAGAGCGCGCGCATGCGCGGCATGCCGTCCTCGACGTGCCAGGTCTCGAAGTCGGAATGCCAGTAGAACTCCCGACCCTCGAAACCGGGCTTGTAGTTCATGCGCGACTGGTGCACGTAGACCTCGTCCCCGAGCAGGAACCGGGCCACGTCGGCCAGTCGCGCATCGCGCGCCAGGCGCGCGAACACCGCGCTCTGGGCGTGCACGCGGAACACGGAGCGCACCGCACCCGATCCGGGCTCGGCGATCACGGTCTCCGGCTCGAGGTCGCCGGCTGCGGTCGAGCGCAACACTTCCGCTTCCGCGCGCAGCGCGTCGATCTCGGCCGCTGCGAGCAGGCCGTCCAGGACCAGAAATCCGTCGCGCTCGAAAGCCTGGGTCGCCTCGCGGGTGAGCGGCGCGTCGGCGCTCCAGCGGCCGTGCACGACGGAGTCGCGGCGCGGCAGGATGGCGGGCTCGCCGGCCTGGCGCGAGGGATAGGCGTCTGCCCTGCCCGTCATACGGACTCCGCCTCCAGCGGGTAGGCTCCGCTCGCATCGTGCACCTCCAGCCCGGAGAGCGGCGGGTTGAACACGCAGGCGAGGGTGAGCTCTGTGTCCGCGCGCAGCACGTGCCGGTCGTTCCGGTCGAGCGCGTACAGGATGCCCGGACGGATCGCGTGCAGCTCGCCCGTCGCCACGTCCTCGATCGAGCCCGTGCCCGCAATGCAGTAGACCGACTCGAGATGATGGCGGTAATGCATCGGCAGCTCCGCGCCGGCGTAGATCGTCGTGATGTGGAAGGAAAAGCCCATTGCATCGCTTTTCAGCAGCAGGCGGACGCTGTTCCAGCCGTTGCTCTCGACCTTGCGGCGCGTGTGCTCTGCGGTCTGCAGATCGCGGATGATCATGTCTGTCTCTCCTCGCTTCTCAGGCCGCGGCCCGGTCGCGGTCCGCCGCGGCGAGCGCGCTCTCGACGGCGTCCGCGAGGATGTCGAGCCCCCGGCGAAGCTCCGCCTCGTCGATGGTCAGCGCCGCCAGGCACTTGACGACCTCGTCGTCGGGCCCGCTGGTCTCGATGACCAGGCCGCGCGCGAACGCGCCCTCGACGACGCGCGCCGCGAGCTCGCCCGAGGGCATCGCGAGGCCGCGCATCATGCCGCGCCCCTTGAGCTCGAGCCGGTGCGGGCGTGCCGCGCGCGCGATCTCCGCAAGCCGCCGCCCGAGCAGCTCGCCCCGCGCGCGCACGCCCTCGGCGAACGCACTGTCGCGCCAGTACGTCTCGAGCGCCGCGCGGGCCGTGACGAACGCGTGGCAGTTGCCGCGGAACGTGCCGTTGTGCTCGCCCGGCAGCCAGCGGTCGTGGCGCCGGTCGATGAGCACGAGCGCGAGCGGCAGACCGTAGCCGGATACGGATTTGGCGAGCGTCACGATGTCCGGTCGGATGCCGGCCGGCTCGAAGCTGAAAAACGTGCCGGTGCGCCCGGCGCCGGCCTGGATGTCGTCGACGATGAGCAACGCACCGTGGCGGCGCGCAACCGCGGCGATTGCCCGCAGCCACTCGTCGCTCGCGACGTTCAGGCCGCCCTCGCCCTGCACCGTCTCGAGCAGGATGGCGGCGGGCGCGTCGACACCGCTCGATGCGTCGGACAGGAGCCTGTCGAGCTGGGCCGCGGTATCCACGCCCTTGCCGAAGTAGCCGTCGTAGGGCATGCGCGTGACGCCGCCGAGGGCGGTGCCGGCCGCCCCACGGTGATGACCGCTGCCGGTGCAGGCCAGCGCACCCAGGGTCACGCCGTGAAAGCCGTTCGTGAAGGCAATGACGTTCTCGCGCCCGGTCACCTTGCGCGCGAGCTTGAGCGCGGCCTCGACGGCGTTCGCGCCGGTGGGTCCGGGGAACTGCACGACGTAATCGAGCCCGCGCGGCGTGAGCACCGTCCGCGACAGCTCGCGCAGGAAACGCTCCTTGACGTCGCTGTGCAGGTCGAGGCTGTGGGTGATCCCGTCGCGCTCGATATAGTCGAGCAGGGCTTCTTTGAGCGGCGCCGGGTTGTGCCCGTAATTCAAACTCGAGCAGCCCATGAGAAAGTCGAGGTAGCGCTCGCCGTCGCGGGTGTGGAGCCAGGAGCCCTCCGCGCGATCGAAGAGCACCGGGAAACGGCGCGAGTAGCTGCGCACGCGCGATTCCAGGCGTTCGAACGTCTGCGCGGGTTGGGCGGCGGTTTCACTGGATTCGGGCATGTCGTTCCTCCGGGACGGGAGCTCGGTCGATGCGCGGCTGGCCGGGCGTCCGGCGTGAGCGCCGACCGCGTGCTCGATGTCGTGGTCGATGTCGATGGGTCCGATGACCAGCAGCGGCTCGCTCGCGTGCCGGCCGCCGAAATGCGCGTCGCTGTCGAAGCCGGTCCTTTCGGCGAGGGAGGCGCCGGTATGCCGGGCGAAGGAGCGGAACAGCGCGCGCGAGGCCGTGTTATCAGGGGTGACCGTCGTCTCCAGCCAGCGCACCCCGGCGAGCGCCGGCCGCGCGAGCAGGGCACGCAGCATGCGCCGCCCGAGGCCGGTGCCGCGCGCCGCTGCGTCGACCGCGACCTGCCAGACGAAGAGCGTCGCGGGGTCGGCCGGCAGCCGGTAGCCGGAAATCCAGCCGACCAGCTTGCCGCCCTGTTCCGCGACGATCGAGCTCGCGGCAAAGTGCGTGCACTGCAGCAGGTTGCAGTAGAGTGAGTTCTCCTCGAGCGGCGGGCAGGCCGCGATGAGATCGTGCACGCGCACGGCGTCGCCGGCCGAGGGCAGGCGCAAAGTCTGCCGGGCCACCGCAGCCGCGGCGTGTTGTGTGTGAGAAACCGTCATGGAATTTATTTGTCATTCTAAACAATTGGCCGGACGATTGAAACCGCGGCGAGGTGTGCCTGGCGTCCGGCGTCCTTACCGTTGTGTAGTCGCATGAATTCACTGATTGAGATGATGAGTCGAGGCGGCCGACGCCGCGGTCGGCCGGCCCGCATTCACTTCGGCTTTCAAATTATTTGCGGCACCGCGTCGCCCGCCGTCGCCGCCGCGGGGGCGGCATGAGCGGCGCCCTGCCCGAGGATCGGTCGGAAACGGCGCTGGTGGCGCTGCGGCGCATCCTGCGCGCCACCGAGCTCAACTCACGCCTGCTCGCGAGTCGCACCGGGCTCACGACCTCCCAGCTCATCATGCTGCAGATCGTCGCGCGCCACGGTCGGGTGCTGCCCAGCACGCTGGCGCGCGCCGCGCGCCTGACGCAGGCCACGGTCACGTCGCTGGTCGACAAGCTGGAGCGCGCCGGGCTGGTGCACAGGCGACGCGATACCGAGGACCGGCGGCGCATCTGGGTGGAGGTGACGGACAGCGGCAGACGAGCGCTCGCGGATTCACCCGACCTGCTGCACGACCGGTTCCGGGACCGGTTCCGGGCGCTCGCGGACTGGGAGCAGGCGCTGCTCGTCGCCGCGCTGGAGCGTGTCGCCGCCCTGCTCGATGCGGGAGCGATCGACGCTTCGCCGGTGCTCGACATCGGCGACATCGACCGCCAGCCGGCGCGTCACGAGGAGAGCCAAACCGAGCCCGGGCCGGGGGAAAACGGCGCCGGCCGCTGACGTCGCGGGGCGGCGGCCGGTGGCGACCGTCAGTCGCGCGCGGAGCGCAGGAGCTCGTCGGCGATGTCCTTCGTGATGGGCTCGAACATGCCGAGCCCGCAGGACGCTCCCGGAAAGAAACCGAAGCTACGGTTCTCGAGCACGGTGATGATGTCGATGCTGCAGAGCTGGCCGACGGAGCTGCGGTACATCAGGGTGCCGTTCCGGCGTAATCCCGGACACTGGCGCGGCAGCCGATTCCGGTACACGTCGCCATTGCGCATCCTGAAGACCAGGTTGCGCGCGTCGACGATGTCTATGGCGTCGATGCCGCGAATGGAAACGCAGTGGATCGCGTCCATGTTGCGCTCACCGTCCTCCTCGTCCTGCGCCGCCGCCGGCGCACCGAACCCCGCGAGAACGACCAACGCGAACAGCGCGGATAACGTCGGCTTCATCGCCAGTCTCCTATCCGAAACCACCACGTCGATGCATCCTCCGTGCCAGCCGGCGCGCGGCGTCGTGGCACGATGCTTGCAGACCCCTGCTGCCCGGCAGGAGGTCGCATGCACGATCAACGCGAGCACGAATTCATCGACGTGCTGAAATCTTTCGATCACGCCATGCTCGTCACGCGGCGTGACGCGGAGCTGCGCTCGCGGCCGATGGCCATCGCGGACGCGAGCGACGACGGCCACGTCTGGTTCATCACGAGCGTGGACAGCGGCAAGCTCGAGGAAATTACCGACGAGCCATTCGTCAACCTCGCCATGCAGGCCGCGTCCAGGTTCCTGTCGATCTCCGGCACGGTCCGCGCCACGCGCGATCCGGAGCGCATCAACGCGCTATGGAACGACATCCAGGAGCTTTGGTTCCCGAAAGGCCGGAACGACCCGACGCTCATCCTGCTGGAGGTCGTGCCGACCTACGCCGAGTACTGGGACCGCTCCGGGGTGGAAGCGGTGCGCTTCATGTTCGACGCGGCCCGGGCGCTCGCCACCGGGCACACCCTCGACGACGACGAGGGCCGGCACGCAAAGATCGATTTCCCCGACCGGACCTGACGCGCCCCGGCCGCGAGCCGTCGTCCCGTCGCGACGACCAGGCTGGTCCTCAGGGAGTCCGGGGGAAAGCGTGCGGCTTCAGCACGACCACGTCACAGGGCACGGCGTCGAGGATGCGCTCCGCCGTGCTGCCGATCAGCAGGCGCTCGATTCGCCCGCGGGACACGGCTCCCGCGAGCACCACGTTGATGCGGAGCGCATCGACACATTCCAGGAGCGCGCTTTTCGTGTCACCTGCCACCAGGTGGACGCGCTCCGGCGGCACTCCGAACGGCTCCGCGAGCCGGTCCAGCTCCGCGCGTCGCAGGGCGCGCAGTTCCTCGATGAGCTCGGGACCGACGGCCAGTGCCGGCAGCGCCGCCTGGTGCCCGGTCGCCGCGACCGGAGTCACGGTCGCCGCCGGGCTGTAGGCGTGGAAGATGTGCAGCTCGCCGCCGAAGAGTTTCACGATGCGCTGACCGGCGCTAACCAGGCGGCGATCGAGGCCGGCTTTCTGCTCGCCGGGGTGCACGGGATCCACCGCCGCGAGCACGCGTGCCCCGTCCTTGCTGAGGTCCGCCCCGCCGCCCACGATCCAGACCGGCTGTGGAGCGCGGCGCACCAGCTCCCAGTCCGCGGCGCCGAAGAGCAGGCGACCGATCGCCGATTCGCGATGCGCGGCACGCACGATCACGTCGGCCTGGAGCTCCGCGGCGCGCGCCAGCACGGCGTCATAACGCGGCGAGTGCCACACGACCGCGCTCTCGGTTTCGATGCCCGCCTCCTCGAGGCGCCGCGCCTGCCCGGCGAGCCACGTCGAAAGCTCCGCGAGCCAGCGCTCGCGCACCGTCTCCAGGCGCTGCGCGTCCGAGAGAAGGCCGCCCGCGAGCGACTGCTCGAAGGCCGTCAGCAGGAGAAACACGCGGGCACCGGACGCTTTCGCGAGCTCCTCGGCGCGCGTGAGCTCGGCGCGATCGCCCTCGCGGAGCTCGACGTCGACCAGGATCGTCTTGACGTTCGCCATCACCGCCTGTGGTCGTATTGCTTCAGCCGGTTGTACAGGGTCTTCAGGCTGATACGCAGCGTGTCCGCCGCCTTCTTCTTGTCGCCGTCGTAGTGCTCGAGCGTCGAGAGAATGGTGCGCCGCTCGACTTCCGACAGCGGCGTCCCGACGTTGACGCGAATGTAGTCCTCGTCGCCGGGCCCGGCCGACGACACGCGGCCCGGGAGATCCTCGATCCTGATCATGTTGGCGGCCAGCAGGTGGCTGTGACGCACGGCTTCCTTGAGCTCACGCACGTTGCCCGGCCAGTCGTGTGCCCTGAGCGCGTCGCGCGCGCCCTCCGTGAACTGCTTGACGACGCCGGTCTCGGCGTTGCGCTCCGCAAGGAAGTGCTCGGCGAGGAGAATGACGTCGCCGCCGCGCTCGCGCAACGTGGGCACACAAATTCGAACCTGCGCGAGCCGGCGGTACATCGCGTCATTCAGGCGGCCCCGTTCCACCGCCTCCTCGGGATCCATGCTTGTGGCGGCGACGATGCGCGTCGCGGGCTCCGCGCCGCGCGCCTCGAGCACCTGCAGCAGGCGCGCCTGCAGGCCGGCGTTCATCTCGGTGATGTCGTCAAGGAAGAGCGTGCCGTTCGCGGCGCGCCGCAGGTAGCCCGTGCCTTCCCTGCTCGCCGTACCGAAACCCGGCCTGGCGTCACCGAACAGCTCGCTCTCCAGGAGCTCCGGCGACAGGGCGCCGCAGAACAGCGGTACGAACTCGGCGTGTGAGCGCCGGCTCTGCTGGTGAATCGTGCGCGCCACCCTTTCCTTGCCGGAACCGGCCTCGCCGATCAGGAACACGCTGTCGTCCGTGGGGGCGCATTCGCGGATCTGCTGGTACAGCCGGCGCATGGCATCGGAGTGGCCGACCAGCAGCCCGAACCCTTCTTCCGTGCCGGGCGCCGCGCTGCCGCCGTTGCCCGAGTGGCCTGGGAGCTCCGTTGCGGCGTTCCTGTGCACGTTCATTCGCGGGGTTCGCGCGACGCGCGCCCGCACAGCCAGGCGAGCTCGTCGGGCGGATGAAGAAGATGCTGGTGCGGCGCGACGATCGAAAAGGTCATCGTCGTGCTTCTGCGAGATGCAGATCCTCCGTTCCTGGCGATTGCTCCCTGATGTCCTGGGCGCGCTCCGGATGAGTCGGTGTGCGGCGGGTCGGACGGGCGGTCGATCCCCTTGCTGCGGGCTGCAACAAGTATGCCATGCACCGTGGAATCGCCGGGCAAACGCGGCACGCGGCGCGCGCCGCGTCACTTGTAATATTTGCAAGCGGAGCTGAAAAACTTGCCGGGAACGCATACCAGAACCGGCATATCCGCAGTATCAGCTCGTGCGTTTGCGCGGGCCGCGCTTGCTCCTGCGGCGGCTCGCCAGCGGTACCGGCATGTCCTTGCGGATCGGCGCGGCGCTCGGCCGGCCGATGTAGAAGCCCTGCGCGGAATCGATGCCGAGCCGGCCGAGCAGCGAAAAAGCCGCGCTGCTCTGCACGTATTCGGCGACGGTCCGCATGCCGGCCTCGCGCCCGATCTCGCCGATCAGCCGGACCATCTTCTGATCGACGGGATTGTTCACGATGTCGCGGATGAACGTGCCATCGATCTTGATGATGTCGACCGGCAGTTTCTGGAGGTAGCTGAACGAGCTGTAACCCGTGCCGAAATCGTCGAGCGCGATCTGGCAGCCCAGCTCGCGCAACGCATCGATCTGCTTCTCGACGTGGGCGAGATGCCGGGCCGCGAGGCTTTCCGTGATCTCGAAGACGATGCTCTGCGCCGGCACGCCGTGCCGGTCGAGCTGCGACCTGATCCAGGCGACGAGGTTCTCGGCCTCGAAGGCGTTCGCGGAGAGATTGAGCGAAAAGCACAGGTCCGGAGATTCGCTGCGATAGCGCGCGAGCTCGCGCACCGCCGCCTCGACGACCCAGGTATCGATCTCCGTCATCAGACCGAAACGGGCCGCCGCGGGCAGGAACGCCTCGGGGGCAATCATCCGGCCCCCCTCGCCCTTCAGGCGCAGCAACACCTCGTGGTGCGTCGTACGCCCCGTGCCGATGCAGACGATCGGCTGGTAGCGCAGCAGGAACTCGTCGTTGTCGATCGCGGAGCGCAGCTTGCTGACCCAGTTCACGTCCGCCACCATCTGCTCGGCCTCGCGTCCCGACATGCTGTGGAACGCGAGCCGGTTGCGCCCGGACGCCTTCGCTTCCCGGCAAGCGATGTCGGCCTGCGCGATCAGCTCGTCGTGATCGAGCCCGTCGGAACCGATCATCGCGATACCGATGCTGCAATGCACGTGGAAGACGTTGCCGTCCTCGACGTGCGCCAGCTTGCGCATGTCCTCGAGCACGGATTCGGCGAGCGCGCGGGCACCGCCGCGGGAGACACCTGTCGCCAGCACCATGAACTCGTCGCCGCCGAAGCGCGCGACGATGCCGCGCCCGGCCACGGAACGGCCCAGCTGGTCGGCCACCTTGCGGATCAGCCGGTCGCCGGCCGGATGCCCGCAGGTGTCGTTCACGTACTTGAACTGGTCGAGGTCGATGAACAGCAGCGCGCCGCCGGGCTGGCCGCCACCGGCCTGCCGGATCTCCCTCCTCAGCTCCTCGACGAAGCGCCGCCGGTTGAACAACCCGGTCAGGGGATCGTGATTCGCGAGGCGCGACAGCCTCTCGTTCCGCTCGCCGAGCGCGGATGCCGTGGATTCGAGCGCCTCCACAATCTCCGAGATCTCCCGGTGCTGCGCCGGCTTGAACTCCACGGAAAGATTGCCTTTCGCGAGCTCCGCGATCGGCTGCTGCAGGTCCGAGATCGCCATGAGGGCCCGGCGCAACGTGCGCCGGCCGAGGAAACCGGACACCACGAGGAGAACCAAGAGCACGCTGGTCGCGATCTGGATATTCTTCACCAGCCGCGCATGGAAGACGCTGAAGTCGAGCTCCAGGCCGACAAATCCCGAAAGGACTTGCGCGCTCGCCGGGGGTGACGCGGGATCGAAACCGAACAGCCCGTCGCTCGCGATGGATTCGGTCCAGATCGGCGCGAGAATCGTGAAGCTGCGCACGTCGAACAGGTGACTGTCGATCAGGTAGGGGCGGTCGCTGCCGACGAGCGCCGACAGCTGGTCGCGCAGCGCGGGCGACAGGGCCTGCACCGGCGATCCCGCCGGCAACTGGTTCTCGATCGAATAGAGCGGGGTGCCGTCCTCGTAGTAGTAGGTGACGCGGTCGATCTCGGGATACTTGCCGATGAAGCTCTCCAGCCTGAGCACGACTTCCTCGTCGTGCCGCAGATACAGGGGCGCGCCGAGCTCGTTCAGCTCCTCGGCCCACTGCACGGCCCAGCGGCTGTAATTGTCCTGGAGCACCCATTGGCCGCCCCAGTACAGGCCCGCGATCGCGAGGGCGCCGATGATCGCGGTGATGACGATCTGCAGCGTCAGGATCTCGCGGATCAGCACGCGCTTGCCGCCGCGGCGCACGTTGCGCCGGCGGGCACCGGCCGTTTCGTGCAGCCGGCGTGCCCGTTCCGCGACCTGCGACGCGAAGCCGGCCGCCAGGGCCGGGACGCGCGCGGCGAGCTCGCGCACCGTCACCGCGTGCCCTTCGCAGCGGCCGGCGCCGCAGCGGCCGGCGCGTCTGCCGGTGCGGCGGTCCGCACTGCCACGCGGGTGAGCGGCGAGAGCAGGGGGACGGCGTCGATCTCCCCCGCGATGATGCGTTCGGCGACCGCCAGTGCCGTCGCCGCCACGTCTTCCTCATCCGACGACACGGCGAGCTCCGCGCCGAGCTCGAGCAGGGCGGGATTGAACACCGCGACCTGCACGCCGTGGCGGTCGGCGTAGCTCAGGATTTCCTTGAGGACCGGAATGCTCAAAGTCCGGTTGTCGGGGAACAGCCAGAAGCCGTCGATCTCCCGCGCCATGCGGTGAAATATGTAGAGCGTCTCGCGATCCGATGCGGCGATGCGGTACTTGAAGCCCAGGCCTTCGCTCGCGGCGGCGATCTCCGCCTCCGCGATGAGCGCGTCGTGCCCTGCGCCCACGATTGCGCCGATCGAACGGAGCCCGGGATGGGCTTTTTTCCAGGCGCGCACTTGCGGCGTGAGCGGCGGAATCGCCGCGACGCCGCGCACCGGCACCGTGCTCGCGCTCACATCGACATTGAACACCTGGCAGAACACGACCGGCAGCGGCGACAGCCGCATCGCCTGCTGGGCGGCCTCGAAGCCGATCGCAATGACGACTTCGGCGCCGGAATCCGCGATGCCGGAAAAAGCGGCGCCGGGCGCCAGGCTTTTGTCCGCGAGGTTGTAGAGCAGGAAACGCCCGAGGAGCCGGCCGAGCTCGACGGCGACGCCCTCGTAGGCAGGCCTGCGATCGGAAAGAACGATGGCGATGCGTCCGTTTTCGGGTTCGGCCGGCGGCGGCGGCACCGGTCGGACGACGGCCGGCGCCGGTGCCGGCTTCGCGACCGGCGGCGGCTCGCGCCGCGCCTGGGTGATGACGATGGGCTCGAGCACCGGAGCGGGTTCCGGCTCCGGCCGGGGGCTCTGCATTGAACAGGCGGCGAGCAACGCCGTGACGAGCCCGGCCGCGAGCGTGCGCGCCGGGCGAAGCAGCATCGGTACCCTCGACGGCGGTCGCGCTTGCATAGGGCGGGGCGGCTTCCGAACCGGTCGCTCAGGCTAGCGGAGCGACGGCGGCGCGGCGCTGCCGTGCGTCTCAAATTCCGCGTGCTCGCCGTGCTGCGTGCGGCGGCGGCGACGCGCCGGCTTATGTCGAATGCGAAAGCGGTCGCAGCTCGCGCGAATTCCGGCAGTTAGCGGAGCGGTGACGGCGTTCGTTGACGCCGCAAGGCGTCTGTGAAAGGCTTCCCCGGCACTGAAAAAGGCACACCTTTCCGAAAGGAAGGGCCGCAAAGCCACCGGTCTACGGTTTCTTTCGAACTATGACAGCGGGGTTACCAGCATGAGCTTCCTCCTGGGGCTGACGCCCTGGCCCGTGATTTCCACGCTGCTCTGGATCGTGCTCGTCGTCGCGACGCTGTATTTCGCGCGCCCGACGGCGCATCGCGCGATCCGTGCGGCCGCGGGCACACTGCACAAGACCCTGAAACTCGCGTCGCGTGCCGTGACCCAGGCGCAATCGAATCTTGCGCGCCGCAACCGCGAGGTGTTGCTCGCGGCGGGCCGCGAGGCCAAGGAACGCATCGTCGAACGCGAGTTCGATCGCGTGAGCGACAGCGTGCGCAAGGATCTCGCGAACTACGCCGCCCTGCACCGCTCGCTCTCCGACGCCATCGGGCGCATCGAGGCCGACCACCAGGACGCGGTCGAGGTTCCCCCCGACCCGCCGGGCTGGGTCAAAGCCGTGGAGGCCGTGGCCAAGATCGACTCGCGCGAAGGCCGCGTAGGCGTCAGCGACGTGCTCGGGGACATCCACAAATCGCTCGTCAAGGCGCACCAGGAAGCGCTGGCCGCCTATCGCGACGCCAGCGCGAAACGGCACGCGCTGCTGCACCGGATGCGGCCCGAATGGCGCCATGTCCAGCAGACGCTCGGGCACGTGCAGAAGAGCGTCGACAGCCTGCTCGGTCGCTCGGTCGCCATCGACCGGCACATGCAGGAGTATGAGGACATCGTGAGAGGGCAGGATCGCGCCGTGTCCGTGCTGTCGTCGTCCTCGCTCGTGTACTTCTTCGTCTCGGCGCTGGTGCTGGCGGTGGCGGTCGGTGGCGCAACGATCAACTTTTCGCTGATCGCGCGGCCGATGGCCGAGATGGTCGGCGGTACGAGCCTGATCGGCGGCTTCCGCACGGCCGAGATCGCCGCGCTCGTGATCATCATGGTCGAGATCTCGATGGGTCTCTTCCTCATGGAGTCGCTCAGGATCACGCGGCTGTTTCCGGTGATCGGCGCGCTGCCCGACAAGGTGCGCGTGCGCATGGTGTGGATCACCTTCACGATCCTGCTGCTCCTGGCCAGCGTCGAAGCGGGGCTCGCGTACATGCGCGAGGTACTGCTGCAGGACGAGCTCGCGACCAACGCGCTGCTGCGCGGCGACGAGGCAACGGCCACGCTGAGCGGAGAGTACCTGTGGATCACCACGGCGGCGCAGATGGGCATGGGCTTCGTCCTGCCGTTCGCCCTCACCTTCGTCGCGATACCGCTGGAGACGTTCGTGCATTCCCTGCGCACCGTCCTGGGACTGGCCGGCATCGGGCTGCTGCGCTTCGCGTCACTCGTGCTGCGCGTGCTGGGCAACGCGGTCCGCTACCTCGGCCTGCTGGCGGAGCAGGTGTACGACCTGCCGCTCTTCATCCCGCTGTGGCTCGAAGCGAAGAACGGCCGCTCGCGCTCCGGCAGGGGCTCGCACCTGACGAGGGTCGGTACATGACATCGGGAAGAACCGCCGCCGGCGTCGCGCTGGCGGCGCTGCTGGCGGCCTGCACGCCCCGCGCCGGGAACGACAACACCGGCGTCTACATGCTGCTCGACACCTCCGGCACGTACCGGCAGGAGCTCGACAAGGCGGAGCAGATCATCCGCCACACGCTCGCGCGCCTGGACGCGTCCGATTCGTTCGCCGTGGCCCGCATCGACACCGGCAGCTTCAGCGAAAAGGACATCGTGGCAAAGACCTCGTTCGACGACCGGCCGAGCACGATCAACCGGCAGAAGCGCCTGTTCGCGGAACAGGTGTCGGCGTTCGTGCACGATGCGACTTCCTCGCCGTACACGGACATCACGGGCGGGCTGCTCCAGGCGATCGAGTTCCTGAACGAGAAGGGCACCGGGCGCAAAACCATCCTCATCTTCTCCGATCTCAAGGAGGACCTGGAGGACGGCTACGTGCGGGACATCACCTTCGACCTGGACGGCTTCGAGGTCATCGCGCTCAACGTGACCAAGCTGCGCAGCGACAACGTCGACCCGCGGGAGTACCTCGGCCGGCTCGCCGACTGGCAGGCGCGCGTGGAGAAGTCCGGGGGCACGTGGCGGGTGATCAACGACCTCGACAGCCTGGAAGGGCTCCTGTGATCAGGGATCGTGAATAGGGTCGAACCGGTTCGACCCTATTCACGGCCTACGGTGACGCGGTCGCGCCCGGCGCGCTTGCTCGCATACAGCGCCCGGTCGGCGCGCGCGATCAGCTCGTCGACGCCGATGGACTGGTCGCGCGCGCGCAGCGCGACGCCCACGCTGATGGTCGCGGGCAGCGGCTCGCCGGAAAGGCTCATGGCGAGCTTGCGCATCCCCGCGCAGATCCGCTCGCCGACGGCGACGAGCCCGGTCTCGTTCACGTCGTGCACGATGACGAGGAACTCCTCACCGCCGTAGCGGCAGACGATGTCCTGCGGCCGCACGGAGGCGACGATGCCGCCGGCGGCGCGCCGCAGCACCTGGTCGCCGACCTGGTGCCCGAACTGGTCGTTGATCTGCTTGAAATTGTCGATGTCCGCGAGGCAGATGCCGAGCGTGTGGTTGTAGTGCGTCGCCTCCTTGAGAGCGGAGTTCAGGAGCTCGAGCCCGCCGCGGCGGTTCCACAGGCGCGTCAGCGGATCGAACATCGCCTGGCGCCGCGCCTTGCCGAGCTTGGAGACCAGCGCGGACTGCGCATTGCGCAGCTCGACGGAGAAGAGCTCGCGCTGCGCCATGTCGGCGAGGTCGAGGAGAATGGTCCGGAAGTCGTCGTCGGGGGTGCGCGGCCGGATATCCATGGCGCAGAACGTCCCGATCGTGTTGCCGTCCGCGTTCCGGATCGGCGCGCCGGCGTAGAAGCGGATGCCGGGATTGCCGCACACCAGCGGCTTGGACATGAGATCGAGCTCCAGCTGGGTGTCGGAGACGATGATCGGGCGATTCTCTTTCAGCACCGGGGCGCACAGGCTCTTGTCGACCGGCATCTCCGTGAGCGAGAGGCCCGAGATCGACTTGAACCACTGCCGGTCGCCCTGCACCACGGTGATCGCGGCGATCGGCACCTTGAGGGCGCGGCGCGCCAGGCGGGTGATGCGCTCGAAGCGTTCCTCGAGCGGGGTGTAGAAGGGATCGATGGAGTGCAGGCTGGCGAGCTTCATAGTCGCCGTGCTGGCAACGGTGCGCGTGAGCGCCGTGTCGTCTTCCGGTCCGGTCACTTCGGTCTTCCAGGGCGGAGCGCGTGCCGGTGATCGCGGCCGGCCTTGCACCCCCGCGTTTTTGCCCGCAATGCGCCTCTCATTATGACTTTCACCGGCCAAGCTATCGTGCAGGCGCATCGCAATCCGGTCAAACCCGTGTCGTCGGAAACTGGCACGATCGGATCAATCTGCATTTGCGCGGCGCGGGGTGAAAGCTACGCGGCCATCCGCGGCAAGGCGCGGTATATTCCGGGCCGCCGGCAACGATCCGGCGCCGGTGCTGGCACATTCCCGGCCCGGGATGGTATTTTTTCAGGCTCCCCGGCGCGGATTGGTGCGTCGCAAAGCGCCGTCTACGACCGGAATTCTTGTCATTTTCGACTCAATAGTGGCAGCAGAAAAACGCGCATCAGGGCACCCGCGGGCCGCTGTCGCGTGGCGCTTGCGCAAATTTCCGCGATCGGCCCACCCCTCCCACCATGGCTGACGTCCCTGAGTCGGACGCCCTGCGTTATCACCGCGAGCCGACGCCGGGAAAGCTCAGCGTTGCGCCGACCAAGCCGCTTGCCAACCAGCGCGACCTGGCGCTCGCCTACTCACCGGGGGTCGCATGGCCGTGCCTGCGCATCAAGGACGACCCGCGGACGGCCGCGGATTACACCACCCGCGGCAACCTGGTCGCGGTGATTTCGAACGGCACGGCGGTGCTCGGGCTAGGTGCGATCGGGCCGCTGGCGGCGAAGCCGGTCATGGAAGGCAAGGCGGTGCTGTTCCGCAAGTTCGCGGGGATAGACGTGTTCGATCTCGAGATCGACGAACGGGATCCCGCCCGCCTGGTCGAGATTATCGCGAGCCTCGAGCCCACGTTCGGCGCAATCAATCTCGAAGACATCGGCGCCCCCGAGTGCTTCGAGATCGAGGAAGCGCTGCGCCGCCGCATGCGGATCCCGGTCTTCCACGACGATCAGCACGGTACCGCGATCGTAGCGAGCGCCGCGATCAGGAACGGGCTCAAGCTCGCCGGCAAGACCCTTTCCGACATCAGGCTCGTGTCGACCGGCGGCGGCGCCGCCGGGCTCGCTTGCCTCGATCTGCTCGTCAGCCAGGGCCTGCCGCTCGAGCAGATCACGCTGGTCGACCTGCACGGCGTGGTGCATGCGGGCCGGCGCGAGGACATGAACCCATACAAGGCGCGCTACGCCCGGGAAACCTCGCTCCGTACCCTCGCCGAAGCGATCGAGGGTGCCGACGTGTTCCTCGGACTTTCGGCCGGCGGCGTGCTGACGCCGGCGATGGTGCGGAAAATGGCGGAGCGGCCGCTGATCCTCGCGCTGGCCAACCCGACGCCGGAGATCCTGCCGGAGGATGCCCTCGCGGTGCGCCCCGATGCGATGCTCGCCACCGGCCGCTCCGATTACCCGAACCAGGTGAACAACGTCCTCTGCTTTCCCTTCCTGTTCCGCGGCGCACTGGACGTCGGGGCGACGACCATCAACCATGAAATGCAGCTCGCCTGCGTTGACGCGATCGCCGATCTCGCGCTGCGCGAATCGACCGACGAGGTCGAGACGGCGTATCACGGAGAGTCGCTCGCTTTCGGCGCCGACTACCTGATCCCGAAGCCTTTCGATCCACGCCTGATGGTCGAGGTGTCGAGCGCCGTCGCGGCTGCGGCGATGGCATCCGGTGTGGCCGAGCGGCCGATAGAGGACATGCAGGCCTACCGGCGGCAGCTCGCGGCATTCAGCTATCGCACTTCGCTGTTCATGCAGCCGATCATCGAAGTGGCGAAGCACGGCGTCGGCCGCCTCGCGTACGCGGAGGGCGAGAACGAGATCGTGCTCCGGACCGTGCAGACCGTGGTGGACGAGGGGCTGCTCCGCCCCATCGTGATCGGGCGCGTGGCGGTCGTCGAGGCAAAACTCGCGCGGCTCGGGCTGCGGCTCGTACGTGGCCGGGATTTCGAGCTGGTGGACCCGCAGGACGATCCACGCTACCGCGAGTACTGGCAGTTCTATCACCGCCTGGTCGCCCGCCGTGGCGTATCCGTGAGCGCGGCGAAAGAGGCGATGCGCACCAACAGCACGGTGATCGCGGCGTGCATGGTGGCGCGCAACGACGCGGACGCGATGATCTGCGGCACGGTCGGGCGTTTCGATCACCACCTGCAGCACATCATCGAGATCGTCGGCCCGGAAACCCCGGGCCGCCGCATCTCCTCCATGACCGTGCTCATGCTGCCGCAGGGGCCGCTGTTCATCGCGGACGCGCACATCGCGGTGGACCCGTCGGCGGACGAGATCGTGAACACGACCCTCGCCGCGGCCGGGCGCATCGCGGACTTCGGCATCCGGCCGAAAGTCGCGCTCCTGTCGCACTCGAATTTCGGCAGCTCGCGCGCGGAGAGCGCGCGCAAGATGCGCGATGCCGTGCGGATGCTGCACGAGCGGGCGCCGGAGCTCGCGGTGGACGGCGAGATGCACGCGACCGCGGCACTGAGCGAGACGGTCCGCGACGCTCTGAACCCTTACTCGACCCTCGAGGGAGCGGCCAACCTGCTGGTCATGCCCGATCTCGATGCAGCGAACATCGCGCTGGAGCTCACGCGTGCGATCAGTGGCGCGCTGATGATCGGCCCGATCCTTTCCGGGACCGCCATGCCGGCCCATATCGTCACGCCTTCGGCGACCTCGCGCGGCATCTTCAACATGAGCGCGCTCGCCATCGCCGACGTGCACCGCCGGGCGGCTGGCGTCCGGTCCGGCGGACAGGACACTAATCGCGGGTGATGAGGCGCGCGCCGCGGTCGTGCGTCAGGTACGACCAGAGCCACTCGAGCGCCACCATCATGCGGCTGCGCGCGCCGATCAGAAAGTAGATGTGCACGAGCCCCCAGAACCACCAGGCGAGCCAGCCGGAGAGGCGCAGCCAGCCGAAGTCCGCGACGGCGGCGCGCCGCCCGATCGTCGCAAGCTGGCCCGCATCGCGGTAGCGGAAGGGCGCGGGATCGGCAGCCCCGCGCACGCGCCGCGCGATCAGGCGGGCGACCCAGGCCCCTTGCTGCTTGGCCACCGGTGCGACGCCCGGCAGCGGCCGTCCGGCGGCATCCCGAGCCAGCACGGTATCGCCGATCGCGAACACGCCGGGGAGCCCGGGCACGGAGAAATCCGAAGCCACGACGATGCGCCCGGCGCGGTCCGTGGGGGCGTTCAGCCAGTTGCCAGCGGGAGATGCGCGGACGCCCGCGGCCCAGACGACGGTGGCGGCGTCGATGCGCTCCTCTCCCAGCTCGACGCCGCGCTCGTCACAGCGGGTGACCGGAGAGTGCAACCGCACTTCGACGCCGAGCTTTTCCAGCGCCCGTCGGGCGTACCCGGACAGCGCCTCCGGAAAGCTCGCGAGCAAGCGCGGACCGGCTTCGACCAGCACGACGCGCGTCTTGCGGGTATCGATGCGGCGGAAATCGCCGGGCAGCGATTGCCGCGCGAGCTCCGCGACGGCGCCGGCCATCTCGACGCCGGTCGGACCGCCGCCGACGATCAGGAACGTGCAGAGCCGCTCGCGCTCGGCCGGATCGTCGCTGGCTTCGGCACGCTCGAACGCCGTGAGGATGCGCCGGCGAACGGCAGTGGCGTCGGCGAGGGTCTTGAGCGCCGGGGCGAACGGGGCCCATTCGTCGTGCCCGAACCAGGAGTGGGTGGCGCCGCTCGCCACGATCAGGAAATCATAGGGCTCGCGGCGCGCGCCGAGCAGCACCTCGCGCCGCGCCGCGTCGACCCCGGTGACCTCGGCCATCAGCACGCGCGCGTTGCGTTGCCGCCTCAGGATGCGGCGGATGGGCCACGCAACGTCGGCCGGCGACAGCGCCGCGGTCGCCACCTGGTACAGGAGCGGCTGGAACAGGTGATGATTGCGGCGATCGACGAGCAGGACCTCGACCGGCGCGGACGCGAGTGCCTTGGCCGCCTCGAGGCCGCCGAATCCGCCGCCCACGATCACGACGCGCGGGCACACCGCGGCGACGCCGTCCTGCACGCCTCCGGCGCGCCACTGTCGCCGGACGGCGACGGGGGCGAACGCGTCGCCCTGCCGCCAGCCGCGCCGCGGCGCAGATTCTGACGCACTTCTCATAATCGGCGGCGCGGCGTGCCTCGCACGTGACACTTTAGTAACCTCGTGCTTCGATCTTGCCACTGCGTACATGGGGACGCGGTGCGCCGCTCACCACCCAGGAGGCGAAGCAGCATGTTCAGGAAATCCAGCGACGAAGACTCCGGTCCGGCCGTGGCCAGCCCGGCGGCATCGGAACCCTCCTCGGCCGTGCGGACGCGCAGCGTGTCCGTGATCGGACCGACGCTCGTGTTCAAGGGCGAGCTCTCGGCGGACGAGGATCTCGTGATCCAGGGCACGATCGAAGGCAGCATCGCCCACCACAAGAAGAATCTCACGGTCGGCAAGGAAGGCCGGGTGAAAGCCGACATCAATGCCGCTTCGGTGACGATCGAGGGACACGTGGAAGGCGACATCCACGGCGACGATTTCGTGGAGCTGGCAAAAAGTGCCGTGGTGACCGGCAACATCTACTCGCCGCGCATCAAGATGGCCGACGGCGCCCGCTTCAACGGCAGCGTCAACATGGGCAGCCAGGGCGCCGTCCACGGCGAGCGCAATCCCGCGAGGCTCGCGGTGGCGGAGGACCCCGCCCGGGCCCACAAGCTTGGCGCGTAGGCCGCCGCCCGACCGCATTCAGGCTGCACCGGAACCCCGGAGGCGCATCACCGACGGAGGCGCCTCCGTGCTCGGTGCGACGCTCGTCATGCGCGGCGAGCTGACCCTTGCGGAAGACCTCATCATCGAGGGTCGCTTCGACGGCCGCATCATCCAGGACGCGCAGCAGCATTGCCGGCTGTCGATCGGGGAGCACGCCCGCGTCCGGGCCGACGTCCGGACCGGCTCGGCGGTGATCGCAGGCAGCATGGAAGGCGACGTGCGCGGCAGCGGGACGATCGTCGTGCTGCCGACCGCAGAGCTCGCCGGCACGCTCACCGCGGAGCGCCTGAGCCTCGACCTGCGGGCGAAGCTCGAGGACGTCGTCCTCTCGGGGCAGGTCGCGCCGACGCGCTTCCGCGACCGCAGGACCTGACGCAGCAGGCACCCGCGCTGCGCCGTCCGCGTCCGCTGCGCTTCAGGCGCCGCTCTGCCGCGCGACAGTGCGCCGCGCACCTTCGGGAAAACGGCCTTGCTTGTCCGAGATCACGACCTCGACCCGCCGATTCTGCTGCCGCCCGGCACTGCTGTCGTTGCTCGCCACCGGATACGCCTCGCCCAGGCCCACGGTCTGCAGCCGGTCGTCGGGGATGCCACGCTCCTCGAGGGCGTCTGCCACGGCCTCGGCGCGGCGCTCGGAGAGGTCGCGGTTGTGCTCGTCCGTGCCCCGCGCGTCGGTATGGCCCTCGATCATCAGCCGCCTTTCCGGGTGCTCCTCGAGGAAAGCGGCCAGCTGATCCATGGAGCGCTCCGCGCCGGGCTTGAGCTCGTCGCTGTCCGTTTCGAACAGCACGTTGTTGCCGAGCGTCAGCACGATGCCGCGCGCGGTCTGCTCGGCTTGCATATCGGAAAGCTCCTGCTGCAGACGCTCCGCCTCCTGCCGCGCGGCCAGCGCTTCCTGCCGCGAGGCTTCGGCCGCGGAGCGCTCCTGGCGCGCTTCGGTCTCGGCGCGCCGGGCCTCCATGGTGCGGGCCTCGAGCTGCAGCTCCCGGCGCCGCGCCTCCGCCGTCCGGACCTGCTCCATCGCCTTCGCCTCGTTGACCGTCTCGAGGCCGACCTCCGCGTGCCGCCGCGCGAGATACGCCTGATGCCGGATCACCGGCACCGGCTCGCCGGCATCCAGCGCCGCCTGGGCGCGCCCCAGAGCTTCGCGGGCGCGCGACAGCGACTCAGCCGCCACGGAGCCCGCCGCGTCCTGCGCTTCGAGCTGGCGCACCGTCGCGCGCGCCTGGTCGAGCTCCGGGACGCTTTCAGGGGTCGTTGCGCAGCCCGCCGCGAGCAGCGTCAGGCAGCCAGCGACCGTCGCGATCACCCCCGCTTTCATGGCATTTCTCCTTCCACCCTGCGGCCACGCGCGATCTCTTCGCGCAGCATGGCGATGCTGTCCTCGACCTGCCTTACCGCGGCCTCGGCCTTGCGGCTGCGGGTCTTGGCCGCCGCAAGATCGGCGTCGAGCGCAGCCTCTTCCGCCAGGCGCTCTGCCTCTGCCATTTCCTCGTCGTCGGCTGCCGCCCGTGCGCGTTCGAGCTTGTCCCGCGCGCCTTGCAGCTCCATCGCGCCGTAGCGCTCGGCGCCGCCTTGCTCCGCCTGGCGGATGCCGGCCTCGGCACGGGCCAGGTCCTCCACGGGGCGTTCGGGCGTGCCCCCGCAAGCCGCGGCAAGGCAGGTCACGGCCGCGAGAGCCAGCGTTCTAGAGGCGCAAATCATGGGTTCTTGACTCCGGTTCGGGTTCGCGCAGCGCTTTGCAGGAAGCGTGCCAATGGCCTCCGCCGGCCGGCCGCAGGTCGCCATCCCGGGCCGCGCTCTTTTTTGCACCGCGCTTGTAAGTCTTACCGCCGGCGGCCCGCGTGTGCGCGCCGGCGGGCTGCCGAAGTCGCGCCGGGCGCCGTGCCGGCGACTTGGCACGGGACTTGCTTTGAAACGCCCAAACGGATGATCGCCGGCACGGATGGCCGGGCAAGGAGGTTCCCCTTGAAGCACGTTTTGATGTTGGCCTGGGTGTTCATGACGCTGGCTCTGGGTGCGTGCAACACGATGCGCGGCGCCGGCGAGGACGTCGAGGCGACCGGCGAAGCGGCGCAGGACGCAGCCCAGGATACAGAGGATGCAATCCAGGACGACGACGAGGGCGATCAGATGTAGTTTCCGGGCCGCTTTTGTCTATCTGTCGGGCCCGTGACTGTCCCCAGCTCCCCCCAAAGCACCGCAGTCAACCCGACCTTCTGCAAAGGTGGCCCTTTTTATCCCGCACGAGGCGGTTCCCAGGAACCGCCTCTTTTTTTCCCCCGAACGAATCCAGGAGGATCGAAGTGAACAAGGACCAGATCGAGGGCAGCTGGAAACAGCTCGCAGGCAAGGCGCGCCAGAAGTGGTCGCGGCTCACGAACGACGACATCGAGCTCATCGAAGGTAACGAACAGGAGCTCGAAGGCCGAATCCAGGAGCGCTACGGACGTTCCCGCGAGGAGGCCAGGCGCGAAATCGACGAATGGCGGCGCTCGCTCTGAAGCGGCGCGTGGATCGTTCACCCGCTCAGCGCATTCACCCGCTCAATGCAGCCGGCGGCGGCTGGCCAGTGAATCGACAGCCGCCGCCAGCACGCCGAGCGAGATCGGCTTGCGCAGGCAGCTCATGGTGCGGACGCCGGAAGCGCTGCGGCGCAGCTCGTTCTGGGCGTAGGCCGTCACGAAGATGATGTCGAGGTCCTGCTCGCTCTGCAGCTGCCGCGCCACGTCGACCCCGTCCCGGCCGCCCCCGAGCTTCCAGTCGCAGATCAGCACGTCCGGGCGCCGCTCGCGAGCCATCCTGAGCGCCTCCTCGGCGCTGCCCGCCGCCTCGACGCTGTACCCGCGATACTCCAGGTAACGCAGGGTCGCGATCCGCGCCGCCGCCTCGTCTTCCACGATGAGGATGCGCGGGCGCCGCTCGCGGGGCGCCGCCTCGCCGCCTCGTATCAGGTTCGCCACGTGTCTGCCCGCAGTTGCCACAGCCATTTCCAGCCTCTCCAGCCTGCAGGGACTTATGCAAGAAAAATGCCACGAATCGCCTTCGCGCCTGTGCGGCCATTCCAGAAAACGCCCTCGGCCGCTGCACTATTTACATCGCCATGTAAATCGTGCTGCCAAACAGTGGCTTCATGCTGCCTGCGCCGGACCGGCGCGAGCGGGGGAATCGCCGCGGCGGGGCTGGCACACCCCTTGCATGAGGGGTATCGCATGGCTGAAAAGCGGCGATGCCCCTCCGAGGCTTAAGGGAGATTCGAAATGATAGGTTGGGCAGTGACATTTCTGATCATCGCATTGATCGCGGGCGTGCTCGGTTTCAGTGGGGTGGCAGGAACAGCGGCGAACATTGCATGGATCCTGTTCGTCGTCGGGCTCATTCTGGCTATCGTCATGTTCATCGGCGGCCGCCGGCGGCCACCGATTTAGCGGGAGGGCTCACTATGCGCTTTCCTGAACTGACCCTGCTCGCATTACTGTCCTGCATCGGCGTCGCAAGCTGCGACGTCGACGAGGGCCCTGCGGAAGAAGCGGGAGAGTCCCTGGACGAAGCAGGCGACGAGATCGGGGACGAGGTCGACGACGCCACGGACGACGACGAGGCAGCGCAGGCCATGCTCGAGGAGGAAGAGGGCCAGGTTTCCGTCACCGCGAACGTCTGACCGCTTGCTCGTACTCGTGCGTTTGATCAGCACTCCGTTCATACCGTGTTGGAGCACAAGCGCGTCGTCATAAACTGCATGCTGGCGTCGAGTTGACACGCGCTTGGGTCGCCGGCCGCTGACATCCGTCGGCGGCCGGCCATTTATTTTCCGGCTCCTTATTTTCCGGCTCCGTCATTGCGGCTTCTTCCAGCCTCCGGGATCGATTCCCCCGCTGCGCCGCCGCTTGCGATCCGGGACCTCCGAGGCCGGTTGCCTTGTCCGATCTACGCCGTCGCTCGTTTTGGCGGTATCATGGGCTCGTGCGACTTCGTCGCCAGTCCCCGCGTCCGCGCGGACCCCTTTCTCGCAGCATTGAAGGACGTATCCTGAAAGGAGGCGTTAGATGACATTCCAGATCCCGGATCTCCCCTATTCGCGCAATGCCCTGGAGCCCCACGTCTCCGAGGAAACGCTGAATTTTCACTTCGGCAAGCACCACAAGGCGTATTGCGACAAGCTGAACACGCTCGCAGCGGGGAAGCCCTACGAGAAGATGAGCCTCGAGGAGGTGATCCGGCAGTCCTTCGAAAAAGAGGATACCGGGGTGTTCAACAACGCCGCCCAGACATGGAACCACACGTTCCTGTGGAACAGCATGTCTCCTGACAGCGAGGGCCGGCCGCGCGGCTCGCTTTCGGAGCTGGTGGACCGGGAGTTCGGCGGCCTCGACGGGTTCCGCAAGCGCTTCAAGGAAGCCGCGATGGGCCAGTTCGGCAGCGGCTGGGTATGGCTGGTGACGGACGGAAGCAGGCTCGAGATCGTGGCCACACCCAACGCCCACAATCCGCTGACCACGTCGCGCAGGCCGCTGCTCACGCTCGACGTCTGGGAGCACGCCTATTACCTGGACTACCAGAACCAGCGCGACCGCTATACCGACGCGTTTCTCGAGCACGTGATCAACTGGGAGTTCGCCCAGGCGAATTTCGACGCGGTTGCGGGGAAGCGCTGAGGCGGGAGGAAACCGGCCGCGCGGGCTCGCCGCCGGCGAGCGGTCCGCGGCGGCCGGGCAGCGGCTCAGCGCCGTGCCGACGGACTCCCCATGGCCCGCGGACGATGAATGGGCCGCAGAAGCCTGGCGCCGTTCGCGATGACCTCAGGCTCAGCCTGAGCCGTCTTCGAAAATGCTTTGGGTGCCGTGACTGATCTCGCTGGCACGGCGGCACTGGGCCATGACGGTATCCAGCGCCTCCAGCGCCTTCGCGGGATCGCTGCGCTCGACGAACATGCGGGCCAGCTCCGTCTGCATGGAAATCGAGTTGAGCGCGTTGTTCAGCTTGTGCAACGCGTCCTTCAACTCCCGGTGTTCGGCTTCGTTGAGCGGCATCTGACCTCGTTCCCTGGTTACGCGGGCTTCTCTTCCTCGTACTCGCAAAGACGGTTGTAAAGCGTCTTCAGGCTGATGCCGAGGGCCTCTGCCGTCAACTTCTTGTTGCCGTCGAAGTGCTCCAATGTCTTCTCGATGAGCGTCCGCTCGACTTCGCGGATCGACATTCCGGCGCGCAGGCTGCCACTGTCGTCGGACCACTTGGGCGGATGATCGAAATTCTCCGGCAGCGCGTCGATACGGTCCTTTCCACGGTTCAGGATCGCTGCCCGCAGCACGGTGTGCTTGAGCTCGCGCACGTTGCCCGGCCAATGGTAGCGCTCGAGCTTCGCGAGGACGTTCGGCGTGAACTCGGACGGGGTCCCGTGCTCCTTCGCGTACTGCTGGAGATAGTAGTTCGCGAGCAACGCGACATCGCCGTCACGCTCGCGCAGCGGCGGCACGTGGATCGGCAACACCATCAGCCGGAAGAACAGGTCTTCCCTGAAATTGCCCTCGCTGACCTCCTTCTCCAGGTCCTTGTTCGTGGCCGCGATGATGCGCGCGGTCATCGGGATTTCCTTTTCCCCGCCGACCCGCAGCATCGTCCGCGTCTCCATCACTCGCAGCAGGGTCACCTGCTGATCGAGCGGGAGCTCGCCGATTTCGTCCAGGAAGACCGTGCCCCTTTTTGCGCGCTCGAACACGCCTATGCGCTTGGCGGCAGCCCCCGTGAAGCTGCCCTTCTCGTGACCGAACAGCTCGCTCGCGACCAGCTCCCGCGGAATCGCGCCGCAGTTCACCGCGACGAACGCCGCATCCGCGTTGTACGTGTTGTGCAGCGCCTGCGCGACGAGATCCTTGCCCGTGCCGCTCTCGCCGGTGATCAGCACGGTGACGTCGGTCGGCCCGTACTCGGCAATCGACTTGAACAGGGACTGCATTACCGGCGATTCGCCGATCATGTTCGCGGGCTGGATTGCCTCACGGAATGCCGGGCGGCGGTGCTCGGCCGCTTCGGCCGTCACCGACTCGATGCTCCGGATCAACTGGCTCTTGTCGAGCGGTTTGACCAGGTAATCGACGACCCGTCCGCGCACGGCCCGGATGGCCGTCTCCATGGACGGATGGCCGGTGATGATGACGGCCTTCGGACCCTGGTCCTGGATCAGCTCGAGACCGCTGCCGTCGGGCAACGCGAGATCGACGAACAGCATGTCGAAAGATTCACGGTCCAGCACGCCGCTGGCCTCGGCGAGCGAGCCGACGGTCTCTACCTCGTGCTCTTCGGCCTGCAGCAGGCTGCGCGTGGCCGCCGTGAAGGCGGTGTCGTCGTCAACGAGCAGTATTCGTGCCATTTCCTTAAAGATCCGCGATCCCGCCCGGCACCCCGCGGACGGGACCACAACGGTCTTCATTGGGGGAACGCATAGTATACGACAGGACCGGCCCCCGGAGAGCCGGTCCGTTGGTTGCGCCCGGGAGCTCAGCGCGCGATTTCAAGCGGGTGGCTGTCGGGCGGGTGCATGCCGGTTGCGTACATCATCCAGCGGTTCCGCCCGCGGCGTTTTGCCTCGAACAGCGCGATATCCGATTTTTCGATCCACTCCTGGACGGTGGCCGCGTGGTCCGGCATGAGCGCCACGCCGATGCTGACGCCCACCTCGATGTTGCGGGCGTTGATGCGGAACGGGCTGCCGAACCCCTGCAGCATCTTGCCGGCGATGGCCGGCACGTTCTCGGCCCGCGTGAAGCCGTTCAGGATCACCCAGAATTCGTCGCCTCCCGCACGCCCCACGACGTCGTTCTCCCGGACGCAGTGCGCAATGCGCCGGCAGCTCTGGCGCAGGATCAGGTCACCCGTCGGATGCCCGAACGTGTCGTTGATGCTCTTGAACCGGTCGATGTCCACCGTCATCAGGGCGGACGACATCCCGAGTCGCGTGGTCGCATCGCCGGCGTTGCGAATGGCCGACAGGAGCCCGCGCCGATTCAGGGACCCGGTGAGCTGGTCGACGCAGGCGATGCGTTTCAGCCTGAGCTCGCGCTCGTGACGTTCCCGCGCCAGGCGGATCGTCCGCAACACGCGTTTCGGCGTCGCCTCGCTCTTCGGAATGTAATCCTGGATGCCGAGGCGGATCAGGTTGAGCGCGGTTTCGGACGAGCTGTCGCCGGTGATCACCACGATCACGAGGCCCGGTGCGATCGTCTTGAGCCGCGTCGGAGCTTCGAGCCCCTGGGCATCCGGCAGCCCGAGATCCACCAGGGCGACGTCGATGTGGGTGCCTTCCCCGAGCAGGGATTGCGCTGAGCGCAGGTCCGGCACGGTGTGCACCGAAACCTCGGTATCGAGCATGCCGAGTGCCCGCGACAGTCCGGTCGCGACGACATCGTTATCTTCGACTACGAGGACCTGCATCGTGTTTGCGTTTCGCTCCGTCGGGGTTCATCGGTCCTGGAAGACCGCTTCCCGTGCTGCGTCGTAGCAGGGGAGAATGTTGCAAATCCTGTGCCATCCCGGGCTCGTCCGCGCCGCCCGCCTGCGGCGCGCTCCGCCGCTGCTGGTACGGGACTTGCAGGCGGCGTTGCCGGACGGCCCCGCCGCCGCGGGCACGGCGCTGGCGCGTGACCGGGATCCGGAGCCGACCGGGCCGCGGGGGGCCGTCGTCCGGCCAGAGGGCGGCCGCGGATAATGTTTACAAGGCTGGGCACTTTTTACCGCTACCCGGCAAACGGGCGGCAACGGGAGATCGAGGCAAATGGACTTCTGGAGCGGTGAATCCGGCGTGCCGATGACGGTTTTCGGGCTGCTGGCGATTCTCGTCATTTTCGGCTCCGCGCTCTGGTTCGTCCGTTCGGCCTCCGCCGGGAACAGAAAGTTCCGCTGGCTCCAGGCGCTCCGGACCCGCAGCAAACGCAAGCACCTGAAATCGGTCAAATAGAGCGTGGACCCTCGCCCGGTGTTCACGCGATGACCAGCGCCACGGCCGCCCGGAGGGACAGGCAAGCACGCCGGAGGGACGGCATCCGGCTTCCGGCCAGTACGAATGAAGCTCCGCACCCACCTATTGGTCCTCACGCTGGCCGTCCTGCTGCCGGTGTCCATCTTCGGCGTCGCGACGACGCTCTGGGTCGCCGAGCGTGAGCGCGACGCGTTCGAGCGCGGTGCCCGCGAGCGTACGCTCGCGCTCCTCACGGCCGTCGATACGGAGCTGAACGGGCATGTGACGAGCCTGCAGGCGCTCGGGACGTCCTACGACCTGCAGAACGGAGACCTCGGCGCCTTTCATCGCCAGTCGAAGCGCCTGCTGCCGATGCACACGCACTGGAGGCTGATCACGCTGTCGCTGCCTTCCGGGGAGCACGTGCTCACCATTTCGCGAGGCCCGCAGGACACGCCGCGCCCCGTGGATCGCGCGAGCATCGACCGCACGCTCAAGACGGGAGCGCCGACGATCGGAGGCGTCGCCGTGATCGACGGCGAGCGCTTCTTCCCGATCAGTGTGCCGGTCGAGGTCAACGGCGAAGTGTTCGTGCTGGCCGTGCTGGTGGACGCGCGCTCCATTCTCGACCTGCTCACTCCGCAGCGCCTGCAGCGCGACTGGGTCGCCGTCGTGCTCGACCGGGACGGCCGGATCGTGGCCGGCACTTTTGCCGAGGCATCTGCGCCGGGCGAGGAGCTCACGCGCGCGCTCGATCGCGCCCTTGAGCAGTCGGGCGAAGGCTGGGTGCACTACACCACCGACCCGGGTGGTACGGAGATCTATTCTCCGTACAGCCGTTCCACGCGCAGCGGCTGGACGGTTGGCATGGCGATTCCCGCGGCGGACGTGGACGCGATCACGGAGCACACGATCGTGCTGCTGGCCGTCGGCCTGCTGTTCGCCGTGCTGATCGCCGCCACGCTGGCCGCCGGGTTCAGCCGGCGCATCGCCGACCCGATGATGCAGCTCGCGGCAGCGGCGAAGGCGCTCGGCCGCGGCACGCCGCCGTCAGCGCCCACCGGCGCGGCGGTGCGCGAGGTGCGCGACGTCAGCCGCGCACTGATGGCCTCGGCGCGCGCGGTGGGCGAGCGTGAAGAGCGGCTGCGCGGAGCCGACCGGGCGAAGGACGAGTTCCTGGCGATGCTCGGACACGAGCTGCGCAACCCGCTCGGTGCGCTGACGTCGGCTACCCAGATCCTGAATGCCCGATTTCCGGGAAGCCGCGCGCCGAGCGATGCGGTCTCCATCATCTCACGGCAGGTGGAGCACATGACGCGCATCGTCGACGACTTGCTCGACGTCGGACGCGCCACTTCGGGGAAGGTACGTCTCAAGCTCGCGCCGCTCGACCTGGGGCACCTGGTCACGGAAGTCGCGCGCGACCTGCAGCGCACTTCGATCTTCGCCAAGCTCGCGGTCTCGATCGACGCCGACCCGGTCTGGATCCAGGGCGACCAGGCGCGCATCGAGCAGATCGCTTCGAACCTGCTCGAGAACGCGGCCAAGTACACGGCGCCCGGCGGCACGATCCGCATCGCCGTGCAGGAGAAGGACGGCGAAGCGTTGCTCGAGGTGGCGGACACCGGCATCGGTATTCCGGAAGAGCTCCTGCCGCGAATCTTCGATCTCTTCGTGCAGGGCCAGCGCTCCATCGACCGCAGCGTCGGCGGGCTCGGCATCGGCCTCACGCTCGTCAAGCGGCTGGCCGAGCTGCACAACGGCAGCATCACGGCGGAAAGCGGCGGCAGGGACCAGGGCGCGCGCTTCGTCATCCGTTTCCCCGCGATTCCCGCGCCGGAAAGCGAGGCGCAGGCGTCCGGGACCGGGCCGGTCGAGATCCGCGAGCTCAGGAAGGTGTTGCTGATCGAGGACAACGAGGATGCCCGGCACGCGCTGTCGACCGTATTGCGGCACTACGGCTTTCGGACGTTCGCCGCCGCGGACGGTCTCGAGGGCATCGCCGTCGCCGACGAAGTCCAGCCTGACGCGGCGATCATCGACATCGGACTACCGCAGTACGACGGTTTCGAAGTCGCGCGGCGGCTGCGCGCACATACCGGGGGCGAGCGCATGCTGCTCGTCGCCCTCACCGGCTACAGCAGCCGCGAGGCCCGCCGGCAGGCGATGGATGCGGGCTTCGATGAATACCTGGTCAAGCCCGTTTCGCCCGTCGACCTCGCCGACCTGATCGAATCGCGGTTTCAACCGGCGGCGCTCACCGGTTGAGCACCCGGCGCAGAGCGACGCATGCAGCGTATGTCGCCGATCGCCGTCGGTTGACCGGGCAGCGAA
>DASVDF010000152.1:0-12254 GCA_036381215.1 Woeseiaceae bacterium | reverse complement strand
TCTCTGCCGCGAACAGGATGCATGCGGCGGCGTCGAAGCGCGTCGTGCGACCGGCGTCGCAGGCCCGCGCGACCGTATAGACATACGCGCGCGCCGCATTCATCGCCGTGTACATGTCCGCGATCTTGCCCTGCATCAGCTGGAAGCTGCCGATCGGCCGGCCGAACTGCTTGCGATCGTGCACGTACGGCATCACGACATCGAAGCAGGCGCGCATGATCCCGAGCGGCCCGCCGGCGAGCACGAGCCGCTCGTAATCGAGCCCACTCATGAGAATGGCGGCACCCTGGCCTTCCCGCCCCAGCAGGTTGCCGCCCGGCACGAGACAGTTGTCCAGCACGACCTCGCCCGTATCGGAGCCGCGCATGCCGAGCTTGTCGAGCTTCTGCGCCCGCGAGTAGCCGGGCATGCGGGGCTCCACGATGAACGCCGAGAGGCGCGCGTCGTCGCCTTCGCCCGCCGTGTTGGCGTACAGCACGACAACGTCCGCTTCCGGCGCATTGGTGATCCACATCTTGCTGCCGGTCAGGACCCAGTCGTCGCCCTGCCGCACCGCGCGCGTCCGCATGCTCATCACGTCCGAGCCGGCACCGGTCTCGCTCATGGCGAGCGCGCCGACGTGCTCGCCCGAGATCAGCTTCGGCAGGTATTTGCGCTTCTGTTCGTCCGTGCCCCAGCGGCGGATCTGGTTCACGCACAGGTTGGAATGCGCGCCGTAGGACAGGCCGACGGAAGCGGAGGCGCGGCTCAACTCCTCCATCGCGACGACGTGCGCGAGGTAACCGAGCCCGGCGCCACCGTGCTCTGCCTCGACCGTGATCCCCAGCAAGCCGAGCTCGCCGAGCTTCGGCCAGAGATCGCGCGGGAAGCGATTGCTGCGGTCGATCTCCGCCGCGCGCGGGGCGATGGCATCCTGCGCGAACGCCCGCACCGTCTCGCGGAGCAGGTCGACGTCCTCGCCGAGCGCAAAATCGAAATCGAACATGGCCGTCCCCCTTGGATGGGCGACGGAAAGTCTGGGCGGGTGCGCCCCGGGACACCATACCAATCGCGCGGTAGGCGCCGCCGGGCGGGCTCCTACGCCCGGCCCAGCTCGTCGATCAGCAGCGAGAACAGCTCGTACTGGGAGCGGATGTTCAGCTTTGCGAACAGGTTGCGCTTGTGCACCATCACGGTGCCGGGCGCGATGTCGAGCTCGCGGGCGATGGATTTGGAGGAATGGCCGCGCAGCAGGAGCTGGCTGACCTGGCGCTCGCGCTCGGTGAGGACGGCCTCGCCGAAACGCTCGAAGCAGCGTTTCAGGCTGCGGTCCACCCGGTCGTCCGTGCGCCCGGAACGCGAGGGCTGCAAGGTCCATATGCGCTCGAGGGCCGCCTTCACGGTGGGCTCGATCAGCTCGAGGCGCTCGAGCTCCGCGCGCGTGAAGCGGCGGTGCCGGCGGCCGACCACCAGCACCACGGTGGTGGCGGCGGTGACGTCGGCGAGGAAGTCCATCTCGTCCAGGAGGTGCGTGCGCTCGCAATACTGGCGGTAGTACTCGCTGGAGCGGAAGCGGTCCGGCAGCTCGTCACGGAACCGGCACAGGCTCGCCTTGCGATCGCCCGTCGCGAGCGCGTACAGCGGATCGAGCAGGTAGGGCCCGGCGAGGTAGCGGTCGAGGTAATGCTTCGCACCGGCCGGCTCGAGCGTGTGGTGCAGCACCTCGGGGCGGGCATCCTTGTGGAACGCCATGATGCACGTGCCCTCGTGCGTGACGGCGTGGCCGACCGCATCCGTGAGCGCCTGCGCGAGCGCATCGGCGGTGGTCGCGGTGAGCGCGCGGGCGATCGTCGCATGCCATGCCGGCCGGTTGAAGACGCCTGGCATGTCAGTAGCCGTCGTGCCACCAGGAGCGCGCATCGCGCGCGACCGCGCGTGTCGGCTCGCTACGAAAGGCCGGTCCGGCGCAGCCTTCGGTCGCGCGCAAGGCGCGCTCCTACAGGGCGCTGTCGCCGGTCTCGCCCGTGCGGATGCGCAGGACCTGGTCGAGGGGCGTCACGAAGATCTTGCCGTCGCCGACCTTGCCGGTCTTCGCGCTGTTGATGATCGCCTCGATCACCTCCTCGACCCGCTCGTCGGCCACGGCGACCTCCACCTTGGCTTTCGGCAGGAAATCGACCACGTACTCCGCGCCGCGGTACAGCTCGGTGTGCCCGCGCTGGCGCCCGAAGCCCTTGACCTCGCTGACCGTCATGCCCTGCACACCCACCTCGTTCAGGGCGTTCCGCACGTCGTCCAGTCGGAACGGTTTGATGATTGCCGTGACGAGCTTCATACGGAAATCCTGCGCCGGAAAGACGGCGGTATTCTATACAAAAGGGGCGGTGTCCGGGCTCAGAGCATCACGGTGCCGCCGTCCACCATGATCGTCTGTCCGGTAATGAGCCGGCTCTCGTCGCCGGCGAGGAACAGCACCGTGCCCACGATGTCTTCCGTGGTGAGCCGGCGGCGGATCGCCTGCTGGGCCATCGTGACCGCGAGGGCCTTGTCCAGCTTCTCCGCGAACACCTCGTTGGTCGCATCCGTCGCGACGATGTTCGGCGCCACCGCGTTCACGCGGATCGAATACCGGCCGAGCTCGCGCGCCAGGCCGCGGGTCGCACCGATGACCGCGGCTTTCGAGGCAGTGTAATGCAGCCCGTTCGGCATGCCATAGGTCGCCGCGAGCGAGCTTATGTTCACGATCGCGCCGGACTGCTGCTCCTTCATCGCCGGTACGACCGCGCGGCAGCACTGCCAGATACCCTTCACGTTGACGTTCATGACCGCGTCCCACTCGGCCTCCTCGAGGCGTTCGAAGGGCACGAAATGCAGGCTGCCGTAGAGCGCCGCGTTGTTCACGAGGACGTCGATGCGCCCGAACGCGTCGCGCACGGCGGTGGCCATGGCGGCCACGTCCGCGTAACGGGTCACGTCTGTCCGCGTGGCGAGCGCGCGAGCCCCCTCGGCCTCGATGGCCGCGACGGTCTCCGCGCAATCGCGCAGATCGGATACCGCGACGCTCGCGCCGCGGCGCGCGAACTCGCGGGCGTACTCGCGCCCGAGGCCGCGTGCGGCCCCGGTCACGATCACCACCTTGTCATCGAAGCGCATGCATCCCCCGGAACCCGGCATTTCGCGGCGAATCGCGCCGTTTCGGCGCTCGTCGCGTCCGGCCATTCTACGGAAAATCGGGTCACCACGCCGGGAGACTGCCCAGTGCCGAGGTCACTCGTGAACCCACTGCCGCTCGCCTTCGCCCTGCTCGCCCTCGCCGTCGCGGCGCCCGCCGCGGACCGGCGGGACCGGGAGCGGGAATGCGCCGCCGTGAAGGAGAAGATCCGCGACGTGCAGAAGCGGCTACGCCGCGGCTACCGGGCAGCGGAAGGGGTGCGCCTCAACGGGAAGCTGCTCGAGCTGCGGAAAAAGCGCGCCAAGGTGTGCCGGTGAGCGGGTTTTCACGTCATGCACCGGTAGGAGCGCGCATTGCGCGCGACCGCGGTCCGCGCCCGTACCAACGATTACAGCAGCCCCGGGGCGGGTCGCGCGCGATGCGCGCTCCTACGCGTCGAAGTTCTTCGGCAGGTCCTGCCAGCAGTCGCGGTAGTCAGGGCGCAGCGTCGGGCTTTCGAGCGCGAAGCGCGTCGGCACGATCGGGTAGCGCGACTCGAACATGAAGGCCATGGTGTCGGCGAGCTTCTGCGGCGCCAGCGCGGCGGTGCTTGCCCGCTTCCAGGACGCGCGGTCCGGTCCGTGGCCGGACATGCAGTTGTGCAGGGTGGAGCCGCCGGGCACGAGCGCCCCGCCGCTCTTCGCGTCGTACTCGCCGTAGATCAGCCCCATGTACTCCGACATGACATTGCGGTGATACCACGGCGGACGGAACGTGTCCTCCATCACCAGCCAGCGCGGCGGGAAAATTGCGAGGTCCACGTTGGCGGTGCCGGGCGTGTCCGAGGCCGAGGTCAGGACGGTGAAGATCGAGGGATCCGGGTGGTCGTAGCTGATGGAGCCCATCGTGTTGAAACGCCGGAGGTCGTAGCGGCAGGGAACGAGGTTGCCGTGCCAGCCGACGACGTCGAGCGGCGAGTGCCCGATGCGGCAGGCGAACAGCCGGCCCGCGAACTTCGCAACCAGCTCGAGCTCGCCTTCGCGATCCTCGTACGCCGCGACGGGTGTTTCGAAATCACGCCGGTTGGCGAGCCCGTCACCGCCGATCGGACCGCGTTCGGGCAGCTCCAGCTTGCGCCCGTAGTTCTCGCACACGTAGCCGCGGCCGCTGCCGCCCGGGAACACGACGCGAAATTTCATGCCGCGCGGCACGATGGCGATGTCGCCGGGACCGACGGCCAGCACGCCGCATTCCGTGTGCAGCCTGAGCGCCCCTTCCTGCGGCACGATCAGGAGCTCGCCATCGGCGTCGTAGAAGTAGCGATCGTCCATGGAGCGGTTCGCGCAGTACACGTGGATGCCGATGCCGGCCTGCAGCCCGGCATCCCCGTTGCCGGCGACGGTGATCAGGCCGTCCACGAAATCGGTCGGCGCGTCCGGGAACGGCCACGGCCCCCACGCGAGCTGGTTCGGGGTGGGCGCCGCATCCGCAAACGGCGCGGTGCGAAGGAGCCCGCCCGGCAACGGACGGAACTCGCCATGCACGACCGACGGCCGGATGCGATAGAACCAGCTGCGGTAATTGACTTTGGACGGCGCCGTGAACGCGGTGCCGCTCAGCTTCTCGACATAAAGGCCGTGCGCCGGCTTCTGCGGCGAATTGCGGCCAACAGGCAGCGTGCCCGGCAGCGCCTCCGTGGCAAACTCGTTCGCGAACCCGCTCATGTAGCGCAATGGCGGTGCGTCCGTCATTCCTTCATGCCCTCTTCACCTGCTGCTCGATGGCTCCGAAGATGCTGCGCCCTTCCCGGTCGAGCATCTCGATCCTCACCTTGTCGCCGAAGCGCAGAAACGGCGTCCTCGGCTCACCGTACTCGAGGGTCTCCAGCATGCGCCTTTCCGCGATGCAGCTCGAGCCGAGCGAGCGATCGTAGTTGGACACCGTTCCCGAGCCGATGATCGTGCCGGCGCCGAGGCGCCGCGTTTTCGTCAGGTGCGCGATGAGCTGGTGGAAATTGAACGTCATGTCGACTCCGCAGAGCGGCTCGCCGAACAGCTTGCCGTTCACGTGGGTCCTGAGCGGCAGCCGGAACCGGCCGTCCGCAAAATCGCCGCCCAGCTCGTCCGGGGTGACCGCCACCGGCGCGAACGCGGTCGCGGGTTTCGACTGGTAGAAGCCGAAGCCCTTCGCGAGCTCGGCGGGAATCAGCGCGCGCAAGGACACGTCGTTCACCAGCGTGAGCAGCCTGATGTACCGGCCGGCGTCGGCGGCGCTCGTCTGCATCGGCACGTCGCCCGTGATGACGGCGGTTTCGGCCTCCATGTCGATGCCCCACTCCTCGCTCACGGCGAGGATCGGGTCCGTGGGGCCCGCGAAATCGTCCGATCCGCCCTGGTAGACGAGGGGGTCGTGCCAGAAGCTCTCCGGCATCTCCGCCCCGCGCGCCTTACGCACCAGCTCGACGTGATTCACGTAGGCGCTGCCGTCCACCCAGTGATAGGCGCGCGGCAGCGGCGCGGCCGCCGCGGCGGGATCGAAGCGGAGCTCGCCGCCCACCCGGCCCGCTTCGAGGTGCAGGGCGACTTCGAGGAGAAACGGCGCGCTCTCGTCCCAGTCGTCGAGGGCGGCCTGGAGGGTGGGCGCAATGTCGGGCACGGGCACCGCCCGGGTCAGGTCGCGGCTGACGACGACGAGCGTTCCGTCGCGGCCGCCGGATTTGAGGCTGGCCAGTTTCAAGCTGCTCTCCCTTATGTCTTCTTATTGTGTACCGCTATTGGTTTCCGTTGAAACCAAATCGGTGGATCGTCGGCGCGCACCTATTGTCGGCGGCGGGAGTGCGTTTGGCCAGATGGCGCGGAGCCGCGACAGATGCGCGGCTCCACGGCCGGCCGGGGATGGTCAGGCGGCGAACTGCTCCTCTTCGGTGCTGCCGTGGAGGGCGCCGGTGGACGTGCCGCCGGCCGTCACGGTGTTCTGCACCGCATCGAACCAGCCGGCGCCGACGAACGCCTGGTGGCGGGCGGCGCGGAAGCCGTGCCGCTCGTCCTCGAGCTCCTGCTGCTGCAGCTCGGAGTACGCGAACATGCCGTGCTCGCGATAGGCGCGGCTCAGGCGGAACATGCTCGAGTTCAGCGCGTGCCAGCCCGCCAGCGTGATGAACTGGAAGCGATAGCCCATCGCGAACAGCTCCTCGCGGAAGCGCCGCATGGTTGCGTCGTCGAGGTTCGCCTTCCAGTTGAACGACGGCGAGCAGTTGTAGGCGAGCATGCGTTCCGGGTATTCGGCATGGATGGCCGCGGCGAACCGCCGCGCGTGATCGAGGTCGGGCTTCGAGGTCTCGCACCAGATCATGTCCGCGTACGGCGCGTACGCGAGGCCGCGGGCGATCGCCTGGTCGATGCCGGCGTGCGTCCGGTAGAACCCTTCGGCGGTGCGCTCGCCCGTGATGAAGCGATGGTCGCGCTCGTCGGCATCGGACGTGATGAGGTTCGCGGCATCGGCGTCGGTGCGCGCGATCAGCACGGTCGTCACGCCGAGCACGTCGGCCGCGAGCCGCGCGGCGGTGAGCTTGCACACCGCCTCGGCGGTCGGCACGAGCACCTTGCCGCCCATGTGACCGCACTTCTTGGCCGAGGAGAGCTGGTCTTCGAAGTGCACGCCGGCGGCGCCGGCACGGATCATGTGCTTCATCAGCTCGAAGGCATTCAGGTTGCCGCCGAAGCCGGCTTCCGCATCGGCGACGATGGGCGCGAACCAGTCGACGGTGTCGTCGCCGGCCAGCGCATGGATCTCATCGGTGCGAATGAAAGCGTTGTTGATGCGCTCCACCATCTTCGGCACGGAGTCCGCGGGATAGAGGCTCTGGTCGGGATACATCTCGCCGGCGCTGTTGCCGTCGCCCGCTACCTGCCAGCCCGAGCAGTAGATGGCCGCGAGCCCGGCCTGGACCTCCTGGATCGCCTGGTTGCCGGTGAGCGCGCCCAGCGCGCAGACCGGTTCGTCGCCGGCGAGCAGCGTCCAGAGCCTGTCCGCGCCGCGGCGGGCGAGCGTGTGCTCGATGCGGACGGTGCCGCGCAGGCGCACGACGTCGGCGGCCGAATAGTCGCGGCGGATGCCCGCCCAGCGGGGATTGCCGGCCCAGTCCTTTTCCAGCTCCTTGATTTCCTTGTTCCTGTCCATCGGTTTTCTCCTGGAATTGCGCGCTGGCGACTGTTATCGTAACGAAGAATCAGCGATAATTTCACAGTGAAAATTTCACTGTGTTAATTTCACAAGGCGGGTTATGGCAAGCGGCAGCGGTCTGCTGCGCAAAGCGCATTTCACGGGCAGCAAGATCCGCAGCCTGCGCAAGCGCAATCACCTGACGCTCGAGGATCTCTCGGCGCGTTGCATCCGGCTCGACCGCGACAGCGCGCCGTCGGTGTCGTATCTCTCGATGATCGAGAACGGCAAGCGCGTGCCGTCGGAGCGCCTGCTCGAAGTGCTGGCGGAAATCTTCCAGAAGGACGTCCGCTGGTTTTTCGACGAAACCATCGACGAGAAGATCGAGGTCGCGGCGCCGGCGGGCGTCGTCGACGCGATTCCGTTCGAGCCGAAGTTCCTGTTCTCCGACGCACAACTCCAGGCGGCGATCCCGGAGCTCCTGTCACAGACCGGAACGACCGGGCGGCAGTTCGCGCATCTTCTGATCCGGGCGCACCAGGAGGCGCACCAGAACCGCTTCCCGGATCTCGAGCGCGCGGCGGAGAACGTGGGCGGGAAACGCTTTCCCCTGGGCGTCGAGGATCTCATGACGATCGCGCGCCGCCTCGGGCTTTCGGTGCGCTGGTTCGATCACCCGCCGTTCCGGGAGAAAGGCGCGGACGATCCACCGTTGTCGACGCTGGTGCGCTCCTTGTTCGAGGCGCCGGGAACGATCTACCTCAACCGGCAGCTGGAGGGCCAGCGCGGCCGCGTGAAGTACGACCTCGCCAATCACATCGCGCACAAGGTGCTGCACGACGGCGACGGCGCGCGTCCGCCGCAGATGGCGGGCGGCGGCGTGCTCGAGCAGCATCACGGCGATGATTCGCCGCATCTCGATGCCCGCGACATCCTGCACGCATGGCGCGATTTCGAGTGCGGCTATTTCGCGAGCGCCCTGCTCGGGCCGAAGGCACCGTTCCGCCAGTTCCTGACGCGGCATGCCTACGCGGTCGACGTGGGCAGCCGCGTGGACCTGTCGACCACCCTCATCATGCGACGCATGTCGAGCGTCTCGCCGTACCGCCACTGGCACTATTTCGATGCCTATCCGCCGGGCAACCTGCGGGCCGTGTACCGCGGCAACGGCATTCCGCTGCCGTGGGGGAACATGCGCCTGGTGCTCGATCCGTGCCGGCACTGGGCGGTCTTCCGGATGCTGAACACACGCTCTACCCGCCCGTCCGCGCAGATCTCGGTGCTGCGCAACGGCGAGGATGCGCGGCTGTACTGCTGCCAGTCGTTGCGCAGCCACGATCCGGCGGGCAACGCGCACGTGGTGTGCGCTGGCATCGATCTGGCGCCGGCGCTGGCGTCGCAGGGCTTCGATCCGCGCGCGGTGGTCGAGGAGATCGAAGCCCATTGCCGGCGAGGCGGCGGCAGTGCGCCGATCCCGCCCGGTGCGCGCCTGAAGCTCGAGAACGTGAGCAAGATCCTCAACATCGGCTGGATCGCCGAGGGCGCCGCCGGCGAGGCCAAGATCATCTGCCCGCGCAGCTCCGCGTGCCCGCGCGAGAAGCACTGCCTCGGCCGCGCCGCCGCGCACCCGGAGCCCGCCATCGACCGCCTGCGCGAAACCCTGATCGCCGCCGCCACCTGACGTTTGTCTGATTCGCATGTCAGGCGCGCACCGTAGGAGCGCGCATCGCGCGCGACCAAACGCAGGCACGTACCCCGAACGAAGGCACGCTATCCCGCAGCATTATTCGTGAACGGCACGACCCCCGCCGAGCGGAGCCGTGGCCGGGGGGAGGTCCTCTCGGCGGCGTGCGAGGCAGCTCCCCCGGCCGCGGCTCCGCCCTGTTTTCGATGGTGCCGTGCGTGAACGATGCTTGGTGCTAACGTGCCTTCGTTGGTGTACGTGCCTGCGTTCGGTCGCGCGCGATGCGCGCTCCTACGGGGAGGAGGAGGGCGCGAGGGCGCGGCGCCGGATCCAGGCGCCGAGGCCGGTGAGGCCGGGGGTGGGGTCGGTGATCACGTAAGTCGGGATGGCCTGCATGTACCCGCGGTAGCGGTTCTTGTCCTCGAAGCGCTCGCGGAAGGTGGAAGCGCGGATCTGCTCGACGTGATCGGGCACGATGCCGCCGGCGATGTAGACGCCGCCGGTGGCGCCGGTGGTGAGGGCGAGGTCGGAGGCGACGCTCGCGAGGAAGCGGAAGAATTGCTCCATCGTGGCGCGGCACTTGGGATCGACGGTGCCGCTCGTGATCTCGCGCGAGGTTTTCATCTCGTCGCCGTGCATGGCGCTGTGCAGTGCGACGATGCCGGGGCCGGAGAGGACCCGCTCGGCCGAGCAGTGGCCGTAGCGCTCGCGCAGCCGGGCGAGAATGCGGTCTTCCTCCTCGTTGCGTGCAGGCAGGGTGACGTGCCCGCCTTCGCCGACCATGGCCACGGCGCGCTCGCCGTCGTCGACCCAGGCGCCGACCCCGAGGCCGGTCCCGGGCCCCAGGGTCGCGCGCGTGCCGGACCGGTAGGCGCTCGCCTTGCCGACCTCCGCGAGATCCTTGTTGCGGATGTCGGGGAGGGCGAAGGCGACGGCGTGAAAATCGTTGAGGATGTGCAGCCGCTCGAGGCCGAGGCCGTGCGCCAGCTCGAGGCGGTTGAAGCGCCAGGGGCGGTTGGTCATCCGGACGTCGTCGCCGGTCACGGGCGCGGCGACGGCGACCACCGCGTTCCGCGCCTTCGCGTCCGCGAGAAAGCTCTTCAGCAGCGCTTCGAGGTCCGGGAAGTCGTCGTTCTTGTAGATCCGGAGGTCGGCGATCCGCCGCTCGCCCGGATAGTAGCGGGCGCAGCGCGTCGAGGTGCCCCCGACGTCCGCGATCAGCCAGGGTGCGTCAGCTTGCGTTTCGGCGTTCATGGCTCCGTTCTCGTCTCGAGGCGAGCAGCGCGTCGACGAACCGGTCGCGCCACGCGACGATGTCGTTCTTCCGCAGGACCTCGATCATCGCACGATGCCGCTCCCGGCGCTCGCCGAGCGGCATGGAGAGGGCGCGGTGGATGCCGTCGGCGACGTTGTCGACGTCGTACGGGTTGACGAGGACGGCGTCGCAAAGCTCGACGGAGGCGCCGGCGAGCTCCGAGAGCACCAGCACGCCGGGGTTGCGCGGGTCCTGCGCGGCGACGAACTCCTTCGCCACCAGGTTCATGCCGTCGCGGATCGGCGTGACGAGCCCGACGTCGGCCAGCCGCAGCAGGCCCATGAGCGCGCGCCGGTCGAGCCCGGTGTTGATGTACTTGAGCGGCACCCAGTCGAGCGTCGCGAAGCGGCCGTTGATCGCGCCGGTCGTCTGCTCGAGGCTCGCGCGGATCTCCTCGTAAGCACGCACGCCGACCCGCGTCGGCGGCGCGATCTGCGTGTAGGACACGGCGCCGTGCATCTCGGGATGCTTCTCCAGCAGGCGCGCGTACGCGTGGAAGCGCTCCTCGAGGCCCTTGCTGTAGTCGAGACGGTCGACGCCGATGATGAACTGGCGGTCACCGAGGCTTTGCAGCGTGCGCGTGACCTCCGATTCGCCCTGCGCCTCGGTCGCGAAGCGCAGCAGCAGATCGACGTCCACGCCGATGGGGTAGACGCCCGCGGTGAGGCGGTGTCCGCCGATCGAGATGGCGCCGTCTTCCAGCGACCCGCCGATGCCGGGCTGCGTCACGGCGTCGCGGAACGAGGCGAGGTCGCGCGCCGTCTGGAAGCCGACCACGTCGTAAGCGCACAGCGCTTTCAGGATGAAATCGCGGTCGGGCAGGGCCTGGAGCACGTCATAGCCCGGGAACGGGACGTGCAGGAAAAAGCCGATCGGCTGATCGACGCCCAGGCGGCGCAGCTCCGCGCCGAGCGGGATCAGGTGGTAGTCGTGCACCCAGACGATGTCGTCGGGCTCGAGGAGTGGCACGAGATGGCGCGCGAACGTCGCGTTGACACGGAGATACGCTTCGAAGTCGCTGCGGCGGTAGCGGATGAAGCCGAGCAGGTAGTGGAGGAGCGGCCACAGCACCTTGTTGCTGAAGCCGTTGTAGTAACCCTCGAAGTCGGCCTCATCGAGATCGATGCCGACGAAGCGGATCTTGCCGTGCTCCTCGATCTCGAGGCGGCGATCGCCGCGCGACTCGAGGCGCAGGTCACCGTTCCAGCCGAACCAGATCCCACCGTGCTCCTCCAGCGCGCCGAGCACGCCCACCGCGAGCCCGCCGACCGCCTGGTCGGCCTGGCTCGGGCTCGCGACGCGGTTCGAGACGGCGACGATCCGCCGTCCGCCCGCGCTGGCGCTCTCGCTCACAGCACTTCCTCCCAATCGCGGCTCAGCCGCACGGCTGCATTGATGATACCCGCCATGCTGTAGGTCTGCGGGAAATTGCCCCACAGCGCGTTGCTGTCGGGCGCGATGTCCTCCGACAGCAGACCGAGATGATTGCGGCAGGCGAGCATGTTCTCGAACAGGTCACGGGCCTCCTCGGTGCGTCCCATGGCGGCGAGCGCGTCGATGTACCAGAACGTGCAGATGTTGAAAGCGTTCTCCGGCTCGCCGAAATCGTCGGCGGAGCTGTAGCGGAACATGTGCTTGCCGCGCCGCAGCTTGTTTTCGATCGCCTGCACCGTCGAGACGAAGCGCGGATCGCTCGCGCGCAGGAAGCCGAGGTCGTGCATCGTCAGGAGGCTCGCGTCCATGTCCGGGATGCCGACCGCCTCCGTGAAGCTCTGCTGCGAGTCATCCCAGCAGTTGTCGCAGACGAAGTCGTGGATCGACTGCGCCTTCTCCCCCCAGTAGGCCGCGCGGTCCGGCTTGTCGAGCTGCACGGCGATGCGGGCGAGGCGCGCGCAGCCGGCCCAGCACATGATGCTCGAGAAGGTGTGCACGCGCTTGCGGCCGCGATACTCCCACAGGCCGGC
>DASVDF010000151.1:0-8845 GCA_036381215.1 Woeseiaceae bacterium | reverse complement strand
GCGGAGCCGTGGCCGGGGGGAGGTCCTCTCGGCGGCGTGCGAGGCAGGGATGCCGAGCCCGCAGTGCCGGTTCATCTTTTGCTCTCCCGGGCAGCCTGGACGGCAAGCGCCGGTAGTGCGTGGGGACGTACTTGCGTGCCGGCGCCGAGAGGACTTCCCCCCGGTCGCGGCGCCGCTCCGCCCTTGACGCCGAACGTTCACGAATAATGCGGTGCTCAAGATTGGGGCCACTGAGCGCTCCGTGGCTCGCCATCTTCAGCATCGCATCGTTCACGCACGTTCGGGCTTCGTGGCTGGGGCGGAGCCTTGAGGCGGGGAGCTCCCTCTCGGCGCCGGACACGAGCACGTCCATGTGGTCCTGCGGGCTTAGGCTTCTGCCTCGCACGCCGCCGAGAGGGACTCCCCCGGCCACGGCTCCGCCCTGTCTTCGATGGTTGCCGCGCGTGAACGATACTGAAGGGCCAGCGTGCCTTCGTTCGTCGTACGTGCTTGCGTTCGGTCGCGCGCGGTGCGCGCTCCTACGCATGGCTGCGTTCGGTTGATGTGCCTCGGTTGTTCGTGCGGTTTACGGGAGTGAGGCGGAGGCGGGAGCGGCGGCGGTGACGCTGCGCCACCAGTCCGCGATCACGCCGCCGGTGACGTCGTTGACGAAGTAGCCGTATTCGGAGTGCACGTTGAGCTCGTCGCCGTAGCGGAAGTAGTTGTAGACCTCGTAGTCGACGATCTCCGCGACAAGCCCAAGCTCGACCATCGCGCGGTAATCGTTGGCGAGGTGCCGGTCGATGGCGGTGAGCTCGCCGACGGCGGCGATGTTGACCCAGCGGCGGACGTTCGCGGGATAGCGCTCCGCGCCTTCCGCTCGAGTACCGAGCAGGCAGCGCTGGATCGTGCGCTCGCCGAGCGGGCTGCCCATGGTGAGGAAAAGCTCGACGCGTACGTCGCGGGCTTCGCGCGAGAGCTGCCACAGCGCGTCCCAGGCGATGACCGATCCCATGCTGTGCCCGATCAGCATGATCGGACGGCCGGCTTTGGCCGCGGCACGCAGCGGCAGCTTCACCAGGCGGCGGGTCGCTTCGGCGATGTCGTCGGTGTTCTTCACGTAGCGCCGCAGATCGCGCAGGTGCAGCTCCAGGTTTTCGTCCGCGATCTGCGGAATGAGAAACGGCAGGCGATCGGCGAGCTGATAGAGCCAGCGGACGGCGCGCCGGCGCAGCGACGTGGCTTCGGCGATGTCGCGGGGGCCGGCCTGCCGCTGCTGCAGCACCTCGGCGATGCCGGCGCGGTCGAGGCCGATGTCGCGATACACGCCGTAGAAGTCGTAGTTCCAGCCGACGACGTCGAAGACCCCGACCCGCTCCTGCAGGTGAGCCGCGGCCTGCGGATCGGCGCGGCGCACACCTTCCAGCAGGCACGTCCATAGCGCCCTGGCGTGGATCCCCGGGGGCGGCTTGGACTTGAGCCCCGGCACGTACAGCACCAGCGGATCGCGGGCCAGGCCTCGCGGATCCGCGGTGCCCTTATCCGGAACGGCCAACCCGCGCTTCCCGCGGCCCGCTGCCGGCAACGTCCGAACCGAGCAGGAGCGCGAGCTCCTGCGCGCTGGTGACGACGCTGTCCGGGGCCGCGAGATGCTCCGGCCACGCGCGGCCCGCGCGGTTCATCCAGGCCGTGCACAGCCCGGCGCCGCGCGCGCCCTCCACGTCGCACTCCGGATGATCGCCGACGTGCAGCACCTCGCCGGGCGCGACGTTCGCCCGCCGCACCGCCTCGTCGAAAATCGCGCGCGCCGGCTTGGCCGCGCCAACCTCCGCGGCGGACACGACGTCGTCGAACAGATGGCGGATGCCGATCGCCTGCAGATTCGCGTTGCCGTTCGTCACGGCAATGAGCGAATAACGGCGCGCCAGCGCGGTGAGCGCCGGCAGCACGTCGGGATACAGGTCGACCCGATTGCGGAAGCGATCGAACACCTCGAACGCGCCGTCGAGGTGAGCGTGCGAATAGCCGCAGGCGTCGAATATGCGGCACAACGTCGCGCGGCGCAGGAAACGGAAATCGTGGCAACGATCCGCATGCTCGGCGAGCACCTGCTCGCGCAACGCGAGCGCGGCTTCGGCGGTGAATTTTTCGGCGATCACCGGCAAGCGGCCCCGGAGCCACTGCCAGAGCTCCGCCTCGGCGCGGCGAATGACGGGCGCGATCTCCCAGAGCGTATCGTCGAGATCGAGCGTAATGGCGCGAATGTGCTGCAAAATGCGATCCGGCGGCCGCGTTCGGGCCGCGCCTCCCTGACTGGCGTCCTATAATATCGGAGTTCGAGCGGCATCCCGTCCCGAAGAGACTGCTGTCTGCAGGCCGGATGCCGTGGCGGGAGGAGAAATGAAATACCTGCACACGATGGTGCGCGTGGGCGATCTCGAGCGTTCCCTCGACTTCTACTGCAGCAAGCTCGGGCTCCGCGAGCTCAGGCGCGTTGAAAACGAGCACGGCCGCTTTACGCTCGTGTTCCTCGCTGCGCCCGGTGACGAATCGGCGCAGATCGAGCTGACCTGGAACTGGGACACCACGGAGTACGCCGACGGCCGGAACTTCGGCCATCTCGCCTATGCGGTCGACGACATCTACGCCACCTGCGCGCGGCTGATGGACGCCGGCGTCACCATCAACCGCCCGCCACGCGACGGCCACATGGCGTTCGTGCGCTCGCCCGACAACATCTCGATCGAGCTCCTGCAGATCGGCAGGGCGCTGCCGCCGACGGAGCCGTGGGCATCCATGCCGAACACCGGCCGCTGGTAACGGACACTAGGTCGGCAGCAGCGGCGGCAGGTCCCGGGGCATGCCCCGCTCACCCTCGCGGGCAACGAGCTTCGCGGCGCCGAGCGCGCGCGACAGCGCGCCGCCGTCCCATGCGTCCTCCCCCGGCCCGTAGCTGCAATCCGAGAGGCGCAGGAGCTCCCGCTCGAGCTCTCCGGAAACGCGTTCCGCGATCTCGCCGACGCTGCGCGGCGGGCGTTCCGGCCACTGCAGCCGGCCCCATTTGAGCAGCGCCGAGCGGGTCTCGCGCACGTCGCCGCGTTCCGCCGCGCGCCGCGCCTGGCGCAGCAGTGAGGTCCTGAGCCGGGCCTGCGGCGCGCCGCCGGCCTGTGTGTCGGCGGGCATGGGCTCCACCCGTCGCGAACGCCACCACACCAGCACCGTCGCGAGCCACAGGAAGGCCAGCGCCGCGCTCACGCTACGCCAGGCCTCCGAGGCGGCCGGCGCCGCCGCCGGCTCCTCCACCTCCGGCGCGGTCGCCTCGGCGGCCGCCGCCGCTGTCGGCAGCGCGTCCGCGGACGGGGCAATAGTCAGGATGCGCGCCGGCAGGCTGGCGATTTCCCAGCGCTTCGCCTGCACGTCCCACCACGGCAGCTCGACCGCCGGCAGGCGGATCTCCCCCGGGTCGACGGCAATCATCGCGTACTGGTCGCGGCGCGTCGCGCGGATGCCTTCCGGCACCGCCGCCACGCGCAGGTCGGGCTTGTCCGGGTACACCTTGATGCCGTCGGCATGGACCGGCTCGAGCACCGGGATCTGGGTCGAGAGCTGGCCCACGGCGTCGATCGCGATGCGGCGCGTCACCGGCTCCCCGGCCGGCAGGTCGACCGGCTCCCGCGACCATTCTTCCGCGATCCTGACCGACTTCGCCGGAAACCAGGCCGCGTCGGGATGGTCCGGCGGCGGCGGCGGAATCGGGTTCACGACGATCTCGATCGGCTCCGACTTGAAGATCTTGCGTCCCGTGATCCGCCCGTTGCGCAGCACGCGCGCCTCGAACAGGGCCGGTGCAATGTGCAGGTCGCCGCTCGCCTGCGGAAAGAGCGCGTACACCCGCTCGCGCACGGTGTAGTTCTTGCCGTCGATGATGGAGGCGTACTCGCGCTCGTCGCCGGCCTGCTCGACCAGCACGTCGACGCCGGTGATTTGCGGGTCGGAGTACTGCGGCTGCCGGGTCGGCACGGCGCGGTACACCTTAACGCGATAGAGCACCTGCGCCTGGACCCAGGTTTCCGGGTAATCGACCTCGGCCACGACGAACACGTCCGATTCGCCCGGCGATACGGCCTCGACCGGCGCGATGCTGATCGGGATCGGCTCGCTCTGCTCGTTGCCGACCGTGATCGGCGGAATGGTGAAATCCCCCGCCGCCTTCGCCATGAGCACGTAAGTCCAGGTGCGGGTGCGGCTGATCTCGCCGTTGACGATCGTGGTGTTCCTGAGCTCGCTGCGTGAGAGCACGAAGAAATCCTGCTCCAGCGCGGACACGTCCGGCTCGGCGTCCACGCCGCCGTCGACCGTCACGTCGAGAGTGAACGACTCGTTCAGGTCGACGTCGTCGCGATCGACGGTCGCGAACACCGAGGCCGCGGCCGGGCCTGTCGCCAGGCAGGCGGCCGCCCAGAGCAGCACCACGAAAAAGTCGTGCACCGTGCGCCTCACCATGGATCTCCCGCGGCATTGCTGAGCGCGTTGCCGTCCTGATCGATGCCCTGCCGCTGGTACTGGTAGCGGAACTTGCGCCGCAGCAGGCCGCCCGGGTCGTCCGGAATGCGCCGCAGCCACTGCTCCATCGCCTGGGCGCGCTCCTGCGCCCGCCGCTCGGCGGCGAGCTCTGCGGGATCGGTGGGCTCACCCGCGTCGCCCTGCTGTTGCCGCTCGGCCTCGCGCGCCGCCCGCTCGAGCTCGCGCTGCAATGCGTCGAGGTCCTCCTGGCTCGAGGGCTCTCCGGCCTGGCGCCCCGACTCCGGGTTCGCACTGCCGTCCGTGCTCCCCGATTGCGCCTGCTGGCCCTGCTGCTCTCCGGAATCTTCGCCGCTCTGCTTGCCGCCGTTTTGCCCCTGCTGGTCGTTGCCCGACGACTGGCCCTGCTGGCCGGCGCTCTTCTGCTCCTCCAGGAGCTTCTTCACGAGGTCGCGGTTGTAGGCCGCATCCTCGTCATCCGGATCGAGCTCGAGCGTGCGCTCCCAGGCCTCGAGCGCCGCTTCGAGCTTGCCCTGGCGCGCCAGCGCGTTGCCGAGGTTGTAGGTGCCGTCCGGATCGTCGCGGCCGGCGAACGCGGCGGCGCTCGCGGACCAGTCGCCGGCCCGGTAGGCGGCCACGCCGCGCCACGCCCGATCGTCGAACAGCTCGGCCGCTTCTCCGACGCGCCCGTCCTCGAGCGCCTGCTTCCCCTGCTGATCGGGCGTGCGCCAGAGATCCTGCCACTCGAACGCCTGCGCCTGGCCCGGCGGCAGCGCGAACACGCAGAGGGCGAGCACCCAGCCGCGGCGGAAGCCGAGGGCGGCCAGGGGCACCAGCAGCAACAGCACCCACGGGCCTTCGTCGCGCCACTGGTCGGTCGCCAGCGCGTCGTCGCCGCCGTCGGCGCCGGCCGTGCCGAAATCGCCGACGCGCAGCCGGTTGAGATCCGCATTGTCGGTCGCCAGCGCCGCGAAGCGGCCGCCGCCGGCGTCCGCCAGCTGCTTCAGCGGGCCGAGCTCGAGTTTCGGCACGGCAATCTGTCCGCTGCGGTCGGCCAGGAAGCCGCCGCCCGCTTCCGGGATCGGCGCCCCTTCCAGCGTGCCGACCGCCAGCACCGACAGCGAGTGGCCTTCGTCCGCGAGCTCCTCCGCCGCCTCGAGCGCCGCGGGCGTGACGCCGCCGTCCGCGATCAGGAGCACGCGGCCGTCGCCCGTGCCGGCCTGCCCGAGGAGCTGGCGCGCCTTCTGGATGGCCGCGGCCGGATTGCTCCCCTGGCTCGGCATGATGTCGGTCGAGAGGCTGCCGACCAGCGCCGCGATCGTGTCGGTGTCGGTGGTGAGCGGCGTGACGGTGAAGGCGTTGCCCGAATACACGACCAGCGCCGTCTGGCCGCTCTGGCGGTGGCCGAGGATGTCGAGCAGCTTGAGTTTCGCGCGGGCGAGCCGGCTCGGGCTCACGTCCTGGGCGTCCATGGAGCGCGAGAGATCGAGCGCGATGACCATCGCCTGCGCGGAGCGGTACACCGGCTGCTCGATGCGCTGCCACGCGGGACCGGCGAGCGCCACCGCGGCGAGGGTGCCGCCGACGAAGACGAGCCACCAGCGCCAGTCGATGCCCGTGTCGCGGCCGCGGGCGAGCACGTGCGGCTGCAACGCCGGATCGATCACGGCGAGCCAGCTCCCGGGCGTGAGCAGGCGCCGCGCGGCGTGCCGGGCGAACAGCGCGACGAGCGGCACGGCGAGCAGCCACTCGGGGCGCAGGAAGTGGAAGTCACCCGGCATTGGCCCTCATCCTGGCGAGCACCGTCCGCGGCAGACCGGCGAGGAGCGTGGCGAGCGCGAGCGAGGCCGCGAGCGCAAAGGCGCCCGCGAGCGGCCAGTAGAAGAGCGCGCGCACGGGACGGAAGCCGGCCTCCGGCTCCGCGACCGGCTCGAGCTCGTCCAGCATGTGGTAGATCTCCTGCAGCGCCGCCGTATCGCGCGCGCGGAAATAATGGCCGCCCGTGAGCCGCGCGATCCGGGTCAGCGTCGTCTCGTCGAGATCGGCCGAAGGGTTGACGCTGCGCAGGAGTCCGGTGATCGACGGCACCAGCATCTGGTCGGCGCCGATGCCGATCGTGTAGATGCGCAGGCCGATGTCGGCGGCGAGCTCGGCCGCCTTGATCGGGTCGATTGCCCCGGCCGTGTTGGCGCCGTCGGTCAGCAGGACGAGCACCTGCTCGCTCGCCTCGGCGCCCTGCTCGTACAGGCGCTTGACCGCGAGCGTGATGGCATCGCCAATGGCCGTCTTCTCGCCCGCGAGGCCGATGAACGACTCCATGAGCAGCGTGTTCACGGTTTCGCGATCGAGCGTGAGCGGTGCCTGCAGATAGGCACGCTCGCCGAACAGGATCAGCCCGATGCGGTCGCCCTCGCGGCGGCGGATGAAATCGCTCGCGACCGCCTTGGTGGCGGTCAGGCGATCGACGCGCCGCCCGCCGAGCTCGAAATCCTTGGCGTCCATGCTGCCGGACAGGTCAACGGCGAGCATGAGGTTCCTGCCGGACACCGGCACCTCCACGTCCTCGCCGATGCGCTCGGGGCGAGCGGCCGCCAGCACGAGCAGCACCCAGGCCGCCGCCGCGAGCCAGAAACGCCAGTTCGCGAGCTGCTCCGCGTCCGAACGGTCTGCGAGCGCGTCGAACGCATGCAGGTCGGGGACCCGGAGCGCGGCCTCGCGCTGCCGGCGTGCCGCGGGCATGAACCGGCGCACGAGCCACGGCAGCGGCAGGGCGAGGAGCATCCACGGCCACGCGAGGCTCCACATCACGCCGCCCCCGGCAACGGGGTCCGCAGCCTGCGGCGCACCGCCTCGACCAGCCCGGCGACGTCCACCTCGGCGGCGGCGCGCGCGGGATCGCGGTAGGGCAGCGCGGCGAGCGGGCGGCCCGGCCCCTGCGAGAACGGCCGGCGCTCGAGGCCGCGGTCCAGCCATTCGAGCCACGCCGAACCCGTGAGCCCGGCCACTTCCCGGCGTGGGGCATAGGCCAGCATGGCCCGGCGCAGCAGGATCGAGAGCGCGACCGCGAGGCGCGCCGGGTCGCGGTGCTCCGCGTACGCGCGCTCGAGGCGGGCGAGCTCCGCCAGAGCGAGCCGGCGGGCCGCCTGGCGGCGGTACCGGCGATACCACGCCCGGGCACCCAGCACCGCGGCCGCGAGGAGCAGCGCGAGCAGCACCCACCAGCCCGGCGCAAGCGGCCACCAGCCGATCGCGTCGGGCAGGTGCAGGTCTCTTAGCGGCAGGTCTTCCGGATTCACGTCGGGTCAGGCTCTCGTCAATTGCGGACGCGGCCGCGGTCCGAGCGCCTCTTTCAGCACCGTGACCGGGTCCTGGTCGGTCGACAGCGGCAGGAGGTGCACGCGGTAACGGCGGCAAAACGCGTCGAGCGCCTCACGACGCTGGATGAACCGGCTCGCGTAATCGTCGCGCGCCGCCCGTGCGAACGTCTCGATCGACAGCTCGCCCTCGCCGCCCTGCACGCGGTAGCGGCCGGGCGGCGGCGAGTGCCGCTCGAGCGGATCGCTCACGAACACCGCCAGCACCTCGCTGTGCCGCGCGACGCCTGCCAGGTGCGCCTGCGCCGCGCGGGAAAAATTCCTGAAATCGCTCAACACGATGACCAGCGTGCCCGGTCGGGCGACGCGGCGCAACGCTGCCATCGCGTGCGCGAGCGGCGCCTCCGCCGTGCCCGCTGCCGGCATTCCCCGGCCGGGCCAGTCCACGTGGGCGACCAGCTCGTGCAGGAAGCGCAGCGCCGCTTCGCGGCCCAGCCGCGGCTTCACCTCGCGTTGCGCCGTGTCGCCGAAGATCAGCCCGCCCAGGCGGTCGCCCCGGTGGTGTGCCGCCCACGCCAAGAGCGCCGCCGCGCGGCTCGCGTTCACCGACTTGTACGCCCCGCGGGTCGCGAAATGCATCGTGCTGCTCAGATCGACCATCACCAGGACCGGGCGTTCACGTTCTTCGCGGAACAGCTTGGTGTACGCCTGGGTGCTGCGCGCCGTCACCCGCCAGTCGATGTTGCGGGGATCGTCGCCCGGCTGGTAGGGGCGGGACTCGTCGAATTCCATGCCGCGACCGCGGAAGTGCGAGACGTAGGCGCCGGTCGTGAGGGAGTTCACGCGCAGCACGTCGAGCGCGATCAGGCGCGCGGGGCCTGCGAGCCTGATCAGCTCGCTCTGGCTGATGCTGACGGGCGAGGCTTCTTGAGTCTGTGGTGTGTTCTCTGGCACTGCTGTTGAGATCGATAGCAAGGTTTGGCCCGAGCGGCGGCGGCGGGGTGCCTTTGGGGGAATGGCGGCCTCTGGGC
>DASVDF010000150.1:0-19943 GCA_036381215.1 Woeseiaceae bacterium | reverse complement strand
CGAGCCTGAGCTCGCGCGCCTCGCGGAACTGCTCGATGCCGATGGTCATGCCGAGGTGGCCGGCCGCGGGCTGGGCGCGATAGGTTCCGAGCAGGCGGTCCCACCAGGGGAGATTGAAGCCGAAGTTGCTGTCGGTCTCGCGGCGCACGATCGAATGATGCACCCGGTGCATGTCCGGCGTGACCAGGAACAGCCGCAGCACCCGGTCGAGCCGCTCCGGCAGACGCACGTTGCCGTGATTGAACAGCGACGTCGCGTTGAGCAGCACCTCGAAGATCAGCACGGCGAGCGCCGGCGCGCCCAGCGCCACCACCGCGGCCAGCTTGATCCCCATCGACAGCAGGATCTCGAGCGGATGAAAGCGCACGCCCGTAGTGACGTCGAACTCGAGGTCGGCGTGATGCACCCGGTGCAGCCGCCAGAGCCACGGCACCGCGTGGAACAGCCGGTGCTGCAGATAGATGACGAAATCGAGCGCGAGCACGGCCACGGGCAGCGCGAGCCAGGGCGGCAGGGTCAGCGCGTTGAGCAGCCCCCAGCCGTGCTCGGTCGCGATCAGCGCCGCACCGACGGCGGCGAGCGGGAAGATCAGGCGCACGGCCAGCGTGTCCAGCGCCACCAGCAGCAGGTTGTGCGGCCAGCGCTGGCGGCGACGGTAGCGCTGCGGGCGGCGCGGTGCGACCGCCTCCCACAGCGCCATGACGGACAGTACCCCGAGAAACGCCCCGAGGCGCAGCACCGGCTCGTGCGCGAACGCGGATTCAGTCATCACGCTCCTCGGCGTCCCGGTTGCCGGCGCCCGCCCTTACGATCTAACATTCAACAAATTATTTGAATGTTGGCGGGACAGCCTCGCTCGTGTCAAGCGACAACCCCAAACGCGCCGTTCTGACCCAGTTCGCCCGGGTGGCGAAGGCGCTCGGCCACGGCCATCGCCTGGAGCTGCTCGAGCTGCTCGCCCAAGGGCAGTGCAGCGTCGAGACCCTGGCCGAACGGGCCGCCCTGCCGCTCGCCAACGTCTCGCAACACCTGCAGCACCTGCGCCGGGCGGGGCTGGTGACGGCGCAGCGCGACGGCAGGCACATCCGGTATCGGCTTTCGGGCGGGGAAGTCGTGACCCTGATCGGCGCGCTGCGCCAGGTGGCCGAGCGCCACCTGGCCGAGGTGCGCGAGGCGGTGAGCCGCTTCTACCGCGAGCGCGACACCCTCGAGCCGGTCGCGATGGAAGACCTGGTGCAGCGGCTGCGCGACGGCCTCACCACCGTGATCGACGTGCGCCCCGAGGAAGAATTCGCCCAGGGCCATGTGCCAGGGGCGCTCAACATACCGCTCGGCGAGCTCGAGCGCCGGCTCGCGGAGCTGCCCGAGAACCGGGAGATCGTCGCCTACTGTCGCGGCCCCTACTGCATGCTCGCGCTCGAGGCGGTCGCGCTGTTGCGCCGGCGCGGACGCCGTGCGCGCCGCCTGGCGCAAGGGTTCCCCGAATGGCGCGCGGCGGGCCGCCCCGTGGCGCGTTTGAGCGCCTGAACCGCCCGCCGCGCCGTCATCCAATCGCTGGAGTCGCCCATGAAGAGCCTGTTCATCCTCAACGACCCGCCCTACGGCACCGAACGCAGCTACAACGGCTTGCGCCTCGCCAATGCCCTCGCCAGGCGCGACGGGGAGGAGGTGCGCGTGTTCCTGCTCGGCGACGCGGCTGCCTGCGCCAAGGCCAACCAGAAAGTGCCGCAGGGGTACTACAACCTCGAGCTGATGCTGCGGGCGCTGGCGCGACAGCAGGCGGAAATCGGCGTCTGCGGCACGTGCATGGATGCCCGGGGCATCGCCGATGCCGAGCTGGCGCCGGGCTGCCGGCGCAGCACGCTCGAGGAGCTGGCCGCATGGGCCGGTTGGGCCGAGCGGACCTACGTCTTCTGAGGCGCGCGCTCGCGCGCAGGGCGTCGGCCGGCGATCCAGTCCCTCTTCCCTACCGGCTCTTCGACCTCATCGCTCCAGCTCGAAAGCCGGGTAGCGTACGCCCTCGGCAATCTCGTCCCAGGCCAGGCGCACGCGCGCGCCGATCCTGACCTGGTCGGGCGCGGCGTTGATTACGTTGCCGAGGATGCGTACGCCCTCGTCGAGCTCGACGGTCGCGAGCACCAGGGGCAGGCGCTCCTCCGCCGCACCGAGGCTCGGCGTACGAAGCACCGTGACCGCATACACGCTGCCCCGCCCGGAGACTTCGCGCCACTCGAGGTTGCGCTTGCCCGTGTACAGGCTGAGCGGTCGCGGAAAGTGCTGAAACCGCCCGGTCTCCGGACAGTATTGCAGCACCAGCTTGCCTTCCTCGGTACCGCGCCAGAACGCTTCGGTATCGACGAATCGGTTGCGCGGGGGTATCCGGCGCCTGCTCTTCTCCGTCGTCATGTCACGGGCTCCAGAATCATGGCCGCGCTGGTCGCCCAGTTGCGGCCGTAGGGAATGACGCCGATGCCGGTGACCAGCGCGTTGCGGGCATCGCTGACCTGGCGCTCGCCTGCCTCGCCGAACAACTGGCGCACCGCTTCCGCCAGGTTGAGGCCGCCGCCCGCGAGTCCGGGCTGGCCGGCCGAGATCTGACCCCCGCCGGTGTTGAGCGGCAGCGCGCCACGGTACGACAAATCCGTGCCCAGGATGAACTCGGCGCCCTTGCCTCGCTCACAGAAGCCGAGCGCCTCGAGCTGCAGCTGGATCGCGATGGTGAAGTCGTCGTACGGATGGAACATGCGGATATCCCTCGGGGTCAGGCCCGCCTGCGCGAACAGGCGCTCGCGCAAATGCGCGAAACCGACCTCGGTGATGTCCGCGAGCGGCTCCCGTCCGTTGATATTGGTGATCTCGGCATAGGCCGACGGCGCCACCATCTTCTTCCAGCCGCGCCGCCGCGCCTCTTCGCGCGACGTCACGATGAACGCATTGGCGCCATCGCACGGCATGACGCTGTCGAGCACGCGCAGCGGATCGGCGATGAAGCGGGACGCGCGGTACTCCTCGAGCGTCAACGGCTTGCGCAGCTTGGCCAGCGCGTTCTCGTTCAGCAGCGCGTGCCCGCGCTGGACGACCGCGAGCTTGCCGAGCGCCTCTTCGCTGAGCCCGTACTGATGGGCATAACGACTCATGAGCAGGCCGAACACCGCGGGCGGGCGCATTCCCGCCTGCGGTTCCTGGAACTCCGGCGTTTGCGCGCCGGGGTCGCCGCGATGCGCGGTGCTGGTTCCGTCGGCCGACAGCACGAGCGCGATCCGGCAGCGCTGCTCGCGCACCGCCGAAATGGCCGCCATGATCCCGCTCAGCACCGAACAGCCGCCGAGACCGCTCGCATGCAGCCAGGTCGGCGTGAGCCCGAGGGCTTCGCACATGAAGGCGGCGAAGAACGCGTTGGGAGCTTCGCTCAGGGAAACCGTCACGGAAACGCCGTCGATATCCTCGAGCCCGATGCCCGTCGCGCGCTGCAGAGACTCGAGCACCTCGCCCGCGAGGTCGTAGGGGCTGCGCCCGGTGCGAAAGCGATTTGGAATTTCCGCGTACGCGGCGATACCGACCGTTTCGCGGCTCATGACTGCGTTCTGCGCTCGATGACGCACGTGCGGTACTTCACTGGTTTCGGCTCCTCGTTTCGCTTTTCACTTCGCTGGCCGCGTTTCCGGCAGACGCCGCGCGCGCCCGCTCCGCATCCTGCAGCTCGCGCCACAGAATCTTGCCTACCGGCGACTTCGGCAGCTGCTCGACGAACTCGACGATCCGCGGGTACTTGTACGCGGCCATTCGCGCTCTCGCCCATTCGATCAGCGCCTCTGCCGTGAGCGCGCCGTCGCCGGCCTGGTCGCGCACGATCAGGGCTTTCACGGTCTCGCCCCGGTAGGCGTCCGGCGCGCCGATGACGCAGGCCTCCTTGACGCCGGGATGCTGGTACAGGACCGATTCCACTTCCGCCGGCCAGACGTTGTGCCCCGAAGCATTGATCATGCGCTTCGCCCGGTCGGTCATGAAGAAATAGCCTTCCTCGTCGACGTAGCCGATATCCCCGGTGCGCAGGTAGCGCCGGCCCTCGACTTCGATGAACGCGCGCGCGGTCTCCTCGGGCTGGTTCCAGTAGCCCTGGAACAGCTGCGGACCGCTGACCAGGATCTCGCCCGGCTCGTGCGGCCCGAGCGGCTCGAGGGACACGGGGTCGACCACGATCGAGGCGGTGTCGAAGAAGGGCACGCCGAGACACTGCGGCTTCGGGCGCTCGATGGGATTGATGTGCGAGGTGGCCGCGGTCTCCGTCATGCCGTATCCCTCGACGAAGGCGAGGCCCAGAACCTCCCGGACCTTTTCCCAAACCGCGGTCGGCATCGCTGCGCCACCCGCGGTCAGGCGGCGCAACGACGAAAGGTCGTACTGCTTCAATTTATCGTCGGCGAGCAGATCGATGACGGCGGTCGGCAGGACGCAGGCGTGCGCGACGCGCTGACGCTCGAGCAGCTGCAGCGCGAGCTCGCGGTTCCACCGGGGCATCACCACGGCGGTGCCACCGACGAACAGCGGCAGGTGCACCGAGTGCAGAAGCCCGGCCACGTGGCACATGGGCGGCAGCGCCAGGCACGCGGTTCCGGGAGCCATCCAGTGCCACAAGGCACCGCCGGCGACGTTGTGCATGAAGGTGCGGTGCGTGTGCATGCACGCTTTGGGCTTGCCGGTGGAACCCGACGTGTACGGCAACAGGCAGACATCATCGGGCCGGGCGCGGGACTCGGGCGGCGCTTCGCCCGCCGCCAGGACGGTCGTCCACGCGATCGTGTCGCCGTGCCGGCGTGCCGGTTCCGTGAGCCACGACGGCAACGCGTAGTCGTGCGGCGCGCGCAGGTAGTCGGAATAGGTCGCGACGATCACGTGCTCGAGCGATGCCGCGTCCGCCCCGGACACCTGCTCGACGAGATCCTGCGCGCAGACGAGCACGCGCGCCCCGCTGTCGGACAGATAGTGCGCCAGCTCCCTGGCGCGGCTCATGGGACTGATCGGAACCGCCACCGCATCGGCGCGCAGAGTGCCGAAGTAGGCGATCAGCCACTGCGGCGAGTTCTGCAGGTACAGGAGCACGCGATCGCCGCGGCGCACACCGGCCCGCCGCGTCAGCCAGCCGGCGAAGTGCTCGATCGCGCGCAGGAATTCGGCGTAGCCGAGGTCGGTCCCGAAAAAGTGCACCGCCGGGCGCCGGGGATAGCTTTCCGCCGAGCGCTCGAGCATGCGCGAAATCGTGGTTTCCGGCCACACGAGCGTCCGTGGCAGATGCCGGGGCCAGTACCCCGAACGGCCCGCTAACACTTCCGGCCTCCTTCGGGTGGTTCGGCGCCCTCCCTGGCGCCGCCCTCCCACGGGTGCCGCATCAGCGCTGCAGCATACCGGCAGCCTTGATCAGCTCGGCGTTCTTCCTGGCCTCCGTCCGAATACGGTCCCGGAAGGCTTCCGGAGAGCTCGGCGCCGGCTGCAAACCGCCCTCGAGCAGCTTTTTGCTCACTTCGGGATCCTCGAGCACCGAGACCAGCGCCGCGTTCAGCCTGGCGACGACCTCGGGAGGGGTCCCGGCCGTGGTAAGGATCCCGAACCAGGACGACACGCCGAAACCGTCCACGCCGCCCTCCGCGATGGTCGGAATGTCCGGCGCGAGCGGCGTCCGCTCGGGCGTCGTAACGCCGAGCGGAACGAGCTTGCCCGCTTCCAGGTGCGCCTTGACGGTAATCACGTCGATGATCACCGAATCGACGTGCCCGCCGAGCAGGTCGACCAGAGCCGGGCCGCTGCCCTTGTACCCGACGTGCGTGAGCTCGATCCCTGCTTCCTGGTTGAGCAGCTGGCCCGCCAGGTGCATGGCGGTTCCGACGCCCGCGGTGCCGTAGGTCATGCCGGGCCGGGATTTCGCCTGCTCGATGAACTGCTGCAGCGTCTTGATTCCGGATTCCGGCCGCACGACGAGCACGAGCGGATTGATCACCGCCATCGTTACCGGCGCCAGATCCTCGATCGGATCGAACGGCAAATTGGGTTTCAGCGTCGGCTGCACCGTCAGCGCCCCCGAGACACCGAAGCCGAAGGTGTGCCCGTCGGGGTCCGCTTTCGCCACCGCGTTCAAACCGACTATGCCGCCGGCACCCGCGGTGTTGTCGAGCACGACCGGCTGCCCGAGTTCCTGCTCGAGGCGGGGAGCGATGAGACGCGCCACGCGATCGGTCGACCCGCCCGGCGGAAAACCGACGTGGAAACGCAGCGGCTTGGTCGGGAAGTCGGCCGCCTCCGCGCCCGATTGGGGCAAGGCCATCGACACCGGCGCGGCGATGGCCGCGGCAATCAGCAGTGACAGCACCTTCTTCCACATCTCTTCGCACCTCGCTTGTTGGAACGCTTGCCTTCTCGTCGTCGGGCAGCACCGGCCGCCGGACGGTCAGGTTTCCTGGGCCGGTCGCGGGGAACCGAGCTGCTCGCGCCGCAGGGCGGACAGGATCAACCACCCGATCAGCAGCCCCGTGAGTCCGAGGAATACGGCGCTGATGGGCTTCACCAGGAAGATGGTCAGATCCCCGCGGGAAATCAGCAGGGCGCGGCGAAAGTACTCTTCGAACATCGGTCCGAGCACGAATCCGAGCATGAGCGGCGCCGGCTCGAACCTGAGCTTGCGCAGGCCGTAGCCGAGCACGCCGAACACGAGGACCATGCCCACATCGAGCACGCTGGCGCTGGTGCTGTAGACGCCCACGGCGACGCACAGCAGCGCAAAGGGGTACAGGTGCCGGTAGGGCACGGTGAGCAGCCGCGCCCACATGCCGAGCAGCGGGAGGTTGAGCGCAACCAGCAGCAGGTTCCCGATCCAGAAACTCGCGATGAGCCCCCAGAAAATGTCGGCGTGCGCGGCCATGAGCTGCGGCCCCGGCTGAATGCCGTGCAGAATCAAGGCACCGAGCATCAGCGCCATGACGGGATCGCCCGGGATCCCCAGCACCAGCGTCGGGACGAAAGCCGTCTGCGCCGCCGAGTTGTTGGCGGCCTCGGGCGCGGCCACCCCCTCGATGGCCCCGTTTCCAAAGCGCTCGGGCTTGCGGGAAATCCTTTTCTCGATGGCGTAGGCCATGAAGGACGCGGTCAGCGCGCCTGTGCCGGGCAGCACGCCGAGCCCGGAGCCGAGCAGACTGCCGCGCGCGATCGCGCCCCTCGACTGGCGGACGTCGCCTGCATGGGGGCGCACCGAGCCCATGCCGGAGAGAAATCCCGGGCCGTGCTGCCGTTGCGGAGCGTCGATTCGGTTCACGTCGAGCAGAAAGTTGGCGACGCCGAAGAGGCCCATGGCGACCGCGATCAACGACAGCCCGTCGGTCAGCTCGATCACGCCGAACGTGAAACGCGGGGTGCCGGTATTGATGTCGGTGCCGACCACCCCGAGGATCAGACCCAGGACCATCATCGCCAGGCTCTTGACGGCCGATCCCTTTCCGACCGTGGAACCCGCGACCAGACCCAGCGTGATCATGGCGAAATACTCGGCCGGGCCGAACCGGTAGGCCACGGTCGAGAGCAGCGGGGCAAACAGCATCATGATGGTGATACCGACGAGCGCGCCGCAGAAGGAGGCAAAGATCAGCATGAACAGCGCCGAACCGGCCCGGCCCTGGCGTGCCAGCGGATGGCCATCGAGGCAAGTCGGAACGTTGGTGGGCGTGCCCGGCAGGTTGAGCAGGATGCTCGTGACACCGCCCCCGTACTGCGCCCCGTAGTAGATGCCCGCGAGCATCATCAGCGCCGCCACCGGCGTCATGGCGTAGGTCAGGGGCAGCAGGATGGAGATCGCGGTCAGTACGCCGATGCCCGGCAGGACGCCGATCAGGTTTCCCACGATCACGCCGAAGAGCGCCCACGTCAGGTTCTGCCACTCGAGCGCGACCGAGAGGCCGTACAACAGGTTCGTCAGGGTATCCACGGCCGCTCAGCCCCAGCGAAAGAGCGGGAACTGCACCTGCAGCGCCCACGCGAACACGATCGCGGCGAAGAGCGTGATCGCCGCCGCCAGCACGAGCGCGCTTTTCACCGTGTGCGAGCGGTCGCCCATGGCGGCGACGAAGACGAGCGCGAAGGTACCGGGCACCAGGCCGCCATAGCGGGTGCTGACCATGAAGGCGAGGATTCCGGCGACGATGCAAAGGAAGCCGCGCAAGCGCGCGCCGGTGTCGATTGCCCGACCCGCGTCGCCGTGCTCTTCGTCCGAGTCGCCGGCGAACGGAATCAGCAGGCCGAGAAGAACGAGTACGCTGCCGAGCAGAGTGGGAAAGTACCCGGGGCCCATGCGTGCGAGATCGCCCATTTCGTAGGTCTGCGCCTCGACGACCGTGACCAGGCCGAACAAGACCATCACCGCGCCAGCGATGAGCTCTTTCCTGTTTCGAGCGGAGGGCGGCAACACCGGCGGACCTACCACGCGATACTTCTCGCTGGGAATGCAGCCAATGCGAGGTTCAATTTACGAACTTTAGTTTTTATAAAGGACCATCGTGCTTTTCTTCGCGCAGTGGTGTCAAGAGGCGGGCGAGGGTCGGTGGCGCGCGGTCGGTATTCGCACATCCTTCGTTTCCGCGACGCGCGCAAGCACGGTATCGCTGCGAGTACGGCGCGACACGGAGCGCCTCATCTGCGCTCGTGACTTTCAATCGAAAGTCAGCGCGCTTCGCGGCCACGCTCGGCCGCCGGGACGGCAGGTGTGGTCGAGGGAATCGGGCAGGCGGAGCGTCTCGTCGTCGAGACCAACTCGGGTACGGAGGAAATGGGGACAGACCGCCTCTATCCGAACGCGGTCTGTCCCCTTTTTTGCTTTGCGGCTCGAGGCCGGCGCTACGGTGCCGCGGGCGCGGCAAAAGCGGCGCGCAGCTCCTGCGGCAACTGGCGCCGGACGTCGTCCACCTGTCCGGGGCTCACGTTCTGCGCCACCGTACGCGCCACGGCATCGAGCAGTTGCGTCGCTCGCGCCGGATCGAGGTCGAGCCGCCGGGCCAGCTCGGTCTCGATGGTCTCGCGCGTAATGCTCTTGTCCGGCCCGGGCGGAAGCGCGCGCAACTGCGGCTGGAGCAGCGAGGGAAGCTGCGCGATCAGATCCTCGGCCTCGTCGGGAATGAGCCGGCGCACCACGGCCGCGAGCACGATCTCGAGCGCCGTGCGCGCCTGCTCGGTATTCGGCAGCCCGGTTTCCGCGCGCACTTCGTTCAGCAGGCGCCCGAGTGTCGCTTCGGCACGGGCCAGGCTGCGCCTGCGCGCGGGCGAACGCGGCGTATCCGCCGGACCACCCTCGCCGATCTGCGCCTGCACTATCGCTGCCAGCTCTTCCAGCGGCGCGGCTTCGTCGAGCAGCAGATCGTCGAGCGTGACGATACCGACCACCCGCTCGCCTTCCACCAGCGGCACGCGGCGGATGTTGCGCTCCTGCATGAGCCGGATGGCGTCCGCGCGACTGTCGGCGGGCGTGAGCGTCACCGGGGATGGCGTCATGACCTCGGCCAGCGGCGTCGTCGTCGGATCGAGCGCGCGTCCGAGCGCGCGCACGGCAAGATCGCGGTCGGTCACGATGCCCACGAGTCGTCCCTTGTCCTGCACCACTACCGCACCGATGCGGTTCTGTTCGATGGCGCGCGCCGCGTCGCGCACCGACGTGTTCGGGCTGAGAACCACGAGGCGCGGGCGCCGGTACCATTGCAAAGGCATGCTCAACTCCTTTCGGGTCGGAAGCCGGGAATGACGTGGTACGTTGCCGTGGCCGAAGCGGCAGGGTGCGCCGTCGCTGGAGGTTGTGGCGCGTACTCGACCCGACTCAGCGCGCGATCCACGACCTGCAGCGAGCGATGGCGCACCCCGGTAAAATGAGATCGAGCAGAGCCGGAACAGTTCCGCGGCACGCTGGCCGCGGCCTCCTGCCCGACCCGCACGCGCCGCGCGCATTGCACCCAGGCCCTTGCGCCGGCAGAAGGGCTCCGGCGCCCGGCTTCGTCATGTCCGGTGATCGCGCGGGCCGGCGCTCCCGTGCCCGGGAAAGAGACCGCTGCTGTCCGCCGGCGCTCGCACGCGCGCGGCCGGATGGTCGCTTTCGAGGTATTCGCGGTCCCAGCGGCCGCGTTCGGCCGCCGCCCGGTAGGTGTCCTCGAGGAAATCGAGCAGCGTGCGCTCCGGGTCCGGCGACGTCCGGACGTCCTCGTAGCGCAGAATGAACTCCTTCATTTCCTCGCTGTAGAACGCCTGCCGCGGGCGAACCGCGGAATGCCCGAAGCCCTCGGGTTCCGGGTAAGCGTAGGCGTAGAAGGCGGCCTCGTTCACCGCGCCGCCGCCCGGCCAGAAGCCGCAACTGGTGCACTCGTGCGAGTAGGCCTCCCGGGTGACCCAGTCGGCGACATTGGGAATGCCGCCCGGGTGCGGGGGCGCGCGCCGGCCCGAGAAACGCGTGACGGCGAGATCGAAGCTGCCCCAGTAGAACTGAACGGGGCTGCATTTGCCGACGAATCCCGAGCGAAACTGCTTGAGCACGCGATCCGCCTGCACCAGCACGCGCCAGAACCGGTGCGCGTGCCGCGGGTCGTAGCTCGCGTGCCGGGTGTCCTGCTCGAACGGAATCGGCTGCGCAATCTCGACCGGTCGCGTCCAGATGCGCACCTGCACGCCGAGCGACCCGAGCGCGTCCATCACGTGCCGGTAGAAGTCGGCGACCGAACGGGGCCGCAGCTCGATCTCTCCCCGGCCGCCGCTGCTCGTCACGATCGCCAGGCGGTGGTCGATGAAGTCGAAATCGATCTGGAAAGTGCGGCGCCCGTCGGGGATCGGCGAGGTGCTCAAGCCGCGGGCGGTAACGTACAGCGGGACATGCCACCAGTGATTGATCCACGGCGCGCGCGCGAGGCGGATCTTGCCGACGATCTGGCACCACATGTGCAGCGTGGCGCACGTGTCGGCCCACTCCGAAAGCGGCAGGGCGACCGGCCACGGCTCCTGGTGCGCATGGCGGGTTCCGGACTCATCGTTCATGGCGCGCTCGCTCCTACGGCCCTTGCGACCTCAGGTTTTCGGCCGTACCGAATAATGAATGGTCATGGCGACGATCTTCCCGTCGCGGATCAGGAAGGAATCCGCGCCGTCCGGCACCGAGGCGACGGCCGTATCGGCGGTCCATTCCAGAAAGGCGACCTCCCCGTGCCAGGTGGTGGTGTGGTAGACGTAGTGCTGCTCGGGGCCGAGCTGCCGGCCGAGCAGCGCCGCCGCTGCGCGCACGCCTTCGTGTCCGAAGAAATTACCGTAGGTCGTAAGAAGCACGCAATCGGGCGACAGGTTGCGGGCGATGTCTCCCTCGAGATCGCCATTCTGCGCCCGCTCGAGATGATCGAGAAACACCGCTTCGGTCGATCGTGTCGCCATCGAACCTCCTCGACACCGGGTCCCACGACTCCTGCCCGCAGGGCCGCTGGTCGGACGTCACCACCGGACGCAGCAAGCGCGCGGCGCGCCGTCGCCGAGCGCCATCGCCAGCCCTCCCTCGGGCAGATCGAGCCGCACGAAGTCGCGGCGGGAGGTACGGGGCTGCATGGCTCACCTCCTCGGTCGAAGTCCGAATCGAGCGGTTCGAGAAGCCGCCCGTCGAGACGGTATGGCAGCGCCGTGCGCGACGACATCGGTATCGTCACCTAATGAGGCGAGGAATCGGCGCGCGCCGGACGGCAGCGACACGGCAACGCAGCGCATCCGCGGATCCCATATGTATCGATCGCCGACAGCGACAGCGCGGATTTTCTACGGGTTGGGGCCGATTGCGGCACCGGGATCGATTCGCTAGGTTGCTTGTGCCTTGTGCCTGCCGGCGGCGGTGCAGGACACGAATCTCCAGTGAGGCGGGCGTCCGGCGACGGACGCGCCCCCTCGTTCCCGAGGTGATCCCATGAAAAGCCAGGTGAAACCCATACCGGACGAATACCGCGGTGCCACGCCCTACCTGTGCATCAGGGACGCGGCGAGCGGCCTCGACTTCTACAAGCGCGCATTCGGCGCCGTGGAAACGCTGCGCATGGACCATCCAGACGGGCGGATCGGACACGCCGAGATCCGCATCGGCGAAGCGCCGATCATGCTGGCCGACGAGTTTCCGGAGATGGGCTTCCGCAGCCCGCAGACGCTGGGCGGCACCCCGGTCAACATCCTGGTCTACGTGCGCGATGTCGATGCCCTGGTGGCGCGCGCGGAACAGGCCGGCGCGAAGGTGACGCGGCCGCCGGCCGATCAGTTCTACGGCGACCGGATGGCGACGCTCGAGGATCCCTTCGGCCACAGCTGGTCGTTCGCGACGCATATCGAGGACGTGCCGGCGGAGGAACTGCGGAAACGCGCCGCATCGGCCCACGCCAGGTGACCCCACGTCGTGTTCGTACCGATCGAACGAACCGCCGGACCGTCGTCGGCCGCGCCGCTCGCGACGGGCACGCGGTAGCATGATCCGGTGGCTGTTCGGACACGGCGTCCTGCTCGCTGCATGGCTCGCGCCGGCGGCGGTCTACGCGCAGGCGGACTGGATTCGCATCAACAGCGCCTCGCCCATCCTGAGCGAGGCCGCGCGCGTCAGCAAGAAGGAAGAAGGTCTCTTCGGTGCCGTCGTGTTCGGCTACCAGGGCACCACCGGCAACACCGACACCGCCAGCCTCAACGCCAAGGTCTCGTTCGGTTATGTCGCGCTGCCGTGGCGCCACGCCCTGATGCTGCGCGCCCTGCGAGGCTCGACCAACGAAGTGACCACGGCGCAGGAGCACGAAATCGCACAGCAGAGCGACTATGTGCTCGGCGACGGCCATTACGTCTACGGTGCGCTCAACTATACCGACCGTCGCTTCGGAAGCTTCGACTGGCGCACGTCGGCGGTTGTCGGCTACGGCCGACGGATAATCGACACGCGCACGCACATCCTCGACCTGCAGGTCGGAGCCGGCACGCGCCGCACGCACCTGAACGACGGCACGCGCCAGCAGGAAGAGATCGTGCAGCTCGCCGGCGGCTACATCTGGCAGTTCAGCGAGGCAGGCAGCTTCAGCCAGCGGGTGCGGGTCGACCATGGCGCCGACAGCACCTTCAGCGAGCTCAGCGCCGCGGTGAAAACCGGCCTGCCGTACGATCTCGCATTATCGGTTTCCTATACGCTGCAACACAACACCGACGTACCGCCGGGCAGCGTGAACACCACGACGGCCACGCTCGTGTCGCTGATCTACGGCTTCTGACGGCGTCCGATGACCGTCGTCGTCGGCACATCGCAGCGCAGCGTTCCATCGACGCTGAAGCTGCGCCACCGCTCGACGATGTCACGCTCGAGCGCGCCACGGCTCGCGTCGCTCGCCTTGGCGAGCGCGTTGGCGAGCGGGGTGCTGAAGGCGTACTGCCACAGGAACTCCTTCGCCGGCGGGAGCGTGAGCGCGGTGCGGCTCGTCTGGACGTCGACCTGCGCGAAGCCCGCGCCGTTCATGAGCTCGCGCAGCTCCTGCTCCTCGTGGAGCGAAAACACGATATGGACGAATACCGTCGCCTCGGGGCCGACGTGCTTACCGAGCGCGTCCGCCATCGCGGCGAACATCGCAGGCGTCGGCCCCGGCACGTTGAGCACGAGGCGTCCGCCGGGGGCGAGGACGCGCCGCATCTCCCGCAGGGCACCGAGCTTGTTCGAAATGAACTGAAGTCCCATCTGGCACAGCACGGCGTCGAACGCGCCGTCGGGCAGGGGCATCGCGTCGGCGCCGGCCTCGTACCAGTCGATGCCGAGTTGCGGCGACGCCGCCGCACGCGCCACCGCCAGCATGCCGGCATTCACGTCCAGACCGGCCACGTGGCCACGCTCGCCAACCCGCTGGGCGGCCAGCCGCGTCACGACGCCGGTGCCGCAGGCCACGTCCAGCACGCGCTCCCCCGGACGCAGGGCGGCTCGCTCGATCAGGTCCTCGGCGAACGGGAGCCCGATGCTCGGCACGAAATGGCGCTCGTAGTTCTCGGGGGCGGTTCCGCCGTAGGTCTTGCCGAAGGACTGCCGGGTCTGGGTCATGGTGGCCTCCGCGGGCTCGAGTCTGGAGCTCCAGACTAGGGCGACGATTCGGAAGCCGCATCCCTTGTATTCACCAATCCGGCGCGGGCGCGGGATGGTCAGAATTGACCATCCCGCTACTCAGAGGAGCTTGCGCTCGAAGGCGAAAGCAGTCGCCGCGGCGCGCGAGGCGACGCCGAGCTTGTGGAAGATGTTGCTCACGTGCCGGGCGACGGTGTGCTCGCTGATGAAGAGCTGACCGGCGATCTGGCGGTTGGAGCGGCCCTGCGCGATCAGCCTGAGCACCTCGAGCTCGCGGCTGCTGAGTGGAGCGTCGGGCGGCGCCGCGCGTGTCGCGGTGGCTTGCGCGAGCGTCGCCAGCTCCGGCGCGGCGCCGAGCCGCTCGAAGGTGCGGGCCGCGGCATCGTAGTGGCTGCGCGCGGTGTCCTCGTCGCCCAGGCTCCGGCAGGCGCGCGCGATCAGCACGCGCGCTCGTGCCGCTTCATAGGGCGCCTCGAGCTCCTGCCAGGCGCCCCAGGCCTCGCGCAGGGCGGCGAGCGCGAGCTGCGCATTCCCTTCAGCCAGATGGACGGCGCCGGTCGCGTACCTCGACGACGCGCGCAGAAACAGGGCATCCATCGAAGCCGCGAGCTCGGCAAGCTCGGCGGCCGCCGCCTTGGCGAGCGCGATTTCGTCCGTGGCGATCATGATCTCGACGCAGGCGCGCAGCACCTCGGGGCGCGCCGCACCGACGCCCGGCCCCCGCCCGTGACCGCCCTCGCCCACGACGCGGCGCATGGCCGCCTTCGCCGCTGCGACATCGCCCTGGGCGAGGCGCAGCAGCGACAGGCCCGGCTGTGGCTCGGTGCCGCGGTGGCCCGCCTCCCGGTACGACTCCTCGGCGAGCGCGCGTTCCCCGCGCAAACGATGGAGCTCGGCCAGCTGATAGAACGCGCGCCCGGCGAAACTGTCGCTGCGACCGGCGAACGATTCGATCGCCCGCTTCGCCTCCGCCACGGCGTCGGACCATTGGCCCTGCAGCTGCAGGATCTCCGAGCGGTGGACCAGGCACTGCCCCCGGTAGGGGACGAGGTCGGGCTGCGTGGCGCACCATTCGCTCAGCGCCTGCGTCCACTCCTTGCAGCGCCGCCAATCGAAGATGCTCTGGCAGGTGAGGATGACGCCGCAGTAGACCATGCCCGCGACCATCGGGGATACCTGCCCTCCGGCGACGGTGATCATCGCCTCGTCGAACTGCGGCATCCCCTCGACGACGCGCTGCAGCCGGATGAGAACCTGCCCCCGGCCGAGGAGACCGAACGCCAGCAAGTCGCGATCCCCGAATCGATCGGCCAGCGAAATCGCCCGCTCGAAGCTCGCGCGTGCGCCCGCGACGTCGCCCCGGCCCATCTGCATCAGCCCCGAGAGCAGGCACGCGAACCCCTGCTCCGCGCACTCGGTGTCGCCGACGAGCCGCTGGATACGCGCGAGCCAGCCCGTGCCCTCCGCGAAGTCGCCTCGGAACAGGGCCGTTATGCTCAGCCAGAAGCCCCAGCGCGCCGCCCGCTCCGGTCGACCGTGGTCGATGAGCACGTGGTGCGCGCGCCGGAACAACGCCGCTGCGTCGGCGTCGCGGCCGATGAGATAGGCGGCCTGCGCGAGGCATTCGAGATCCGCCGGCGCGAGCGGCGCCTCGGCGTCGGCAGCCGCCAGCTGCGTGTACGCCTCGCGCCATGCTCGCCCGGCATAGGCCTGCCTGCCGCGCTCGAGCGTCATGATGGCCCGGCTATCATACGGCCGCGCAGCGAAGGCCGCCAACGCCGATTGCGGGCGCACCTCTGGAGCGGGCCGGTTCGCCCGGATGCTCGCGAGCAACGGTGGTATCGGGGACGACCGCATTTCTTCCAAAGCGCCGAAAGCCTGGTTCTCCTGACACGCATGCCGCGCTCGGCGAGAGAGGCGGCAGCGCCGGTTTCTTGACGCGGCACGGCGGCATCCGTCGATGTGTTCGACCGATCGTACGGCCGCTGCGAGCGCGCGTCATGACACCGCTCGTCGTGCTCGACGCACGCGCAGCGTACGCACGGCGCAGGTACATTCGGCACTGGTACATCTCTTGCACGGTATGGGGCGCGGTCGGCAAGCCGAGCCGCGCGCCGGCCGAGGGCCCGCGCCGCACCGTTCAACGCACCCGGTTTCGCACCATGCCCGTCAAGCGAATCAGCGTCGATGAAGTCGAGATCGGCATGTACGTCTCGAGCCTGGACCGCCCGTGGCGCGAAACGCCGTTCCTGTTCCAGGGCTTTCTCGTACGCGAGCAGGAGGAAGTCGATCAGCTGAGGCGGCTCTGCCGGCACGTGTTCATCCTGCTGCCGGACGAGGAGATCGAGCTGAGCGGCGGGCTTGCGCGCGAGCCGGCGGAGCCGCTGGCGGAAGCGCCGACCGGCGGCCCGCGCTACGAAATCGCGCGCGACGCCGAGGAGGAGGTACGCGCGGTCGCGCCCGCGCACGAGAAGCTCGTGGCGGTCCTGAAGGACGTCCAGACGATGCTGACGGAAAACCAGGAGCTGAACCTGCCGATGATCGAGGAGTCGATCGACGTCATGGTTCGCAGCATCGAGCGCAACCCCGACGCCTACCTCTGGCTGACCCGGATCCGGAACTTCGATTCCTATATATACCGCGACGCGCTCAACTCCGCGGTCCTGGCGGCTGCCTTCGGGCGCGAGCTCGGGCTCGAACGCGACAAGCTCAATGCGCTGGCGACCGGCGCCATGTTCATGGATATCGGCAAGACCGCCCTGCCGGCCGAGCTGCTGAACAAGCCCGACCGGCTGACGGAAGACGAGTGGACCCTGATGAAGTCGCACGTCGAGCACGGGCTGCGCATTCTCGAGGAGACGCCCGACGTCCCGAGCGATGTGCTCGACATCGTACGCACTCACCACGAGCGGTTCGACGGCAGCGGCTACCCGGCCGTGCTCAAGGGGAAAGCCATCCCGTTGCTGGGCCAGATGGCCGGCATCGTCGACTTCTACGTCTCGATAACCACCCCGCGGCCCTACGCCAGGCCGATTTCGCCCTCGAACGCCGCCTACATGCTCTATCGCCAGCGCGGGCGCCACTTCTCCGAGGCGCTGGTGAACAGCTTCATCCAGATGATCGGCACCTACCCGACGGGTTCGCTGGTGGAGCTCAGCAGCGGCGAGATCGGCATCGTCGTGTCCCAGAATCGCGGGCTGCGCCTGAAGCCCAACGTGGTGCTGCTGCTCGATCCGGACAAGAACCCGTACGAGTCGTACCCGATCGTCAACCTGAGCAGCTACAGCTACCGCAACAACGGCGAACCGGTCACGGTGAAGAAGACCCTGGCGGACGGGGAGTACGGGATCGTGATCGAAGAGCTCTCCCTGTAACCGTGTCCGGCGCCGCCGACGCCGGGCGTTCGCGCCGGCGATCAGGCGCCGAGCCGGTACATGTAGCCGATGACCGCCCCGTACGCGAAGTGCGCGAGCACCGTCACCAGCGGGGTGGTGCGCCCGTAGTTGAGGGCGAGGAATCCCGGGGGCTCCAGCGCCCGGGTCGGTTCCGGCCCCTGGTGCTCGCTCGCCATGCGGGGATGCAGGTACGGCAGGAGCGGCATGAGGGTGATCAGCACGAACAGCGACTGCCCGAAGCCGAGCAGCGCGCCGAAGATCGCATCCGCCCGGCCGACGAGCTCGAAGATCCAGGCGTAGAGCAGCGCGAACAGCCAGCCGTTCAGAAAATGGAGCGCGAAGCCGAGCACCATCGCCCGATGGCGGTCGGGCGTGAACATCGTCCCGAGCAGGAACGGCAGGCTCATGCGCGACCAGCCGAGCTCCTGGGCCGCCGCGAGCAACGTGGTGAGCAGCAGCGTCGCGAGGAAGCCCCCGAGCACTACGCTTTCGAGATCCACCTCAGGCCTCCCGCACGGCCAGGGGCCGGGCGGCTCCCGCCTGCGCCGCCTCGAGCGCGAGCGCGGCGTCGATCAACCCCACGTGGGTGAAGGTCTGCGGGAAGTTGCCGAGCGCCTCGCCCGTGTCCGGATCGTATTCCTCGGCGAACAGGCCGAGGTCGTTCGCGTGCGCAAGCACGGCTTCGAACGACCGCTGCGCCCCGTCGAGATCGCCCTGCCCCGCGGCACACTCGGCGCACCAGAAGCTGCAGATGCCGAAGGCGCCCTCGCCCGGCGGGAGCCCGTCGTCGTCGAGATATCTGTAGAGCAGCCCGCCGCGGCCGAGGCGCGCGCGCACGCGCGCGAGCGTGCCGCGCGCGCGCGGCGAGCGTGGATCGAGATAGCCGTAGCGCATGAGCAGCAGCAGGCTCGCGTCGAGCTCGGCGCCGTCGAGCACGCTCACGTAGCTCCCGAGTCGCTCGTTGTAGCCGCGGCGCTCGATTTCGTCGCGGATCGCCTCGCGCTCGCGCGCAAAGCGCTCGACCGGCACCTGCAGCCGGCCCGCCCGGTGGAGCGCGAGCAGGCGATCGAGCGCCACCCAGCACATGGCCTTGGAGAACGTGTGATGCCGGCGGCCGCTGCGGATCTCCCAGATCCCCTCGTCGGGCTCGCGCCAGTGCCGGCACACCGCCTCGCCCAGGCCGACCAGGCGGCGCGCCACCACCCGGTCGATGCGCCCGCCGCGGCGCGCGAACTCGTACACCGCGTCGAGGACCTCGCCGTAGATGTCGAGCTGGAGCTGATCGTGCGCGTCGTTGCCGACGCGCACCGGCCGGGATCCCCGATAGCCCGCGAGATGCGCCAGCTCCCGCTCGGGCAGGTGGCTTTCGCCGTACACGTCGTACAGCACCGCGAGCTCCGGCCAGGTGCGCTGCGTGGCATGCAGGATCCAGGACATGAAGGCCTCCGCTTCCAGCCGGTAGCCGAGGCCGAACAGCGAGCGCAGCATGAGCGAGGCGTCGCGCAACCAGCAGTAGCGGTAGTCCCAGTTGCGTTCCCCGCCCACGCGCTCCGGCAGCGACGTCGTGGGCGCCGCGACCACGGCGCCTGAAGGCGCGTAGGTCATGAGCTTGAGCACCAGGGCGCTGCGCACCACGGCGTCGCGGTAGGGGCCGTCGTAGCGACAGAGCGACGCCCACTCTTCCCACCAGCGCAGCGTCGCCTCGATACGCCGCTCGGCCTCCGCCCCGAGCGGGGGAATGAACGCCGGCTCGCGCTCGGCCCAGACGAGCGACAGGTAGCGGCGCTCGCCCGCCGCGAGCCGCACCCGGGCGCAGGCCCGGCCCCGGTCCCCGGACAGCGTCAGGGGGATGTCGCTGCGCAGGATGAGCGCGCGCCCGCCGTTGTCGTAGTAGAGCCCGAGGGGGCCGCGGTCGTGCAGACGCGGCACGGTCCGGCCGTAGTCGGGCCGCGGATCGCACACGACCTCCAGCTCGACTTCACCCTCGACACACTCGACCCGGCGCAGAATCCGATGATTGGCCCAGAGCCGGGTGCGCTTCGCCTGCTCGGAGGCGACGGGCATGAGATCGACCAGCCGGGCCGTGCCCGTCGCGGTCCGGAACGTGGTCTCGAGCACGTTGGTCCGGCCGATGTAGCGCCGGGTGGTCCGGTACGGACCGGTCGGGCACACGACGAACCGCCCGCCGCGATCCCGATCCAGCAGCGCCCCGAAGAGCGAGGGACTGTCGAAGCGCGGCCAGCAGAGCCAGTCGATCGAGCCGGCGCGGGAGACGAGCGCGGCCGAGCGGCAGTCGCCGATGATGCCGTAGTCGCTGATGGGCGGGTCGCTCGACATGTATCCGTCCGTCGCCTTGAACCGTCGCCTCGCGGCGCGCCCGCGGCCGCGAGGCCGCGCGCCTTCGCTCTGCGAGATTGGATGCCTGATAAATGCGCCCGGCG
>DASVDF010000149.1:0-52718 GCA_036381215.1 Woeseiaceae bacterium | reverse complement strand
TCTCATCAGAACCGTCGGCCGTACCGAATCCCGACTGTGCGCGGACGATTGGTCGTGATGACCGTATCTCCGAATATCGCGTTCAGCGGATCGATGTAGTTGTTGTCGTAACGCCGGACCTGCGCCCGCTCATCCGTGGCATTGTCCAGGAACAGATTCAGGGACCATACCTCGGTATCGATGCCCGCCGCGAGATTCAGCAGCGTGTAAGCCGGCTGCTCCGTCCGCAGTGCCGTTTCGAGGTTGTTCCAGGAATCGCCCGTGTAGGAAAGAGCGACCTGCGCATACATCGGCCATCGCGCGGTCTCGAAGTCGTAGCGCCCGACAGCCGTATACTGGAGCTTCGGTACGAACGGCATTTCCTGGCCTTTGGGCGCCAGAGGTTCGGTTTCCCCGCCGAAATACGGCTCCTCTAACTCGGCATCGTTATAGGAAGCCGAGAACGACAGGGTCAAGGCATCCGTGGCGGCATAGGCCAGGTCGAACTCGGTTCCGATCGTCCTCGCCTGGCCTATATTGCGAATGATGGTGAGCGGCGACACCGAGAAGTCGAGGAACGAGAACTGGAAATTGTCCCATTCCAGCCAATACGCGGCACCGTTGAAGCGCAGCCGATTGCCCAGCCACGTCGTCTTCCAGCCAATTTCGTAGTTGTCGACGAAGTCCGGCTCGTATTTTGGCTCCGTCTCGCCGGCGACCGTTGCCCTGTTGACGCCGCCGGCCCGGAATCCCTCGGAATACGTCGCATAGACGAGCTGTTCCTCGCCGAGGTTGAAGTTTACGCTGAACTTGAAGTTATCGCCGTTGTCCTTCGAAACATCATCGAGGTTCGGCGCTTCGAAGCAGGGATACTGCGGTAACCCGTCCGCATCGAGGCAGCGATTCAGACCCCCGTTGAAGCCGAAGAGCGAATTTTCGAACTCGAACCAGCGATAGCCACCGACCAGTGTCACGGTATCGTTGATATCGAAACTGATCTCGCCAAATACGGCCTTGTCCCGGTCGACGCGGATCTGTTTCGTTTGCCACACGACGCGCTCGCCGGGGATGACGGTTCCCAACGGCCAGATTCGGTCCGGAGAGAACTCCGGATCCATGTCGGGCACGTACCAGCGCAGGTCGAAGTCATGCTCCTGTCGCTGCACGAACACGCCCGCGATCCAGCGCAGTCTCTGCTCCTGGGACGACTGCAGCCGCATTTCGTGACTGTAGCGCTTGAAGGTTTCGTCACTCTTGATGTACTGGCTGGGATCCGTGCAGTTCACGTTTGTGGAATCGTAGTGATAGCACCCGTCGTAGTAGTACGCGTAGTAGTTATCCCAGTACTGTGCGTAATCGGTATAGTCGTCGATACTGTCGGCGTCGTGATCCAGATAGGCTCCGGCGTAGATAAAGTTCAGGTCTCCAATCTCGCCTTCCAGGGTCAATGACGCCTGGTACCAGGAATCGTCATAGAACTCCGGATAGAACCGCCGCACCTCCAGATCGCCGACGTCTTCCGGATCGTGCGTGAAAACGCCTTCCGTATCCTGCCTCTGTGCCATTATCCCCGGCGTTACGGTCCATGAGTCGTTGAGATCGACTCGCAACAGCGCCCGCATGCCGAAGGTGGTTGCATCGTTATAGTCGTCTTCTACGAGATCGGCATTGTTGCGGGTTACACCTACGCCTTCCAGGGTCACCGTGCCGGGGACGTTGTCGATATAGCCGCCGGCTTCGTCATACCAGCCGACCAGCCGGACGGCGCTGGTATCCGTGATCGGCAGGTTGACGAACCCCTCACCGGTATACCCAAAATCGCCGTGCTCGATCTGGTGAACACCGAGATCGAAACCGGCTTCGAACTCGCCGGGATTCGGCTTGTTGGTAATGATCCGCATCGTTCCAGCCTGGCTGCTGGCGCCGAAGAACGTGCCTTGCGGCCCGGCGAGGGTTTCGATGCGCGCTATGTCGTAGATGTGTACATCCAGAATCCGGTTGATCGTCGTGATCGGCTGCTCATCCAGATAGACGCCGACGCTCGGCATGGAACCCGAATGCACGCCGTCCCCGCCGCTGGAAATGCCACGCATGTAGATTTGCGATATGCCCGGGCGCGCCGACTGGAACGACACCGCCGGCAAAAACTCGACATAGTCGCCGAAGTTGGTGAGGTTCAGCTCCCGCAGCTGGTCATCGCCGAGGACCTGCACGGAAACGGCCACGTCCTGCAGGTTTTCGGCTCTCTTCTGCGCGGTGACGATGATCTCGTCGAGTGCCGGCCCACTCTCCTGCGCCTGCGCCGGCATGCCAATGGCTACTGCGAACACGGAACCGGAAACGGCAGCCGATATGGCTTGCGCCAGAGGCCGACGACGGAATTTCTTCATGGATGCGATCCCCCGCAAATGCCTTTTGCCTTTCGCTCAAGAGCCCCCGCCCATCGGCGAAGCAACGTTTGACCGGACGTTGCCGACCTGATAATAGCAGGCGAATTGCGAGTGGCAGTATAGCGGTCCGGCATGTCCAGGCATCCTCGACGGGGCCGCTCATTTCACAATGTGGATTGGCGGGTGAATACGGCCGAACCAGACAGGGACAGGACCTCGCTTGGCCCGGGAGAGGCGCAACCTGGCGGCGATTTGCAGGCGGCGCTCGGGCACGCTGCAGATCTCCTGAAGGAAAATCCAGCCCTCGCAACCGAGCGGGCGCTGCAGATCCTGGAGGCTTACCCCGACTCGGCCGCTGCAACGCACATCCTGGCGACCGCTTACCGGTTGCAGGGCGAGGCGGCCGAGGCCGTCCGAGCCATCAAGCCGCTGGCCGACTTACAGCCCGAGTCTCCGCACGTACTCTACGAGCTGGCGACGTGCCTGGCTGCCGCCGGGCAGGGCAGTGAAGCGATCTCCCGGCTCAGGAGCCTGCTGCGCATCGACCCGGCGCATGCCGCGGCGTGGCGGGCACTGGGCGACCAGCTGGGTGTCGCCGGAGACGAGCAGGGAAGCGCGCAGGCCTATGAAATGCACTTGCAGCTCTCGACTCCACATCCGGAGTTGATCGAAGCTGCCGACAGTTTGCGCACGGGTAATCTCGCCAATGCCGAAAGGATTGCTCGCGACGTACTGAAGAAGGACCCCGTCGACACCGTCGCGATTCGCATGCTGGCTGCAATCGGGATCAAACTCGGTCACTTCGATGATGCAATCAACCTGCTGGAACGTTGTCTGGAGCTTGCCCCGGGGTTCCATCTCGCGCGACAGAACTACGCGGTGGCTTTGTCACGTCGCCGGCGCATCGAGGAAGCGTTGGAGCAGGTAGAAATCCTGCTCGAGCAGGAGCCGGACAATCCCAATTACCTGCTCTTGAAGGGCTCTTTCCTGGTCGGTAAGGGAGATAGCCAGTCGGCGCTGGAGCTGTACGAACAGTTTTTGGAGAAGTACCCGCTGCAGGCGGGAGCGCTGATGAACTACGGTCACGTTTTGAAGACCGTGGGGAGGGTGGAGGAATCCGTCCTCGCGTACCGGCGCTCGCTCGATCTGCGGCCGGCAACGGGCGAGGCGTACTGGAGCCTGGCCAACCTGAAGACGTTCCGCTTTACCGATTCGGACATCGACCAGATGCGCGCACAGGTATTGGATCGGGGCGGCGATCCGGATGATCAGGCTCATCTCCTGTTTGCACTGGGCAAAGCTCTGGAAGATCGCGGGCAATTTGACGAATCATTCGAGTACTACAGTCGTGGCAACAGCATCCGCAGCAAGCATCACCGCCACAATGCCCGCATAAATGTCTTCAATACGGCTCGCCAGATCAAAACGCTCGATGCGAACTTTTTCAGGTCGCGACCCGACCATGGTTGCCCGGCACCGGATCCGATATTCATAGTAGGACTGCCGCGGGCCGGCTCAACCCTGGTCGAGCAGATTCTCGCCAGTCACTCGCAGGTTGAAGGCACGGCGGAACTGCCGGACATCATCGCTATCTCGAGACAACTGGGCGCGAAATCGCGCAAGAACCCGGCCTCGCTATATCCCGAAATCCTGACGCAACTCACGGCCGACAGGTGCAGGGCACTTGGGGAGAGTTACCTGGCTTCCACGAGCATTCATCGCCACGGCCGGCCCTTTTTCATCGACAAGATGCCGAACAATTTCCAGCACATCGGGCTCATTCACCTGATACTGCCGAATGCAAGGATCATCGACGCGCGGCGGCATCCGATGGCCTGCTGCTTTTCCTGTTACAAACAGCTATTTGCCCGCGGTCAGACGTTTACCTACGATCTCACGCATCTCGGCCTTTACTACCGGGACTACGTGAAGCTGATGGATCACTGGGACGCGGTGCTGCCGGGGCGCGTGCACCGCGTGCAGTACGAGCGCATGGTGGAGGACACCGAGGCGGAGATCCGGCGACTGCTCGATTACTGCGGGCTCGCGTTCGAGGAGAGCTGCCTCCGGTTCTTCGAGACGGAACGTGCGATCCGCACGCCGAGCGCGGAGCAGGTGCGCCAGCCGGTGTACCGCGAGGGTCTCGAGCACTGGCGGCATTACGAGAAACACCTGGAGCCGCTGAAAACCGCGCTCGGCCCGGTGCTGGAGCGTTACCCCGTATGAGCATCGAAGCGTGCCTGGTCGCGCACAATGCGCGCTCCTGCGGGCGACTGAGTCGCGCCTCGCTCCTGCTGTTGGCCGGCGCGGCCTGATGCCGACGGATGCGATAAAAGCCGCGACCTCGGTCGCCGCGAAGGACATCGGCTGGGGGAAGGACGTGGGCGCGGCCGAGCCCGGGCGGTATGGCGACCTGATCGCGGTCAACGGCGATCCGCTCGCGGACATCGGCGTGCTCGAACGCGCCGCCGTCGCCGTCGAGGGCGGCCTCGTTTTCGAGCGGCCGCACGGCTCGGCAGATCAAGGACCAGGATAAAGGAACAGGGGTGTCCCGAATCGATATTCCGCAAGCGCCGGCAGGGGCCCGGAGCAATGAAGAGCAGCCGCTGCCGAACCTGACGGGCCGGCCGACCGGCGTGCGCTGGCGCGTGCTGGCGCTGCTCGTGCTCGCGAGCTTCGTGTCGTACGTGCTGCGCTCCGACATCTCGATCGCCGGACCGGCGCTCGTCGCGGATCTCGGCCTGACCGAGCAGCAGCTCGGCTACGTGCTCGCCGCGTTCACCGCGGGCTATACGATCTTCCAGTTCCCCGGCGGCCTCTTCGGCGTAAAGCTCGGGCCGCGCCGCGCCATGGCGATCATCATGGTGCTGTGGGGCCTGCTCATCATGGCGACCGCCGGCGTGGGGAGCATCGCCGCGGGCGCGACGACCATTGTCATTGCGCTGATCGCCGTCCGCTTTCTCGTCGGTGTGGCTCACGCGCCGATCTATCCGCTCACCGGCGCCGTTGTCGAGCGCTGGTTCCCGATCGGCAGCTGGGCGCTGCCGAACGGTCTCTCCAGCACCGGGCTCACGCTGGGATTCGCGGCCGTGGCGCCGCTCCTCGCAATGCTCATCACGGCTTACGGCTGGCAAACCTCCTTCCTCCTGCTCGCACCGCTCGCGTTCGTCGGTGCGGCATTCTGGTGGGCCTACGTGCGCGACCGTCCCGACGATCACCCCGCCGCGAACGAAGCCGAAGCGGCGCTGATCATGGCCGATCGCCCGCCCGTGCCGGATGCGCAGGGGAGCCGGCCCTCCTGGCTGCGCGTGCTCGCCGACCGCAACGTGCTGTTGCTGACGGCCAGCTACTTCTGCATGAACTACATCTTCGCGCTGATGTTCAACTGGATCTTCTATTACCTGTCTGAAGTCCGCGAGTTCGATCCGCAGACCGCCGGTTTCGCCACCTCGGTGCAATGGATTGCCGCCGCTATCGGCGCGACACTCGGCGGCTTCGTCTGCGACCACCTCTGCCGCTGCCACGGCATGCGACGCGGCTGCGCCCGGCCCGCCATGCTCGCGCTCGTGCTGTCCGGCGTTTTTCTCCTCATCGGCGCGTTCTCGGTCAATGCCTATGTCGCCGTGGGCTGCATGGCGCTCAGCTTCCTCGCGAACCAGGTCACCGAGGCCGCCTACTGGGCTGCGGGCATCGGCATCGGCGGCCGCAATGCCGGCGCCGCCTGCGGCGTCATGAACACCGGCGGCAACTCCGCGGGCTTCGTCAACGCGCTGCTCGTCCCGTTCACCGCCGCCGCCTTCGGCTGGACCGCGGCGATCGTCACCGGCGCCGTATTTGCGTTCGTCGCCGCGCTCCTCTGGCTGTTCATCCGCGCCGACCGCACCGTCCCCGCCTGACACGCCGGGGCGGACCGCTCGGCGGCACCCGTAGGAGCGCGCATCGCGCTGCGACCGGACCCGGCATACGACCGGAATTCGGTGCGCAGCCGCGATCGATCGCGCGCGATGCGCGCTCCTACGGGTCCGCGGGCTTCAAGATGTGGAATTGCTACGCAGGGGGGCGGCGCGCTTGCTACAGTAGCGGGGGCTTGCAGGTATTTCCCTCCGTGCGCAACGCAGAGCACATCCAGCAGAGTCATCTTTTCTACCAGGACGGACGCCGGCGCCCCCTCGTGGACCGCGCCGAAGGCATCTACATCCGGGACGTGCACGGGCGGCGCTACATCGACGGCTCGAGCGGCGCCATGGTCTCGAACATCGGCCACTCCAACCCGCGCGTGCTCGCCGCCATGAAAGCGCAGATGGATCGCGCCACCTTCGCCTATCGCCTGCACTTCGAGAACGAGCCGTCCGAAGAGCTCGCTTCCCTCATCGCCGCCCGCATGCCGGAAGATCTCGATCGTGTCTTCTTCGTCTCCGGCGGCTCCGAGGCCGTCGAAAGCGCGTTGAAAATGGCGCGCCAGTATGCGATCGCGGCCGGCGAGCCGCGACGCAGCAAGGTGATCTCGCTCTTCCCGTCCTATCACGGCTCCACGCTCGGCGCGACCGCCGTCACCGGCATGACGCAGTTCGTCGAGCCGTTCCGCGACATGCTGCGCGTGATGCCGAAAATCCCGGCGGCCACCTGCTATCTCGACCGCGACCGGCTCAGCCACGAAGAGCGCGGCCTGCGCTACGCCGAATACCTGTGCGACGAGATCCTGCGGCAGGGTCCCGATACCGTGCTCGCGTTCATCTTCGAGCCCGTCGGCGGCGCCTCGACCGGCGCGCTCGTCGCGCCCGATTCCTGGTATGCGCGCGTCCGCGACATCTGCCGCGAGTTCGGCGTGCTGCTGATCGCGGACGAGGTCATGAGCGGCGCCGGGCGCACCGGTCGCTGGCTCGCCTGCGACCACTGGGATCTCGCGCCGGACATCATCGTCCTCGCCAAGGGCCTTGCCGCCGGTTACGCGCCGCTCGGTGCGATGGTGGCGCGCCGGCGCATCGTCGACGCGGTCATCGCGAACGGCGGCTACGCGCACGGCTATACCTACGCCGGCAATCCGCTGTCCTGCGCCGCCGGGCTGGCCGTCAGCCGCGAGGTGCTGGAGCAGGGGCTCATGGAGAACGCCGAGCGCCAGGGTCGCCACCTGCGCGCGCGCCTCGCCGCGCTCATGGACCGCTACCCGTTCATCGGCGACGTGCGCGGCAAAGGGCTCCTGCTCGCGTTCGAGCTCGTGCGCGACCGCGACACCATGCAGCCGCTCGAGCCGTCCCTGAACGCGCACCTGGAGCTCGTGGAAGAGGCGTACCGGCGTGGACTCATCATCTATTCACGCCGCACGCGCGGCGGCATCGTCGGCGATCACTTCATGGTGTGCCCGCCGCTGATCGTGACGGAGGAGCAGATCGCCGAGATCGTCGACATCCTCGAGGCGAGCCTCGACGCGTTCGCCGCCGCCAACGACCTGCCGGTGGAGCGCTGAGATGGCGCGCGACAAGGTCATCATCACCTGCGCGGTCACGGGCTCCATCCACACGCCGACCATGAGCCCGCACCTGCCGGTCACGCCGGAGGAGATCGCGGAGCAGGCGATCGCCGCCGCGGAAGCCGGCGCCGCCATCCTGCACCTGCACGCCCGCAACCCGGAGACCGGCCAGCCCACCGCCGATCCGGACGTCTTCATGCAGTTCCTGCCGAAGATCGCCCGCGGCTGCGACGCGGTGATCAACATCACCACCGGCGGCTCGTCCCTGATGTCGCTCGACGAGCGGCTCGCCGCGCCGGATCTCGCGCAGCCGGAGATGGCCTCGCTCAACATGGGCTCCATGAACTTCGGCCTCTTCCCCATGAAGAAGCGCTGGTCGGAGTGGAAACACGACTGGGAGCCGAAGCTGCTCGACGCGACGCGCGAAGTGATCTTCCGCAACACGTTCGCGGACATCGAGCGGATCTTCCGCCAGCTCGGCCAGGGCTACGGCACGCGCTTCGAGTTCGAATGCTACGACGTCGGCCAGATCCAGACGCTCGCGTTCTACCTGCGGGAAGGGCTGGTGCAGAAGCCGCTTTTCGTGCAGTTCGTCCTCGGCGTGCTGGGCGGCATCGACGCCGCACCCGAGAACCTGGTGCACATGAAAGCCACCGCGGACCGGCTGCTCGGCGGCGATTACCGCTTCTCCGTGCTGTGCGCCGGCCGCCTGCAGATGCAGCTCGCGACGCTTGGCGCGATCCTCGGCGGCAACGTCCGCGTCGGGCTCGAGGACAGCCTGCTGATCGGCCGCGGCCTGCTTGCGAAAAGCAATGCCGAGCAGGTGGCGAAAATCCGCCGCGTGCTCGAGGAGCTCGGGTTCGAGATCGCGACGCCTGCCGAAGCGCGGGAGATGCTCTCGCTCAAGGGCGCCGACAAGGTGAATTTTTGAGCGCCGCGGCGCAGGATGCCGCGGACGTCGTGATCCGCGCCGCGACTCCCGAAGATGCCGAGCGCCTGCACGCCTTGCTGCTCGGGCTGGCGCGCAGCACCGGGCTCAAGGAAAAGATAAGGAGCAAGCCGGCCGATTTCCGGCGGCTCGGGTTCCGCGAGAAGCCCGCGTTCCAGGCGCTCATCGCGGAGCGCGGCGGCACCTCGCTCGGCGTCTGCCTGTACTTCTATAATTTCTCGTCCTGGCGGGGGGAGATGGGCATCTACGTGCAGGATCTCTACGTGGCCGACGAGGCGCGCGGCACGGGCCTGGGCCGCCGGCTGCTCGCCGAGACCGTGAAGCTCGGCAAGGCGCAGGGCGCGACGCATCTCAGGCTCTCGGTGGACCGCGCGAACCTGCGCGCGCAGCGCTTCTATCGCAAGCTGGGGCTCAAGGCGCAGGAGCACGAGCTCATGTTCCAGGCGACCGGCGCGGCTTTCGAGCGGCTCTCCCGCGCCGATCAGCGTAAGGAGAAAGAATGAAAGTCGTTTTCGCGGAGGCGCAGAAGAAGCACGCACCGGCCGTCTTCATTTCCAACGGCGCGCCGCAGCCGAACCCGGAAAAGCCCGAGCGTGCGGATCGCCTGCTCGAAGCGGCGGTGTTGAGCGGTCTCTCGCTCGAGGAACCGGCGGACTGCGGCCTCGGTCCGATCGCGGCGGTGCACACGCCCGAGTACCTGCACTTCCTCGAGCACATCCACGCGCGCTGGCAGCACATTCCGGATGCCTCCCGGGACGTCCTGCCGAACGTGCACCCGGACCGGCGCGACTGCGGCTATCCCGCCTCGGCCGTGGGGCAGGTCGGTTATCACATGTACGACGGCGACTGCCCCATCTCCGCGAGCACCTGGGAAGCCGTGCGCTGGAGCGCCGCCACGGCCGTGCACGCCGCGCGCGAAGTCGCGAACGGCGCGGCGGCGTGCTACGCGTTGTCGCGGCCGCCCGGCCATCACGCCTCGAAGGACCTGGCGGGCGGATTCTGCTACCTGAACAACACGGCCATCGCCGCCGAGGTGCTGAGAAACCGGCATGCGCGCGTCGCGGTGCTCGACGTCGACGTGCACCACGGCAACGGCACGCAGAACATCTTCTACGAGCGGGCGGACGTGCTCACCGTGTCGCTGCACGTGGACCCGACGCGCTTCTACCCGTTCTTCTGGGGCTACGCCAACGAGCGCGGCGCGGGTCCGGGCATGGGGTGCAACCTCAACGTGCCGCTGCCGCGCGGCACCGACAACGACGCCTATCTCCAGGCGCTGGACAGGGCGCTCCTGCGCATCCGCGCGTTCGCGCCGGGCGCGCTGGTCGTGGCGCTCGGGCTGGACGCGTTCGCGGGCGACCCGTTCCAGGGCATGGCGATCACGACCGAAGGCTTCGGCACGATCGCGGCGAGCATCGCGTCCTTGAGCCTGCCCACGGTGATCGTGCAGGAAGGCGGTTATCTTTCGGACGCGCTCGGCTATAACCTCGAATCCTTCCTGCGCAGCTTCCTCGAAGCGCACAGCCTGTCGTGATACATCAACATGGGGCTGCAGGAGCGCGCATTGCGCGCGACCGACCGGGCCCGCCACCGCGGCCGGATCACGCGCACGCGCGGCATCGCGATCGTGTCGCGCGCAATGCGCGCTCCCACGTGAGCGCCACGGCATGACCGGGCTGCATCCCCTCGACCTGCTCGCGATCGCGCTGTATTTCGCGGTGCTGCTCTGGATCGGCGTGCGCGTCGCGCGCGCCGAGCGGAGCGCGACCGGCAGCGAATCCTTTCTCGCCGCCGACCGCGATATGAACCTGGTCCAGACGACCGCCACCACGGCGGCCACCGACATCGGCGGCGGCTTCAGCATCGCGATGGGCGGCCTCGGGTTCACACTCGGCATCTCGGGCTCGTGGCTGATCGCAATCTCGGGCCTTTCCGTCGTGATGGTCTCGTTCCTGATGGTGCCGAAAGTGAAGCGCTGGGCCGATCGCATGCAGGGGCTCACGACGGGCGACCTGTTCGAAGCGCGCTTCGACCGCCGCACGGGCCTGCTCGCGGCGGTGGTCGTCGCGCTCGCCTGGTTCACCTTCGTCGGCGGCCAGATCGTCGCCGGCGGCAAGCTCATGCAGGCGACGATGTCGATCGATCTCACGCTCGCCGTCGCGATCACCGGCGCTATCGTGCTCGCCTACACGGCCATGGGCGGGCTGAAGGCCGTGATCTACACCGATGTGTTCCAGTTCGTCGTACTGTTCGTCGGCGTACTGATGATTGCGGTGCCGATCGGCCTCATCAAAGTCGGCGGCTGGAGCGGCATCGTCGAGCACTTCACCGCGACGCCGGAGACCGCGGCCATGGTCGACTGGGGCGCGGTCGGCTGGAAAACCGTGCTCGGCTGGTTCTTCGCCATCTTCCCGGTCTGGTTCATTTCGATCGCGGCGCTGCAGCGCATCGTCGCCGCGCGCGACGAGCGGACGGTGCGCCACTCCTTCCTGTTGACGGGCGTGCCCATCGAGTGGCCGCTGTTCGCGATCGGCAGCACGCTCATCGGCATGATCGCGCACATGCTGCTCCCGGAGCTCACGGATGCCGAGCTCGCCACGCCGACGCTCATCATGATGCTGCTGCCGCCGGGGCTCGCCGGCATCGTGATCGCCGCCTACATCGCGGCCGTGATGTCGACGGCGGATTCCGCGCTGATCGGTCCGGTCGCCATCGTGACGAACGACATCTACCGCAAGCGCCTGCGGCCCGGGGCCAGCCACGCCTCCGTCGTGCGCGTCGCGCGCGTGACCACGCTCGTCCTCGGCACGCTCGCGATTGGCATCGCCTACCTCGTGCCGAACGTGCTCGATCTCATGCTCTACGCCTACACCTTCGGCGCCGCCGGCCTGTTCTTCCCGATGCTGGGCCTGCTCTTCTGGCGGCGCACGACCGCCAAAGGCGCGTTCTGGAGCATGCTTGCCGGCGGCGGGTCGGCCGTCGCGTGGGCGATGGCGGGCGAGCCGTACGGCTTCGCCGCTTCCTGGGCGGGGTGGGTCGTCGGGCTGCCGGTGCTGGTCGCGGTCTCGCTGGCGACGGCGCACGACGCGGACGAGAATATCGAGCTTTTCCATCCCGAGCGGACGTGAACGCAGAAGCGAACAACTGGCCCGACGTCCCGAGCATGCTGCGCGCGCTCCGGCCGTCACAGCCGGTGTATTGCATCTATCCGGACAGGTATACGGCCGCGGCGCGCGAGTTCCTCGACGGGTTTCCCGGCAGGGTGCTGTACGCCGTCAAGGCGAACGACCACCCAAAAGTGCTGCGATTGCTGCATGCCGCGGGGGTGGCGCACTTCGATTGCGCGTCGTTGCCGGAGATCGCGCGCGTGCACGATTGCTGCCCCGGGGCCTCTCCGTACTTCATGATCCCCGCGCGCCTGCGCGGCGCCGCCGCCGAGGCGCAGGCGCGCTATGGCGTACGCCACTTCATGATCGACCACGCGAGCGGCCTCGCCCCGCTCGCGAACGAGATCGACATGCAGCGCGCCGTCGTTTTCGCGCGCATGGCGACGCATCACGCATCCGCCATGCAGGAGCTGTCCTCGAAATTCGGCGCGCCGCGGGAGGAGATCCCGGCGCTGCTCACGGCGATCGCGGCCGCGGGCGCCGAGCCCGCGCTGGCCTTCAACGTGGGCACCGGGGTGACGAGCCCCGAGGCCTACGCGTACGCGATCGGGCTGGCGCGCGAGGTGCTGGAGCGCTGCGACGTCGGCGTGCGGCTGGTCGACGTCGGCGGCGGTTTTCCGAAATCCTACCCCGGGTTCACGGTGCCGCCGCTCGCGGAGTATTTCGCGACGATTCGTGCGGCGGCTGCCGGGCTGCCGCTCGCCGCAGGCGGCGAAATTCTGGGCGAGCCCGGCCGCGCGCTCGCCGCCCCGGGGCTTTCCGCCGTCGTCGAGGTGCTCCTCAGGAAAGACGACCGGCTGTATCTCAACGACGGCATGTACGGCGTCTTCTGGGAGCTGCGCTTCAAGGGCCACGAGCGCTATCCGGCGCGCGCGTTCCGCGACGCGCGCGAGCTCACCGGCGACACGCGGTCATTCCGCCTGTTTGGCCCCACCTGCGACGCCACCGACGTGCTGCCCGGCGCGGTCGAGCTGCCGGCGGATATCCGGCCCGGCGATCACATCGAGTTCAGCGACCTCGGCGCGTACAGTCTTGCCGGCCGCACCGGCTTCAACGGCCACTACAGCGACGCCGTGGTGACCATCGCTGGTTAAGGAGGATCCTGCGAAGTGCAGAGAACGATTCCTTCCGCAAGTTCCCCGCTCGTGCTGACCGCTTTGCTGGTGGTCGCCGTGGGCTGCGCGCAATCGCAGGGTGCCCGGGAAGAGAGCCCGAAGCAGGCCAGGAACGTCATCCTGTTGCTTGCGGACGCCGGCGGCCTGCCGGTCATCAGCGGGGCCAGCCTGATGGGCTATGGGGAGCCCCTCAAGCTGCACGTTCAGCACTGGCCGCACCTGGGCCTGAGCGAGACCTCGCCGGTGGACGAGTTCGTCTCGGATTCGGCCAACGGCATGTCTTCGATCATGACCGGCGTCAAGACACGCAATGGAGTGATCAGCGAATCGGCCGATGCCATACGCGGCGAGCGCGACGGTGCGCCGACCAAGACCCTGCTCGAATATGCCGAGGAACACGGCCTCGCGACCGCCGTGATCACGACGCAGTCGATCGCTGATGCAACCCCGGCCGCCACCTATGCCCATGCGAACGACCGCGACAAGTGGGGAGAAATCTTCCCGCAGGCATTTGCGCCGCGATTCGGCGACGGTGTGGACATCCTGTTCGGCGCCGGCCGCGAGAAAATCGGCAACCAGCTGCGCGAGGCGGGTACCAGCTTCGAGGAGCTGAGCGAACGGCATGGCCGCGCGATCTATTCCAAACTCGACGAAGTGCCGGCTTCCAACACCCGCCCGGTGGTCGTGGCCGATGCAATGGACGTCCACGCGGCCACCCTTCGGGCACTGGACATCCTGCAGGACTCTTCAAAAGGGTATTTCCTGCTCGTCGAATGGGACGTGCATACCGGCGACCCGCGCGAAGGGCTACAGCACGTCGTGGATTTCGACAGGCTGATTGCCGAAGTGGAAAGCCGTGTGGATCTCGCCGACACGTTGCTGCTGTTCACCGCGGATCATTCCTACGGCTTCCAGGTGGACGGCGGCACGCGCGGCGAGCCGCTGCTCGATGGCTATGCGGCATGGAAAGAGGCCGACAGCGACGACGGCCTCGTGCGCCTGCAGAACGTGATGGTGAATGGCACGCACACGGGCGAGGCGGTTCCCGTTCTCGCGATCGGTGCCGGCGCCGAACGGGTCAGCGGCTGGTTTCCCAACACCTACCTGTTCGACGTGATGCTGGATGCCTGGGGCTGGACGGCAGGTCCCGAGCCCGGCCGGCGACCCTGACCGGAGCGGCGTCGCTCATTGCGACGGGCCGGACGCGGCGTCGACATCTCGCTGTCGATCACCAGCCCGTTGCAGCAGATATGCTCTAACGAAGCCGGTGCCGAGGCGCATTTGTTTAAGCTCACGGGCGCGAACGCCGGGAGCGGGGCATCCGCGATTTCGTTGGCTGCGCGGCCGGCCGCAGGGGAAGCAGAACAACATGACCACTCCGCGATTGTTCCTGACCTTTTTCTTCTGACGGCCGGAGGTGTTACCCGGGCACAGGAAGCAACGGCAAACATCTACCACGGCGGCTGGATCGACTTCAACAATACGTCTAGTCGAAGCACAAGGTGGGAAAGCTACAAGGATGCCGTCAGGCAGGTCATCGAGGCGGGCTTGAACGTGCGGACGAATTTCACCCACGCCCGGGATTTCATTCTTCCGTTACGGGAACTGGTGCGGGAAGGCAAAGTGTCGATGCATCAACTTCCCCTACAAGCGCGGATCGCAACTCGACCAGGCCGAAGGACGGGACACGCAGGTGCACGGTCCGCTGTATCCCTTCGGGTACGGGCTGAGTTACACGACCTTCGAGTACACGAACCTGAACAGAGCCGCAATCGCCATAGAATAACCGGAACCATGCTTCGAGTCGGCACGTAGAAGCCCGCCACGCGGGCAGCCTCGAACGCCGGATCGCCTGCATGGCGGGCTCCTGTGCGGCAGCGGGGCAGGAAACTCAGTTCAGGCTGCGGGTTTCGCCTTCGAGCGGCGCCGCTTCGTGCATCAGGTGTGCGGGGAGGGGGCCGTGCACCGCTTTGCGCTGGCGCACGATGTCGTGGCAGAGCTCGAGGAACGCATAGTCCTCCGCGTACCAGCGTTTGAGGTTCGCGACGGCGTTTGACTCGAGGGAGCGATCCAGGTCGACGGGGTTGCGGTGCGCGAAGACGTCGTCCTGGGGCAGGGCGCTGCACGGCAGGAACAGCTTGGTCCGCAGTACCTCGAAATCTTCCGACAGTTGCTCCTGGAACCCGATGAAGAAGAGATCACCCAGCCGCGACAGGAAGTAGTCGCGCGATTCGAACCAGTTCCAGTAGGAATCCCTGACGTGCAGGATCTCGCGCATGGCGGCCTCGGCCGCCTCGCGCTCCGCGGGATCGGCGGACGACAGGGCGAGCGCGAGCGCATTCGGCGTCTCGAACCGCTCGAACGCCGCCTGCTCCCCCGGCGTCCAGCGCATGTAATAGCGCGGCCGTCCCTGTCGTTGGCGGCTGTAGAAGCCGCTCACGAAACGGCTCAGCGGATCGCGCAGAAAGAAAAAGAACTTGTGCCCGCACGGCACGTCGCGAAGCGTCGTCTCGTGCCCGTGCAGGTAGATGACGTAACAGAGGTGCGGGTTGGCGCAGTGCTCGATCGCGTGCTTCACCGCCGAGCCGCCGGTCTTGCCGAGATGCAGGAAGTGCAGGCAGGGCTTGCCCTGCGCGCGGTGCCAGGAGCGCTGCGCGTGCGCGCGGGCCTTGCGGGCCAGTCGCGGCAGGGTGCCCGGGTCGTGCGGATCAGGCGACATGCGCATAGCTTGGCCCGCCGCCCGCCGATTGACAACTGCCGTGCGAGCCCGGCCGCCGCCGGCCTTCCGAGGGGCCGCTGGAGCCACCGGTAATCAGAGGCTTACAGCGCCTCCAGGTCGCCGTGCACGACCTTTCCGCCGAGCAGCGTGACCAGCACCCTGGCATCCGAGATCTGTTCCGGGCTTATGTCAAAAAGGTTCCGGTCGAGCACGATCAGGTCCGCGTATTTGCCCACCTCGATCGAGCCCGTCACGTCCTCCTGCGAGTTGACGTACGCGGCGTTGATGGTGAACGCGGCGATCGCCACCGGCAGCGGGATCCGCTCCTGCGGCAGGAACGGCTCGTCCGTCTCGCCGAGCGGTCCCTTGCGGGTCACGGCGACCTCCATCTCCTCGAGCGGATTCGCGGTCGACACCGACCAGTCGCTGCCGAACGCGATCATCCCGCCGCTTGCCAGCACGCTGCCGATCGGATACAGCCAGCGGGCGCGTTCCGGCCCGATGAACGGAAGCGTGAGGTCCGTGATGTAATCGTCGGCGAATGCCCAGACCGGCTGGAAGTTGGCGACCACGTGCAGCTTGCGGAAGCGCGGGATGTCCTCCGGCTCGATCAGCTCCAGGTGCGAGATGTGGTGACGGGTGCCGCGATCGCCGTTCGCTTTGCGCGCCGCCTCGATCGCATCCAGCGCCTGGCGGATGGCCGCATCGCCGATCGCGTGGAAGTGCACCTGGAAATCCGCCGCATCGAGCGCCGTCACGGCGCGCTTCAGGAACTCCGGGTCGACCATCGGGATACCTTTCTTTCCACCCTGGTCGATGTAGGGATCGAGCATCGCCGCCGTGAAATTCTCCATCACGCCGTCTTGCATGATCTTCACCGTGGTCGCGCGCACGTGACCTGCGGTGTACTCGTCGCGCAGCCGCTCGAAGTCCTCGATCTGCTCGAGACCCTGGTCCCGCTCCCACCAGAGCGACCCGACGACCCTGAGGTCGAGCTCGCCGCGTTCGTCGAGCGTGCGATAGGCGCGGAGGTTGTCCTCGTCGACGCTCGCGTCCTGGATCGAGGTGACGCCGAAGCCGTTCAGCATGTCGATCGCGTAGCGCAGCCCGTCGACGCGCGTCTCCGGATCCGCTGCCGGCACGTGCCGGGCGACGAGGCTCATCGCACCTTCCTGCAGGCTGCCGATCGGCTCGCCTTCGGGAGTGCGGTCGATCACGCCGTCGGGCGGATTCGGCGTATCGGCGTCGATGCCGGCGATCTCGAGCGCGCGGCTGTTGACCCAGGACGAGTGGCCGTCCATGGAGTAGAGCACCACCGGGCGATCCGGGACGATCTTGTCGAGCAGCTCCTTGCTCGCGTTCGCGCCCGGCCCGAACACGGCCATCGACCAGCCGCCGCCCTGGATCCACTCCGCGCTGGGGTGCTCACGGGCGTAGGCATCGACCTTTTCCAGGTACTGCTCGAGCGTCGTCAGGCCGTTCAGGTCGCAGGCCAATGCCTCCATGCCGCCGCTGACGGGATGGATGTGTGAATCCTGGAAGCCGGGCAGCATCATGCGGCCGTGGAGATCGACGACGCGCGTGTCCGGTCCAATCCAGGATTTCACACCGGCGTCGGTGCCGGTATAGACGATGCGGTCGCCGCTGACCGCGACCGCATCGGCCCAGGCGCGGTTGGCATCGACGGTATAGACGTTGCCGTTGGTGAAGACGAGCTCGGCGGGTTTCCGTGTGTCGCCGGCGCGTGCTTCGGGTTCCGCTTCGGTACAGCCCGTCGCGAGCGCGACGGCGAGCAGAACGGCGGCGGCGGCGAGTGACGACGTTGTCGGGCGCATGGCGGTCACCTTGTGGAACGTGGCGGTTCGCGGGGCTCGCGGCAGTTTAGTGTCTTGTCCCGCAAAGCACCACGCAGCCGCGGCCGGCGCGGGGTTTTGGCGCACCGCTCCGGGCCCTTGTGGTTTCTCGTATCGTTGCGATCGCGCATACTTCGTCCACATCGTGAAACGCAGCGCGCGGAAGATGAGCCAGCTATCAACATCGAGGGGACGCTTTGAAGAGGTGCTGGAGCTCGTCGCCCGCGGCGAGTACGAGCACGCCGAGGGACTGTGCCGCGCGCTCCTGCAAAAGCACCCGCGCGACGTGAACGTGCTCGGGCTGCGCGGCGCGGTGCTGGTGAAGCTGAAGCGCCTGGACGAAGCCGAGGAGGCACTCCGCCAGACGATCCGCATCTCCCCCACGTTCGCGAAGCCTTACGAGGATCTCGGGCACGTGCTGCTCGAGCTCAGGCGGCCGCGGGAAGCGGCGGACGCGCTGCGCAACGCCGTCCGGCTCGACCCGACGCTGGAGCAGGGCTGGCTCAAGCTCGGCAAGGCACTGGCCATGCTCGGTCTCGGCGCGGAAGCTGACGAAGCCTTCGAGAAATCGTTTGCGCTCAACCCGGAGCGGGGCGAGCTCGCCCTCGCCGCGGAGCACCACAGGGAAGGGCGGCTGGAAGAAGCGGAGCGCATCTACCGCAAGGTGCTGCGCGCCAACCCGCGGAACGTCGACGCGCTGCGCATGCTCGGCAGGCTGGCGGCCAGCGCCCAGCGCAACGCGGACGCGGAACGCCTGTTCCGGCGCGCGCTCCGCCTCGCGCCCGGTTTCACCGGGGCGATGCAGGATCTGGCGCGCGTGCTGAAGGAGCAGAACCGTTTCGAGGAAGCGATCGAGCTGCATGAAAAGGTGCTCGAGCTCGAGCCCGAGAGCCCGCAGGCGCATCTGCAGCTCGCCGCCACGCTGACGCCGGCGGCGCTCACTTATCGGGCCCTCGAGGAGTACCGCAAGGCGCTCGAGCTCTCGCCGAACTTCCCGGGCGCGCGGCTGGGACTGGGGCACGTACTGAAGACGATCGGGCGCCAGGAGGAGGCGATCGCCGCGTACCGGGAGTGCATACGGCTGCGTCCGGAGAACGGAGAGAGCTACTGGAGCCTTGCGAACCTGAAGACCTACAGCCTCACCGACGACGACGTCGCGGCGATGGAAAAGCACCTGGCGCAGGACGACCTCACCCGCCAGTCGCGCGCGAATTTCCTCTTCGCGATGGCCAAGGCGCTCGAGGATCGGCGGGACTACGAGCGCGCGTGGGACTACTACGTGCAGGGCAACGCGCTGCAGCGGGCGGAGGAGAAGTACGACCCGGTGTCCACCGAGGTCGTCCATGACGCGATCATCGAGGTCTTCGACCGGGATTTCCTGGCGCGGCATGCGGGCGGCGGCCATCCGGATCCGTCGCCGATCTTCATCGTCGGGCTGCCGCGCTCGGGCTCCACGCTCATCGAGCAGATCCTCGCGAGCCACAGCGCGGTCGAGGGCACCTCGGAGCTGCCGTATGCAGGGCGGGTGGCGTCCTCGCTCAACCGCAACCGGGCGGATGGTGTCAATTACCCGCAAGCGGTGCGCGAGCTCTCGGCAGAGCATCTGGACGCGCTCGGCCGGGATTACCTGGAGATGGCGCGCATACATCGCACGGAAGGGCGGCCGCGTTTCATCGACAAGATGCCGAACAACTTCTCCGCGACCGGCTTCCTGCACCTGGTCCTGCCGAATGCGACCATCATCGACGCGCGGCGGCACCCGCTCGATGCCTGCGTCGGCTGCTTCCGCCAGCTGTTCGCGAAAGGCCAGACGTTCACCTACGACCTGACCGACATCGGCGAGTACTTCCTCGAATACCAGCGGGTGATGGACCATTGGCACGCGGTGTTGCCGGGGAAGGTGCTGACCGTGCAATACGAGGAGCTGGTGACCGCCCCCGATCGGCAGATCCGGCGCCTGCTGGAGCACTGCGGGCTCGAGTTCGAGGAAAGCTGCCTCAGGTTTTACGAGACCGAGCGGCCGGTGCGCACGGCGAGCTCCGAGCAGGTGCGCCAGCCGATCCACACGCGCTCGATCGGCTTCTGGCGGAACTACGAGGACAAGCTGGACGAGCTGAAGACCGTGCTCGCCCCCATCCTGCCCCGCTACGAACGGTTTCTCCCTCCACCCGCGTAGGAGCGCGCATTGCGCGCGACTCGGACGCCGGGCTCCCACCCCCGTAGCAGCGCGCATTGCGCGCGACTCGAACCCCGGGTTCGCCCGCGAGCGAGCTCCAGCGAGCCAGGTCCGGAGCGCGCACGTCCTGTGCGTTCCCCGGCACATCTGTTCGCGATCACGATCGCTCGATCCAGGCACGTGAAGGCTGCAATCCATGCGGTCACGAATCGTCATTCGCTGAAGAGGAAAGGAATCAAAGGCGTCCGGTAGTGGAATTGCCGGTCGCCGCGGGTCTAGAATCGATCGTCCATATTTGTCGGTAGAGCGCGACAGCCGCCGGTTCACATTGTGGCACCGGCCATTGCGTCCGATTCAGGGGGAGCCATGCCGAGCCGGGAAACCGCCCAGATCTTCAATCGCAGCACGCTCGCCATTGCCGTCTCCGCGGCCTGCGGCACCAGCGCCCAGGTGGCGCATGCGCAGCAGCAGGGGCTCGAGGAGATCATCGTCACGGCGACCAAGCGCGAGGTCGCGCTGCAGGACGTGCCGCTTTCCGTCACTGCCTTCACCGAGGACGACATCGTCCGGCAGGGCTTCCGCCAGATCGACGATTACGTCGGCAAGATTCCCGGTCTGACCTTCAGCCGCCGCGAGCCGGGCGGCACCACCGTGCTGATGCGCGGATGCACCATCTCCGGCCTGTCCTTCGGTGGCAGCTCGACGACTTCCATTTACCTCGACGAGCAGCCGATCACGATGGCCGGCCGCGAGCCGGATCCGCGCCTGATCGACGTGCAGCGCGTGGAGGCCCTGAGCGGTCCGCAGGGCACGCTCTTCGGCGATGCCTCGCAGTGCGGCTCGCTGCGCATCATCACGAACAAGCCGGACCCGAGCGCGTTCGCGGGCTGGGTGGATGTCGGGCTCAACCAGGTCAAGGACGGCGACACGGGCTACGGCGCCAGCGCCATGCTCAACATGCCGCTCGCCCAGGATCGCGTGGCGCTGCGCCTCGTCGGCTTTCTCGAGGAGGAGGCGGGCTATGTGGACAACGTCCTTTCAGCGAGCCCCGGCGGCACTTTCGACAATGCCGAGCTCGTCGACGAGGACGTCAACTCGGCGACCGACACCGGCGGCCGCGCGGCACTGCGCTTCAACATAGACGACAACTGGACCCTCGACGCGATGGGGATTTACCAGAAGCGCGAGGCGGATGGCTTCGGCGACGTCGATCTCGCCGAGAACTTCTATGCAGGCCGGGACATCGGCGAGCTCGAGCAGGTCCGCTTCAACCCGGATAGCTGGGACGACGAGTGGTACCAGCTCGGCCTGACGCTGGAAGGCAGCCTCGACTTCGCCGATTTCGTCATCACCGGCTCGTATTTCAACCGCGACACGGTCTACGAGGCCGATGCCACGTCGTACCAGTTCGCGTTCAACCAGCTGAACGAGTTCTTCAAGGCGTACTACGACGATCCGTACATCGCCATCTACGATTTCGGGGGCGACCCGCGGGCGTTCGCCTTCAACCACGAGGAATCGGATCGCTGGTCGGTCGAGGCGCGGCTGAGCACGCCGGCGGATTCGACCAGCCGCTGGAGCGGCATCGTCGGCGTCTTCTACAACCGCGAGGAAGGGCACACGCTGTTCTATGCCGGCAACGAGCAGTTCGACACGTCGCCTGCCTTCGTTTACCTCAACTACCTCGCCGCCTACTACGACCCGAATTTCCCGTTGCCGGCGCCACCGTCCGGAGGCAACTGGTTCACGGGCGTGTACGACGGCACGTTCGAGCAGAAAGCGGTGTTCGGCGAGATCGGGTTCGACGTCACCGACGACTTCAACATCACCGTCGGCGGCCGGTTCTTCGACATCGAGCTCGACCGGACGCTGAAACAGGGCTCCTTGTTCCAGCTCGGCACCGAGCCGGACTGCGGCGTCGACTTCTGCTTCGCCGACGCGGTCGGCACCGCGGACGAGACCGGCTTTGTGCCGAAGATCACGCTGGACTACAACCTCGACGACAACACGATGGTGTATGCGACCTACTCGGAGGGTTTCCGGCGAGGCGGCGCGAACGCGGCCCGGGCGACCTCGATTTTCGGTCCCGGCCAGCCGAACAGCTCCTTCGATTCCGACACGATGAAGAACTACGAGATCGGGTTCAAGGGCACGTGGGCGGACGGCCGCGTGCAGCTGTTCGGCACCGCCTATCACATGATCTGGGAAGGCATCCAGCTCCAGGCGGAGGATCCCGATCCGAACATCTTCACGCTCGGCATCGTGAACTTCCCGGAAGCCGAGATCGACGGCGTCGAGCTGCAGTTCAGCTGGCTGCCCGCCGAAGGCTGGGACGTGAGCGGCACGCTGGGCTGGAACGACGGCGAGATCTCGAAGGATGCGGTGCTGTTCGAGGAAACCGACGAGCCGGTCACCGTGACCGGCGGCACTCAGCTGCCGATCATGCCCGACTGGAAGGGCAGTCTTTCGGTCGAGTACCGGTTCACGCAGGAGATGCTGGGCGGCGAGCCTTATGTCCGGCTCGACCACACGTACAACGGTGAGGCGACGAGCTCGCTCGAGGGCATCCAGTCGATCGTGTTCGTCAACCCGGTGCGCACGCTGGATCCGTATCACATCACGGATCTGCGTTTCGGCATCGACGCCGAAGGCTGGAGCGCCGCGCTGTACGTCGAAAACGTGTTCGACGAGCGCGCCGAGCAGTTCTTCAACGATCGCTGGGCGCAGATGCGGCTCTCGATCAACCGCCCGCTGACCTTCGGCATCACCTACCGCAAGCACTTCGAGTAGCGCGCACTGGACATCGGCACGCCATTGCGGGAGCTCGGCGCGGTCGACGTCGAGCCGTTGCGCCGCGCCATTCTCGCGCAGGAGGAGGCGGCCTGGCACGAGGAGCAGGTGCGGCAGGAGTCCTACGAGGTCCACAAGCAGACGCAGTCGATCGTGCTCGTGTTCACGGACGGCTCCGGGTGGCCGGAGATCGAGGTGCACAAGGAGCCGGGCTGGGATCGGCTGGCAGAGGTCGCGGTACCGGTGATGCACGAACTCATCGCGCGTTGCTATCCGCCCGGCGGCGCGATCATCCGCGCCATGGCCGCGAAGCTCGTTGCGGGCGGCAAGATCCGCCCGCACCGCGACTCGCATCCGTCATTTCATCACGGGCACCGCATTCACGTGCCGATCACGACCAACCCGCGCGTGCGCTTCATCATCGACGGGCGGCCGTACCGTTTCGAGGTCGGCCAGGCCTACGAGCTCAACAACCAGCTGATGCACAGCGTCGCCAACAAGGGCATTGATGCCCGCATCACCTTCATCTTCGATTACGTCCCGCCCGGAGTCCTCGGCCGCGCCGCCTGACTCCCGCGACCGCTCGCACGCAATGCGCGCTCCTACCAACCCTACGTCGCCCTGTAGGAGCGCGCACCGCGCGCGACCGAACGCGCACACAACCGGATCCGCAGCGCAGCCGCGATCGCTCGCGCGCAATGCGCGCTCCTGTGGGTCAGTCGAGCTCGATGTACACGCGCCGGTTGCGGCGGCCCTTCTTCTCCGCTTTCGCCACGGTCACCTTGCCGACCTCGCCGGTGGACTTCAAGTGCGTGCCGCCGCAGGGCTGCAGGTCGACCCCGGCGATCTCGAGCAGCCGCACCTTGCCCGCGCCTTTCGGCGGCTGCACGGAGAGCGTACGGACGAGCTCGGGCTGCGCTTCGAGCTCGGCATCCGTGATCCAGCGGCAGCTCACCGCGTGATCCTCGTCCGCCAGCGCCTGCACCCGCCGCGTCACTTCCTCGCGATCGACGGTGTCCTCCATGTCGAAGTCGAGCCGGCTGCGCTCCGCCGAGATGTTGCCGCCGGTCACGCCGTAGCGCAGCACGGCACCCAGCAGGTGCAGCGCCGTGTGCATGCGCATGTGCCGGTAACGCCGGTCCCAGTCGATGACCGCCCGGACGGCCGTGCCGGGCGCGGGCAGCGAGGCGCCTTCCGCCGGCACGTGGCGGATACCGCCTTCGCCGTAGCGCGTATCAACAATCGCCGCGCTGCCGCCGTCCCAGCTCAGCGTGCCGGTGTCCCCCGGCTGCCCGCCGCCCATCGGGTAGAAGACGGTGCGGTCGAGCACGATGCCGTTCGGCGCCGCCGCGACCACGGTCGCCTCGCAGTCCCTGATGTAGGAGTCCTCGCGAAAGAGTTCCTGCGTCATGCTTTTCTCCCAACCGTCACCGTCATCTCCCTGAGACGGCATTTTCACCTGCCGCGGTGTTCTCGATAATCTTCGCCGGGACTGTACCCCGCCCCCCGGCGTGGCGGCAATTGAACGATGTGCGAGCCATAAGCCAAAATCCGGCACGGCCGGCGAACTGAGGCGTCGATATGGTCTGCTCCGATCAGCAGGCAGCCGCGCCGGTTCGCTGTTGTAGTCCCGACGCGATCCCTCGACGCTGCGGGTTGCACTACGTGAGGGGCGTTTGGCATTCGCGGTGGAGGTGTGCTATCACTGGTTGCCGCTGATAGGGATGCAGGCTCGGCTCAAGCAGCTGGAAACTGCCAGGCAGCTGAAGATTGCCGTGCGACCGGCAAGCAGTACCGGGGGAGAGATGCTTGAATCACACTACTGGACGACGGACCACGTCGATTCGCGGGCTCGGCTCGACTTCTGGAACTCGGCGCTTCGCGAGTCGATGTATGAGCTCCACTTCGAAGCGCGCGATTCACGGTTTGAAGCGGAGCTGCGCCAACACAAAGTTGGACCCCTGACGCTGAGCCATGTGGCAGTCACTTCCGGGCATACTGTCACCCGTTCGAGAACTGACATTGCCCGAAGCGCAGTTTCACGCTTCCATCTCAATTATGTCCAGAGCGGAATTTTCACGGTCGCGCAACGCGGCAAGCAGGTAACGCTGGCCCCCGGCGAATGTGTCCTCCTCGACAGCCGTGAGCCTTACCGCGTTGAATCGACGGAACGTACCGCGCACATTTGCGTGCATTTGCCCCTCGACTGGCTGCAGAACTGGATTCCGCACCCCGAGCACCACCTCGTAAGGCCGGTTCGCCGCGGCGTGCCGTGGAGCACTGCGCTTGCCGCATCGCTAAACGACGCCCACTTGATCGCAGATACCTCCCACAGCCTGCACCGGTTGTGTGCGGACCAGCTTGCAGGTGCGCTCGCGCTGGCACTCGGACCGGCGGCCGACTGCGGTGTGGCCGGTAACCGGAAAATTTACGACCGGGTCATCGAGACGATCGCCGAAATGTCACACGACCCGGAGCTCGATGCATGCAGCGTGGCCGCTTCGATGTCGATCTCGCCGCGCTACCTTTACAAGGTCCTGGCGCGGGAGAACACGACCTACAGCAGGGAATTGCTCAGGAACCGGCTGGAACGCGCGGCAAGAATGTTGCGGGACGGGCGATTTGACGATCTCTCCATCGCGGAAATTGCCTGGCGCAGCGGCTTCCGCGATCCGAGTCATTTCTCGAAGCGCTTTCGGCAAACTTATCACTGCACGCCCGGCTCCTTCCGATGCGCCTCGCATAACTGAGGCAAGCAGCGGGTTCAGGAACGGGCGCTTAAGGCGGCGCTCGCCGGATCCTCGATCCGCTTCACTTCCCCCACGACAAAGACGTAAGAGAATGCTCCCAGCAGGGCGATCACGCCGATAAAGGCAAGTCCGCCGAAGAACGAGCCCGTGGCCGCCACTATCAGCCCAATCACGATAGGCGTCACGATTCCCGCGAGATTGGTGCAGAAATTGAAAATGCCGCCGGTCAGCCCGAGCAGCCGCGGCGGGGCGACGTCGGATATGAGGGTCCAGCCCAAATTCGACATGCCCTGGCCGAAGAACGCAACAGACATGACGATGACAACCACCAGGTTGCTCTCCGCGAACGCGGCGATGATGATTGTGGACGAAAGCAGTAGCCCGCCAACAATGGGTAACTTGCGGCCTAAAGTCAGCGAGTCCATCCGCTTCACCACGTGATCAGAGATCTGGCCCGCGACCAGGACTCCAACAGAAGCGGCGATGAAAGGCATGACGGCATAGAACCCGACCTGGAGCCACTCCATGTGCCTTTCGGTTGCCAGGTAGGTTGGAAACCACGTCAGGAAAAAGACGAGCGTGGAATTCGTCGCGAATTGCCCTATCGATGCTCCGTAGATCTGCCGTTTGCGCAGCAGCCAGCCTATGTCCCGCCAGTTGAGGGCGCCGTCGGCGTTTTTCGGAGTAAGGGCGCCTCCTTTCTCCAGCTCGGCCAGCTCGGCGGCGTTCGCCCACGGGCTTTGCTGCGGTTCCCGGTATTGCCGCCAGAACAGCACCCCGAACAGGATTCCGAGGCCGCCCACGGCCACGAAGAGAGCACGCCAGCCGAACGTTGCCGTTACCCAGAACAGCAGCGGGCTCAGGAACGCGATCCCGAAGTACATCCCCACGGAATAAACACTGTTGGCCCGGGCACGCTCGCGCTGCGGGAACCAGGTCACCAAAACCCGGCTGTTGGCCGGGAAGCAGGGCGCTTCCGCTGCGCCGAGTCCGAGCCTGACGGCGACCAGGGTGGCGACGTTGACGACGGCACCCTGCGCGGCAGTGAAAAGAGACCAGAAAGCAACGGACAGCGAGTACGTGAGGCGGGTGCCGAATCTGTCCAGAAGCATGCCTCCGGGGATCTGGAATGCGGCGTAGCTCCACGAGAAAACGGAAAACACGATGCCGAGAGTCGCGGGGCCGATGTTCAGGTCTTCCGACATGGCCGGCGCTGCCACGGCGAGCAGGGTCCGGTCGAGATAGTTGAGGACCGTGGCGAATGCAATCAGGGCCAGGATCCTGTATCGGGCCTTCGTGGCAGGCTGGTCTTCACCTTTCACGGCCGGCCGTATCCCGGCTTTGGCAAGCATATTCATTATCCGTCGGGATTGTATGCGCCGGACCAGGAAAAGCGACATGGTTGAAACTGTACAAGCGTTGTGTCCTGTGAGCACTGCTCGACGATTACGTTCATGTGTGCGACGACGGAGTGCCGCGGGAACAGGTTATGCCGGTGGTGGATGTGTGCGCATGGGGACAATTCCTGATTCATTCCAGACCACTGTCACTGCACTTTGCCCCCGATAAGCTCCCGGGCTTGGTAATCAATCCCACGAGATGGATCGATCCTGCATACAGGTACCGATCGCGGTGTTGAGAGTACTTGCCGTGAAGGGAGAGGGGGTGTGACCGCTATGAGGACATTCAATAGGGTTGTGCAAATCGCATTGCGGCGTACTGCCTTGCAGTTGTGCTCGGCTGCATTGCTCGTGTCGCCGGGACTGGCGAGCGCACAGCAGGCTGAAGAGGACAGCGAGCAGAATCAGGGACCCGACCGCGGCATCGAGGAGATCGTCGTTCAGGGAACCGCGACGGGCACCGGCATCCGCGGTGTTGCACCGGTAGGCTCGCAGACCATCGAGTTGTCCCGCGTGGAGCTGCTCGAGTCCCCCGCCCGCGATCCGGCTCAGATCCTGGCCAACCTGCCGCAGGGTTCCCAGATCGGCTCCGGTGTGGCCACCCCCGACGGCGGCAACGACAGCAGCAGCGGCGGTCTGAACCTCCGCGGCCTCGGCGGCAACGCGAGCCTGATGCTGCTGAACGGTCACCGTTTGGCGGGTCAGGGCGTGTCCGAGGTAGGGGCCGACCCGAACGCGATTCCATTTGCCGCCATCGAGCGCGTGGAAGTGGTCCTCGACGGCGCCTCGGCGGTGTACGGATCCGATGCGGTGGCGGGCGTCGTCAATTTCATCATGCGCGATGACTTCGAGGGCCTGAGCATCACCGCCAGCCGGCAGGGTGGCGCGTACGACACCAGCAAGATCGAGATGGTGGCGGGTCACAACTGGGACAGCGCCAACATCATGTTTGGTTTGAGCTACGAGGACCAGAGCGCCATGCGGCGCACTGAGCGCGGCTACCTGAGGGAGGATCTCAGGGCTTACGGCGGCGGCGACTATCGCGTGACCGGCAGGACCCCGACCCCCGGCCATGCCGGCCTGATCGAGGTAGACAATATTCTGTACGGCATTCCCGAAAACTTTACGGGCGTGACCGATCCGATCACCGGCCTGTCGCGTCCTACGCTGGACGAGGTCCTCGCTACGGAGCCCGAATTCGGCGACTCGGCGGACTACGAGAACTACATCGCTTCGATGAAGCGGACCGGTGCTTTTCTGCGTGGCCGGCTCGATGTCAGCGACACGCTCACGCTGGCATTCACGGGGCTCGTCAGCCGGCGCGAATCGAGGAACGTGACGCTTGGCATCCTGCCGATAACCATTTCCCCGGACAGCCCCTACTACATTCCGGGACTGAACCCGTCCGGCGGCAGCTATTCAATCTACATCAACACGGCTGAGAGGGGCTTTACCTGGCTCTCCCAGCCTTACGCAACGACCCGGAACTTCTACCTGGATGTGCAGAAGGATATCGGTGAGTGGCAGTTGAGCGCGTCGGCATTCTACGGCCGTACCGACGGGCTGGATATCTACCGCCCGGAGCGGAACAACGCCGCGTTGACCGACGACCCGGCGGGCACTCCAGAGGGTTATCGCAACTATGCGGATTACGAAAACAATCCGGAGTGGTTCAATCCCTATCTGACGACACCGCAGCCCGGCATGAGCGAGCACCTGATCGGCATGACCTTCCGCCGCGGCGACCAGGACCTGACCGGTATCAATGCCCGCATCGAAGGCCCGGTGGTCGAGCTTCCGGCCGGCACCATGCGCCTGTCCGTCGGGGGCGAGTACACAGATGGCAATCACTGGCTGGGGCTGGACCAGACGGTTCGCTACTACGACAAGAGGAACTACTGGCTGCGCGACACGGCCATCGATCGCCAGGTGACCTCGGCGTTTGCGGAAATCTATGCACCCCTGCTCGCTGATCTTCCGGGCGCACAGCGGATCGCGTTGAGCGCCGCGGTGCGTCGGGATGACTACTCCGACTTCGGGTCCACGACGAACCCGCGGCTGGGTCTGACCTGGGATGTCAATGACAGCCTGAGTTTCCGCGGCAGCTATGGCCAGGCCTTCCGCGCGCCTACGCTGACGCAGGTCAATTCGGGTGTGAACAGCACGCTGACCCGCGATGTCATCAGCGTCGCTCCCGGCCTGGACATTCCGATCACGAACCCAGCCAGCGGTGAAACCGACATCTTCACTCGCGGTGGCAGAACGCCCAGCCTTGGGCCGGAGACGGCCGAAATGTGGTCGATCGGCGTGGACTACGCGCCTCCCCAGCTCGACGGACTGGCGTTCCAGTTCACATACTACGATATCGCGTACACGGACCGCATCGAAGAGCTGCCAAACTGGGAGACAGCCCTCAGCTCGGCCGAAAATCGCGCGATCTATGCTCCCTACATCTACACGTACACGCAGCCGCCGGGCTGCGTGGACGGTGACCTGAGCACGTACAGCCCCGTTCTGACGCAGTGGCTCGCACTGCCGGGCACGCGTTTCGCGGGAGGGCCGGGCGATTGTGAAACCGTCGCCGTGATCGACCGCGGCGTGCAGAACGTAGGTTCACTCGACCAGAACGGCATCGACTTCCAGACATCCTACGGCTGGGACACCGCGGTGGGCGTGTGGGACGCGCGCGTGAACGTGGCCAAGATTCTGGACCTCGACCGAACGCTGATCTCCGGCGGCCAGCGCTTCTCCGTGCTGGACCGCATCGGCTGGCAAACTTCGCTCCGAGCCAACGCGCGTCTCGGCTGGTTGTACGAGAACTGGACGGCCTCGCTTACGGCGAGGATCGAGGGCGGTTACACGAACGACCAGACGCCGCGAATCGACGGTGCCCAGTTGCCGGACCAGGAAGTCGACACCTGGACGACCCTCGACGCCAGCGTTACGTACCGTACGCCGGAGGACGGCGCCTGGTGGTCCGGGCTCAGGACGACGCTGGGAATCCAGAACGTTTTCGACAAGGACCCGCCGATTGTCCTGCACGAAGAGGACGCCATCGATCCGTCCGTACACAACCCGTTCGGTCGCATGGTGCGCCTGGAGGTGAGCAAGAGCTGGGAATGAGCGGGTGCCAGGATCCCCGGCACCGAGATAGCGCTCTTCGGGGCGCTGTCTGTTGAGGAAGTGTGAAGAGAGTGGAAGCGTTTGCGGCGAGCTCATCGGCGCCCGCAGGGATCGGCCGGGAAATGAATCGGGAACGAACGATGACCAACGCAGGAAAGGGATTGTCGATTTTCGTGGCCGGGTTGCTGATCGCGCCCTCACTCCGGGCGCAGAGCGCAACCGATTGGCCAAGCACCAGCAACTATGGCAGCGCGAAGTATTCGCCTCTTACCGAGGTGACGCCCGAGAACGTCTCGGACCTGAAAGTCGCCTGGGTGTATGAGATAGAGCCGGAACCGGGACGCCGCGGGTACAACACGACACCCATCATGGTCGACAACCTGGTGTACTTTCCCAGGAACCGGTTTACGACCATCACGGCAATCGAGGCGACCACCGGTGAGGAAGTCTGGTCAACGGACTTGCGCGGTATTTCCGCTCTGGGGAAGGACACGTCCGTCGCCAACAGGGGCATTTCTTATTGGGGCGGCACGAGCGAGAACGCGCCGCGGATCGTGCTGGGCACTGAAGACGGATTCCTGGTGCAGCTCGACGCCGCGACGGGTGAGGTGGTCCCCGGCCCTGCAGGGGTTGTGAACCTGACCACCGGGTTTTCCGACACGTATGACGACGAATTTCGAGTCGGAGGCCCGCCGGCCATCTACAAGAACACGGCAATTGTGGCCGGCAGGACCAATGGGCAGGGGCGCTACGGCATGCCCGGCGATCCGCGGGCGTTCGATCTGATCACCGGCGAGATGTTGTGGCGCTTCCATCTCATACCGCGGCCCGGCGAAGAGAACTTCGGCACCTGGGGGCTGAACGGCTGGCAGGACCGGGTTACCGCGGGCGTCTGGGTGGCCATGACCGTGGATGAAGAAAACGGCATGGTCTATCTCCCGCTGAGCAACGCCAGAGACCAGAACTTTGCCGGCTCACGCCCCGGAAAGAACCTGTACGCCGCCGGAACCCTCGCCTTGCATGCCGACACCGGCGAATTGGCCTGGTTCTTCCAGAATGCTCACCACGACGTCTACGACTACGACGCCAATTCTCCCCCCGGCCTGCTCTTTACATACCCCGATGGCAAGCCGGTGCCCTCCGTCGCCCAGATGACGAAGCAGGGCCACCTGTTCGTTCTGAATCGACTGACCGGCGAGCCCATCTGGGGTGTCGAGGAAAGGCCGGTCCCGGCCTTCGATGCCCCGGGAGACGAAGCCTGGCCGACCCAGCCGTTTCCGGTGAAACCCGTACCGCTGGCGCGGAGCTCCATGGATCGCGACGAAGTATGGGATGACTATACCGAGGAGCACACGAAGTACTGCACGGAGCTCTACGATCGCTCCGTGCAGGCCGGTCCGTTCACGCCGTACGGCATGCTGCCCAGCCTGGTTTTCCCCGGATCCGAAGGCGGCGGGAGCTGGGGCGGTGTCGCCGTAGACGACGAGCGGCGGCTGCTGTTCGTCAACGTGCGGCACATCGGAGTCCTCGCGCAGCTGCAGACCCGGGTGTCGGAGGGACTGCCGTCGTTCGGCAAGACGAAGATCCCGACGAGCTATTACGTCGCGCCTGACGGTTATCCCTGCAACGAGCCGCCGTGGTCGGAGCTTTACGCCATCGACACGGCCACCGGCGATATCGTGTGGCGGGTTCCGGTGGGCGAATACGCGGGCCTCACGGAGCGCGGTATCACGGGAACGGGTACGGCCACGGCAGCCGGTGGCCCGCTGGCCACAGCCGGCGGACTCGTATTTATCGGTGCCTCGAACGATGCGAGGTTCCGGGCGTTCGACTCCGCGACCGGCAAGGAGCTCTGGTCCGCGTTCCTCGACCTCAACGTGCGCAGTACGCCGATGAGCTACCTCGGTGCCGACGGCAAGCAGTACGTCGTGGCCATTGCCGGCGGCGGAGACGGAGAATTCAACGTCCCGCCGAGGCCGCCGGGCATGGCGAAAATCGTGGGCTTCGCGCTTCCCGATGAGAGGATGGATCCATGAACCGACGGGATTTCCTCGGCTCGACTCTGATGGCCTCTCTCGTGGGCGGAATGATGACGGACCGCGCTTTTGCCCAACAGACGCCCGGGGGGCCCGCGGCCGCGCCCGGCGCTGCCCGGCGAATTCCGCTGCACGCCTACTCGCGCTATCTGCACTGGCTGAGGACGCCGAAGGAAGTTGCAGAGGCGTGCCGGGAGCTCTCGTGCGGCTATCTCATGGTGACGGTCCAGGACGGGGAGAGCGCTCACGTACAGCAGTCCGATCTTCGCCGGCAATTGCCGCGGTTCGTGAAAGCGCTGCGAGCCGAGGGCATCGATGTGCAGGCGATTCGCGGCGGGAACCAGACCGCAGTCGATCGGGACGTTCAGCGCCTGGTCGGAACCATGGCCGACCTGGGAATCACCCGTTACTGGCTGGGCACGGATCGCTATGACTTCAGCCAGCCCATTCTGCCGCAGCTAGATGCCATCAAGCGCAAGGTCGAAGGCTTCGTCGAACTCAACGAACGCTACGGCACGACGCTGATGTATCACACCCGCTCCGGTGCGAGCTCGGTCGGCAGCGTCGTTTGGGACCTCCTGTACGTGCTGCGGGAGTTCGACCCGGGGCACGTGGGCCTGCACTGGGATACCGGCCACATGTCCAATCATGGCAGCATGTGGGAGACACTGTACAGAACGGCCGCTCCATATGTAGTAGCGGTGAGCTGGAAGGACCGCGTCTGGAAGCAGGATCTCGGTGGATTGACCGAGCAAGGCGGTCCTTTCCCGGGTCCGCAGCTCGTCGAGGAGCAACCGCGGGGGCCGAGGGGTTTCGGCGGCCCTCCTCGGCGCAACGCGAATCCCCTCGACGAGGTCCCCCTGCCGCTGGCCGGCGAGCACTTCGCCCGCGGCATGGGATGGAGCTCGGAGGAAACGCCGCTCGGCACGGGGATCGTCGATTTCTTCCGCTATGGCGAAGTGCTTCGCGAAACGGGCTTCAACGGCATCATGGATGTGCAGGCGGAGTATCCGCTCGGCGGCGCCGAGCGCGGTCTGACCGAGTTGTCACTGCCGCGCCGGCTGGTGCTCGGGGCACTCAAACGCGACGTCCTCACCGTGCGCGTGACGCTTGCTCAGTCCGGGAGCGGGATCTCCGTTTGAGCTGCATGCGGTCCGCTTCGCCGGAATGGGTCGCGCGCGGCTCGCCGTCGGCTTGCGTCGCCCTCGTTATTTGTGAACCATTGCCCGCAGGGAAAAAGTGCACCCACGGATGACTCGGGGTCGAACTGTGAAGTGTCGCGTAAAAGTGCTCGAGAGCTGTTCTGAGCAGACCGCTCGTATCGCACGTGCCGGATGGCTGGGAGCCGCGGCGTCCGTTGCGCTTGGAGCGTGCATCGTCGGCACCGCCTTTGGTTCGGAGGAGGAAAGCGTCGAGATCGAAGACGTGGGTTCCGAAGAGTTCGTCGCCGCCGGCGAACAGACGACGGGTGCCGTCTGCACGCAATGCCATGGCTGGGACATGATCTTCGGAGGACCCCGGCAGACACCGGACCAATGGGATTTCATCGTCTCGGACATGGTCTCACGCGGAGCGCAGGCAACTTCCGAGGAGCTAAGCCTGATCAAGAGCTATCTCAAGTGGGCATGGGGAGCGGTATGGATCAACAGCGCGACGCCAAAGGATCTCGTGCAGGTGATCGGTTTGCCCGAAGAGGAAGCCCAGGCCGTCATCGACTGGCGTGAAGAGCATGGAAGATTCAGTGATCTCGACGGCTTGAAGGAAGTGCCCGGCATCGACCCGAGCGTCATCGACGAGCAGGCGGATGCCATCATGTTCAACTGAAACGTTCCGCGCGGGCCTGCGTGCTCGAGAAGTCCCATGAATGAACCGGCCGCAAAGCGGCCGGCGGCTGGATCGTTCCGGATCCTGCTCGCGCTGTTCTTCGTTTCCGGCACCACGGCCCTTGCCTACCAGCTCTTGTGGGCGCGCGAGCTGCAGCTCGTGTTCGGTACGTCCACGTATGCCGTCTCGACCTTGCTCGCGTCGTTCATGGGGGGGCTGGCCGCCGGCGGCTTCTCCATGGCTCGCTATGCCGACCGCCTGCGGTGTCCGCTGGCCGTGTACGGCGTCCTGGAGCTCGGCATCGGGCTGTACGCACTGGTTTTTCCTTTCCTGCTGGTCGCCGTCACTCCCGTATACCTGGCCGTATGGCGGGCGACGGAGCCAGGACCGGCGGTCTTCGGGTTCGTGCAATTCGTGCTCACGGGTGCCCTGCTGTTGCTGCCGACCTCGGCGATGGGCGCGACACTGCCGCTGCTCGCCCGGTTCGCCACTCAGCGATTCGGTTCCGCGGGCCGCCGCATCGGCTCTCTGTATGCGGCGAACACATTCGGGGCCGTAGCCGGTGTCTGGATATGCGGGTTCCTGCTCCTCCCGCACCTCGGAATGCTGCGCACCACCCTGCTGGCGGTCGCGGCCAACCTGCTGCTCGGAGCGGCCGCCATCTCGCTGGACAGGCGGGCGCCGGAACACGCTCGCAGGCTCGCCGACGACCCGGGAGGCCGTGAGCCGCGGCAGCCCGTCATGGTCTCCGTGTGCACGGCAATCGGCCTCGCCGGTTTCTCGGCACTCGCCTACGAAGTGGCCTGGACGCGCCTGCTCGCCCTCATCCTCGGCAGCTCGACGTATACCTTCGCTGTGATGCTCATCGCGTTCCTGATCGGTATTGCATGGGGCGGCAAGCTCGGAGGGCCGCTGGCGGACCGCGTTTCGAGTACGGGCGGACGCCGGCGCCTGCTGTATGCGTTCGCGCTCGTCGAGACTGCCGTCGCGGCACTTGCGTGCGCCACGATGTATCTCTACCCGGAGCTCCCATTCTGGTACGTACACCTGTTCGACGAGCTGGGCGCGGGGCAGCGTCCGGAAGCGCTCTGGTGGGTGTCCCTGTTGCTCGGCGGGCTGGTCATGACGCCACCCGCGGTTCTCATGGGTCTGCGCTTCCCGATAGCGGCGCGTGCCGTGGTGGGCTATGGACAGGGGCTCGGGCGCCCGGTCGGCATCGTCTACGGCATCAATGCACTCGGGGGCGCGGCGGGCGCTTTTCTCGCCGGTTTCGTCATGCTGCCGGTCCTTGGGGTGCAGGGCACCGTGTTCGTGGCCGCTGCCGGCGGCCTGCTCGCGGCGGGCGTGCTCGTCCTCCAGGCCGGCCGATCCTTCCACGGCCGTCGCGCCGCGGTGTTGCGAACGGCCGCGGCGATGACGCTGGCCGGGCTTGCACTCCTGTTCCTCACACGTCGGCCGCCCTGGGATCCGTTGCTGATGACGGCCGGACTGTATCAATACGCTGCAAGCTTCCAGGACCACAGCCGCGAAGGAATCCTGCGCTACAGCGTGGCTCCGTACGACCTCGTCTTTTACGAAGAGGGACTTTCGAGCGTCGTGACGGTGGCCCGATACAAGGGATCTGCACATCGCTGGCTCGCGGTCAACGGCAAGGTCGATGCCTCGACCACTGACGACATGCCCACCCAGGTGCTTCTTTCGCTCCTCCCGATGCAGTTCGTTCCGCGGCCCGAGGATGTGCTCGTGATAGGGCTGGCGTCCGGCGTCACGGCGGGGTCTGCCTCCCTCCTGCCGGAGGTAGAGCGGCTGCGGATCGTCGAGCTGGAGCCGGCCATGGAGCGCGCCGCACGATTTTTTGCCGCCTGGAACCACTCGGTGCTGTCCGATCCGCGCGTCGATCTCGTGTACAACGACGCACGCAATCATCTCCTTTTGGCGGAGCCCGAGAGTTACGACATCGTAATCAGTGAGCCGTCGAATCCGTGGATCTCCGGCGTGGCGAATCTCTTCACACGCGAGTTCCTCGAGATCGGCAAGTCGCGGCTGAAACCGGGAGGCGCCTGGTCGCAGTGGGTGCCGATCTACGGCATGGACAGCCGCGACCTCAGGGTAGTGTTGAAGACTTTTGCGGAAGTCTTTCCGTACGTCGCCGTGTATTCGACCATCGATTACAACGATCTCGTCCTGATCGGCTCGGAATCGCCGCTGCGACCGGCCGAACGTGCGGCGATACGCCTGCTGGGCCAGCCCTCGGTAGCTGCCGAGTTGAGCAGGGCAGGCGTGGATTCGCCGATCGACCTGATTTCGCTATACCTGATGGATCGTGCGGCCATCGCCGAAATGACCAAAGATGTGTCCGTCAATACCGACGACAACATGCTCATCGAGTACTCGACGGCCGCAAAGCTGCACGTTGAGACCCGGCCCGCGAATTTCGCGCTGCTGCTCCGGAACGCACGATTGCCCGAATCGCCCCTGGGCGGCGCTGGTCAATGGCGGCGTCTTGCGCACAGCTACCGGCAACGGGGTGACGCGGCGCGCGGTGCTGCGGCGGCCTCCGTTGCGACTCGCCTGGCTTCCGGCGAGCAAATGCGTGATGAGTCGGGACGGGTTCCCAGAGGCGGCCCGGCGACGGGGCCTGATCAGAAGATCTCGGATCCGTAAAACTCGCCGAGCAGCTCCTCCTCGCTCGGCTTGTCCTCCGGGATGACCCGGCTCACCCAGGTCGTGTTCATGTAGTGCTTGACGCTCAGGTTTTCGCTGGTGACGTTTCCGCCCCAGGTCCCGCACCCCAGGCTGGCGGTTTGCGGCATGCCGTTGGTGAACGATCCGGCATTGCCGCGGACGTTCGGCTGCCGCACCATGATCCGGCTGACCGGCGCAGCCATGGCCAGCCGATGGATGTGATCGTCATCGAACGAGGCGATGCCGACCGAATGTCCCTTGCCGCCCACGTCCAGGATCCGGGAAACCATCCTGAGCGCGTTGTCGAAGCCGCTGTAGCGGAAGATGGCGAGAACCGGGGACAGCTTCTCGCCTGAAAAGCGGTGCTCTTTGCCGATCCTGTCCTCTCTGACGATGATGAAGGTCTTGCCCTCGGGCAGGGTGAAGCCTGCTTTCGCGGCGATGACGCCGGCGGCTCTCGCCACCGTCCCGAGCGTGCGCCGGCCGTCGGCGTCCCACATCACGGCAGCGAGTCTGTTCTTTTCCTCTTCGCTCGCAAGATAGCCGCCTTCCTTCTGCAAGGCGGCGAGGAATTCGTCGTAGACGGACGCCTCGACCAGCAGGTTGCCGTCGCATGAGCATCCGGAGCCGTGATTCTGGGTCTTGCTGATCCGCGTATTCATCGCGGCCTCGGCGACGTCCGCCGTCTCGTCCACGATGACCGTCGCGTTGCCGGCTCCCACGCCGTAGGCCGGCTTGCCGGAGCCGTAAGCGGCTTTCACCATGGCCGCGCCGCCGGTCGCGATGGTCAGGTCGCACACCGACATGAGCTCCTGGGCGAGCGGGACGCTGGGTTTCTCGACGCACAGAATCAGGTCTTCAGGCGCTCCCTGCTTCTGCAGCGCCGCGCGCAATACACGCGCGACCTCCAGCGCCGTGTTCCTGCTCATGGGGTGCGGGGAGAAGATGACGGCGTCCCGGCATTTGATCGCATTGATCGCCATGTTGACCATCGTGACGAGCGGATTGGTGACCGGCAGCACCCCGGCGATGACTCCGGCAGGCTTGCCGTACTTGACGATACCCTTTTCGGGGATTTCCTCGATGACACCGACGCTCGGGGTGCGCAGGGCGTCGCGCAGGATGCCAAGGATCTTCCAGCGACGCGCGGGCACGCCTTCCGCGCTGCCCATGCCGCTCTCGTCCACGCTCATGCGCGTGAGTCGGCCGAAGGTCTCCTCGTTGGCCGTCGCCCACGCGACGGCCCGGCACAGCCGGTCCACCCTCGTCTGGTCGTAGTGCACAACGGCCGCCATGGCGGCCCGAGCGCGGTCCAGGAGCACTTGCGCCGCTGCTCGTTCTTCGTCGGTAATGTCTCTGGGCATCGTCCTTTGCTCGCTGTCCTGCCTTCCTCAAAACGAATACCGGCAGGCCGTGCGCGACTGCAGCCAGTTTCCCGTGATACGAAGGCATGCGGTGATTCCTGAAATTGTATTCGCCGGAGGGCAAGTCACGACATGGCTGACCCTGAACAGGTATGGGCCCTGAGAGCACTTTGCCGCCGCTCCAGGCAGCCCTCGACGACTCGCGCGCCCCGGCTGATTCCTCGCCGTGCATTCTCAGCCCATCGCTTGTGCATGGCTGGCTAGGGTTCGTGCCACGGGGACCGGCTACGCTGCTTCGGAAACGATTCCTGCCTGGACATGGATATTCCCCGAATAGAGCTCTCACCGGAGAGGTCTTCGATGGCTGCGCGAGGGGCCGCGCAGTGAAACCGCTCGAAGGCGTACGCGTGCTCGACCTGTCACGCATGGTTGCCGGAGGAATGGCAGGCATGCTGCTGGCCGATTTCGGTGCCGACGTGCTCAAGGTCGAGCGGCCGGGAGCCGGCGATCCGCTGCGGCGCTGGACCACCGAAGGCCGGGACCTGTGGTGGAAGGTATACGGGCGCAACAAGCGCTGCATCACGTTGAATTTCCATTCCGAAGAGGGACGCCAGCTGCTTTTGCGGATGCTGCCGAAGTTCGATGTCCTGATGGAGTCGAGCGTGCCTGGCACGTTGGAGCGCCATGCGCTGGGATGGGACGAGCTCAAAGCCGTCCATCCCGGCCTCGTCATGCTGCGGATCTCCGGCTGGGGCCGTAACGGCCCGTCGAGCCGGCGCCCGGGTTTCGGCTCACTCGTGGAAGCCGCGTCCGGCCTTGCGGCGATGACCGGCGAGGCGGAGCGTGCCCCGGTCCTGCCCCCCGCACCGCTGGCGGACATGTTTTCCGGGTTGTATGCCGCGAACGCCATTGCCTTCGCGCTGTTTCACAAGGAAGCGCACGGAGGCGAGGGCCAGGTCATCGATGTGTCACTGTTCGAGTCGATCTTCTCGGTACTCGGCCCGATCGCGGCCGAGTACGCCGCCTGCGGCAAGGTCCGGACTCGCACCGGCAGCCGCTCCACGAACTCCGCACCCCGCGGAGTCTACGAGACTCTCGACGGCCAATGGATCGCGGTGAGCGGTTCGACCCCCGCCATGGCGGAGAAATTTCTCGTCGGCTACTCACTCGGTCACCTGCTGGATGACGCTCGCTTCGCAACCAACGAGGCGCGCGTCCGCCATGCCGCCGAGCTGGATGGAGCCATCTCCAGGGCGATAGGCGAGCGGACGTTGAACGAAAACCTCGAAATCATCCTGCAGAACGGCCTGACGGCGCACCCGGTGCAGACGATCCGCGAAATCGACAGCAACCCGCACTGGCAGGAGCTCGGGCTGACGGTGGATGTACCGGACGGGGAAGTGAACGTGCGCATGCACAACGTGATCCCGAAGTTCTCCGGCACGCCCGGCGACATCAGGCGGCCCGGCGCGGCGCTCGGCGCCGACAACGAGGCGTTCTACTGCGACGAGCTGGGCCTGACGCGGGATGAGCTCGCGGATTTGAGGGAGGCCGGCGTCATCTGACGCGGTGAAAACGATGCAGGAACCCTGGCAAACCGGCATTACGCACGCGGAAAAGAACGTGATTCGGATCGGAGGCTATGACGTCTCCGAGCTGATGACGAAGGCGAGCTTTACGGATTCGGTTTTTCTTTTGCACACCGGCCGGTTGCCGGACAGCGCCGAACGCCGCCTCCTCGACGCCGTTCTGGTCGCGGTTTCCGATCACGGCCCGGGCTCGCCCTCGACGGCCGCTTCCAGACTGGTTGCCAGCGCGAATCGCGCGGCTCCGGAAGCAGCGGTTGCCGCGGGCGTGCTCGCCATCGGCGATGCGCACGCCGGCGCGGGCATGGCATGCATGCGGCTGATTGCAGAAGGCCTCGAGCTCGCGAGAACTCACGATCTGACACTGGACGCGGCGGCCGGAAGAGTGGTGGCGGACGCGCGGGATCGCGGCAAACGCCTGCCGGGCGTTGGACACCGGCTGCATACGGCGGATCCGCGCACGCGAGCCCTGATAGCGCTCGCCCGCGACTGCAACAAGGCGGGTGCCGGAGTCGCATTCCTGCTCGCCCTGGAAAGAGCGGTCTCGGAGCAGATAAAGCCTATGCCGGTCAACGTCGACGGGGCGCTGGCCGCCGTGCTGTTCGATCTCGATTTTCCTCCGCTGTTCGCGAAGCTCGTCTTCATGATCGGTCGGGTCGCCGGGCTGACGGCACATGTCATGGAGGAATACTCACGCGAGCGTCCGATGCGCATCCGCATTCCCGTCAATTACGACGGCCCCCTGCCCCGAAGCATCGATGCGGATGCAGAGACGCCGGACCAGAACCCATCTACGAAGGACGGAGCAACGAGTTCATGAATGGAGCGATGTATATAGCGGAGTGCCTGAAGAACGAGGGAGTAGAGAAGGTCTTCGGCCAGTGCGGGCACACGAACTATGCGCTCATCGACTCCTGTCACCGGCATGGGATCGAGTACGTTTCCTTTCGCCACGAGCAGCTGGCGGGTCACGCGGCGGACGCCTATTTCCGGGTATCACACAAGCTGGCCGTTCTCAACGTGCACCTGTCGCCCGGTTTGACCAACGCCGTTACCGGCATCGCGACCGCCGCCGCCGACTGCACGCCGATGCTCGTCTTTGCGGGCAATACCCAGTCCTACCATCACGCGCGGGAGCCGCACCAGGGGATCCGCTTCCACGCCGATGCCTCACAGGCCGAGCTGTTACGGCCGGTCTGCAAGCGTGTCTGGCGAGTGGACGATCCGAATCTGCTCCCGGACGTGCTGCCGCGCGCCCTGAACCTGGCGCAGACCGGCCGCCCCGGCGCGGTCCTGATCGACGTGCCCATGGATGTCTTTTCGCGCCCCGTGGATGCCTCGATTTCGAGGACCCTGAACCGCAGGCCCGGATACGCCAGGCCTGCCGCGGATGCGGCCGGCATCGCACAAGCGACGAAGCTGCTGGCGCAGGCCAGCCGGCCCGTCATCTTCGTCGGCAATGGCGTGCTGCTGGCCGAGGCCACGAGTGAGCTGCTGGAGCTCGCGGAGCTCACGGGCATTCCCGTCGCAACGACGCTGATGGGCAAAGGCGCGTTTCCCGAGGATCATCCGCTCGCACTCGGTACTACCGGCATCTGGGGGACTCGCGTCGCCAACGACCTTGCACGCAATGCCGACGTCATCCTTGCCGTCGGCACGGGATTCGCCGAGGCCGATTGCAGCTCCTGGAATCCGGAGTTCACGTTCGCGATTCCGCCGGCCCGTTTGATCCAGATCGACATCGACCCGCAGGAAATCGGCAAGATTTACCCGGTCGATCTCGGGCTGGTCGGCGATGCAAAGGCGTCGCTCGCCGCCCTCCTGAGGGCCGTGGGAGAGGAGCGCCGCATTGCCTGGCGCGACGCTGACCAACCGGTCGACGTGGCTGCCGAGAAGAAGTGCTGGCAACTCGAGCTCGACGACATGCAGCAGGACGAGGGTCGTCCGATACACCCGGCGCGGCTGCTGGCCGCACTGCAGCAGACCCTGCCGCGTGAGGCCGTCGTCGTGACCGACGTCGGCTGGAACAAGAATGGCGCCGGTCAGCAGCTTCCCGCCCTGGGACCGCGTTCCTTCGTAACGAGCGGCGGTCTTGCCACGATGGGATTTGCGCCGGCTGCCGCGATAGGGGCGAAGCTCGGGGCGCCGGACCGGAAGGTGGTGTGTCTCGTCGGCGACGGCGGGTTGATGTCCGTGGTCGGTGCACTCACGACGGCCGTGGAGCTGAACGTGCCCGTGCTCTGGGTTCTCTTCAACAACTTCTGTTTCTCGACCATCCGCACCGTCGGGACGACGTATTTCAAGAACGCCTACGGAACGGAGTTCCGGACGCCCGATGGCAAGCTCTACAACCCCGATTTCCAGCTCATGGCGCAATCATTCGGCATCGGTTCCGCGCTGGTGGACGATCCGCGCGAGCTGAAGCCCGCGCTGCAGTCCGCGCTCGCCGAGGAACGGCCTTACCTGCTCGAGGTGCGGACGCGCGGGGATGTTGCGATGCCCCGCACCGGTTACTGGGACATCGCCGATTTCCTGAAGCTCGGCAACGGGTGATCCTGGAGGCCCGTTCGATGCGGTGATTTTCGCGCGTTCGATGGCCCGGCCGGCAAGAGAGTGTGGGCCTTCGAGCCGGGCGGCCATCGGGCACGCGATCGGCTTTCCGGCGGCCTCGCACCGGGCGGTGCGGCAGCGCCGGCGTCGAGCTCCCTGTGCACTTTGGGCCTGTTTCAGTGCACTGCAGGCTAGAGCTTCGACGGCCTTTCCTGCCTACGCTGGCATGCGGCGGAGGTTCCCCCGCGCGTGCCGGCAAGCGCATCTGGCGGCGCCACCGGCCGGCGCGGTCCATTCCCGGCGGCGATCCGAAGTCTCAGGGTTCGCACATGGTTGAGCTCATGTCCAAACACGCAGATGAGGTGATCTGCAGGGCGCCTGACCCGTCGCTTGCCCGGGGATCCCGCCTGAGAGGACGTTGCCGCCGCCTGGCTGTAGCGGCCTTGTGCCTGGCCCTGTTGTCGGCCTGCGGCCGGGAAGGAAACGAGGGAGTCGTTCAGGCGAACTTCCGGACGGCCGGAGCCCAGGTCCGGGTGATCGTGCAGCCCCTGCGCTTGAACGAGGAGCGGACCCGGGTCGAGGCGGTGGGTACTTCGCGGGCAATACTCTCCATCGCCGTGTACCCGGCCGTGTCCGGCGAGGTGATTGCGGTCAATTTCGAGCCCGGCCAGAAGGTGCAGGAGGGCGACGCGCTGGTAGAGCTCGACCGCCGTGATGAGGAGCTCGCGGTCGAGCTCGCAACGGTGCGGCTGGCGGACGCGGAGCGCCTGTACGAGCGCTATCAGCGGACCGGCAACAGCGGTGCTGTCCTGCCGACCGCCATCGATGCGGCCCGTGCCGCGGCAGAGGCCGCGCGTATCGAGCTCGAGCGAGCCAGGGTCGCATTGGATTATCGCACCATCAATGCGCCGTTCTCCGGCTACGTGGGCATCACCGACGTTGACCCGGGTGACCGCATCAACCCGAACACGCAGATCACGACGCTGGACGACCGCAGCTCCCTGCTCATCACTTTCGCGGTGCCGGAATTGCTGAGCGGCCGTTTGACTACTCAGGATGACGTTCAGCTCGCCACCTGGAACGGCCGCGGGCCCGCGGCCTACGGCGAGGTCGTGGACATCGACAGCCGCATCGATCCGGCAACGCGAACGTTCATGGCTCGCGCACTGGTCCCCAACGAGGACGATCGGCTGCGTCCCGGGATGAGCTTTCGTGTCAACGTCGACGTGCCCGGTATCCCGTACCCCGTCGTGCCCGAGACCGGCGTTCAGTGGGGCGCTGAGGGCGCATTCGTCTGGTCGGTTGCCGACAATCGAGCGCAGCGCGTGCCTGTCAACATCATTCAGCGTCAGCAGGGCGAAATACTCGTGGAGTCCTCCGAGCTCGCCGAGGGCGATCTGATCGTGACCGAAGGCATTCAGCGAGTGCGCGACGGCATGGAGCTCGTGTACGACCGGCCCGAGCTCGTGAACGACGGGCCGGATGATGGTGGCAACCCGGCCGTTTGTGCCGACTGATCCCCGCTGATGAACGGATTCGGCCAGAACCGACGGGGCGACGAATTCGACGGTCCGGAGGAGGACGTTCCGGCCGAACAGATGAACGACCTGCCGAGCGTCTCCATCCGCCGCCCGGTTCTCGTGCTGGTGCTGAATCTCCTGATCCTGCTCGCAGGCGTTGCCGCGGTGCTCGCCGTCGAGGTGCGGGAGCTGCCCGATGTCGACCGGCCGATCGTGACTGTCCGCGCGGAATACCCCGGTGCTTCGCCGGAGACGATGGACGCGGAGGTGATCAGCGTTCTCGAAGGTGCGGTGGCCCGCGTCTCCGGTATCTACAACATCGATTCCGCGTCGGAAGAGAACCAGGGACGCCTGCGGATCGAGTTCCAGCCGGACGTGGACCTCGACAGCGCGGCTTCCGACGTGCGCGAGGCAGTCAGTCGGGTTCTGCACGAGTTGCCCGAACGCATCGAGCAGGTCGTGGTGCTGAAGGCCGACGACGACTCGAGCTCCGTGGTAAACATTGCAATTCTCACCGACACGCTCATGGAGGAGGAGGTCACGCGAGTCGCCGAGCGGGACATCATCCCGGAGCTGATTTCGATCGAGGGCGTCGCCGACGTGCAGCTTTTCGGTGAGCGCCAGCGCATGCTGCGCGTCGTCGTAGACCCGCTGCGGCTGACAAGCTACGGGCTATCGGTGAGCGATGTCGCAGGGGCGCTGATGAATGCGCCGTTCGACGTGCCGGCCGGGAGCTTCCGTTCCGCGGACCAGGAGTTGATCGTACGGGCGGATGCCTCCGTCGCGACGGCGAGCCAGGCAGCGGACATCATCATCCGTGGTAACGTGCGCGTCGGGGATGTTGCGAACGTCTACTTCGGCCCGGAGGATGCGCAGGCCTATACGCGCCTCGACGGGCGCTCCGTCGTGGGTCTGGGCGTCGTGCGCCAGGCCAAGTCGAATACGATCGAGATTTCCGACGGCGTGCATCGGGCGGTCGAGCGCATGAACCAGCGCTACGACGACCTGGAGCTCGTCATTACTGACGACAACGCGGAGTTCATCCGGAGCTCCGTCGCCGAAGTGCTGTTCACGCTGGTATTCACCATCGCCATCGTCGTCGCGTCCATCTGGCTGTTCATGGGCTCGTGGCGCGCGACCCTGGTGCCGAGTGTCGCCATTCCGATCTCGCTGATCGGTACTGTCGCCGCGGTCTGGCTCTTCGACTTCTCGATCAACATTCTTACCCTCATGGCGCTGGTACTCGCGACCGGTCTCGTCGTGGACGACGCGATCGTCGTGCTAGAGAACATCCAGCGAAGGCGCCGGCAGGGCCTGGGTGCGCGCGCCGCGGCAGTGCTCGGTACGCGCCAGGTCTTCTTCGCCGTCATCACGACGACGGCCGTGCTGGTGTCGGTATTTGTGCCAATCGCGTTCCTGCCGAGCACGGCCGGAAGAATGTTCCGCGAGTTCGGGGCGGTGCTTGCCGTCGCGGTGGCGATCTCGGCCTTCGTTTCCCTCTCCCTGGTGCCGGCTGCGGCGTCGCGGCTAACGGGCCAGCAAGACGGCGGCGGTTTGCGCCGCAGCATCACGGGGCTCGGCGAGCGGCTGAAGAAGTGGTATCAGCGCTCGCTCGCGTGGATGCTGGATCGTCCCGTTGTGCCGGTCGGCTTCGCGCTCGCGTTCGCGACGCTTGCGTTCGTCCTGTTCAACACGCTCGCCAAGGAACTGTTGCCGCCGGAGGACCGCGGCATCTTGCATGTACAGGCCCAAGGCCCGGACGGCGTCGGAATCGGCTACATGGATCGCCAGACGGACAAGATCGAAGCCATCCTGCGGCCGCTCGTCGAACAGGGTGTTGCCCGTTCATTGTTCACGGTCGTCGGTCGCGGCGATCCGAATCGGAGCCGGGTGACGGTCCCGCTCGTGGACTGGGCCGAGCGCGAACGGGGACAGCAGGAAATCATCGAGAGCCTCGAAGGTCCGCTGTCCCGGATCCCGGGCGCGCGGGTGAACATCAGCAGCCCGAACAGCCTCGACTTGCGAGGGGTCAGCGGCGACCTGCAAGTCGCGCTGATCGGCAACGACTACGACGAAATTTTCGCAGCGACCAAGGTCTTCGTACGCGCCATCGAGGAACGGCTGCCCCACATCGAGCAGCCGGAGGTCTCGTACGACCCCACGCAACCGCAGCTCTCTGTCGAGATCGACCGGAGGCGCGCCGCGGACCTGGGCATCAATCTGGACAATCTCGCCACGACGCTGCGCGCGATGATCGACGGTGACGAGCTGGCGGACCTCAACATCGACGACGAGGCGGTGCCGATCCTGCTGGAGGCATCGAGTGGCGAAATCAATGATCCGACCGACCTCGTGAACCTGTACGTCAGCGCTGACGGCGGGCAGCTGCTTCCGTTGGCCTTGGTGGTATCGCTCAAGGAAGAAGGTGTCGCATCGCAGCTCGACCGGCAGGCGCAGCGCCGCGCGATCGACGTCTCCATGCAGATCTCGGGAAGGTATCCGCTGCAGGCGGCCGTCGACGACCTGAGAGCGCTCGCGGATGAGGTGCTGCCGGGCAACATCGGGATGGTGCTGCTCGGCGAGGCCGCGACGCTCGAAGAGACGTCGCGCGAAGTAGCCATCACGTACGGCATCGCGCTGGCCGTGGTTTTCCTCGTTCTCTGCGCGCAGTTCGAAGGGTTCACGAGCGCCATCGTGGTCACCTTGACCGTGCCGTTCGGTATCGCCGCGGCGGTGCTGGCGCTGTTTCTCACGGGGACTTCCGTCAACATCTATTCGCAGATCGGCCTGGTGCTGCTGATCGGGCTGATGGCCAAGAACAGCGTCCTCCTGGTCGAGTTCTCGGACCAGCTGCGCGACCGGGGGTACGGCATCCGTGAAGCGGTAGAGGCCGGCGCCAGCGTGCGCCTGCGGCCGGTGGCGATGACCATGATTGCGACGGTGCTCGGCGGGCTGCCGCTGATTCTCTCAGAGGGCGCCGGCGCGGAATCGCGTGCATCGATCGGCTGGGTAGTGTTCGGCGGGTTGGGGCTCGCCGCGCTGTTCACCCTTTACCTGACGCCGGCTCTCTACCTGCTGCTCGCTCGTTTCTCGTCTGCCCGAGCGGAGGAATCGAAGCGCCTGTTCCAGGAGCTCAAGCAGGCGGAAACCATCGTCGACGTACATTGAAGATGTCGCGGCCCCGCTGTACCTCACCCGCGACGTCCCCGGTGGTCCTATCCGGAGGCCTCCGGTCCACCTTTGGCCCTTGGCCCGCGATCGACGATCCGGCCCAGCCCGGCGCCAACACGGTTTCCGGGAGCGGCAATTCGTCACGTTATCCGCCGGCCGCCCGCGTTACACTGGGCGTTGCCGGCGCCCCTCCCGTTCGGGAAGGACGGTGCCGGACTTCAGTGGACCCCGGAGATTTCCGGGCCGGGCGCGCTCACGGCATCCCGGTGCAGTAATATCGGGGTTTCGCCTGTCAGAACATGCGCCTGGACCGTACCGACCCGCGGGAATCTGGATGAATCGACACCTCCTTCGCCTTGCCGGCACGACGCTCTGCGCGCTGCTGGCCGCGGCCTGCACCGAGGACCGGGGCGCCCAGCCGGCGCCCGTGCCTTCGGCGGAGCGGGAGGTGCGGGTCATCGTGCAACCCCTCGAGTTCAACACCGAGAGGACGCGCGTGGAGGCGGTCGGTACGTCCCGGGCGTTGCTCTCCATCGCCGTGCATCCGGCGGTCTCCGGCGAGGTCGTGTCCGTCAATTTCGAGCCGGGCCAGAAGGTGGAGCAGGGGGACGTGCTGGTCGAGCTCGACAGCCGCGACGAGAAGCTGGCTGTCCAGCTCGCGAAAGTGCGCCTCGAGGACGCGGAGCGCCTCTACGAGCGTTACCGCCGCACCGGCGACAGCGGCGCCGTGTTGCCGACGGCGCTCGATGCGGCGCGTACGGCGGTGGACGCGGCGCGCATCGAGCTGGATCGCGCCCGGGTGGCGCTCGATTACCGCACGATCGAGGCGCCGTTCTCGGGCTACGTCGGCATCACCGACGTCGATCCCGGCGATCGCGTCAACCCGGATACCCTGATCACGACGCTCGACGACCGCAGCTCGCTGCTCGTCAGCTTCGAGGTGCCGGAGGCGCTGAGCGGCCGGCTGACGACGCAGAACGACGTGCAGATCGCCACCTGGAACAGCCGCGAGCCGGCAGGCTTCGGTGAGGTCGTCAACATCGACAGCCGCATCGATCCCGTCACGCGCACGTTCCTTGCGCGCGCCCTGGTCCAGAACGGCGACGATCGCTTGCGGCCCGGGATGAGCTTCCGGGTGACGGTCGACGTGCCGGGGATTCCCTATCCCGTGGTGCCGGAAACGGGTGTGCAATGGGGTGCCGACGGCGCGTTCGTGTGGTCGGTGACCGACAACCGGGCACATCGCGTGCCGGTCGCGATCGTGCAGCGGCAGCAAGGCGAGATCCTCGTCGATTCCGCGCAACTCGAAGAAGGCGACCTGATCGTCGTCGAGGGCATCCAGCGCGTGCGCGACGGCATCGAGGTGGTCTTCGATCGCCCGGCGCTCGTCGACAGGAGCCTCGACGGCGGAGCCGCGACGACACCGGTCGGCACTGATTAGCGGCGGAATGGCCACTCCGGACGACAAGCAACTGGAGAGCGCCGGCTTCGACGACTCGGTGGAGGAGGAAGTCCCCGGCGGGCAGATGAGCGATCTGCCGAGCGTCTCGATCCGGCGCCCGGTGCTGGTGCTGGTGCTCAACCTGCTCATCCTGCTGGCCGGGATCGCGGCCGTGCTCGCCGTCGAGATACGCGAGCTGCCGGACGTCGACATGCCGATCGTCAGCGTGCGCGCCGAGTATCCGGGCGCTTCGCCGGAGACGATGGATTCCGAGATTGTGAGCATCCTCGAGGGCGCCGTCGCCCGGGTGTCCGGCATCCATCGCATCAGCTCCGCGTCCGAGGAGAACCAGGGCCGGCTGCGCATCGAGTTCCAGCCCGACGTCGATCTCGACAGCGCCGCGTCGGACGTGCGCGAAGCGGTGAGCCGGGTGATGCACGAGCTGCCGGAGCGCATCGAGCAGGTGGTGGTGGTGAAGGCGGATGACGATTCCGATTCGATCGTCAGCCTTGCGATCCTGACCGACGCGCTGCTGGAAGACGAGGTCACGCGCATCGCCGAGCGCGACATCATTCCGGAGCTGATCTCGATCGACGGCGTGGCCGACGTACAGCTCTTCGGCGCGCGTGAGCGCATGCTGCGGGTCGTCGTCGATCCGCTGCGGCTGACGAGCTACGGGTTGTCGGTGACGGACGTGGCGGAGGCGCTGCGGCACGCGCCGTTCGACGTGCCGGCCGGCAGCTTCCGCTCGGCGGACCAGGAGCTGATCGTCCGGGCGGACGCTTCCGTCGTGACCGCCGCGCAGGCCGCGGACATCATCATCCGCGGCGACGTGCGGATCGGCGACGTCGCCAACGTCTACTTCGGCCCCGAGGACGCGCAGGCGTACACCCGCCTCGATGGCCGCTCGGTGGTTGGCCTGGGCGTGGTCCGCCAGGCGAAGTCGAACACCATCGAGATCTCCGACGGCGTGCACCGGGCGGTGGACCGGCTCAACAGGCGGTTCGACAATCTCGAGCTCGTGATCACGGACGACAAGGCCGACTTCATACGGAGCTCCGTGGCGGAGGTGCTGTTCACGCTCGCGTTCACGGTTTCGATCGTGATCGCCGCCATCTGGATTTTCATGGGCTCCTGGCGCGCGACCCTCGTGCCGAGCGTGGCGATTCCGGTGTCGCTCATCGGCACCGTGGCGGCGATCTGGCTGTTCGGGTTCTCGATCAACATTCTCACGCTGATGGCGCTGGTGCTCGCGACGGGCCTCGTCGTCGACGACGCGATCGTAGTGCTCGAGAACATCCAGCGGCGGCGCGGGCAGGGACTCGGCGCACGCGCGGCGGCCGTGCTCGGCACGCGGCAGGTGTTCTTCGCCGTCGTCACCACCACTGCCGTGCTGGTCTCGGTGTTCGTGCCGATCGCCTTCCTGCCGAGCACGGCGGGCAGGATGTTCCGTGAATTCGGGGCGGTGCTTGCGGTCGCGGTGGCGATCTCCGCGTTCGTGTCGCTGTCCCTGGTGCCGGCCGCGGCTTCGCGCCTGCCCGAGCACGCCGCGGGCGGGTGGTTCCGGCAGGCGGTGGTCGGCTTCGGCGTGCGGCTCCGGGCGTTGTACCAGCGCTCGCTGTCCTGGATGCTGGATCGTCCCTGGGTGCCGATCGGGGCGGCGCTGGCGTTCGCCGTGCTCGCGGCGTTCCTGTTCCGTACGCTGGACAAGGAGCTGCTCCCGGCGGAAGACCGCGGCATGATCACCGTCATGTCCATGGGGCCGGACGGCGTCGGGATCGGCTACATGGACCGCCAGACGGACAAGGTCGAAGCGATACTCCGGCCGCTGGTCGACCAGGGCATCGCCAAGTCGTTGTTCACGGTGGTCGGCTCGTGGGATCCCAACCGCAGTCACGTGACCGTTCCGCTCGTCGACTGGTCACAGCGCGACGTGAACCAGCAGGAGATCATCGAGAACCTCGAGGGTCCGCTGTCGCAGATCCCGGGCGCGCGCGTAACGATCTTCAGCCCGAACAGCCTGGACCTGCGGCGCGGCGGCGGCGAGCTCCAGGTTGCGCTGATCGGCAACGACTACGACGAGATTTTCGAGGCGACGCAGACGTTCGTGCGAGCCATCGAGGACCGCCTCCCGCACATCGAGCAGCCGCAGGTTTCCTACGACCCGACGCAGCCGCAGCTCTCGGTCGAGATCGATCGGCGCCGGGCAGCCGATCTCGGCGTCGATCTCGACAATCTCGCCACCACATTGCGGGCGATGATCGATGGCGACGAGCTCGTCGACCTGAATATCGACGACGAGGCGATCCCGATCCTGCTGGAATCCTCGAGCGGCGAGATCAACGATCCCACCGATCTGGTGAATCTGTACGTCAGCACCAGCAGCGGCCAGCTCATCCCGCTGTCGACCGTGGTGTCGCTCAAGGAAGAAGGGGTTGCGGCGCAGCTCGATCGCGAGGCGCAGCGCCGCGCGATCCGCATCGACATGCAGATTGCCGGGCGCTATCCGCTACAGGCAGCGGTCGACGACCTGCGCGCATTGGGTAGCGAGATCCTGCCGGGCAACGTGTCGATGGTGCTGCTCGGCGAGGCGGCGACGCTGGAGGAGACGTCGCAGGAAGTCGCGATCACCTATGCAATTGCGCTGGCGGTGGTGTTCCTGGTGCTGTGCGCGCAGTTCGAGGGCTTCACGAGCGCGGTGGTGGTGACCCTGATCGTGCCTTTCGGCATCGCGGCGGCTGTCCTCGCACTGTTCCTGACGGGCACGTCGGTGAACATCTATTCGCAGATCGGGCTCGTGCTGCTGATCGGGCTCATGGCGAAGAACAGCGTGCTGCTGGTCGAGTTCTCGGACCAGCTGCGTGACCGCGGCTTCGGTATTCGGGAGGCCGTGGAGGCGGGCGCCAGCGTGCGCCTGCGCCCGGTGACCATGACGATGATCGCGACGGTGCTCGGCGGTTTGCCGCTGATCCTGTCCGGCGGCGCGGGCGCCGAGGCGCGCTCGTCGATCGGCTGGGTGGTATTCGGCGGCCTGGGCCTTGCCGCGCTGTTCACCTTGTATCTCACGCCCGCGCTCTATCTGCTGCTGGCACGCTTCTCGTCAGCGCGCGCGGAGGAATCCAAGCGGCTCGCCCGGGAGCTGAAACAGGCCCAGGCGATCGCCGACACGCACTGATCGTCGCGGGTCGCTTCCCGGCGGAAGCACTCTGGGGCGCGACTTTAAGAATGCCGTATCTTAATCCAGCGGGCTTCTGACCCCTCGGGCGCCTTTCTTCATCACATGCGTGTAGATCTGCGTCGTGCGCACATCGGCATGGCCCATCAGCTCCTGCACCGTGCGAATGTCGTATCCCCGTTCGAGCAAGTGCGTCGCGAAGCAGTGGCGCAGAGTATGCGGACCCACGGGCTTCGGGATTAAAGCCGCGCGGGCGGCGCGCCTGATTGCGCGCTGTACGCTTGTCTCGTGGATGTGGTGTCTCCGTATCTCCTCGGAGCGGGGGTCTCGCGTGGGCCGAGCCGCCGGGAAAACGTACTGCCAGCCGAATTCGAGGTGTGCTTTCGGGTATTTGCGTTGGAGTGCGAAAGGAAGCTCGACACCTGCATAGCCGGCTCGCAAAGCCACCTCATGCAACTCGCGAATTTGCAGGATGTGGAGCTTCAGCGACGGTGCTGCGGCATCGGGCAGAACCGTGATCCGGTCCTTGTGACCCTTTCCGTCCCGGACGATGATCTGCCGGTATTCAAAATCGATATCCTTGACGCGCAGCCGCAAGGCTTCCAGGAGTCGCAGCCCGCTGCCGTACAGGAGCTGCGCTATGAGCCGGTATATCCCGTTCAAGCGACAAAGTACGGATTCGACCTCGGCGGGTGTCAGCACGGTCGGAAGCCTTGCCGGCTTTCTGGCTCGGACAACATTTTCGAGCCACGGGAGCTCGATCTCGAGCACTTGGCGGTACAGGAAAAGAATGGCCGAAAGCGCTTGATTCTGGGTCGAGGCCGACACGCGGCGCTCGACGGCAAGATGAGTCAGGAAACCCTCTACTTCTGCCCCGGAGATTTGCCGCGGGTGCCGCCGGTCATAATGCAGGATGAACCGTCGGATCCAGGTAATGTACTGCTGCTCGGTACGGTAGCTGTAGTGCCTGGCGCGGAGCTTGTCCCGGACCTGCGCGAGGAGCCTTGGTTTGGCATCCATGCCGTATATCCCCAGCGCCCTAATTGACGCATAACAGCGGCTATGGTCTATTTGATTCAAGCACCTCCGTGGAGGTCAACCATGATATCCAGCGTTTTGCCGCATTTTCTCTGCGGCGTTTCGCCGCCTACTTTTTGTTAGACGGCACAATCAACCATGGATCGCCTGTACCCACCGGATGATTTCGAGGCAATGATCCGGATCTTTCCCGCTTCGGAAGGCGGCCTGGAGGCTCCACGATTCAATGGCATCCGCTGGAACTTCTCATACGCTTCTGACTACGCTGCCGACCGAGAGGTTACTCAGCTGTATATGATTTGGCCTGATTTCTCCGACCAGTTTGGCAATTCTCTACCTCGTGATAGACCATTGCCTGTAGGTATAGAGCTTCCGGCTCGGATGAGTGTGCTTGACGATGAGATGCGGGAGAAGGTGCATCGCGCACGAATACGGCCTGGTGTAGAGTTC
>DASVDF010000148.1:0-7396 GCA_036381215.1 Woeseiaceae bacterium | reverse complement strand
GCAGATCGCCGTGGTGATGGGCTCGTGCACCGCCGGCGGCGCCTACGTGCCGGCGATGAGCGACGAGACGATCATCGTGCGCGAACAGGGCACGATCTTCCTCGGCGGCCCGCCGCTGGTGAAGGCGGCGACCGGCGAAGTGGTCGACGCGGAAGCCCTGGGCGGCGCCGACGTGCACACCGCGGTCTCCGGCGTGGCCGACCACTACGCCGAGAACGACCCGCACGCACTCGCGATCGCCCGCGACATCGTCGCTAGCCTGAACCGCCGCAAGCAGGTGGCGCTGGCGCTGCGCGAGCCGCGCGAACCGCTGTACGCGGCGGAGGAACTGTACGGCATCGTGCCGCGCGACACGCGCCGGCCGTTCGACATCCGCGAGGTGATCGCGCGCATCGTCGACGGCTCCGAGTTCCACGAGTTCAAGGCGCGCTACGGCAAGACCCTGGTCACCGGCTTCGCGCACATCCACGGCTATCCGGTCGGCATCGTCGCCAACAACGGCATCCTGTTCTCGGAATCGGCGCTCAAGGGTGCGCACTTCATCCAGCTCTGCGACCGCCGCGGCATCCCGATCGTGTTCCTGCAGAACATCGCCGGCTTCATGGTCGGCAAGAAGTACGAGCAGGCGGGCATCGCGAAGGACGGCGCGAAGATGGTGAACGCCGTGGCGACCTCGTCGGTTGCCAAGTTCACGGTGATCATCGGCGGCTCTTTCGGCGCGGGTAACTACGCGATGTGCGGCCGCGCCTACGGCCCGCGGTTCTTGTGGATGTGGCCGAACGCGCGCATTTCCGTGATGGGCGGGCAGCAGGCGGCACTGGTGCTGTCGACTGTGCGGCGCGACGGGCTGGAAGCGCGCGGCGAGACCTGGTCCGAGGACGAGCAGCGTGCGTTCGAGGAGCAGATCCGCGCGCAGTACGAAGCGCAGGGCAATCCGTATTACGCGAGCGCAAGGCTGTGGGACGACGGCGTCATCGATCCGGTCGACACGCGCGCCGTGCTCGCGCAGGCCCTCTCCGCCGCCGCTAACCGGCTGCGCGACACGGAAACGCCGTACGGTATCTTTCGATTCTAAATTCCACCACGAGCGCCAAACCCGCTCCCGTTGGAGCGCGCATCGTGCGCGATAGGCCCGTAGGAGCCGCGTACCGCGCGCAACCGGACGGCGCTGTTGGAGCGCGCATCGCGCGCGAAAGCGATCGTTGGTAACGCGCGGAAGCGATCGTTGGTCGCGCGCGATGCGCGCTCCTGCAGGAACGAGGCCCTGCTCTGGTCGCGCGCGATGCGCGCTCCTACAATTCGCGGCAATGAGCGATCAATCCGCCGTAATGAGCAGCCGCCAGCGACAGTTCTCGGGGACGCGCGAGGTCGCGCCGGCGCTCTCCTTCGATGCCGGGCGGCTGGCGCGCTGGATGCAGGCGCACGTGACGGACTTCGAGCCGCCGCTCTCGGTGCGCCAGTTCAAGGGCGGCCAGTCGAATCCCACGTACCTGCTCGAGGCGGCGTCCGACCGCTACGTGCTGCGCCGCAAACCGCCCGGCAAGCTGCTGAAATCGGCGCACGCCGTAGACCGCGAGTTCCGCGTGATTCGCGCGCTGCACCGGCAGGGCTTGCCCGTTCCCGAGGCGCTGGCGTACTGCGACGACGAGGCGGTCGTCGGCACGCCGTTCTTCGTGATGAGCTTCGTCGATGGACGCATTTTCTGGAACCTCGAGCTGCCGGACGTGCCGGCCGTCGAGACGGCGGCGATCTACGACGACGTCAATCGCACCATCGCGCGCCTGCACACGTTCGACTACGCGGCGGTGGGTCTCGCCGATTACGGCAAGCCCGGGAACTACTTCGCGCGCCAGATCTCGCGCTGGACCGGCCAGTACCGCGCGTCGGAAACGGGCCGGATCGAGGCGATAGAGCGGCTCATCGAGTGGCTGCCCGATCGCATCCCGGCGGACGAGTCCGCGAGCATCGTGCACGGCGACTTCCGCATGGACAATCTCGTGATCCACCCGACCGAGCCGCGCGTCGTCGCGGTGCTCGACTGGGAGCTGTCCACGATCGGCCATCCGCTCGGCGATTTCACGTATCACCTCATGGCGTGGCAGATGCCCGAGATCGGCATCGGCTCGACCGGCCTGCTCGGCAAGGATCTTGCGGCGCTGGGCGTGCCGGCCGAGGACGATTACATCCGGCTCTACTGCGAGCGCACGGGCCGGAGCGGCATTCCGCATCGCAACTTCTATTCCGCCTACAACTTCTTCCGGCTGGCGGCCATCCTCCAGGGCATTGCCGGGCGCGTGCGCGACGGCACCGCCGCGAGCGCGCACGCGGAGAAGGCCGCCGAGGCGGTGGCGCCACTCGCCGAGCTGGGATGGCGCTACGCCCGCCCGTAGGAGCGCGCAGCGCGCGCGATCGATCGTCGCATTCGACGCGGAGCGACCGCGCAAGGCGTGCGATCCGGGCAGAAAAAGCGCGATCGTTCGCGCGCGCTGCGCGCTCCTACGGGGAGGGGCTCTTCCGCACGAGGAGCGATTTGCCCATCAGCACCGCCGCCTCACGCCGGTCGTAATAGCCGGCGACCTGCCCGAGCACGCGATAGCCGTTCGTGAGGTAGAAGCGCCTCGCCTGCCGGTTCCCCCAGCGAACCTCGAGACGGATGTTCTGGATGCCCGCGGTGCGGCAGGATTTCTCCAGCCATTCGAGCAACGCCCGCCCGATGCCCATCCGTCGGTACGGCGGCGCCACCGCCAGCAGGAACAAATGCGCATCGAGATCGCTGAAATGCATGATCGCGAAGCCGGCCATCTCGCCGTCGAGCGAGGCGATCAGCACCATCGTGTCCGGATCGTCGATCTGCTTCCTGATGCGCGCCGGCGTCCAGCGCCAACGCAGCCCGTGCTCAATGTGCAGCCGCGACATCGCCGCGATCGCCGCTGCGTCCGAGCGGTGTGCGGCGCGAAACCGCAGGCGGCTTTCCGCTTTCATCGGTGGCCCTCCGTGCCGGGGCGTTTGCCCGGCCCAGACCCATGCTAGGCCATGCGCGGGGCAGGTGCCACGGGTCGGCAGGAGGCGGGTCATGAGCTAGAATGGGAAGCTCGACTGCCGGAGGGCGGCCGCAGATCTTTACAAATGCCGATTGACTACGACGCGCTGAAGGCGGTCGCGACACAGGACCAGCTTGTCAGCTACCGTGAGCGTGACGCGATGCTTTACGCGATCGGTATCGGTTTCGGCGGCAACCCCCTCGATCGCAAGGAGCTCGCGTACGCCTACGAGTCGCCGTCCTTGCGCACCGTCCCGACGTTTGCCACGGTCCTGCTGCCCGACGATTTCTTCGCGGACGTCGGCTGGGACGACCGGCGAGTGGTGCGCGGCAGCCAGCGGCTCGAGGTGTATCGGCCCCTGCCGCCCGCGGCCGATCTGCTCGTCAACTGGCGCGTCGTTGCGGCGCACGACCGCAGGCCGGACAAGGGCGGCCCCGAAAAGGGCTCGCGCATCATCGTGCAGTGCGAGGCGCGGCTCGCACGCGACGATACCGCGCTGTTCGCGCTCGGCACCACGCTCATCTCGGTGAACGGCAGCGGCCACGGCGGCGCTTTCGGCGATGCCCCGGCACATCACGTCCTGCCCTCGCGCGAGCCCGATCTCTCCTGTGACCTCGAAACGCGTCCCGACCAGGCGCTCCTGTTCCGGCTGTCGGGCGGGCGCAGTCCCGTGCACGCGGATCCGGAGATCGCGCGCGCCGCCGGTTTCCGCCGGCCCCTGCTGCAGGCCCGCTGCACCGCCGGCATCGCGTGCCGCGCCGTCCTCAAGACGATCTGCGACTACGACTACACGCTCATCAAGAGCTTCGACGTGCACTTCACCGGAGCCGTATACCCTGGCGAAACGCTCACCACGGACATGTGGCAGGAACGAAACGTCGTGTCATTCCGCTGCACGGTGCGCGAGCGCAACGCCGTCGTGCTCGACAACGGAAAGTGCACTCTCGCCGGCTGACGGCTCTGCCCCCGGCTTTTCTTTCTCGGCGACGATCGAATAGCGGAACGTGAGCTCGTCGGCCACGCGGACGGTGCCGAACCCCGCGGTGAATGGCTCGAGTCCGAGCTCTGCGTGCGTGAGTCTGGTGCTGCCCGTGGCCACGAGACGATCCCCCGAGATCCTTGCCGCGACGGGTAACTCGACCGTGTGCCGCTCGCCGCGGATCTCGAGCTCCGCGGTCACCGTCATGTCGTCGAAGCTGCCGCTGATGCCGGTCGAGCGCACGTGCACTGCGGCGTAGTTCTCGCCGTCCAGGAGCTTTGGCCCGAGCATGTTGGCGCGCGTGGCGGCGCGTGCGCCGGCGTCAGGCTCGCCCTCGAAGGCGGAACCCTCGGCCGAGCGGGCTTCCGGCGCATCCACCGCCAGCGACTGCACGGGCACCGTGAGCTCAAAATTGCTGTCCGCGGGCGTTTGCCCGACGTGCACCCGCCCGCTCACGTCTTCCGCGGTGACCACGTGATTGTGACCGAGGCGGCCGAGAGCACCGGCCCGGAACACGAGCACGCGGATGTCGCTCTCTCCCGGCACGACTCGATAGTCGTGCGCTCCGCCCGCATCCAGCGCGGTGCTTTGCGCGGCCGCGCCGTGCTGCGCCAGCAGGCACAGGCAGGCAAGGATCGCTGCGTTCCTCATTTCGCCTCCGGGTGTGGACGGCCAGTCACGATCGGGCGGTGGCCCGCTCGGGAAAAGGATCGAGCATGGGGCTTGAGCATATCGATAGACCCGCGAGGAACTCGTATCGTATCACTGCACTCAAAGGAAGAAACCGCATCGGAGAGCGATTGATGCCGAGGAGATCGTGCTGGCCCGCATTCACCGCGCTCGTGGCATCGGTCGTGCTCGCGGAGCCCTATGCCCAGTTCCCCGGACCAACCATCGATGGCGACACGCTGCGCATCAAGCAAAAGGTCGAGGACATCTATGCCTCGGGCAACTATGGAAGGGCGCTCCTCATTTACGAAAAGGAGCTCGCGCCGCAGGGGGACAAGTACGCGCAATACATGACCGGCTACATGCACCTGAACGGCCAGGGTGTCACGGCCGACTCCGCCGCGGCGCTGGCGTGGTACCGGCTGGCCGCCGAGCGCGGCGAGCCGAAGTTCATCGAGGCGCGGGATCAGCTCGCGGCGACCCTCGACGAGGCCGAGCGCGCACGCGCCGCCGAAGTCTTTGCCGACCTGTGGGAGCGCCACGGCGATCGCCGGATCCTGCTGGATCTGATCGACGGGGACATCGACGTCCTGCGCGAGTCCGCGCTCGGCGGATTCGCCGGCGGGTCCTCCGGCGCGGGGCTGACCGCCGGCTATTCAGACGGCGGCAACCCGTATTACCGGCGCGTGCGTGCGCAGCTCGAGGAGCGGCTCGCGTGGCTCGACACCATGCCGGAGGATCCGGCCGGTGTGGACAGCGCGAAGCTCGACGACCGCGAAGCCGACCTGCGCCGCGAGCTAGAGGAGCTCGAACGGCCCTGAAACCGGCCCGGCCTGCAGGAGCGCGCATCGCGCGCGACCGACCATCGCTGGGTCGCGCGCAGTGCGCGCTCCTACGGCGCATTACGCGCACGGGTTCGCCGTCAGGCGCGCAGGCCGGCGGTGAGGATCTTCGGAAACTCCTCGACCAGCTTGCCCGCGGTGGCGCTGTCGCCGTGGAACCACTTCGGAATCCAGTTGAGCGCGCCCATGATCGCGTTGCCGGTCATGCGCACGTCGCAGCTCGCGATGCTGCCGTCCGCGATCCCGCGCCGCAGGATCGCTTCGAACGCGGCGCCGTGGCGGCGCGAGATGGCCAGTATCTCAGCGCGATGCGCTGCCTCGAGCGCGGGAATCTCGCTCATGATCGCGACCGGGCCGTGCTCCCCGACCATCAGCTCCACGTGATGGCGCAGGTAGAGGAACGCCTGCTCGAAGCCGTTCGCACCCTCGGCGACGGCCCGCTCCATCGCTTCGCGGCCGAGCTCGGCCGCGCGCAGGTAGCACTGGTAGACCAGCTCTTCCTTGTTGCGCACGTAGTAGTAGAGGGCGGCGTCGGTGAGCCCCAGGTGATCGGCGACGTCCTTGAGCGAGGTGCCGCTGTAACCCTTGGCATTGAAGCAGGCCGCCGCGGCTTTCAGCACGCGGTGGCGCTTCAGCTCGAAACGGGATGCGAGGGCGGTGGTGGCCATGTCGGTGCGCGGGTCGGACCTCTTGCCTTCGGAGCGGCGCTGCATTATTTTAATCGCGATTAAAATTCCTGCAACGCGGACATCCGCGCTGCTTCAGCTTTGCCGCGCCGCGGCGAGGCTTTCCGCCGGAGGATCCTCCGATGAGCACCGCCGCCAGAGACCTGCCGGTCGTCTCCGGACGAACGAAACGCACCCCGTTGCGTTTCGTGACCGCTGCGTCACTGTTCGACGGCCACGACGCCGCCATCAACATCATGCGCCGCCTCATCCAGTCGCGCGGCGTGGAGGTGGTTCACCTCGGCCACAACCGCAGCGTCGACGAGATCGTGCGCGCCGCGATCCAGGAGGACGCGGACGGCATCGCCGTCAGTTCCTACCAGGGCGGGCACAACGAGTTCTTCCGTTACATGATCGACCGGCTGCGCGAAGCGGGCGCGGATCACATCCGAGTGTTCGGCGGCGGCGGTGGCACGATCACGCCCGCCGAGATCGAGGCGCTCACGGATTACGGCGTCGAACGCATCTACCACCCGCACGACGGCATGGAGCTGGGTCTCGAGGCGATGATCGACGACCTCGTCGCGCGCACCGAGCGAGCGCGTGAGGAGCGCGCCCCGCTGGCCGACCGCCCGCACGATGCAGCGCTCGACATCGCGGCCACGATGTCCGCGATCGAGGACGGCGCGCTGGAGGACGCCGAGCTGTCGCGTTGGCGCAAGTCCTGGCGCATGCAGGCCAAGCGCGTCCCCGTGGTCGGCATCACGGGCACCGGCGGCGCCGGCAAGAGCAGCGTGACGGACGAGCTCCTGAACCGCTTCCTCGCGTGCTTCCCCGGGATGCGCATCGCCGTGCTCGCGGTCGACCCCACCCGACGGCGCACCGGCGGCGCGCTGCTCGGCGACCGCATCCGCATGAATTCGCTGCGCTCCGAGCGCGTGTTCATGCGCTCGTTTGCGACGCGCCGCCAGCACCTCGCGACGAGCAGGATGCTCGCCGATCACATCCTGCTGCTGAAGGCGCAGGGGTTCGACCTGGTGCTGGTCGAGACGGCCGGCATCGGGCAGAGCGACAGCGAGATCGTGGATCTCGTCGATTTCTCCGTGTACGTGATGACGAGCGATTACGGCGCGGCGAGCCAGCTCGAGAAGATCGAGATGCTGGATTTCGCCGATCTCATCGTGCTCAACAAGTACGACA
>DASVDF010000147.1:0-8619 GCA_036381215.1 Woeseiaceae bacterium | reverse complement strand
TAGCTTCCTCTACATGAGCTTCCTCCTTCTCCAGGCTTGGCCTGGCACACCGTCCCTGTAGTCCTGCGGGCTCGGCTGTCCCTGCCTCGCACGCCGCCGAGAGGGACTCCCCCGGCCCCGGCTCCGCCCTGTCTTCGATGGTGGGCGTGCGTGAACGATGCTGACGGGCCAGCGTGCCTTCGTTCGGGGCAGGTGCCGGCGTTCGGTCGCGCGCGGTGGGCGCTCCTACTGCTTGCAGAGGGTCAGGTCGCCGTTCAGGGTCTGGATGGTCACGCGGGCGCTGCCGCCGCCCTCCGTGAAGTTGAGCTCGCTGCCGGGTGCGTAGCGACTGGTGCGCTGGGGCTGCGGGCCGAAGCAGTTGTCGATGTCGCCGTTGAAGGTCTCGATGTCGAAGCGCGCCGACAGGTCGCCCGTGAAGTTGATGTCGACCTCGCCGTTGACGGTCTCGACGTCCATGCGCCCGTTCCCCGCCAGCTCGCCGCTGAAGCTCAGGTCGCCCGAGACGGTTTCGGCGCGCACCGTATCGAACGAGCCGCCGTCGATCGTGAGATCGCCGCTCACCGTGCCCGCCTGGATCTCGCCGGACAGGTCGTGCGCCTCGATGTCGCCGCTCACGGAAGAAAGGCGCGAACGGTTCCTGCCCCCGTTGCCGTCGATCCTGACGTCGCCGCTCACCGTCTCGGCGTCCACGTCGGCTTCGAAAGACTCCGTCTCGATGTCGCCGCTCACCGAATTCAGCCGCAGCTCGCCGGTCACTCCGCTGACCGTCACGTCGGTGCTGACCCCGGTCACGTTGACGGAGCTCGCCTCCGGCACCTTCGCGACGAGGTCGCTCGATACGTCGTTGTGACCGCGACGCCCGTTCGGAATACGCACCTCGATCCTGACCGTATCGCCGTCGCGCTCGAACACGAGCTCCTCGACGTCGGAGCCGAGATCGCCGGACACCTCGACGGAGTCGCGCGACCAGGCGATCACCTCCACCGAACCGGCCGTGTTCTCGATGGTCACGAGACCGTTGGGGGCGGCCTCCAGCGTCCGCGGCAGCGGACCCGCGGCGAACGCCTGGGCCACGAAGAGCATGAGGCAGGCGAGCCTCAGGCCCATGAATGCGAGCTTCGTCATGTGCATACCGTCCTCAAATGTCCTCTCGGCGCATCGTCGCGTTGCGCGCGATGCTGTCCACTTTCTTCATCAGGCTGATCTCCTCCTGGTACGCGTTCATCAGGAGGTCCTGCAGCAACCGGTTGTCGGGTTGATCGGACAGCGCCTTGTTGATCTCGCCGATCGAGGCGCGGATGTCCGCGATGTTGGCCTCGACGGCGATGCGCGTGTCGGGCGGCAGCTTCGCGAGCTTGGCGTCGAGATTGGCCGCGAGCTCGGCGCGCGCGTCCACGAAGCCGGGGCCCAGGTGATAACGGTCGCCGAAGCGGCCCGCCACCATGTCGAAGGTGAGCGGCTCCGCCGGGCCGGCGGCCGGAGCAGTCCCGGCGCCGCCGCGCTCCATGACGAGCACGGTGACTCCCGACGAGGCGCCGACGAGCAGCACCACGGCCGCGGCCTGCGCGAGCCAGCGGTGCCACGACGGCCCCCCGCGGGCGCGCTCGCGGCCGATCGCCGCCTCGATGCCGGGCCACAGGTCGCAGGAAGGCTCGATCTCGCGCGGCAGCGCGCGCGCGGCGCGCAGCAGGGGATCGTTTGCCAGGTTTGCGTCTTGCTCGTTCATGATTCGTCCACCGTCAGGTCGAGTTGCCGTGCGAGCAGCCGGCGAGCGCGGTGCAACTGCGCCTTGCTCGTGCCGGCCGCGATGCCCAGCATCTCGCCCGTTTCCTCATGGCTGTAGCCGTACACGGCGTTCAGCACGAACACGTGCCGCGCGCCGGCCGGCAGATCCTGCATGGCGCGCTCGAGATCCTCGATCCCGCCGCTGTCGCCGATGCTGCCCGTGCCTTCCACCGAATCCGCCACCACCCGCAGCCGATCCTGCTCGCGCTTCGATTTCCGCATGCGTCCGAGCACCGCGTTCACCGCCACGCGGTGCAGCCAGGTGCCGAAGGAGCTGTCCCCGCGGAAGCGGTCGAGGTGACGCCAGGCCTGGATGAAGGTCTCCTGCGTGCAGTCCTCGGCTTCGGCAGGCACGCCGGTCATGCGCAGGCACAGGCCGTACACCCGGCCGGCATGCGTCCGGTACAGCGCCTCGAAGGCGCGGGTGTCCGAGTTCCGGGCGCGTGCCAGCCATGCGTGCTCCTCGCCTGAAACGCCCGGGCTCCCCGGCAGCGCCTGCTCGTAGCGGCTGCCGCTGCCGGCGGTGGGGCATGCTTCCAAAGACTTCGTCTCCTCGTGCTTTGGCATTTGGATGCCCCCCGTGGACTCAGGGTTTAAGCGCCGGCGGGCGCGGCCCGGACGCCGGCGGCGATTCTGGTATGATCCCCGAGGCCTTGCCGGCGCTCATTGCCACGTCGAAGTGGCGGCGGCACGTACAGAAAAAGAACTATGGCATACATCGCAGCCGACCCGCACTGCGCGGGCCGGGACGGGGACGCGGCAACGCAGCCGGTCACGGCGCATTCGATCCTCTGGCTCGGGGATGCCGGGCACGCCCGCGAATGGCTCGCGCGGCTGGAGCGCCTGCCGCTCTGCCGGACGCTCCTGCGGCGGCCGATCACCGGCTTTGCGGACTTCCCGGCGAGCCAAATCGATCTCGTGTTGCTCGACGTGACGAGCGGCCCCTCCGCCGGCGTGCCGGAGCTCGTGCGCTCGCTCGAGGTTTGGCCCGTCATCGCGCTCACCACGCGCGAGCTCGAGCATCGCGGAGTGGCGGCGGTGCGCGCCGGCGCACAGTCGTTCCTGTGCAGCGACGGGGACACCGCGCCGGACGCGCTGCCGGCGCTGTTCGGCCACGCGATCGAGAGACATCGGCTGGTCGAGCGTCTTTCGGGCGCGGACGCACACGTGCTCTCGATCCTGAAATGCATCAACGACGGCGTGATCGTCGTCGACGCTTCCGGCAGCGTCATAGACGTGAACCCGGCGGCCTGCTCGATCCTCGGGCTCCCGCCGCGGCAGCAACCGCCGGCAGGCTGGGCGGCCGGTTTTTGCGCCGTCGCCGCCGACGGCATCACGCGACTGGCGCCCGACGAGCTGCCGCTCGCCCGCGCGAGCCGCGGCCGCAAGTTCTCCGGCCTGATCGCCGTGCATCGCGTGCCCGGTCAGCCGGATCTCATGCTCAGCCTGAACGGCCAGGGCGTGTACGACGGCGAGGGCGAGCTCGCGGGGGGCGTGGTCACTTTCCGCGACGTGACCGACGTGACGCGCCGCACCATGGAGCTCGAGAAGCGTGCGCAATACGACGAGCTCACGCTGCTGCCGAACCGCAGCCTGTTCCTGCACCAGCTCGAGAAGGCGGCAGGCAGGGCGCGCCGCAAAGGCACGTCGATCGCCGTGCTGTTCATCGATCTCGATCGCTTCAAGTCGGTCAATGACACGCTGGGCCACGACGCCGGCGACGAGCTGCTGCGGCGGGTGGGCGAGCGCCTGACCCGTAACCTCCGCATCGGCGACCTGGCCGGCCGCTGGGGCGGCGACGAGTTCGTCGTGTGCCTCGAGGACTTCGGTGCGTCCGAAAATGCGGCGGCCGCCGCGCAGAAGCTCGTGCTCGCGCTTTCGGAGCGCTATGACCTGCGCGCGAGCGAAGTGTACGCGACGCCGAGCATCGGGATCGCGCTCTATCCCGACGCGGGCGGGAATCCGGAGCAACTCGTCAAGGCGGCGGATCTCGCCATGTACCAGGCGAAGAAGCGCGGCGGCGGGCGCTTCCATTTCTTTTCGGATGCGCTGAACACGCACATCGCGCAGCGCGAGGAGCTGGAGCTCGGGTTGCGGCATGCGCTCGTGCGGCGCGAGCTCATCCTGCATTACCAGCCGCGCATCGAAGTCGGCAGCGGCCGCCTGATCGGGCTGGAGGCGTTGCTGCGCTGGCAGCATCCGCGTTACGGGCTGCTGCCGCCGGGCCGCTTCCTGCCGCTACTCGAATCGAGCGGGCTCATCCATTCCGCCGGCGAATGGGTCCTCGAGACCGGCTGCCGGCAGCTGGCCGCCTGGCAGCGACGCTTCGAGCTGCCCGACCTCGCGCTCGCGATCAATCTCTCGCCGCAGCAGCTGCTGCATCGCCGGCTGGTCGATATTGTCGCGAGAGCGCTCGCCGACAACGCGCTGGACCCCGGCTGCCTCGAGCTCGAGGTCGACGAAAACGGCATCCGCCCCGGCCGCGCGGCCGAGCAGCAGACACTCGAAGACTTGCGGTCGCTCGGCGTGCGCCTGTCCCTCGATCACTTCGGCACGCGCGACGTCTCGTTCCGCTCGCTCGATACGGGCGTGATCGACGCGTTCGTGCTCGACATCTCGCTGATCCAGGACGTCACCGAGAACGATGCGCACCAGCGCATCGTGCGGGCGGCGATCGCGATGGCGCGCGGCCTCGATCTCGAAGTGGCTGCCGAAGGCGTGGAAACGGTCGCGCAGCTCGAGTTCCTGAAGGACTGCGACTGCGATCTCGCCCAGGGCTTTCTCATCGGCCGCCCGATGCAAGCCGAGAAAATCGCCGCGCTGCTGCAGCGCAGCATGACCGGCGCCGCCCCGCTATAATAGAGGGAATCAAGCCAGCGCTTCTCTTCTCGACGCCGCCCGGAACGAAGGAAAGTTCACGATGGCGGATTCCGCGACTCCCGAACGGCTCCTCCGATTGTTCGCTGAACAATCCATGGAGCACGCGATCATTTTTCTCGACCCGGACGGCCGCATCACCTGGTGGAGCCCCGGCGCCGAGCGCATTTTCGGCTTCCCGGCGAAGGACGCGCTGGGCCGGTACAGCTCGCTCCTGTTCACGCCCGAGGAGGCAGCCAAGGGTCTCCCGGAGCTCGAGTTCGACGTCGCCCGCAAGGAGACTGCCGCGGAGGACGACCGCTGGCTCGAGCGCGCGGACCGGTCCCGTTTCTGGGCCATCGGCGTCGTGATCCCGCTCAGGGACGAGCGGGGCGAAATCGAAGGCTTCGTCAAGATACTGCGCAACCGGACCGACCTGCGCGAGCAGATCGAGACGCTGCGCAACCAGGCGGAGGCCGCAGAGGCCGAGAGCCGCCGCAAGGACGTGTTCCTGTCGACGCTGTCGCACGAGCTGCGCAGCCCGCTGGGCTCGCTCAGCAACGCGGCGGAGATCATCCGGATGACCGCCGGGAACGACCCGCAACTCGAGTACCCGCTGCGGATCGTCGAGCGGCAGCTCGACTACCTGCGCAGGCTCATCGACGATCTTCTCGACCTGTCGCGAGTCGCGGCCGGCAAAATCACTCTCGAACGGCAGACGCTCACGGTCGACGACGTCATCCGCCGCGCCATCGAGATCACGAGGCCGCTGATCAAGGAACGGCGGCACACCCTCCAGTTCCTCACTCCCGCGCAGCCGATCCGCGTCGTCGGGGATATCCATCGCCTGATACAAGTCTTCGAAAATCTCCTCACCAACGCGGCGAAATACACGCCGGAAGGAGGCCGCATCTGGATCAAGGTGACGGCAGAAGGCGACGAAGCCGTGATCCGCGTCGAGGACGACGGCATCGGGATTCCGCACGACATGCTGCCGGGAATCTTCAAGCTTTTCACGCAGGTCGAAAGCGCGCGCTCGCAGGCCAAAGGCGGACTCGGCATCGGCCTCAGCCTCGTCAGGCAGCTCGTGGTCATGCACTCCGGCTCTATCCAGGTGCGCAGCGACGGGCCCGGCAAGGGCAGCCAGTTCATCGTGCGCCTGCCGCTGGCGCGCGAAGGCGGGAATAATTCGCGAGCTACGCGGGATTCGGAGATCTCAAGCGGTCACGATCCCGGCTGAGGTAACTGCCTGCCGGAGGCGCCCTTCATCGACGCGGCCCGCGGGAGGTCTATGATCGGTGGCCATGCAAGCCGAGTCGCTCGAAGTCCTCGAAAGTGCCGCCGTGCCGCCCGCGCAGGCGCGCGCGATCGTGCGCGCGATCGAGTTTGAGATCGCGGGTGCGAAGGACATGCTGGCGACCAAGCACGACATCGTCCTGCTGCGCGCGGAAACGGTCGAGCTGATCGCCAACCTGCGCAGCGAGCTGAAAGCCGACATTGGCGCGCTGCGCAGCGAGCTGAAGGCCGAAATTGCCGAGGTCCGCACTTCGCGCGACCGCGAGCGCGCGCCGTGCACCTCTACGGTGCAAACTCCGCGAGAAAAACCAGGGCGAGAAAACCGGTCACGCTCATCACGACGGTATACGGCAGCGCCATGTACACCATGCGGCCGTAGGAGAGGCGGATCAGCGGCGCCAGCGCGGACGTGAGCAGGAACAGGAACGCGGCCTGCCCGTTGGGGGTGGCGACGCTCGGGACGTTCGTGCCCATGTTGATGGCCACCGCGAGCGCGTCGAACTGCTCGCGGGTCAGGCCGCCCGCCTCGAACACCTCCTTCACCTCCGTGATGTAGATCGTCGCGACGAACACGTTGTCGCTGATCGCCGAGAGCAAGCCGTTCGCGGCATAGAAAAGCGCCGCCTGGGTCGTGCCCTCGTACTGCAGCACCCAGTGCATCACCGGGCTGAACAGCCCCTGGTTGGCAATTACGGCGACGACGGCGAAGAAGACGACGAGCAGCGCCGTGAACGGCAGCGCCTCCTCGAAAGCGCGGCCGAGACGGTGCTCCTCGGTGACACCGTTCAGCGCGGTTGCGAGCACGATGACGAGGAGACCCACGATGCCGGGCTCGGCCAGATGCAGCCCGAGCGCGAGGATGAGCACGAGGGCCACCAGCGCCTGCACGAGGATGGCGAGCTTCTCCTCGCGCGTGCGCTTCGCCGATGCGTCCGCGTCGTACGCCTCGAGCACGTCGCGGACCTTGTTCGACAGCGGCACTCCGTAACTGAACAGCCGGAAGCGTTCCAGCAGCGCACAGGTCACGAGCCCCATCCCGAGCACCGGCAGGGAGACGTGCGCCATCTCCTTGAAAAAACTGCCGAAGTCCCAGCCCATCACCTCGCCGATCAGGAGGTTCTGCGGCTCGCCGACCAGTGTGGTCACGCCGCCCAGCGCCGTGCCGACCGCGCCGTGCATCATGAGGTTGCGCAGAAAGCCGCGGAACTGCTCGAGATCGTCGCGGTGCAGGTCGCCGACGTGATCGTCGATCGCCGGATCGTGCTCGTGCTCGAAGGACGCACCGGAGGCGACCTTGTGATAGACGGAATAGAAGCCCGCGGCGACCGTGATGATCACCGCCGTCACCGTCAGCGCGTCGAGGAACGCCGACAGGAATGCGGCCGCGCCGGAGAACATCAAGGACAACAGGATCTTCGAGCGGACGCCGAGCAGGATGCGCGTGAACGTAAAGAGCAGCATGTCGCGCAGAAAATAGATGCCCGCGACCATGAAGATCAGGAGCAGAATGACCGAGAAGTTCACCTGCGCCTCGTGATACACCATTTCCGGCGTCGCCATGCCGAGCGCGATCGCCTCGACTGCGAGCAGCCCGCCCGGCTGCAGCGGGTAGCACTTGAGCGCCATCGCCAGGGTGAAGATGAACTCGAACACGAGCAGCCAGCCGGTGATGAAGCCGCCGATGGTCCAGTACAGGATCGGGTTCAGGACCAGGAAGGCCACGATGGCCAGCTTGTACCAGTCCGGAGCCTGGCCCAGGAAATTGCGATAGAGGGCGCTCGCGGTGATGTTGAGCGTCATGTTTCCTTCCGAGTTGTGCCGGGAGACGGCGCGCCCTTCGTTGTTGTTGCCAAAGCGGCCGGATCCGGGCGCGACGAGGCGCCTATGCTACCGGGGATTGCGGGTGCTTGCAGCGCAGAGCTCCACCTCGTATCGCGCGCGATGCGCGCTCCTGCCGGGTCACTGTCCCTGGCCCACCTCCCGGCCGCAGCTCCAGCAGGCGCCGAACTGCCCCTCGTTGTCGGCGCCGCAATGCCCGCAGACCCACGGCGCGCGCGGGCTTTCGTCCGCGATGCGCGCGGCATCGATCAGCTCGAGCGCGCGGGGGTAGTCGAGATCGTTCTTCACCCAGAGCTCCGGCCACACCTCGTTATACGGCAGCTCGCCGACGACCGCCCCCAGGTACTCGTTCCTGATGAAAGCCGGGATACCCTCGCTCGCGAGCAGGTTGCGCCAGTGGCTGATCGTCACGAGCGAATCGGCCGACGTGACCTTCTTCATCGCGCGCCCGCTCCGCCGAGCGCCCGGAGGAACGCCGCCGGATCCTTGCCGCGCTCGAGGACCTCGACGAGCGCCGAGCCGACGATCGCGCCGGAGGCGTGGCGGCCGACCGCGCTCACGTCGGCAGCCGTGCGGATGCCGAAGCCCGCGCATACCGGCAACGGCGACGCCTCGCGAACCCGGTCGAGGTAGCCTGCGAGCTCCGCCGGCAGACCCGCGCCGCCCCCCGTGATGCCGGTGACGGTGACCGCGTACAGGAATCCCCGCGACGCCTGCGCGAGCCGCACGAGCCGCGCCGGGGGCGTTGCCGGGGTCACGAGCTGCACGAGGCCGAGCCCCTGCCCGGCCAGCGCGGCGCGGAGCTCGTCGCTTTCCTCGAGCGGCAGGTCGGGCACGATGAAG
>DASVDF010000146.1:0-22637 GCA_036381215.1 Woeseiaceae bacterium | reverse complement strand
GACGACGGTCACGCGGATCTCATCCGTCATCTCGGGATCGATGACCGTGCCGATGACGACCGTGGCATCGTCCGACGCGAACTGCTTCACCGTGTCGCCGACCTCCTGGAACTCGCCGATCGCGAGGTCCACGCCGGCCGTGACGTTCACGAGGATGCCGTTGGCGCCGGACAGGTTGATGTCCTCGAGCAGCGGGCTCGACACGGCGGCCTCGGCCGCGATGCGCGCGCGGTCCTGGCCGGTGGCCACGCCGGAGCCCATCATCGCCATGCCCATCTCCGACATCACGGTGCGCACGTCGGCGAAGTCCACGTTGATGAGGCCGGGCCGCGTGATCAGCTCGGCGATGCCCTGCACCGCGCCCTGCAGCACCTGGTTCGCCGCGCGGAACGCGTCGAGCAGCGTGGTCTCGCCGCCCAGCACGGTCAGGAGCTTCTCGTTGGGAATGGTGATCAGCGAGTCGACATACTTGCCGAGCTCGGTGATCCCGTGCTCCGCGATGGCCATGCGCTTCGCGCCTTCCATCTGGAACGGCTTGGTGACGACCGCCACCGTGAGGATGCCGAGCTCTTTCGCCACCTGCGCGACGATCGGCGCGGCTCCGGTGCCGGTGCCACCGCCCATGCCGGCGGTGATGAACAGCATGTCGGCGCCCTCGATCACCTCCAGGATGCGGTCCCGGTCCTCCATCGCCGCCTGCCGGCCGACGTCCGGGTCCGCTCCGGCGCCGAGACCCTTCGTGATGTTGCAGCCGATCTGCAGCGCCGTGCGCACGCGGGCGCTGTTCAGCGCCTGCGCGTCCGTGTTGGCACAGATGAAGTCGACCCCCTCGATGCCGGTCTGCACCATGTGCGCGACGGCGTTACCACCGCCGCCTCCGACACCGATTACCTTGATTACTGCGCTTTGGCTGTGCGCGTCCATCAGTTCGAACATAGATCCTCCGCTCCGTGCGCTTCTCAGTTGTTGCTCACTCGTTCCCGCTTGTCGTCGCCCGCATGGCGGGCGCCTGTGTGCCCTGTTTCGGTCGTGCGCGATGCAGTCGCCCACGTACCTGTTCAATCGCGCGCGATGCGCGCTCCTGCGGCCGGTCGCTGCGCGATCCGGCAAATCAAAACTGGCCCGAGAACCACGCTTTCATCCGGGTCCATACCTCGGCCAGGCCGCCCGACATCGGGACGGTGCGCCGGCCGCGGCGCTTCATGTTCTCGTAGCCGTACAGAAGAAGGCCGACGCCGGTCGCGTGTATCGGGTTGCGGACGACGTCCGCCAAGCCTTCCACGTACTGCGGCGAGCCGAGCCGCACCGGCATGTGGAACACCTCTTCCGCGAGCTCCACGGCGCCTTCCATCTTCGAGCTGCCCCCGGTGATCACGACGCCGGCCGCGATCAGCTCCTCGAAGCCCGAGCGGCGGAGCTCGTCGCGAATCAGGCCGAACAGCTCCTCGAAGCGCGGCTCCACGATTTCCGCCAGCGTCTGGCGCGCCAGCCGGCGCGGCGGGCGCTCGCCCACGCTCGGCACCTCGATGGTCTCGTCGGGATTCGCGAGCTGCGAGAGCGCGCACGCGTACTTGATCTTGATCTCCTCCGCGTACTGCGTCGGCGTGCGCATCGACACCGCAATGTCGTTCGTGACCTGGTCGCCGGCGATCGGTATCACCGCCGTGTGCTGGATCGCGCCGCCGAGGAACACGGCGAGATCGGTCGTGCCGCCGCCGATGTCCACGATGCAGGCGCCGAGCTCCTTCTCGTCCTCCGTCAGCACCGAGTAGCTGGAAGCGAGCTGCTCCAGCACGATGTCGTCGACCTCCAGCCCGCAGCGCTGCACGCACTTGACGATGTTCTGCGCCGCGCTCTCGGCGCCCGTCACCATGTGCACCTTCGCTTCGAGCCGCACGCCGGACATGCCGATCGGCTCGCGAATGCCTTCCTGGTTGTCGATCACGAATTCCTGCGGAAGGATGTGCAGGATCTTCTGGTCGGCCGGGATCGCGACCGCGCGCGCGGCGTCGATCACGCGTTCCACGTCGCTCGCGCTCACTTCCTTGTCGCGGATCGCGACGATGCCGTGCGAGTTGAGGCTGCGCACGTGGCTGCCCGCGATCCCCGTGTACACGGAGTGGATGTCGCAGCCGGCCATCAGCTCGGCCTCTTCCACCGCGCGCTGGATCGAGTGCACCGTCGATTCGATGTTGACGACGACGCCCTTCTTCAACCCGCGGGACGGGTGCGAGCCGATGCCGACGACTTCTATGCCGCTCTCGTTCACTTCCCCCACGATCGCAACGACTTTGGACGTGCCCACGTCCAGCCCCACGATCAGGTTCTTGTCGGCCCGCTTGGTCATCAGAGCGCTTTTGCCTCCCGTTCCGCCACCATCTCCGGCTCGCCCGGCCGCGGCAGCTCGGGCGGCGCCGGCTCGGCGCTGGCCCCCTCGTCCCAGCCGATGCTGAAGCCGTTGCTGTAACGCATGTCGACGAACTTGATGTCGGTCTCGCGACTCGCTACCACGTCGGCGACCACGTCGAGAAACAGTTGCGAGCGCTCATCCGTGTCGCGGCGGCCGAGGCGGATCTCGACGCCGTTCGACAGCGTGAGATTCCAGGCACCGCGCGCATCCAGGCTCACCCGCCGGAGATCGAGGCCGAGCGGGATCAGGTGCTTGCGGATCTCGAGGTAACGGCGCGCCACCTCGGCCGCACTGCCGTCCGGCCCCGACAGGCGCGGCAGCTCGGCCGGTACGTGGCGCGCGTTCTCGACGAACAGCTCGCCGCGCGTGTTCATGAGCCCGCGCTCGCCCCAGCAGGCGGCCGGCACCTGCTCGGTCACGCCGATCTCCAGCGTGTCCGGCCAGCGGCGGGCGACGTTCGCCTTGTCGATCCAGGGCAGCGCCACGATGCGCTGCTGGATCTCGGCCAGGCTCGCGCTGAAAAAGCCGCGGTCGAGCTCGTCGCCGATGGCGGCTTCGATCTGCAGCGCGCTCACCCGCTCGAACGGACCGTCGATTGCGATCGTGCGAATCGGCCGATCGAGCAGCGCCGCGGAAAGCCGGTAGCTCAGGAACACGACGAGCACCGCCGCCGGCACCGCCGCGAGCTTCGCGAACGGGATGCGCGGCAAGCGCAGCTCTGCGCGCTTCTTCTTCTCTTTTCTTTTCCTGGCCTGCTTACGCATCTTTTGCTCGAACGTCCGGGCCCGCGGACGGCATGCTCGTTTCGAGAATGCGCCAGCAAAGCTCGGCGAAATCCATGCCGGCGGCCTTCGCAGCCATCGGCACGAGGCTGTGCCCGGTCATGCCGGGGATAGTGTTGACTTCCAGCGCCCAGGGCGTCCCGGCACGGTCCACCATGAAGTCGACGCGCCCCCATCCCGAGCAGCCGAGCTCGGCGAACGCGGCGAGGGCCGCATCGCCATAGCGGCGCTCGGCCGCGGCGTCGTCGCTACCCGGGCAGAAATAGCGCGTGCTGTCCACCAGGTACTTGGCCTCGTAGTCGTAGAACACGCGCGGTGTTTCTATGCGGATGCTGGGCAGCGCCGCGCCCTGCAGCACGCCCACGGTGATCTCGGCGCCCTCGATCCAGGGCTCGGCCAACGCGAGCCCGCCGTAACCGAGCGCGAGCGCGGCGGCGGTCGCCAGCTCGCTCTCGCCCTGCACCTTGGTCATGCCGACGCTCGAGCCTTCGCCGGCGGGCTTCAGCACGAGCGGAAAGCCGAGCTCGCCCGCGGCGCTCGCCGCGTCCGCCGTGCTTTCGATCACGCGGAACTCGGGCGTCGCGATGCCGGCCGCGGCGAACAGTTTCTTGCTGCGGATCTTGTCCATGGCGAGCGCCGAGGCGAGCACGCCGCTGCCCGTGTAGGCCACGCCGAGCCACTCGAGCGCGCCCTGCAGCGTGCCGTCCTCGCCGCCGGGGCCGTGCAGCGCGATCCACACGCGGTCGAAGCCGGCGCCGGCGAGCTCCTTCAACCTCCGCTCCGCCGGATCCCAGGCGTGCGCATCGACGCCGCGCGAGCAGAGCGCCGCGAGCACGGCGTTGCCGGTCTCGAGCGAAACCTGGCGCTCGCTGGAGCTGCCGCCCAGCATGACGGCCACCCTGCCGAAGGCGCGCGCGTCGCGAATCTCGTGACGGGTCTCGCGCAGGCGGCTCATCTCGGCCCCTCCTCGCCCACGATGCGGACCTCGTGCTCGAGCCGCACGCCGTGCACGTCGAGCACGGTCTGCTGCACGTGATCGACCAGCGCCTCGATGTCCGCGGCCGTCGCGCGGTCGCGATTGATGATGAAGTTGGCGTGCTTCGTCGAGACCTCCGCGCCGCCGATGCGATGCCCTTTGAGGCCCGCCGTCTCGATCAGGCGCGCGGCGTGATCGCCCGGCGGATTGCGGAACACGGAGCCGCAGCTCGGCAGGCCGAGCGGCTGCGTGTCCTTGCGGCGCGTGAGCATCGCCTGCAGCGTTTCCATGCGCGGCTGCACCGCGGGGTCGAAGCCGAGCTCCGCTTCGACGAACCACTCGCCGGCGGGTCCGCGGACGGTGCGATAACCGATCTCGTACTCGTCGGGCGTGCGCTCGTGCACGGCGCCTTGCCGGTCGATCGTGGTCACCGCCCGCACGCGTTCCCAGGTCTCGCCGCCGTGCGCGCCGGCGTTCATCGCGAGCGCGCCGCCGAGCGTTCCGGGGATGCCGGCGAAGAACTCCGACGGCCCGAGTCCCCAGCGGATGCACTGGCGCGCGAGCCGCGTGCAGGGAACGCCGGACCCGGCGCGCACGCGACCGGTGCCCGCGAGCTCGAGCCGCGTGAACACGCCGGCCGCGGCGATGACCGCGCCGCGCAGGCCACCGTCGCGCACCAGCAGGTTGCTGCCGAGCCCGTACCAGAACACCGGCGTCGCCGGATCGAGCTCGCGCAGGAACTCTGCGAGGTCGTCGAGATCCGCCGGCCGGTACCAGAGCTCGGCCGGACCGCCGACACGCCACGACGTGTGGCGGCTCATCGGCTCATCCCGCCGCAGCTCGCCGCGCCACGTGTCTCTCGGCAGCGCGGTCACGATTGCACCTTGAGATCGGGTTTGCGTGCGAGCAGCTCGGGCAGGCGCGGCGCCAGCCCGCCGATGTCGCCGGCCCCCATGGTCAGCACGAGATCGCCGTCCTCGAGCAGGCCTTCGAGGACGCCTGGTAAGTCCGCGAGCGCTTCCACGAACACCGGCTCGACGCCGCCGCGGCTGCGCACGGCGCGGGCGATCGCGCGGCCGTCCGCGCCCGCGATCGGCGACTCCCCGGCGGGATAGACCTCGAGCAGCACGAGCACGTCGGCGCCCGAGAGCACGCTCGCGAAATCGTCCAGCAGATCGCGCGTGCGCGTGTAACGGTGCGGCTGGAACACCAGCACGATGCGGCGCTCCGGCCAGCCGGCGCGCGCGGCCGCCACCGTCGCCGCGATCTCGGTCGGATGGTGGCCATAGTCGTCGACCAGCATGACCCGGCCTTTGCGCGTGCGGACCTCGCCGTAGCTCTGGAAGCGGCGGTCGATGCCTTCGAACTTCTCGAGCGCGCGCACCACGGCTTCGTCCGTGATCTGCAGCTCACCCGCGATCGCGATCGCGGCCAGCGCGTTGCGCACGTTGTGCAGTCCGGGCAGGCGCAGGCAGATATCGAGCGCATCACCGCCGTTGGCGCGCAGCGCGCGGAAGTGCGTGCGGCCGCGGTCGCAACGGATCGCCTCGGCACGCAGGTCTGCCTCGCCGTCGATGCCGTAGGTGAGGACCGAGCGGCCTACGTCGCCGAGAATCGCGTTGACGCCCGGGTCGTCGGTACACAGCACGGCGAGCCCGTAGAACGGCAGGTTATGCAGGAAACCGATGAAACCGCGGTGCAGCTTCGCGACGTCGCCGTCGTAGGTCGACATGTGGTCGGTGTCGATGTTGGTGACCACCGCGAGCATGGGCTTCAGGTGCACGAACGAGGCGTCGCTCTCGTCGGCCTCGGCGACGAGGTACTCGCCCTGCCCGAGGCGCGCGTTCGTGTTCGCGCTCTTCAGCCGCCCGCCGATGACGAACGTCGGATCGAGCCCGCCTTCGGCGAGCACGCTGGCGACGAGACTGGTCGTGGTCGTCTTGCCGTGGGTGCCGGCGATCGCGATGGAATAGCGGAAGCGCATCAGCTCGGCGAGCATCTCCGCGCGGCCGACCACCGGCATGAGGGCGGCGCGCGCGGCCACGACTTCGGGATTGCCCGCGCTCACCGCGCTGGAGACTACGACTGCGTCCGCGTTGCCGACGTTCGCCGCATCGTGGCCGATGAACACGGTCGCGCCGAGCGCGCGCAGCCGCTCGACCTGCGCGTTGCTGCGCAGATCGGAGCCCTGCACCTCGTAGCCCAGGCTCAGCATCACCTCGGCGATGCCGGACATGCCCGAGCCGCCGATCCCGATGAAGTGCACCCGGTTGATGCGCCGCATCCGCTGGATCATGGCCGCACCCCCGCTGCCGCGAGGCACGCCTCTGTGATCTCGCGCACGGCCTCGGGCCGCGCCAGCCCGCGCGCCGCGATCGCGCGCCGCCGCAGCACCTCGCGGCTCGCGAGCCATTCGCCGAGCAGGGCGGCGAGGCGCCTGGCGTCGAGCTCGCTCTCCTTCACGATCGCCGCGGCGCCGGCCTCCGCGAGCGGCCGCGCATTCGCGGTCTGGTGGTCGTCCACGGCGGCGGCGAACGGCACGAAGATCGCCGGAAGGCCCGCGGCCGCGAGCTCCGCGACCGTGAGCGCACCCGCGCGGCACACGACGAGGTCGGCCCACGCGTAGGCCGCGGCCATGTCCTCCATGAACTCGACGAGCTCGGCGGCGATGCCTTGCCGGGCATACGCCTCGCGCGCAATGGCCATGGTGCGTGCTCCGGCCTGGTGCCGGACGAGCGGGCGCTCCGCGGCCGGCAGCCGTGCCAGCGCTTCCGGCACCACCTGGTTGAGCTTCAGCGAGCCCTGGCTGCCGCCGAGCACGAGCAGGCGCAAAGGCCCCGTCCGTGCGGCGAGCCGGACGGCGGGGTCCTCGAGGCGCGCGATGTCCTCGCGCACCGGGTTGCCGACGGTGCGCGCCTCGAGCGCGGGAGAAAAGCTGCCCGGGAAGGCCTGCAGCACGACCCGGGCAAGGCGCGCCAGAAGACGATTGGTGAGACCGGCGATGGCGTTCTGCTCGTGGATGACGAGCGGGCGCCGCGTGAGCCAGGCGGCCACACCGCCCGGCCCGCTGACGAAGCCCCCCATACCGAGCACGGCCGCCGGCCGGTACGCGAGCATCACGCGCAGCGACTGCGCGAGCGCGAGCGCGAGCTGGAACGGCGCGAGGAGAACCGCGGTCAGGGCGCTGCGGCGCAGGCCGCGCACGCTGATCCAATGCAGCGGAATCCCCGCCGCCGGCACCACGCGCGCCTCCAGCCCGCGGTGCGTGCCGAGCCACATGACGTCGACGGTGCGGTCCTCGAGCGCGCGGGCGATCGCGAGCGCGGGATACACGTGCCCGCCGGTGCCGCCGGCCATGATGAGGATCCGCGTCACGACTCGTCCTCCCGGCGCGTCCGCCGGTTCGCCGGCTGCGAGTCGGTGACGAGCTCGTGATGGATGCGCAGCAGCAGCCCGATCGCCGTCATGAAGATGATGAGGCTGCTGCGGCCGTAGCTGATGAGCGGCAGGGTGAGGCCCTTGGTCGGCAGCAGCCCCATGTTCACGCCGATGTTGATGAACGCCTGCAGCCCGATCCAGGTGCCGATCCCGGCCGCGAGGCAGGCTTCGAACAGCCGGTCGGCGCGCGCCGCGCGCGTGGCGAGCCGGAAGATCCGCCACAGGAACGCGGCGAACACGGCGATCAGCACCGTGGCGCCGAGCAGCCCGAACTCCTCGGCGAACACGGCGAACACGAAGTCGGTGTGCGCTTCCGGCAGGTAGAACAGCTTCTGCACGCTGTTGCCGAGGCCGACACCCAGCCACTCGCCGCGGCCGATGGCGATGAGCGATTGCGTGAGCTGGAAGCCGGAATCGTAAGGATCGGCCCACGGATCGAGAAAGCCGGTCAGCCGCTGCAGGCGATAAGGCGAAGTGACCGCGAGTGCCGCCATCGCGATCACGCCCACGCCGAAGAACAGGCAGAAATCGCGCAACCGCGCGCCGGCGACGAACAGCATCGCGAGCGCGGTCGCGAGCAGGACAATCGCGGCGCCGAAGTCGGGCTCGGCGAGCAGCAATGCGCAGGCGATCGTGAGCAGGACCATCGGCCGCAGGAAACCGGTGAACTGCTCGCGCACCGTCCGGTTGCGCCGCACGAGATAGCCCGCGAGATACATGATGAGGCACAGCCGCGCGGGCTCCGACACCTGCACGTTCATGATGCCCGCCCGCAGCCAGCGCGTGCTGCCGTTGACCTCGTAACCGACGCCGGGGAGCAGCACCGCCGTGAGCAGCACGAGCGCCGTGAGCAGGAGCAGCGGGCCCAGGGTCTGCCATGCGCGCATCGGGATCATGAGGCCGAGCCACGTGCCGGCGGCACCCGCGAGGCCGGCGATCGCCTGGCGGCGCAGATAGAAGAAGGGGTCGCCGGACACGTTGTCGGAGATCGAGATCGACGCGGATGCGAGAATGATGAGCCCCCCCAGGAGGAGCACGAGGCCGAGCGTCAGGATGCCCGGATCGGGCTGCAGCCGGACGCGCAGCCGGGCGGGGAACGGCATGGTGGCGCTTTCGATGCCCATCAGCCCAGCGCCTCCACCTGGCGGCGGAAATCGAGGCCCCGCTCCGCGTAGTTCCGGTACTGGTCGAAGCTCGCGCAGGCCGGCGCGAGCAGCACCGTGTCGCCGGGCCGGGCGAGCTGCGCCGCGATCGGCAGCGCGGTGCGCAGATCGGCCGTCTGGAACACCGTCGTCCTGCCCTTCAGCGCGCGCGCGATCGCCGGGCCGTCGCGGCCGATGAGGATGGCGGCGCGCAGCTTCGCCGCGACCGCCTCGGCGAAGGCCCCGAACTCGCCGCCCTTGGCATCCCCGCCCGCGATCAGCACGATCGGCCCCGGCACGGCGAGCACGGAGGCCGTGGCCGCGCCGATGTTGGTGGCCTTCGAGTCGTCGACGTAAGCGACGCCGTCGATCGTGGCCACGAGCTGCATGCGATGCGGCAGGCCGGGGAACTCCGTCAGCACCTGCAGCATCGGCGAGTAGTCGAGTCCCATCAGCCGGCCGGCGGCGATGGCGGCCAGCGCGTTCGCCTGGTTGTGCGAGCCCGCGAGCGCCATGTCGTCGGCCGCCAGCAGCATCTGCTCACCGAATGCGAGAAAGCGGACGCCGTCCTCCTCCGCGATGCCGTACTCGCCGACCCCGGGCGCGGCGGCACCGAAGCTCGCGCGCGGCAGGTTGCCCGGAATCGCTTTCTCCGCTTCCGGATCGTCACGGTTGAACACCGCCGCCCGCGCCTCGCGGAAGATGCGGTACTTGGCTTCCCGGTACTCGGCCTCGCTCGCGTGCCAGTCGAGGTGATCGGGGCTGACGTTGAGGAGCACCGCGACCGCGGCCGGCAGGTTCCGGGTGCGCATGAGCTGGAAGCTGGAGAGCTCGAGCACGTAGGCGTCGGGCTCGGGCTCGGCCAGCAGGTCGAGCGCCGGCCGCCCGAGATTGGCACCGGCCAGCGCGCGCTTGCCCGCCGCCTCGAACATCAGCCCGATCAGCGTGGTCACCGTGCTCTTGCCGTTCGACCCGGTGACGGCGACGAACGGCGCGCGTGCTGCCTGCACGAAGAGCTCGATGTCGGAGATCACGTCGACGCCGGCCGCGCGCGCCGCGACCAGCAACGGCTCCCGATCGGGCACGCCCGGCGAGACGATGATGCGCGACGTCTGCTTCAGGAGCTCGGGCGGTGCGCTGGCGAGCAGCACGTCCGCGCCCGGGTCGATGCTCGCGAGCTCCTCGAGGCCCGGGGGCTGCTCGCGGGTATCGATGTAGCGGGCGGGCCGGCCGCTGCGCTGCAAGTGACGCGCGATCGAGAGCCCGGTATCGCCGAGACCGAAAACCAGGTCGCAGCGGCCGGGCCGCCGCAGCGTTGCGGCGCGCTGGGTCTTCGGTGTCCTGTCTTTCGCGGCGTTCATCGGATCTTCAGGCTCGCGAGACCGACCAGCACGAGGATGACCGTGATGATCCAGAAACGGACGATGACCTTGGGCTCCGCCCACCCCTTCAGCTCGAAATGGTGGTGCAGCGGGGCCATGCGGAAAACGCGGCGGCCGGTCAGCTTGTACGACGTGACCTGGATGATCACCGAAACCGTCTCGACCACGAACACGCCGCCCATGATCGCGAGCACGATCTCCTGCTGTACGACCACGGCGACGGTGCCGAGCGCGGCACCGAGGGCCAGCGCGCCGATGTCGCCCATGAACACCTGCGCGGGATAGGTGTTGAACCAGAGGAACCCGAGCCCCGCGCCCGCGAGCGCCGCGCAGAACACGAGGATCTCGCCCGTGCCCGCGACGTACGGCAGCCCGAGGTAGCCGGCGAAATTCACGTTGCCGGTGACGTACGCGAAGACGCCGAGCGCACCGCCGACGAGCACGGTCGGCATGATGGCGAGTCCGTCCAGCCCGTCCGTCAGGTTGACCGCGTTGCTGAAGCCCACGATGAAGAAGAACGAGACCGCGATCTCGAACGGGCCGAGCGGCAGCGCGGAATTTTTGAGGTAGGGAATCAGCAGCGAGGCGTTTTCCGCGCCGCCCGACAGCACGTACAGCGCAATCGCGGCGATCAGCCCGGCAAGCGATTGCCAGATGAGCTTCTGCCGCGCGGACAGCCCCTTCGGATCCTGCAGCACCAGCTTCTTGTAATCGTCGACGTAGCCGATGATGCCGAACGCGAGCGTCACGAACAGCACGACCCACACGAAGCTGTTCTCCAGGTCGGCCCAGAGCAGCGTGCTGACGACGATGGCCGTGAGGATCAGCGCGCCGCCCATGGTCGGCGTGCCGGCCTTCGGCAGGTGCGTCGCCGGCCCGTACTCGCGCACCGGCTGCCCGGACTGGTTGAGGCTCAGGCGCGCAATCATGCGCGGCCCGATCACGAACGACAGCACGAGCGCGGTGAGCGCGCCGAGGATCGCCCGCAGCGTCAGGTAATTGAAGACGTTGAAGCCGGACTCGTAGCGGGTCAGGAACTGGGTGAGGTACAGCAGCATGTCAGTTCCCGTGCTCCGCCGGGGCGAGCGCCTGCACGATGCGTTCCATGCGCATTGCCCGCGAGCCCTTCACGAGCAGCGCGATCTCCGCGGGCCGGGGCGCCGCGTCCAGCTCGCGCGCGAGCGCTGCCGCGAGCGCCTCTGCGGATTCGAACCACGCAGCGCCCGCTCCGAACGCCTCGACGGCGTGCCGCGAGAGAGTGCCGGTGGCGAACAGCCTGCTGACGCCCGCGGCCGCGATGCGCTCGCCGGTGCGACGGTGCAGCTCGACGCTGTCCGGCCCGAGCTCGCCCATGTCGCCCAGCACGAGCCACGACTCGCCGGCCGTGCCGCCGAGGAACTCGGCGGCGGCAGCGACGCTCGCCGGGTTCGCGTTGTAGCTGTCGTCGTAGAGGGTGCTGCCGCCGGGCCCGCGCCGCGCAGCCAGCCGGCCCGTTACCGGGCGGAGGTTCTCCAGCCCCTCGCGGATCGCTTGCCATCCGACGCCGGCGATCAGCGCCACCGCCGCGGCAGCCGCGGCGAGCTGGGCGTTATGGCGGCCGGCGAGCGGGATCGAGACCGCGAGCTTCAGGCCGTCCGCTACCAGCGTGCAGCGCGTCCCGCCGGGTGCGGCGGCGATGCCGGTGGCCCGCACGTCCGCCTCTCCCGCGAACCCGAAGGTTCGCACCCGCGCATCGCCCGCGAGCCGTCGCCACAGGTCGAGGTGGGGATCGTCGGCGTTCAGCACGGCCCACGCCGGGCGCGGCTGCCCTTCCAGGATTTCGCCCTTCGCACGCGCGACGCCGGCGACCGAGCCAAAGCCTTCGAGATGCGCCGGCCCGGCATTCGTGATGACGGCGATTTCGGGAGCGACGAGCGAGGTCAGCCAGGCGATCTCGCCCGGGTGGTTGGCGCCCATCTCGAACACCGCGTAACGGTGCGCATGGTCGAGCTCGGCGAGCATGAGGGGCACACCCACGTCGTTGTTCAGGTTGCCGCGCGTGGCGAGGGTCGGCCCGGCCTTGGCGAGGCAGCTCGCGATCATTTCCTTGCAGGTCGTCTTGCCGTTGCTGCCGGTGAGCCCGATGACGGTCGCGCCCATCTGTCCGCGCCATGCCGCGGCCATCAGCCCGAGCGCGCGGCGCGTATCGTCGACCTCGATCGTCGGCAGGTCCGCGGCCACCGGCCGGCCGACCACCGCCCCGGCGGCACCGGCCGCCGCCGCCTGCGGCACGAACTCGGCGCCGTCGAAGTTCGGCCCGGACAGCGCGAAGAAAAGCTCGCGCGGCTGCACGCGCCGGCTGTCGGTGCTGACGCCGCGGAACGCCGCGTCGCTTCCCGTGAGCCGGCCGCGCATGCAGGCACTGGCGCGCGCGAGGGTGCTCTCGATCACCTGGCCTCCTCCGCGCGGCGCGCACTCAGGGCGTCGCTCGCGAACGCCCAATCGGAGAACGGCAGCCGCCGGCCGGCGATGATCTGCACGTTCTCGTGGCCCTTGCCCGCGATGAGCACCACGTCGTTTTCGCGCGCCTCCCTGATCGCGTGACGGATTGCCTCCGCGCGATCCGCTATCGCGATCGCGCGACCGTCCGTGCCGGCGAGCACCTCGGCGATGATGTCGTCGGGATCCTCGAAGCGCGGGTTGTCGGTGGTGACCACGGCGCGGTCGGCGAGCCGCACGACGGCGGCGCCCATGAGCGGGCGCTTGCCGCGGTCGCGATCGCCGCCGCAGCCGAACACACACCAGAGATTTCCCGTGCAGTGCAGTCGCAGTGCCTCGAGCACCGCTTCGAGGCCCGCGGGCGTGTGCGCATAGTCCACGTAGACCGCCGGTCCGCCGGCGACCGCCACGCGCTGCAGCCGCCCCGGCGGCGGCTCGCAGGCGGCGAGCGCCGCCAGCGCAGCCGGCAGCGGCACGTCCCAGCAGACGAGCTGCGCGAGCGCGAGCATCGCGTTCGCGACGTTGAATTCCCCGGCGAGCGGCAGGCGGCAGGCGCCCGCACCGAAGGTGCCCGCGACCTCGATGGCGAAACCGAAGCCGCTGGGCGCGCTCGAGTGCACGAACAGCCGCTCCGCGCCGGTGCAGGCGTCGGGCACGGAGCCCCCCTGCGTCGAGACCATGACCAGCCTGCCCGCGCCGAGCGCATGGCAGCGCTCTGCGAGCTCCCGGCCGAAAGCGGTGTCGACGTTTACGATGCGCTGCCTCTGCTCGCGCTCGAGGAACAGTTTTGCCTTCACCTCGCCGTACGCGTGCATGTCGCCGTGGTAGTCGATGTGGTCGCGGCTCAGGTTGGTGAAGAGCGCCGAATCGAAGTGCACGCCGTCGATGCGGTTCTGCTCGAGCGCATGCGAGGAGACCTCGAGCGCCACGGCGGTCGCGCCGCGGTCCGCGAGCCCGGCGAGCGTACCGTGCAGCTCCACGCACGCGGGCGTCGTGAGCGCGCCCTCCTCGAACGGCGGCTCGAAACCGGCGCCGAGCGTTCCGACATAGCCGCAACGCCGGTCGAGGCGCCGCAGACACTGCGACACGAGCCAGGCCACCGTCGTCTTGCCGTTGGTGCCCGTCACGCCCGCGACGCGCAGGCGCGCGGACGGCGTATCGAACCAGCGATTCGCGAGCTCGCCGAGATGCTGCTCGAGTCCCGGCACGGCAATCGCGGGCACGTGGGTTTGCGGCGCCGCGATCGCGGTCGCACTGTCCCAAACGATCGCCGCCGCACCGGCCGCCGCGGCTTTTGCCGCGAACTCGACGCCATGGCGCGTGCCGCCGCCGCAGGCGAGGAAAACCTGTCCGGGCCGGAGCGCGCGGCTGTCGCTCGCGATGCCGCTGATCGCGAGCGGCGGCGCGGCGGCCAGCCCGGCGAGCAGGCGGTCGAGTGTGATGCGAGTGGTGAGGTCCACGGCGGGCAGGCTCATGGGCTCATCGCCTGTATGACGCTGCCGGGATCGCGCGCGGGGAGTGCGTCCGGCGGTACGGCGAGCAGGCGCAGCGATTCCGACATGACGTCGGCGAACACCGGCGCCGCGACGTCGGCGCCGTAATAGAAGTTGCCGTGCGGCTCGTCGATCATGACGACGGTCGCGAGGCGTGGATCGCTCGCCGGCGCGAGCCCGGCGAAGATGGACACGTATTCGTCCTCGGAATACCCGCCGGCAGCGAACTTCCAGGCCGTGCCGGTCTTGCCCGCCACGCGATAGCCCGCGACATCCGCTTTCCTGCCGGTGCCGCCCGGCATCACGACCTCCTCCAGCATGCGTACGACCGCGCGCGCCGTCTCGGGCGACACGACGCGCTGGCCCTTCTTCGGCGCATCGAGCGCGATCAGCGAGACCGGCTGCAGCCAGCCGTCGTTGCCGAGCGCCGCATAGGCCTGCGCGAGCTGCAGCGGGGTCACGGAGACGCCGTAGCCGTAGGCGAGAGTCGCCTGGGTGATCTCCTGCCAGTGACTGAAGTGCGTGAGCAATCCGGCGGACTCGCCCGGATACCCGCTCGCGGTGAGCGATCCCAGGCCGAAATCGGTGAGCGTTCGCCAGAGATGCTCCGGCTCGAGCGACATCGCCACCTTGGTGGCGCCGACGTTGCTGGAGCGGGCGAGGAGCGTGGTCAGGCTGATGCGTCCCAGGTTGTGCTCGTCGGCGATCCGTTTCGGTCCGACGATCACGTACCCGGGCGAGGTGTCGACCATGCTGTTCGCCTGCCACTGGCCGCTTTCGAGCGCGGACGCGATGATGAGCGGCTTGATGCTGGAGCCCGGCTCGAAGATGTCGGTGATCGCCCGGTTGCGGTAGCGCTCCGCGGTGTACTGGCTGCGGTCGTTCGGGTTGTAGCCGGGCTGGTTGACCATCGCGAGCACTTCGCCGGTCCCGACGTCGAGCACGACGACGGAGCCCGAGTCGGCACGGTGCTTCTGCACCGCCGCCTTCAGCGCGCGATAGGCGAGGTACTGCACGCGGAGATCGATGCTGGTGCGCAGGTCCCGCCCGGGGTGCGGCGGGCGGATGCTCTCGACGTTCTCCACGGGACGGCCGAGTCGATCCTTCAGCACCCGCTTGGCACCGGGTTCGCCCGACAGCCAGTGGTTGAACGCGAGCTCGAGGCCTTCCTGGCCACGGTCGTCGACGTTCGTGAAGCCGACCAGGTGCCCGGTCACTTCGCCCGCCGGGTAATAGCGGCGGTACTCGCGCTGCACGTTGATGCCCGGCAGGCGCAGCGCCAGCGCGCGCTGGGCCTGCTCCGGGCCCAGGTGGCGGCGGAGATAGACGAATTCGCGATCCATGCTGCGCGTGATGCGGCGCATCAGCTGCCCGGACTCGAGTCCCAGCGCTTCCGCGAGCTCCGGCACGCGATCGACCGCCGGCGCGAACTCGCGCGGGTTCACCCACACGCTGTCGACCGGCGTGCTGATGGCGAGGGGCTCGCCGTTGCGATCCACGATGGCGCCGCGGTGCGCCATGATCTTTTCGACCCGCAGGTGGCGCGCGTCGGCTTCCTGGTTCAGGAACTCGCGATTGAACACCTGCAGCTGCACGGAGCGCGCGACCAGCACCACCGCGACGGCCGCGAAGCACACCGTCAACACGCCCGTGCGCGCGGCAAAGCGGCCGTATGCCTGCTCGCGCGTCTCTGCCCCGCGATTCCTCATGGCCTCTCGATCACGTAAATCTCGTCGGGAGACGGCCGCTCGAGGCCGAGCTCCTTCGTGGCGACCTGCTCGATGCGGGCGTGCGTCGCCCAGGTGCTCTGCTCGATCTGCAGCCGGCCCCAGTCGATGTTGAGCTCGTCACGCACGCCGGTCAGCCGCTCGAGCTCGATGAACAGCTTGCGCGACTCGTGCTTCGTGTAGACCAGCGCCAGCGCCGAGACGACACACACGATCGCGAACACGAGAGCGAGCAGCACGGGTTGCGCCGGCCTGTCGAGCGGTTTCACAGGCGTTCCGCCACGCGCAGGTGCGCACTGCGCGCCCGCGGGTTCGAGCGGACCTCGGCGGCATCCGCCGCGATCGCCCGGCCGATCACCTCGAGGCGCGGGCGGTGCTCCTCCGGAATGCAAGGCAACCCGCGCCAGGCGGCCGGCTCGCGCGCGGCGTCGCGCATGAAGCGCTTCACCAGCCGGTCCTCCAGAGAATGGAAGCTGATCACGACGAGCCGCCCGCCGCGCGTGAGCACGGCGAGCGCAGCGGCGAGCGCACGCTCGAGCTGGCCGAGCTCGTCGTTGACCGTCATGCGAATGGCCTGGAAGGTTTTCGTCGCGGGGTGGATGCGGTGCGGGCCGGCCGGCACGGCGCTCGCGACGATCTCCGCGAGCTCCCCGGTTCGCTCGATCGGCCGCTCGCGGCGGCGCGCGACGATCGCTCTTGCGACGCGCGCGGCGTGGCGTTCCTCGCCCAATGTCGAAAGCACCCGCTTCAGTTCCTTTTCATCCACCGTTGCCAGCCATTGCGCCGCGCTGACGCCTGCGCCCGGGTCCATGCGCATGTCGAGCGGTCCGTCGCGCGTGAAGCTGAAGCCGCGCTCGGGCCGATCCAGTTGCGGGGAGGAAACCCCCAGGTCGAGGAGCAGGCCGTCCACCAGGCCGCGCAGGTCCCGGTCGGCTGCAATTGCTTCGATGTCCGCGATTTCACCTTTCACCACCTCGAACCGCGGATCCGCGAGCAGCGCGGGATCCGCGGCCGCCACCGCCTGCGGGTCGCGATCGATCGCGACCAGCCGCCCGTCCGGACCCAAACGCGCCAGAATCTCCCGGCTGTGCCCGCCACGCCCGAACGTGCCGTCCACGTAGCGCCCGTCGGGCCGGATCGCGAGCGCTTCCAGTGCCGGCCCGAGCAGGACCGGGACGTGCCTTCGCTCCGCCTCGCCCGCATTCACCGCCACGGACCCGGCAGGAGCGCGCATTGCGCGCGACCGCCGTGTTCCTGGGGTCGGTCCGCCGCCCTACAGCGACAGCGACTCGAGCTCCGCCGGCAGCCCGGCCTCGTCCCCCGTGCTGCCCAGCCATTCGTCCCGCTTTCCGTTCCAGCTCTCCTCGTCCCAGAGTTCGAACTTGTTGCCCTGCCCGATCAGGATCGCCTGCCGCTCGAGGCGCGCGAACTCGCGCAGCTCCTTCGGCAGCAGGATCCGCCCCTGCGCATCGAGCTCGAGCTCGGTCGCATACCCGACCATGAGCCGTTGCAGCCGACGCGCCTGCGGGTTCAAGCTCGGCAGCCGGACGAGCTTGCGCTCGATCTCTTCCCACTCGGGGAACGGATAAATGAGGAGGCAGTAGTCGCGATCGACGGTGGCCACGAGCTGCCCCTCACAACGGGCAGCCAGACGCTCGCGGTAACGCGTCGGAATGGCGACGCGCCCCTTGGCGTCCAGGGTGACTTTGGTGGCCCCGCGGAACATGCTGCTGTCGACGGGATGACGGCCGCTGGCACTGCACGCCGGGTGGCCGTTTCACCCATCTCCTCCCACTTTTCTCCACTTTTCGACACTATAGGCAGGCCCTCGCCGAGCGTCAACCAAACTACCCGATATCGCTTTTTGTACAGGGACTTAGAGGCCTTTCGATGGCCGGATTCGGGCAAATTGTGGCAGTGCGGAAAAACCATAAATCAACTACTTGACCCTGCTTCTTAGAGAACCTGAGAGGAGACTGTCGCGATCCGCCGACGCAGGAAGGTTTCCGGGGGCCCGGCACCCGCCGCGCGCGGTTTGCGCGCGGGCCGAGGAGACGGGCGCGGGAGGTCGCGTCACGGGCGGCGGCGGCGCCCCCGGCAGGCCGGCGGGAACGGCTCCCGCTGGCCCGCTCCGCGCCGCCCGGCCAGGGGCACAGCCGGGGCCCGCAAGGGGCGAGCCCGGTCAGAAGGTGAGGAGGCGGGAGCCGGCCGTAAGCCGGGTTCTGTCGAGGGCAATCATTCATCTGGGACAGCCGTCGCCGGCTGCCTCTAGCAACCTACCCGGGAGCCCGCTCGGGACCGGCGGCGCGGCCCGGCGCCGAGGCGCCTGCCGCATGCTCCCCTATTTGGTCTTGCTCCGGGCGGGGTTTACCGTGCCGCGGCGTGTTGCCACCCGCGCGGTGCGCTCTTACCGCACCTTTTCACCCTTGCCGTCGCAGGCTCGCGCCTGCGCTTGGGCGGTCTGTTTTCTGTGGCACTTTCCATGGGCTCGCGCCCTCCAGGCGTTACCTGGCGCCCTGTCCGAGGGAGCCCGGACTTTCCTCCGGCGCGCATCAGCACGCCGGCGATTGCCTGGCCGACTCCCGTCTCCTCGAGGGCAATTATACCGGACGCCCCCGGCGTCCGGCTCAGGCCGGCCCGCCGCCCTCCTCCGGCGCGTCCCCACGCCCGCCGAGGGCGAGCAGCTCGCGGTACAGCTGCTGGCGCGGGCTGCCGGTCACGGCGGCCGCCACGGCGGCTGCGCGGCTCGCCGGCAGCTCGGCCGCGAGCGCTTCGAGCAGGCGCCGCTCGAAAGGTTGCACGGCCGCGCCCGCCGTCGCTTCCGGCGCCCCGCCGATGACCAGCACGAGCTCGCCCCGGGCCGGCAGGCGGCCGTCGTCCAGCATCGCGAGGAGCTCGCCGAGCGGCGCCGCGATCCCCTGCTCGTGGAGCTTGGTGAGCTCCCGCCCGACGAAAGCGGTACGGTCATGGCCGAAGGCCGCGACACAGTCGGCGAGCGCGTCGCGGACGCGATGCACGGAGACATAGAAGATCAGCGTGCGCGGCTCGGCCGCGAGCGTTTTCAGCCGGGCACGCCGGGGGCCCGCGCGCGCCGGCAGGAAACCCTCGAAGCAGAACCGGTCGGTCGGCAGCCCGGCCACGGAGAGCGCGGCGAGCAGCGCGCTCGGTCCCGGCACCGGCGACACCGCAATGCCGGCGGCGCGCGCGGCGCGCACCAGCCGATACCCGGGATCGCTGACGAGCGGCGTGCCCGCGTCGCTGACGAGCGCCACCGAAGCACCTGTCGCCAGCCGCTCCAGCACGCGCTCGAGCACCTCCTGCTCGTTGTGCTCGTGCAGCGCCATTTGCGGCGTTTCGATCCCGAATTGCGATAGCAATCGCCCGGTGTGCCGGGTATCCTCCGCAGCAATCAGATCCACTTGGGCCAGCAGGCGTTGCGCGCGCGGCGAGAGATCGGCGAGGTTGCCGATCGGCGTCGCGACCACGAACAGCGTCCCTTCAGCCACGGCGGAGCCGGGCCCGGGATGCGGTCGTGGCACCGGTCTGCCATTCGTGACCGCCGCTCGACTTCTGGCCCGTTCCGGGACAATCGTTCGCGCACCGCATGAATATCTCCCGCTCGTTTCGCATTGTTGCACGCAACGCGCTCGCCGCGCTCGCGCTCGCTCTGGTCGCGGCGTGCGCCGCCCAGGGACCGTCCGGCGGCGCGCCGGAGCAGCGCGCGCGGCAGGCCGCCCTGCGCGGCGACCACGAGCGCGCGGCGGCGGAATACGCAAGCCTGGCCGAGCGTGCGCAGGATGCGGCGCGCGATCGTTTCGTGCTGCTCGCCGTGGAGCAATGGCTCGAAGCGGGCGATGGGCGGCGTGCGCGCAGCGCCTTCCGCAGCGTAGCCAAACCGGCGGAAGGCGAGCTCCTGTGGCTGTGGACGACGGACAAGGCGGCGCTCTCGCTCTGGGACGGCGAGCCGGACGAGGCACTGGCGCTGCTCGAGCCGCTGGCCCGCCAGGCGCTGCCCCTCTCCTGGCGCGCCAGGAGCGAGGCGCTGCGCGCGGACGCCTGGTTCCAGAAAGACGAGCCGGCTCGCGCCGTCGAGCTGTACGTGCAGCGCGAGACCTGGCTCGGCAACGATCTCGCGGTCGAAGGCAATCGCCGGCGGCTGTGGCAGGGACTCCTGGTCAGCGACCCGGACGTGCTGCGCCGTGCCGCCGAGATCGCCCACGAGCCGGTGGCCCGCGGCTGGCTCGCGCTCGGCGCGCTCGCCACGTCGACCGGCCGCCACGGCATGGGATGGGTGAACGGCGTGGCGCGCTGGCAGGAGGCGCATCCCGGCCATCCCGCCGGGACGATTCTCGCCGGGCTGGAGCTGCCGGAAGGCGGCACCGTCGCGTTCCCGCGCCAGGTCGCGTTGCTCGTGCCGCTCCGCGGCGAGAACGCCGCGGCCGGAGAGGCGCTGCAGAACGGCTTTCTCGGCGCCTATTTCGCCGCTCGAGACGAGCTCGGCGACCAGCAGCAGGTGCGCGTGTACGATGCCGCGGCCCCCGGCGGCGCGCGCGCGGCGTACGCACGCGCGGTCGAGGACGGTGCCGATTTCGTGGTCGGCCCGCTGCTCCGGCAGAACGTGGCGACGCTCGCCTCGGACACCGTGCTGCCGGTGCCGGTGCTGACGCTCAACTACCTGCCCGACGGAATCAGTGCGCCCCCCGGGCTGTACCAGTTCGCGCTCGCACCGGAAGACGAGGCGGTGTCGGCGGCCGAGCGTGCCGCCACCGACGGTTACAGCCGAGCGGTGGCGCTGGTGCCGGCCAACGACTGGGGACGCCGCGTGCTCTCGGCGTTTGCCACGGCGTTCGAGCGGCGCGGCGGGCTCTTGCTCGACTACCGCAGCTATTCACCGTCCGAGCAGGATTTCTCGGCGGAGATCGAGGGGCTGCTCGAGCTGACCGAAAGCGTGAAACGCTACGACCGGCTGCGCGCCAACATCGGCGGGCCGCTGCAGTTCGATCCGCGCCGTCGAGAGGACGCGCAATTCATCTTTCTCGCGGCCGATCCCGGCGCGGGCCGGCTGCTCAAGTCGCAGCTCAAGTTCCATTACGCGGGCGAGATTCCGGTCTACTCGACGTCCTTCATCTATGCGATGGACGGGCGGCCGGATGCCGACCTGAACGGCATCATGTTCGCCGATACGCCGTGGGTCGTGTCTCCGCACGCCTGGTTCGCCGACCTGCCTTCGCTCTATCGCCGCTACTGGCCGGACGAGCGCCGGCTGGGACGGCTGCACGCGATGGGCTACGACGCGTATCACCTCGTTTCCGAGCTGTTCAATGCAGAGAGCGGGACGATGCGCGAGTTCGCCGGCGCGACCGGCCGCCTCTGGCTCGACCCCGACGGCCGCGTGCACCGGCGGCTCGCGTGGGCGCGCTTCGAGCGCGGCGAGCCGGTGGCGATGCGCGAGCCCGGCGAAGCGGGCCTTCCGGAAGAGCGCGACGTTCCGGAGGATGCGAGGCCGCGAGACACCGGTGCCCCGCCTTGAGCCGCGCGGGTTGAACGCTCGCCGGCGACGGCATGACGGCCGCGCCGGCGAGCCGCAGGCCAGGAGGGCCTCGGTATGCACGCGAAGGGACTCACCGGCCAGCACGCCGAGCGGCTCGCACTGGCGCATCTCGAGGCACGCGGACTCGCGCTGGTCGCGCAGAACTTCCGCTGCCGCACGGGCGAGATCGATCTCGTAATGCAGGCCGGCCGGACGCTGGTGATCGTCGAGGTGCGCTCGCGCCGCTCGAGCCGTTTCGCCTCGCCGCTCGAGTCGGTCGATTTCCGCAAGCGCGGCAAGCTGGTCCGGGCCGCGAATTTTTTCCTGGTGAAGCACAGGGCGTTCAGCCGGCATGCGGTGCGCTTCGACGTGGTGTCGGTGGAAGGCCCGTCGGACGGCGCTTACAGGCTAAAATGGGTGCGGGATGCCTTCCGGCCGGGGGAGTGACGCCGAACATGAATGCAGAGACGAGAGTACGCGAGCATTTCGCTGAGAGCATCGCGGTCAAGCAGGCGTCGGCCGAGCAGCTGACCCGCAGCATCACGAGCGCGGGCCAGGTGATGAGCCGGGCGCTGCTCGAGGAGGGCAAGATTCTCTCCTGCGGCAACGGCGGCTCGGCGGGCGACGCGCAGCACTTTTCGTCGGAGCTCCTGAACCGCTTCGAGATGGAGCGGCCGGGGCTGCCCGCGGTGGCCCTCACGACCGACACCTCCACGCTGACCTCGATCGCGAACGACTACGCCTACGAGGACGTTTTTGCGAAGCAGGTGCGCGCGCTCGGGCGGCAGAACGACGTGCTGCTCGCGATCTCCACCTCGGGCAACTCGGAAAACGTGTGCCGCGCGATCGCGGCGGCGCACGAGCGGGCGATGAAGGTGGTCGCGCTCACCGGGCGGGACGGCGGCCGTATGGCGGGGCTGCTCGGCGACGATGACGTGGAGATCCGCGTGCCCGCGAGCCGCACGGCGCGCATCCAGGAAGTGCACCTGCTGGTCATCCACTGCCTCTGCGACCTGATCGACACCACCCTCCTCGGCTCCCCCGACTGACCGCACGGCAGCGCGAGCAACACGCACGCCTCTGACGCAGGAGCCCGCCCTGCGGGCTGCTACGGGTGGGCGCGCGGCGACGCGTGGGGTTATTTGACGAGCTTGAGGTGCGAGCGGTCGGTGCGGGCGGCTTCGCGGTCGCGGGGGTCGGGGGGCTCCGGGTGATCGGCGCCGTGCGAGAAGATCATGCCCTGGCCGGTTTCCTTGGCGTAGATGCCGAGCACGGACGC
>DASVDF010000145.1:0-9087 GCA_036381215.1 Woeseiaceae bacterium | reverse complement strand
CGTCGTCGAGGCGGTCCATCGAGGGGACGTCGAGAAGCACATGCTCGATGCCACGTTCCACAAGCCATTCCGCCGCCTCGCGCGTGAGGTAGGGCGGAGGAGACTGCATGTCGTAGCGGCGCTCCTCTTTGCCCGGATCATTCGGCAAGGTGCGCAGGATGAGCGCGCGGACGGGGACCCGGGTCCACTCGCACCGTTGCCACGCCGCCGCGATCGCTCGCGCCGTGATGAGCCGGTCCCCGGGTTGCGGCGGCGGATCGGAGGTTTCGCCGCACTCGGCAGCCCGGGGCGTTTCGACGGACAGCAGCAGTGCCGGCTCGAGGCCTCCCGAGCGGATCGCGTGGATGTGCACCGCCTCGCGCGTCACATGCCCGACGCACTCCGTGTGCGTGCCGTTGCAGTGCGGCACGAAGCGGACCTCGGCGCAATTGCAGCTTCCGCCCTGGGCGACGTCCCCGACGAAATCGCCGACCGAGAGCGGCGCGGCGCTCGCGGCCGGCGCGCCGAAGGCGGAAGGCTGCGCACCGGCGAAGCGCAGCGGGATCGCGAGATCGAAGCCGCGGTCCAGGTCGGCACGGACTTCGACGCCGGCCAGGTTCAGCGTGACCGTCGTCATGCGCCGCGAAACCCGAAAGGCGCGGCCCGGTCGATCGACACCTTCAATACTTCACGCAGACGTTCTTGGGTTCGGTGAAGAACCGCATGGCCTCCCAGCCGCCCTCGCGGCCGAGACCCGAGCTCTTCATGCCGCCCATCGGCACCCGCAGGTCGCGGAGCATCCAGGTGTTGACCCACACCAGCCCGGAATCGAGCCCCGCGGCGACCCGATGGCAGCGCTGCACGTCGCGGCTCCAGACGGAGGCCGCGAGGCCGTAGGCGGTGCCGTTCGCGATCGCCAGCGCTTCGCTTTCCGTCTCGAAAGAGAGCAGGGTCGCCACGGGTCCGAAGATCTCGTCCTGGTTCGCCGCCGACTCGGGGGGCAGGCCTTCGATCACGGTCGGCTGCATGAACCAGCCGTCGCGGCAGCGCGGGCTTTCGACCGTGGCGCGTGCCCCGCCGCAAAGCACCGTCCCGCCCTCCGCGCGTGCGCGCTCCACCGCGGCCAGCACGTTCTCCAGGTGCTTCTCACTGACCAGCGCCCCCTGGTCCGTATCCGCATCCATCGGGTCGCCGATGCGCAGGGCGCGCACGCGCTCCACGAACGCGTCGCGAAAGCGGGGATACAGGCCTTTCTCGACCAGCACGCGCGAGCCGCACAGGCAGATCTCGCCCTGGTTGGCAAACGCCGCGCGCTCCACGCCGTCCACCGCGGCCTCGAAATCGCAGTCGGCGAATACGACGGATGGATTCTTGCCGCCGAGCTCCAGCGTGAGCTTCTTGAACGACGGCGCCGCGGCCGCGGCGATGCGGCGCCCGGTCTCGGTGCCGCCGGTGAACGACACGGCGCGGACCCGAGGATGCGCGACGATCGCGCTGCCCACGGCACCGCCGCCGTGCACGATGTTGAGCACGCCGCGCGGCAGCTCGGCCTCGATGCAGCGTTCCGCGAGCATCGCGGCCGTGAGCGGCGTGACCTCGGAGGGCTTGGCGACCACCGCGTTCCCGGCGGCGAGCGCGGGCGCGATCTTCCACGTGAACAGGTACAGCGGCAGGTTCCACGGTGAAATGCAGCCGACGGCGCCGAGCGGCTGGCGCAAGGTGTAGTTCAGCGCGCCGCCCTCCATGCCGTGCGATTCGCTGGCGAACTGGGTGGCCGCGGCGGCGAAGAAACGCAGGTTGCTGATGGCGCGCGGGATGTCGAGGGAGCGGGCGAGGGCGAGCGGCTTGCCCGAATCGCGCGACTCGGCCTCTGCGAAGACATCGAGATCGCGCTCGATCAGGTCGGCGAGGCGGTTCAGCCAGCGTGCCCGTTGCGCGGCGGGCGTGTCGCGCCAGCCGTCGAACGCCGCTTCGGCCGCGTGCACCGCCTCGTCGACGTCCGCTGCATCCGAATCGGGTGCGCGCGCATGCACCTCGGCGACCGCCGGCTCCCACACCTCGAGCTCGCGGCCGGTGCGCGCCGGACGGAGCTCGCCGGAGAGGTAGTTACGGAGCTCGTGCATCGCGCGATTATACGCTGCCAGGCCGCGAGCGACCTCTAAAGCGGCGCGGCAGCAAGCTCGAATCGCTGCTTCATCGATGGCACCCTATCGGGATGCAGCGCCGCGCACTCTTCTTATCCCTACTGTTGCTGGCGGCGTGTGCCGTGCAGCAACCCGCCGGGACGCCGGCCCCCGACACGGCCGAAGTCCGCGTCCTGACGTTCAACATCCGTTACGGCACGGCGCCTGACGGGCCCGACGCCTGGGAGCACCGCGCGCCGCTGGTCTTCGAGGTCATCCGTGAGCAGGACGCCGATTTCATCGGCTTGCAGGAAGCGCTGCGCTTCCAGATCGACGCCATCCGCGACGCCGTGCCCGGGTACGGTGAGGTCGGCGTCGGGCGGGAGGATGGCCGTGAGGGCGGGGAGTATTCCGCCATCCTGTACCGGACCGATCGGTGGCGCGTTGCGGACCGGGACACGTTCTGGCTCTCGGAAACGCCGGACGTGCCCGGCTCGAAATCCTGGGGCAACGAAATCACCCGCATCGTCACCTGGGCGCGCTTCATCGACAGGGATTCGGGGCGAGCGGTACGCGTGTACAACACGCACTTCGATCACCAGTCCCAGCCGTCGCGCATGCAGAGCGCGAAGCTGCTGGCCGAGCGCATTGCCGCCCGGGAGCCGCGGGATCCGGTGATCGTCACCGGCGACTTCAATTCCGGCGAGGACAATCCCGCGATTCTCTATCTCGAGCACGACAACGGGCAATCGCCCGTGCGCCTGGTGGATACCTTCCGGGTCCTGCATCCGCACGCGACCGGCGTCGGCACTTTCGGCGAATTCCTCGGCAAACGGAACGGGCCGAAGATCGACTACGTCTTCGTGGAGCCCGGCGTCGACGTACGCGCCGCCGGGATCATCCACGACCAGCGCGACGGCCGGTACCCCTCCGACCACTATCCGGTGTACGCGGAAATCGTGCTGCCCTGAAGCGCCGCTCGTCTCCGTGCGGTTGAATTCGTGAGCGCGGAACGATGGGCTGGCGAACCGCGTTCCGACGAGGTCGGCTATCATGGCGCGCACCCGCCACGGAGGAACGACATGCTCGCACGCAGAGGACTGACCGCGATCGTCACTCTCACCCTGCTGCTCGCCGGCGCTGCCGCCCGGGCGGACCTGTCGGACACCGAGAGACGACTGGCGGAGGCGGTGGACGCCCGCCAGGCGCAGGCCCTGGCGCTGCTCGAGGAGGCGGTGGAGATCAACAGCGGCAGCCTGAATCTCGAGGGCGTGCAGCAGGTCGGTGAGCTGTTCGAGCGGGCACTGACCGGGATCGGATTCGAAACAGAGTGGCTGGACGGCTCCGCCTTCGGGCGCGCCGGTCACCTCGTGGCGCGGCACGGCGATCGCGGTCCCCACCTGCTGCTCATCGGGCACCTCGATACCGTGTTCGAGCCCGACAGCCCGTTCCGGCATTTCGAGCGCGTGGGACCCGATCGGGCCAAAGGCCCCGGCGTCATCGATATGAAAGGCGGTGACGTGGTCATGATCGAGGCGCTGGCGGCGCTGAAGGCCGTCGGTGCGCTCGACGATCTCGAGATCACTGTGATCATGATCGGCGACGAGGAATCCTCAGGCAGCCCGCTCTCCGCGGCACGGCAGGCGTTGCTCGCGGCCGCCGACGAGGCCGACATTGCTCTCGGGTTCGAGGACGGAGACGGGGACCCGAAGACGGCCGTGATCGCACGCCGCGGATACACCGGCTGGGAGCTCACCGTTTCCGGCACGCCCGCGCATTCGTCGCAGATATTCCAGAAAGAGACAGGCGACGGCGCGGCATTCGAGCTGGCGCGCATACTCGACGGCTTCCGGCGAGAGCTCTCCGGCGAACGGAACCTGACGTTCAATCCCGCGCTCGTGCTGGCGGGCACGCGCGTCGATTACGACGACGAGCACTCCGCCGGCGAGGCTTTCGGTAAAGGCAATGTCATTCCCGGCCACGCTTTTGCCAGCGGCGACCTGCGCACGCTCACCCCGGTGCAACTCGCATCCGCCAAGTCGCGCATGCGGAAGATCGTCGCGCAGCATCTGCCCGGCACGTCCGCAAAGATCGAGTTCACGGACGGCTATCCGCCGCTCGCGCCGACCGACGGCAATCGGCGGCTTCTTTCCCTGTACGACCAGGCGAGCCGGGACCTCGGCTTCGGTCCGGTGACCGCCGTCAATCCGCGCGACGCCGGCGCGGCAGACATCTCGTTCACCGCCGGCCGCGTCGCGATGGCGCTCGACGGCATCGGGTTGATGGGCACCGGCGGGCACACCGTCGAGGAAACGGCCGATCTCACAACGCTGACGAGCCAGGCCAAGCGTGCGGCGCTGCTCATGTACCGATTGCGCGACTTCGAAGCGACGGGCAGCTGATTCGCGTCTCGAGCAACGCTTCACGAGAAGTGTCGCTCGTTGGAGACGATGAGCCGATCGAAGGATGCTTTGCTAGACTCGCCCGCACCCCAAGCTTCCCAGAAGACGACCAACAATGCGGATAGCCGTTACCGGGGCCGGCGGATTCGTCGGCCGGCATTTCGTTCGTCACGCCGCGACCGCGGGTCATGAGATCGTAGCGTTACACCGCCGGCCCCCGACAGGCGCGCCGCATCGCGCCAGGGTGACGACGCGGCACGCCGACGTGCTCGACCGTGCTGCGCTCGATGCCGCCGTCGTGGATGTCGATTGCGTGTGCCACCTGGCCGCGGCGTTCTCCGAGGCGCATGCCGGCGACGAGTATTTTCACGCCGTGAACGTCCAAGGCACCGCCAATGTCATCGCTGCGGCGCATGCGGCCGGCATAAGGCGTTTCGTGTACTGCAGCACCGCCGGGATTTACGGCAGGTGCGTGCCCGGGGTCATCGATGAAACGCACCGGCCGCGGCCGTGGAACGGGTACGAGCGGAGCAAGGTTGCGGCCGAGGAAGAAGTCCGGCGACGCGCGCTTGAGTACGGCATGGAATACGTCATCCTGCGCCCGAGCCAGATTTACGGCCCCGGCGACACGCGGTTGGCGAAGCTCTGGCGCAACGCGACTCGCGGCCGATTTCCCCTGTTCGGAACCGGAGCGGGGCGGCGTCACATGGTTTACGTCGGCGACCTGGCCGAAGCGTTCCTGCGCGCCTGCACCTATCGGAAAGCGGCAAACCAGGAACTGATCATCGCCGGACCGGAAGCCGCTCCGCTGCGCCTGATCCTGCAGACGCTCGCCGAGCTGTCGAACCGCCGTGCCACTGGCCCGCGCTTGCCGCTGAAGCCGATGCTTCTCATCGCCGGCGTAACCGAAGACGTCTGCCGGCTGCTGAAGATCAAAGCGCCGCTGCACCGGCGCCGGATGGATTTCTATATCAGTGACGCGGAATTCGACTGCCGCCGTGCCCTCGAAGTGCTCGATTGGCGCCCCGGGGTCTCGCTGCGGGAAGGGCTGCAACGTACCCTGACGGCCGAACAGGCGACTGCGCCGGGCTTTTCGACCGCCGTGCACGGTCCGTTGTGGTTGGCCAAAGCCGCAATGGCCATCGAGGTGCTCCGGGCGGCGTACGCATACGGCGTTTTCATTTGAAGCCGGTCGGGCGCCGGGCCGGGGGGCGGCGGAATCCGTATTCGGCTCTCCAAAGGTAATGCTGCGAGCTCTCAAGATTGCCGTCGCCTGCGTCCTTCTCGCCCTGCTCGCGCTGGGTGTCGATTGGGACACGCTGCCGAAAGATCTCGCGCTTCTCGATGGGCGGCTCGCGAGTCTCGCGCTGGCCGCGATCGGCTGCCAGATGATCGTCAACGCCTGGAAGTGGTCGCACTCCTTGCGCCTGCACGATCTTCGGTTCGCCTGGCCGTACCTGTTCCGCAGCAGCTGCTTCGCCTACTTCTTCAACAACTTCCTGCCTTCCGGGATCGGCGGAGACGTGTACCGTGTGTACCGGACGATGAGCCCGGGGGTCGAGCGTTCACGCCCCGTCTCCGCCGTGCTCCTGGAACGTGCCGTCGGCTTCGCGGCGATGCTGGCCATCGGCGCGATTGGCGCGCTGTTCCTTGCCGGGACCAGCGAGCTGGCGCGGCTGTACCTTTTCGGCGTGTCGGGCATCGCCGTCGTCCTGCTCGGCGTAACCATGCTGTGGTCGATCGCAGACTTCGACGGGCTGCGAAGGCGGCTGGCGCGCGTTGCCTGGCTCGAGCCGGTGCGCGCCAACCTGCGACGCGTCGGGCGCCATCGTCTCGAGTGGATTGCGCTGGCGGTGGCTTGCTGCGCGTTCCAGTTGCTCGCGGCAGCCGTGATTTTCCTCGCGTTCGCCGCCCTCGGCAGCCCGGTGTCGATGGCGGCGGCGGCAGTCATCACGGCGGCCGCCGGCATCGCCTCGGTGCTCCCGATCTCGATCAGCGGCCTTGGCGTGGTCGAAGGCTCGATCGTCGGAACCGCCGTGGGCGTCGGCGTCGACTACGACGCCGCGGTGCTCGCGGCCGTGACCGTGCGCGTCCTGAGCCTGCTCGTCGCGGCCGGATGCGGGCTGCTCTATCTCGTCGACAGCGGTCGCGGGGCCAAGGCACCTACGCACGGGTCGGCGACCTGACGAGCTCAATGTTCGCGGCTCCCGTCTCCGCGGTTCGCGCGGGCGTCCTGACGATGGAAGCAGGCTCGCGGCCGGCAGGCCGCCGGCACGTCAGCCGGCGGGCAAGTGCCGCGCCAGGCAGTCGGCCAGGAGCCGCGAGAGCAGGGGCTTCTTCAGCACTTCCCGCACGCCGTCGGCGCGCAGCCAGTCCGGTTCCAGCGGGCGGCCGTAGCCGGTCATGAGCACGACGGGGAGATCCGGGCGCAGCGCGTGGATCGCGTCCGCGAGCCCGGCACCGCGGCGACTCGAACTCCAGGCGTTCCCGCAAGGCCCCGGCATTGGCGCGCAGACGCAGGAACAGCCAGATCGAGTAAGCGACGAGGCCGAGAGCCGCGACGTAGAGCAGGGCGAGGAACAGATCCTTGTTCGCCGCGCGTTTCCTGGCTGCGGCGAATGCTCGCTGCAGGCCCTGCCGCGCTTTACGCCACGCGTTGTCGCAAACGATCCGGCGGACGGCGCTGACGGCATTCAACGTCGGTGACGAACGGCGGCGCTCAGCGCCAGATGGCCTGTTCCTCGAAGCCGAGCGCCGCGAAGTCGTCGGCGCGGAGAGCGCGCTCCCGCTCGTGTCCCAGGAAAAATTCGTCGAGCTGCGGCGGTGTGACGGCGGTGCCCGAAAGCATCGAGTGGACCTGGCCGCGGTGATGCACCTGGTGCTGGAACAGGTGCAGCAGCGTACGATCCTTGCGCTCGGTCTGTGTCCACCCGTCTCGCGGAAGCTCGATCGTTTCTGCAAGCGTCGCGTCGTCCAGCTGCTCGCAAACGGCGATCAGCCGTCGATCGACCTGTGCTTGCTCGCATTGCAGGTCCGCGAAGATCGAATACGGGAAGGGCGGCTCCTCGAGCTCAGCGATCGCGACGCCGTACCCTTCGAGCCCGGAGACGTAGAATCGATCGACGAGCAGGATGTGGTTGAGCGTTTCGGCAATTGACGGAAAGAAGCCGGTGCGCGGCGCCGACAGCTCCTCCGGCCGCAGCTCGCCGACGGCGGCCAGGAGCCGATGGTTGGCCCACGCGTTGTTGAAGGCCTGGGCGCGGAAATAGCCGGTTGCCTGCATGGTGCTGCACCAGGTGTGATGTCGGCGGCCGCCGAGTCTCGCCACGTCGGGAAAGTGCTATGTTACCGAACCCCCGAGCGGCTCGGGAACGAAGCTCGCAGGAACCGGGGACCTGGAACGGGAACGAACGCATGCAGCCGTCTCTCGCCGAACATCGTGCTTGCACCGCCTGACTGGTCGCCGATCGCGCTCGGCACCCTCGGCAGCCTGCTCGCCGGCCTCGGCACGACCCTGGGCGCGGTCCCGGCGCTGGCGGTTCGCCGGCTCGAGGGCCGTGTGCGTGACGTCATGCTGGGCTTCGCGGCCGGCGTCATGCTCGCCGCCGCGTTCTTCTCGCTGATCCTGCCGGCGCTCGCGGCGGCCGCGGGGCCGGACGGCCGCGAGGGGCAGGCGGTCGTCGTCGTGGGCCTCGGCATCCTCCTCGGCGCGGCCGCGCTCTGGTCGATCCACGCCGGTGTGCCGCACGAGCACTTCATCATGGGACGCGAAGGGCCAGGCACGGAAAGGGTCCGGCGCATCTGGCTGTTCGTCATCGCCATCACGCTGCACAACGTGCCCGAGGGTCTCGCGGTGGGCGTGGGATTCGGCGGCGGCGACGTGGCGAACGGCGTGCCGCTCGCGCTCGGCATCGGCCTGCAGAACGTGCCGGAAGGCGCTGCCACGGCGCTCGCGCTGCTGACGATCGGCTATTCGCGGCTCACCGCGTTCCTGGTGACGTCGGCGACGGGCCTCATCGAGCCGCTGGCCGGGTTCGTCGGCATCACCGCCGTCAGCGCCGTCGGGTTCCTGCTGCCGTGGGGGTTGGCCTTTGCCGCCGGCGCGATGATCTTCGTGATCAGCGACGAAGTCATCCCGGAAACGCATCGCCACGGCGCCGAGGCACAGGGCACCGCCGGCCTGATGGCCGGTTTCGTAGTGATGATGTGCCTGGACGTCGCGATCGGCTGAGCCCTGTGCGCGCTCAGCGCGCCGTGATGCCGTCGACGAGGTGCTCCGCCATGCGCCGCGCGAGCGTCTCGGCGCGCAATTTCCCGATGCCCGTCCTCTCGAGCCTGCCCGTCGTGAGCAGCATCGCCACGCCGTGCACGAGCGACCAGGCCGAGACGGCGAGCTCGAGGGGAGGGCGGTCGACGAAGGTACCGTCGCGCACTCCGTTCTCGATGATCCGCACCAGCCCCTGGAACGCTGCCTGCGCCGTCTGCCGCTGTGCCTCGTCGGCCGCGTCGTCCGGCAGGGCGCCGCCGAACATCAGGTGGGTCAGCTCCGGGTGCGCGCACGCGAGCCGGACATAGGCGATACC
>DASVDF010000144.1:0-20842 GCA_036381215.1 Woeseiaceae bacterium | reverse complement strand
CGCCTTCTCCCCCCAGTAGGCCGCGCGGTCCGGCTTGTCGAGCTGCACGGCGATGCGGGCGAGGCGCGCGCAGCCGGCCCAGCACATGATGCTCGAGAAGGTGTGCACGCGCTTGCGGCCGCGATACTCCCACAGGCCGGCATCGGGCTGGTCATAGAGCACGGCCGCCTTTTCGCCGAGCTCCTCGAGGCGGCGGAATTGCGATTCCAGTCCGGGCCGGCGCAGCCGCTGGTCGAAGAAGTAGCGGGTGCCGGCCATGACGACGGCGCCGTAGACGTCGTTTTGCACCTGCTCGTAGGCCTGGTTGCCGACGCGGACCGGACCCATGCCGAGGAATCCGTCGAGCGACGTGACCTCGCGCTCGGTGAGTTCGGCGCGTCCCGTGATGCTGTACACCGGCTGCAGTGGCCCGTCGGCTTCAGTGGCAACGTTCACGATGTAGCGCAGGTACTCCTCCATCGTGCGGGTCGCGCCGAGCCGGTTCAGCGCCTGCACGACGAACCAGCTGTCGCGCAGCCAGCAGTAGCGGTAATCCCAGTTGCGACCGCTGCCCGCCGCCTCCGGAATCGAGGTCGTCATCGCAGCGATCACCGCTCCCGTGTCCTCGAACGTGCACAGTTTCAGGCTGATGGCGGCGCGGATCACGGCGGACTGCCACTCGAAGGGTATGGCGAGGCCGCGCGACCAGGTGCGCCAGTAGCTCGCGGTCTCATCGAGGTGCTGCCGGTAGTTCTCGTGCGCGGACTGCTGGATGGTCTCGTCGGGACCGAGAATCAGGTGCACGTCGCGATCTAGCACGAAGTAGTTTTCCTCGAGCACGTGCGTCAGCGAGGCATCGGTGGTGAGCCGCAGGTCGAGCTTCGGCGACAGGTAGCGAATGTGGTTGCTGCCGTGCGTGATCCGGCAGGCGTGCGCGCCGTAATCGTAGGTCGGATGCAGGCGAATGCGCACCCGTGGCTGCCCGTGCACGGGCCGCAAGCCGCGCATCAGCATCATGGGCTTGAACATGCGCCCGAGATACGTGTAGCGCGGTGCGAAATCCGTGATCGCGACGGCATTGCCGTTGCTGTCGTGCAGCACGGTCTCGAGGATCGGCGTGTTCGCCAGATAGCGCTGCTCGGCCCGCGCGAAGTGCTCGATCTCCACCGCGTAATAGCCCGGCAGGTCCGGATCCCGGCCGGAGCGCAGCAGCCGGCAGAAGACGGGATCGCCGTCGAACTGGGGCATGCACGTCCAGACCATGACGCCCTGCCGGTCGATCAGCGAGGCGATCTGGCAATTGCCGATGACGCCCAGGTTGAGGTCGCTCATGTCGTTCCCTGAATTGTGCGCTCGGGGCGAATGCGGGTGCCGGGCGGTTCGCAGGAGTCCGCCAGGCGGGCCACAAGGACTTGCAGGTTGCCGGCGCGACGGTCCTCTAGAGAACGTACAGCGACCCGTGCAGCCACTCGCGGAGCTCGGCCGTGCTCGCGAAGCTCCAGTGGGCGGCGCTCCCGGCGGCATCGCCGATCCGCACGCTGATGCCGCCCATCTCGTTCACGACCAGAAAGCCGTCCTCGTCCGTGACATCGTCGCCGACGAACACGGGGCGCCTCCCGGCGAACGGCGGCATTTCCATGAACGTGCGGATGGCGCTGCCCTTGTTGGCCGCGGCAGGCGTGATCTCGACCACCATCTTCCCGCGCAGCAGACGAAACTCATTATCCATGTCCGCGTGGATGGCCTGCAACGTCTCGACGACCAGCGCCTCGAGCTGCGGGTGATCCCGGTAATGGACGGACAGGGACATCGGTTTGCGCTCGAGCAGCAGGCCGTGCTGCTCCGCGAACGCGGCGATCCGTGCGGCCGCCGCCTTGGGAATCGGCCGGCCGAGGTGCCGCACGCTGCCGTCCGGCGCGCGCAGCTCCAGCCCGTGCGAGGCGCCGGCGGCGAGCGTGAGCGGATCGAAGATTGCCTCGAGCTTCTGCAGGCTGCGGCCGCTGATCAGCGCGACCGCGCCTTCGCAGGCGCGGTTCAGGCGCTCCAGCAGCGTGAGGAGCGCGCGATCCGCGGTCACCAGGTCCGGATGGCTCGCGATCTCGAGCAGGGTGCCGTCGACGTCGAGGAACCATGCCCAGTGACGGTCGCCCACGTCGGGCAGGGGAGGGTGACCGGCGCGCTCGGCCGCTTCGAGTTGACTGTCCGTTCGCGGCATAAGCAGGCGCGCAAGGATTGCGCAAGGGGGCAGGGAAAGCAATGGCGGCGGGGCGCGGAGGCGGCCCGCAAGGTAACATGGCGGCTCGATGAGCGCCGGCAACCTACTGTTTCGACCGTGGCAACGGCTGACCGCCAGGGTGTTTGCGACCTGGGCGCGGCCGGTGATCCAGCCTGCGGATCCCCCCGCGCTGCTCGACGCGGCGAAGGGAGCGGTGTGCTACGTGCTGGAGACGGGTGGTCTCGCCGATACCCTCGCGCTCGACAATGCCTGCCGCAAATACGGGCTGCCCTCGCCGCGCGAGCCGCTGGAGACCGATGGCCTGCGCGAGCCCTCGGTCATCGTGCTGCGGCGCATGCGCGGCGCGCTCCTGCGGCGGCGGGAGAAAGGCTCGCTGCCCCTGAAGCGCCTGGTCGAGGCCAGCATCGCGACCGGCGGCAGCGACCTGCAGCTGGTGCCGGTCGCGATCTACTGGGGGCGCTCGCCGGACAAGGAGCACTCCTGGTTCAAGCTCCTGTTCCTCGAGAACTGGGAAGTCGCCGGCCGGACGCGCAAGCTGATCGCGACCGTGGTGCACGGGCGCAATACGCTGCTGCGCTTCAGCGAGCCGCTGTCGCTCGGTACGATCCTCGAGGAGAACCGGGATCCCGAGGTCGCCTATCGCAAGGTGCTGCGCATCCTCCGGGTGCACTTCCGCAAGCGGCGTACCGCGACGCTGGGACCGGATCTTTCGCACCGGCGCACGCTGCTGAACCACGTGCTGACCGACCCGGCGGTGGTCAAGGTGATCGAGGCCGAGGCGGGCGGCAACCCGGCGACGCGGCAACGCGCGCGGCAACGCGCGCGGGAGTACGCGGAGGAGATCGCGGCCCACGTCTCCTATCCGACGATCCGCGTGATCGAACGGACACTGTCCTGGCTCTGGAACCGCATCTACGACGGCATCGAATTCCACGGCGTCGACCGGCTGCACGAGCTGGCGCGCGATCACGAGCTCGTGTACGTGCCGTGCCATCGCAGCCACTTCGATTACCTGCTGCTGGGATACATCGTGTATCGCCACGGCCTGAGCATTCCGCACACCGCCGCCGGCATCAACCTGGACCTGCCGGTCATCGGCTCGATCCTGCGCCGCGGCGGGGCGTTTTTCCTGCGCCGCAGCTTCAAGGGCAACCGACTTTACGCCACGGTGTTCAACGCGTACATGCACCAGATACTCACGCGCGGCCACGCGATCGAATATTTCGTCGAAGGCGGCCGCAGCCGGACGGGACTGCTGTTGCGTGCGAAAGCCGGCATGCTGGCGATGACCGTCAACTCGTACATACGCGCGCCGCGGCGGCCGATCGCCTTCGTGCCGGTGTATTTCGGCTACGAAAAACTGATCGAGGGCGACAGCTTCATCAGCGAGCTGGGCGGCGCCGAGAAGCAGAAGGAGTCACTGCTTGGGCTCGTCCGCTCGGTCAAGGCGCTGCGCGAGAACTTCGGCAAGGTGTACGTGAACATCGGCGAGCCGATCGAGCTCGCGTCGTTGCTCGACACGCTTGAGGTCGACTGGCGGGACGCGGAGCTCACCGACGACGAGCGGCCCGCCTGGCTGAACGAGGTCGTCGAGGAGCTCGGCACGCGCATCATGCGCGGCATCAACTCGGCAGCAGCCGTAACGCCCATCGGATTGCTCGCCACCATTTTGCTGTCCACGCCGAAGCAGACCATGGGCGAGCTCGAGCTCGAGCGGCAGCTGGCCCTGAGCCTCGCTCTCCTCTCCCGCTTCCGCTATGCCGACGAGGTGACCACCGCCGACCTGCGGCCCGCGGACATCGTCGCCCACGGCGAGCGGATGCAGGTCATCCACCGCACCTCGCACCCGCTCGGGGACGTGCTGCACATGGCGGAGCGCCAGGCCGTGCTCATGACCTACTTCCGTAATAACGTGCTGCACCTGTTCGCGATTCCCGCCTCGGTCGCCTGCTGCTTCATGCATGCGCGCCGGCTGCCGCAGGCGGAGGTCATCCGGCTCGTGGGGCTGACCTACCCCTTCATGCAGACCGAGCTCACGCTCAAGTGGGAGGAAGATGCGGTCGAGCCGGTGATTGCAGCCGGGATCGACGCCCTGCTCGACCTCGGGATCCTGTCGCGCGACGGCGATGTCCTCGTGCGCCCGCCGACGGGCTCGGCACGCGCTTACCAGTTGCTGATGCTCGGCCAGTCGATGGTGCCGATGCTGCAGCGCTTCTACCTCGTCATCGCCCTGCTGTTCCGCCACGGCTCCGGCGTGCTGACGCGCGTGCAGCTCGAGACGTTGTGCCAGCAGAGTGCCGAACGCCTCACCATGATCTACGGCCTGCACTCCCCGGATTTTTTCGACCGGGCGCTGTTCCGCGATTTCATCGGCAAGCTGCGCCAGCAGGACGTGCTGCGGCGCAATTCGCAAGGGCTGCTCGAATTCGACGAGGACCTGGCGCGCATTGCCGATGACGCGCGGCTGGTGCTCGGCGAGGAGATCCGCCACAGTATCCTTTCGCTCACACTCGCGGGCTCGGTCCCTGTGCCGCGGAACGAAGACGTTTCCGCCCGGGTCGCGGGCGGCGTCCGCTCGTAAGCCCGGCCTAGCCGTTGTCCGCGAGCCAGCGCAGGAAGGCGTCGCGCGGCAGCGGCGGCGAGAACCAGTACCCCTGCAGCACGTCGCAGCCCTGCGCCTGCAGGGTATCCGCGCCGGCGGCCGTTTCGACCCCTTCGGCCACGACCTTCAGGCCGAAGCCGTGCGCGAGATCGATGATGGTGCGCACGAGGCGGAGGTTCGTTTCGCCTTCGGCCAGTGCCGCGATGAAGGACTTGTCGATCTTCACCTCGTCGGCGGGAATATCCTTGAAGTACGCCAGCGACGAGTGGCCGGTGCCGAAATCGTCGATCGACACGCGGACGCCCGCGGCGCGCAGCGCGGTGAGCACCTCGATGCCGCGGCCGGCCGTCGACACGATCCCGCTTTCCGTCACTTCCGCGACCAGCCGGTCGAGGCCGATACCCCAGATCGCGGCGGCATGCTCGAACATCGCCACGACGTCGCCGCTCTCGATGAGGACGGGGGAGAGATTGACGGCGACCGAGAGCGGCTTGCCCGTATGCGGCCAGCTCGCGGCGTCACGCGCGGCCGACTGCAGCGCGAAGCTCGTGAGCGCGTCGATGCGATCGCTCGCTTCCGCCACGGGAATGAACTGTGCCGGTGATACGTCGCCGAGGCTGGGGTTTTGCCAGCGGAGGAGCGTCTCCGCGCCGCAGGGCTTGCGCGTGACGGCATCGACCTTCGGCTGGTACACGACGAAGATCTCGTCGTTGTCGAGGGCGGTCCGAAGCTCGGACTCGTAGCGCCAGTTGTCGGTTACGAGCTTCGATGCGTCCGGTCGGTACAGCGCGCTCGCGGACTTCTCCAGCGTGGCCATTTCGAGCGCCAGCTCCGCGCAGCGGAGAAGCGCCTCGGCCGAGCGGGCGTGCTCCGGGAACAGCGACCCGCCCACCCGGATCTCGAGCGTGGGCCCGGATCCCTCGGTCGCGTTGTGCTCCGCCGCGAGCCGCGAGATCCGGCTGGCGGCCAGCAGCAGATGACCGGCGTTGCGCACGCGGTCGAGCACGACCGCGAACCGATCTTCGGTGAGCGGCATCATCCAGTCGTCGCCGCGCAGGATGTTCTCCACGCTCGCTGCGAAGGTGCGCCGCAGCTCGTGCCCTGCCTGGTAGCCCGCGCTGGTGTTGATGCGATTCAGGTTGCAGAGCTGCACGATGAGCAGCGCCGAGAGCTCTTCGCCCCCGGCCCGCCCGCCCAGATAGCCCGCGAGGCAGTCCAGGAAGGTCACGTACCCCGAGGCGGCGGCGTGCGGCCCGGAAATTGCCGCAACGATGACCGCGTCGGTGTCACTGCTCATTCGAGAAAGAACTCCGCCGGGTCGATGCCGTGCGAGCCGGGTTCGAGGCCCTTGTCGATGTGCAGCGCACCGTCCGTCCAGTCGCTCTTCACGGGCATTTGCAGGTCGAGCAGGCGGAATTCGCGGAGCAGGTTCTTGTCCGGATCGGTGACGAGAAGCACCTCGGGCTTCAATCGGTGCCGCCGGTTCTGCGCCACCACCACCGCCACGCAGCCGTCGTTCAGCTGCACGAGCGTGCCGGGCGGGAAGAAGCCGATCGACTGGATGAACTGCTCGACCATCTCGGGCTGGAAGCCGGTGCCGGCGAGCCGGTTCAGCGACCGCAGGCAGTCGTACGAGGAGCTGGCGCGGGCGTACGGCCGGTCCGAGGTCATGGCGTCGTAATGGTCGACGATGCCGGCGATCCGCCCGTGCACGGGTATTTGCTCCTGCCGCAGCCGGCGCGGGTAGCCCGACCCGTCGTGGCGCTCGTGATGCGTGCGCACCATCGACATCACGATCGGGTCCGACTGCTCGGATTCCTCGAGCAGCTCGACCCCGTATTCCACGTGCCGCCGCACCTGGGCCATCTCCTCCGGCGTGAGCGGTCCGGGATGCGCGAGCAGCTCTTTCGGGACGCGGGTTTTACCGATGTCGAGCAGCATCGCGCCGAGCCCCACCGACTCGATCTCCTCCTTCGGCATGCCGAGATGCCGCGCCATCACGGTTGCCCAGATGGCCGACGAAACGGAGTGCGTATAGATGTAGTCGTCCGCCTGCCGCAGGCGGACCAGCCACGCCATGGCGGAGCGGTCCTTCATGACGCTTTCGACGATGGGCTCACTCGCCCGGCGCGCGGTCTCGACGTCCAGCCGGCCGCCCTCGCTCAGAACGTCCATCACGTCGCGGATCAGCCGCATTGCCTGCTCGTGCCGTTCTTTCGCATCCGCGAGCTCGCGGCGCAGCTCGCCGATGTCGCTATACACCGAGCCGGCAGGCTCGTCGTTTTCCGGGGCAGAGGAAACCGGTTTGGGGTGCGGCACGGTCCGCGCCAGGACCGACGCCGTGAACGCGGCCGGGTCGATCTCCACCGCGGACTCTTCGGGATCCACGAACACGTGCCGGCAGTGTTTGCGCAGCGCGGCGATGTCCCCGGAGTCCTGGATCAGAAATCCCTGGAACAGGAACGGCGTTTCGAGCCACGGGCGGTCGAGCGCCGAGACATACATCCCGATCTCCAGGGATTCGACGTTCACGGGAAAGGCTTTGCGGCCTGCAGGTTCCGGCTTCATCGCTCCGACGGGTCAGGCAGTTGCACTCGCGCGAGTAGACCAGCTCCCGCGCCGCGGCGCGCCGATACACGTCACACCAGGAGGTCGTGGATAGTGCGTATGATGAAACGCCGAGGTGCAGAGCGCGGCCAGGCAAGCTCTGCACGACGTGCAGAGATTCCCTGGTCAGGGCTCAGGCGTCCAGGTCGGGAATCAGCTCGCTCTCGAGCTGCGCGATCATGTCCTTGATGAGGAGGCGGCGCTTCTTCAGGCGCCGGATGCGGAGCTGGTCGACCAGCGGGTCGTGGGAGAGGCGGTCGATCAGGTAGTCGAGGTCACGATGGCTGATGCGGAGTTCCCGTAGGCGCTCGTGATTCTTGAAGCACTCGGTATCGATCTTGTCGTCGGTCATGGACTGCGAGAAGAGGCTGGTCCTGCGAAGTTCTCCGCAACCAACGGGATATTAGCGCATGCGGCGCAGGATGTTACCCGGCGTCCGCGAGAATTCCGAGCCAGTCGTGATCCTGCGGACCCACGACCAGGAAATGCGGGTTCAGGATATCGGCTTTTTCGTTGTAGGTCAGCGGCCTGCCGTCCAGCTGCCAGACGGCGCCGCCGGCCTGCTCGACGACTGCCTGGGCCGCGGCCGTGTCCCACTCCGAGGTCGGGCCGAGGCGGGGATAGACGTCGGCCGCGCCTTCCGCGACGAGGCAGAGCTTGAGCGAGCTGCCCATCGGCACCATCTCGAAATCACCGAGCTTCTCGAGGAACGCGTCGAGGCTCGCGCCGCGATGCGAACGGCTGCCGACGACGCGCACCGGGCTCGCGCTTTCGATGGCGACGTGAATCGGCCGCTGCCGCCCGTCGGCTTCGCGGCGCGTGGCGCCGGCGCCGGCGCAGCCGGTGTAGGTGAGCCCGCGCACCGGCACGTGCACCACGCCGAGGACCGGCACGTGCTCCTCGACGAGTGCAATGTTCACGGTGAACTCCCCGTTCTTTTTCACGAACTCCTTCGTGCCGTCGAGGGGATCCACCAGCCAGTAGCGGCGCCAGCGGCGCCGCTCTGCGAAATCGGGAAGGCCGGCTTCCTCCGACAGCACCGGGAGCCCGGGCGTGAGCGCCCCGAGGGCCGCCACGATATGGCGATGCGAGGCCATGTCCGCCTGCGTGAGAGGCGAGTCGTCTGCCTTGGCATCGACGTCGAACTCGGTTTCGTACACCGCGAGGATGGCTTTGCCGGCCGCCTCGGCGATGGCCACGACGGGCTCGATGAGCGCGGGCGTGCCCCGCTCTTCGCCGTTCATGATCCGCGCTGCCGGCGCGCACCGGACCGCGGCGGCCTGCCGCCGCTGCCCCCGGGCCGGCGGGGCCGCGGCTTGCGGCTGCCGCGCCGCTCGCGGGGCGGCTCGACGACCTCGGGCAGGTCCTCGGGTGCGAAGGTGGCTACGGGAATCTTGTGCCCGATGAATGCCTCGATGTCCGGAAGCGAGATTGCGTAGGTCTCGCAGCCGAAGCTGATCGCGTCGCCGGCGGCGCCGGCGCGCGCCGTCCGGCCGATGCGGTGCACGTAATCCTCCGCATCCTGCGGCAGGTCGTAGTTGATCACGTACTGCACGTCGGGAATGTGCAGCCCGCGCGAGGCGACGTCAGTGCCGATGAGCACCGGCAGCTCGCCGCTCTGGAAGCGACGCAGCATCGACAGCCGGCGCGACTGCGGCACATCGCCGGAGATGGCCTTGGCATCGACGCCGTTCGCGCCGAGGAACGCCTCCAGCCACTCCGCCTCCCGCTTGGTGTTCACGAACACCATGATGCGGCTCGCCCCCATCTCGCGGATGAGGCCGAGCAAGAGCGGCGGCTTCTCGGGATTCGACGGGAAGAAGATGGCTTGCCGGACGCGGTCCGCCGTCACCTTGTCCGGCTCGATGCGGATCAGCTCCGGATCGTTCATGTGCTCGTAGGCGAGCTCGAGCACGCGGTGCGACAGCGTGGCCGAGAACAGCATGTTGAGGCGCTGCTCGTGCGGCGGCAGGCGCCGCAGCAGGTAGCGGATGTCCTTGATGAAGCCGAGATCGAACATGCGGTCCGCTTCGTCGATGATGGCCACCTCGACGCGGTCGAGGCGGAAGACCCCCTGCTTGTAGTAATCGATGAGCCGGCCGGGCGTGCCGACCAGCAGGTCGACGCCTTCCTGCAGGTGGCGGCGCTGCTTCTCGTAGTCGGTGCCGCCGTGCGCGATGCCGGTGACGAGCCCGGTGTGCTTGCCGAGCACCGCCGCGTCCTTCTCGATCTGCACCGCAAGCTCGCGCGTGGGTGCGAGCACGAAGACGCGCGGCTGCCGGGGGCCGCCGCCTGCCGGCACGGGGTGGGTCAGGAGACGCTGGTAGGCGGCGATCAGGAATGCCGCCGTCTTGCCCGTCCCGGTTTGCGCCTGGCCGGCGACGTCCTCACCCTTCAGTGCGAGCGGCAGCGCGTTGGCCTGGATCGGTGTGCAGTATTCGAATCCGGCATCGCTGATGCCCTGGCGCAATGAATTGTCGAGAGGAAGGGAATCGAATCTGAGGTCGCTCAGATGGCTGTCAGTCATGTTCCGGTCAGTGGAAAAAGTGGGTGGGGGGCTTGCAAAATGGCTCGCGAAGGGGTCCAATTGACGGCATCGACGCGACAATCGTCGCACCTGCCAAGTTCGCAATCAACGAATTCCACAGAAGAATTCCTGCTCTAGAAGCCGCGAAAAGCTGCGATAGTGCCTGATTGCCGAGGCAGCGTCATCCGTTTTTGCGGGCTGGCCCGTACCCGGGGGGAGGGGCGGTCCCGCCAGACCCAATGTCGATACCTGATTGAACGCCTGTGATCATGTGGAGGTAGCAACCCGGTGAGCGGCAAAATCGTTCACACCACCGATGGCAACTTCGAGAACGACGTACTGCAGGCCGAAAAGGCCGTACTGGTGGACTTCTGGGCCGAATGGTGCGGTCCGTGCAAGATGATCGCGCCGCTGCTCGACGAAGCGGCCGAGGAATTTGCCGACCGGCTGACCGTCACCAAGCTCAACATCGACGAGAATCCCGCGACCCCGCCGAAATTCGGGATCCGCAGCATTCCCACGCTGATGCTGTTCAAAAACGGTTCCGTTCACGCCCAGAAACTGGGTGCCATGTCGAAATCTCAACTAACTGAGTTTTTGGAATCCAATCTGTGAGAGGATACTTGGGTAATCAAACACGCAGCCGTCCGAAGCAGTCGGCTAAAACGAAAAATTCCAACGGCCAGGGGGGGAATCGGCGTCGCAGGGGAAGAAGGCCTCATTCCGAGGAGTTCCCGGACGACGAGGCCGGCAGCCTGGACGTCATTTCACCGGACCAGCTCGCGCAGAGCAAGAACATCATGAACCTGACTGAGCTGAAGACGCGTCCGGCGGCGGAGCTGGTCGAGCTCGGCGAGTCGCAGGGTCTCGAGAATCTCGCGCGCTCGCGCAAGCAGGACATCATCTTTTCGATCCTGAAGGCGCACGCGAAGAACGGCGAGGACATCTACGGCGACGGCGTGCTCGAGATACTGCAGGACGGCTTCGGCTTCCTGCGCTCGGCCGACAGCTCTTACCTCGCGGGTCCGGACGACATCTATGTGAGTCCGAGCCAGATCCGGCGCTTCAACCTGCGCACGGGTGACACGGTCTCGGGGCTGATCCGCCCGCCAAAGGACGGCGAGCGCTATTTCGCGCTCCTCAAGGTCGGCGAGATCAACCACGAGGCGCCGGAGCACGCGCGCAGCAAGGTTCTGTTCGAGAACCTGACGCCGCTTTTCCCGCGCGAGCGCCTGAAGCTCGAGCAGGGCAACGGCAGCACCGAGGACCTGACCGCGCGCATCATCGACATGGTGGCGCCGATCGGTAAGGGCCAGCGCGGCCTGATCGTCTCTCCGCCGAAGGCCGGTAAGACGATGCTGCTGCAGAACATCGCCTCCGCGATCGCGGCCAATCATCCGGAATGCATCCTCATCGTACTGCTCATCGACGAGCGGCCGGAGGAGGTGACCGAGATGCAGCGCACGGTGCGCGGCGAGGTGGTGTCCTCGACCTTCGACGAGCCGGCGAGCCGGCACGTGCAGGTCGCCGAGATGGTGATCGAGAAGGCGAAGCGGCTGGTCGAGCACAAGCGCGACGTCGTGATCCTGCTCGACTCGATCACGCGCCTCGCGCGGGCGTACAACACGGTCGTGCCGTCGTCGGGCAAGGTCCTGACGGGCGGCGTCGATGCCAACGCGCTGCATCGCCCGAAGCGGTTCTTCGGCGCGGCCCGCAACATCGAGGAGGGCGGCAGCCTCACGATCCTCGCCACGGCGCTGATCGACACCGGCTCCAAGATGGACGAGGTGATCTACGAGGAGTTCAAGGGCACGGGCAACATGGAGATCCACCTGGATCGCCGCATCTCGGAGAAGCGCGTGTTCCCGGCCATCAACATCAACCGCTCGGGCACGCGCAAGGAAGAGCTGCTGACCCAGCCCGACGAGCTGCAGAAGATGTGGGTGCTCCGCAAGGTGCTGCACCCGATGGACGAGCTCGCCGCGGTCGAATTCCTCCTGAACAAGCTGCAGGACACCAAGACCAACGCCGATTTCTTCGAAGCGATGAAGCGCTGACCCGAAAAGGGGTCGAACCGATTTTTTCCGCGCGGATGCTGGCACTGCGACCAGCGGAGCGGAAAAAATCGGTTCGACCCCTTTTCCGTTGGGAGCCATTCCCCCAAAGGCACCCCGCCGTCGCCGGTGCTGCCGAACCTGGAGCAACACTCACGTAACTCGCGGGTGGGTTACAGGAGCCGCCAGCGGTGGAGGGGGACGGCGGTGCCTTGAGGGAAGTGCGAGCGGTCCTGGGCGAGCTCGACGTAGCCGTGCGTGCCGCCCAGTGAAGCGAAATCGCCGGAGGTGTTGGTCGGCGCCGGCGTTGCGCAGAGCGTCGCATCCTCGCGGCAGGCGAGCCGCACGGGCAGGAACGCGGTGAGATCTGCCTTGAACGTCACGTCCTCGGTGAGCAGGGCCCATTCGCGGGGCGGCGCGGAACGCCCGCTCGCGTGCAAGAGCGCCGGCAGGACGTAGTGCCGGCAGCACACGAGCGTGGACACGGGATTGCCCGGCAGGGCGAACACGGCCTGTCCGCGCGGCCCGATGCCGAACCACATCGGCTTGCCAGGCCGCTGCGCGATCTTGTGGAACACCCGCTCGACGCCGAGCGCGTTCAGCACCTCGGGCACGAAGTCGGCCTTGCCCATCGACACGCCGCCGGAGAGGACGAGCACGGAAGCTTCGTCGAGGTGCCGTGCGAGGCGGTCACGAAGCAGGGCGGGCTCGTCGGCGAGCTCTTCGTGCGCGCAGTCGTCGAATCCGTGCTGTCGCAGCATCGCGAGCAGCGCGGGTCCGTTGGACGAGCGTACCTGGTGCGCTTCGATGGGCGGGCCGGCCGGGACGAGCTCCGAGCCGGTGGAGATCACGCGCATGACCGGCAGGCCGGCGGCTTCCACGGCGGTCAGACCGCAAGACGCGATGATCGCGACGTCCGCCGGCGCGACGACGGCGCCGGGCGCGAGGAGCTCCGTGCCCGCGCGGTGGTCCGAGCCTTGCGGGTGTATGTACTGGCCGCGCTCGGCCGCGTAGCCGCTCTCGATCGCGGCGACGCCGTCCGCGACCGCGATGCGCTCGACCGGCACCACGCAATCCGCCTGCGCCGGCAGCACGGCGCCGGTCATGACTTCGACGCATTGACCCGGATCGCCGAGCGCGCGCGGCGGCTCGCCCGCGTGCTGGCGCGCGGCAATCGTGAAGCGCCGCTCCCCGCGCGCGAACGTATCGTACGCAATGGCGATGCCGTCCATGGTGACCCGGTCGAACGGCGGCTGGTCGCGCTCGGCGCGCACGGCCTGCCGCAGCACCCGGCCCGTGGCACGCTCGAGCGGCACGATGTCCGTGTCGAAAGGACGCATCGCGCCCCTGACGGCGTCGAGCGCGGCAGCCGGCGTCAGCACGAGCGCTCCCCGCGCTCGCGGGCGATCGCGCGATGGCCGATGTCGTTGCGCCAGAACGCGCCGGGCCAATGGATGCGACGGACGCCGGTGTACGCCGTTTCCGCCGCGGCCGTGACGGTGTCGCCGAGGCCCACGACGCAGAGCACGCGCCCGCCGCTCGTCACGACCTCACCGTCCGCCTCCGCGGTGCCGGCGTGGAACACCTTGACGTCCTCCGCGGCCGCGGCCGCGAGCCCTTCGATGCGCTCACCCTTGCGGTAGGCGCCGGGGTAACCCGCGGCGGCCATCACGACGCCGACCGCCGCCCGCGGATCCCAGTCGATGCGCATTTCCCCGAGCCGGCCGTCGAGGGTGGCCCGGCACAGCTCCGGGAAATCCGAGCGCAGGCGCGCGAGGATCGGCTGGGTCTCCGGGTCGCCGAAGCGGCAGTTGAACTCGAGCACGCGCGGCGCGCCGTCGGCTGCGATCATCAGCCCGGCGTACAGGAAGCCGCGGTAGGGAATGCCCTCCGCGCGCAGCCCGGCGAGCGTCGGTTCCAGCACCTCCGCCAGGATCCGGCGCTCGAGCCCGGGCGTGACCACTGGCGCGGGCGAATAGGCGCCCATGCCGCCGGTGTTCGGCCCGCGATCGCCGTCGTCGCGCGCCTTGTGGTCCTGCGAGGTGGCGAGGGGCAGGATGGTGTCGCCGTCGGTGATCACGATGAAGCTGGCTTCTTCGCCGGTGAGGCACTCCTCGACGACCACGCGGCGACCCGCGTCGCCGTAGCGCGCGTCCGCCAGCATGCCGCGGATCGCCGCTTCGGCTTCCTGCACCGAGCTCGCGACGACGACGCCCTTGCCGGCCGCGAGCCCGTCGGCCTTGACGACGATGGGCGCGCCGTGTGCGCGCACGTAGGCGAGCGCGGGCTCGAGGTCGGTGAACGTCTCGAACGCGGCCGTCGGAATCCCGTGGCGCTTCAGGAACGCTTTGGCGAACGCCTTCGAGCCTTCGAGCGCGGCTGCCGCGGCCGTCGGTCCGAAGCATGGCAGCCCGCGCTCGCCGAAGCGGTCGACGATGCCGGCCACGAGCGGCGCTTCGGGGCCCACGATCGTCAGATCGATCGCTTCGCGCTCGGCGAGGGCGAGCAAGCCGTCGATGTCATCGGCGGCAACCCGCGCGTTCCGCACTCCGGGCTCGGCGGCGGTGCCGGCGTTGCCCGGCGCGACCAGCACGCCGCTCACGCCTTCCGCGCGCGCGCACTTCCAGGCGAACGCGTGCTCGCGTCCGCCGCCGCCGACGATCAGTATCCTTTCAGGCGCCTTCATGCCCGGCATGATTGCCGAAACGCGGCTCAATGTCGAAAGTGCCGCATCCCGGTGAACACCATGGCGATGCCGTGCTCGTCCGCCGCCGCGATGACCTCCTCGTCGCGCACCGAGCCGCCGGGCTGGATGACCGCGGCGATGCCGTGCTCCGCCGCCGCGTCGATGCCGTCACGGAACGGGAAGAACGCGTCCGAGGCCATGACCGAGCCCGCGACCGGGAGACCCTCGTCCCCGGCCTTGATGGCGGCGATGCGCGTCGAATAGACGCGGCTCATCTGGCCTGCGCCCACCCCCACCGTCGCGCGATCCCGGCAGAACACGATCGCATTCGATTTGACGTGCTTCGCGACGCGCCAGGCAAACAGGAGATCCGCGATTTGTCCCTCGTCGGGAGCTGCTCGCGTGACGACCCGCAGATCGCTCTCCGAGATCGTGCCGTTATCCGCGTCCTGCACCAGCAGCCCGCCGGAAACTTTCTTCACATCGATGGAGGACACTGCCGCTTCCGGGGCGCCGGTCTCCAGCACGCGCACGTTCGGCTTCGCGCGCAGCGCCTCGCGCGCGTCCGCGTTCACCTCCGGGGCGACGATGACTTCGACGAACTGGCGCTCGAGCACCGCCTGCGCCGTGCCGGCGTCGAGGGTGCGATTGAAAGCGATGATGCCGCCGAACGCCGACGTCGGGTCGGTGGCGAACGCGCGCTCGTAGGCTTCGTGCAGCGAGGCGCGAACGGCCACGCCGCACGGATTCGCGTGCTTGACGATGACGCAGGCTGGCTCTTCGAACTGGCGCACGCACTCGAGCGCGGCATCGGCGTCGGCGATGTTGTTGTACGAGAGCGGCTTGCCCTGGAGCTGCCGGGCCGCGGCCAGCGCGCCCGCCGGTGCCCGTGTCTCGCGGTAGAAGGCCGCGCGCTGGTGCGGATTCTCACCGTAGCGCAACGTCATGACGCGCGTGCCGGCCCACACGAAGCGCTCGCCGAAGGCGTCGCCGCCCGATACGGAGCCGAGATAACGTGTGATCGCTGCGTCGTAGGCGGCGGTGTGCGCGAAGGCTTTCGCCGCCAGCCGCCGGCGGTGCTCGAGATCGATGCCGCCCTGCTGCAGGCGCTCCAGCAGATCGCCGTAATCGGCGGGATCGATCACCACCGCCACCGACTCGTGGTTCTTGGCGGCGGCGCGAATCATCGCCGGGCCGCCGATGTCGATATTCTCGATCGCCTCGCGGAGACTCGCGTCGCCGCGCGCGATGGTCGCTTCGAACGGATAAAGGTTGACGACGAGCAGGTCGATTGGCTCGATGCCGTGCTCCGCCATGACGGCGTCATCGACACCGCGGCGCCCGAGCAGGCCGCCGTGCACGCGGGGATGCAGCGTCTTCACCCGGCCATCCATGATCTCGGGAAAGCCGGTGCGTTCTGAAACTTCGATCACAGGCACGCCGGCTTCGAGGAGCGCGCGCCGAGTGCCGCCGGTGGAAAGAATCTCGACACCCAGTCCGGACAGCGCGCGCGCGAGCGGCACCAGCCCTTGCTTGTCGGAAACCGAGAGCAGTGCACGCCGTGGATTCACCGCTGCACCGCCGTGCTCGCTCGGCCGATCCGGATGTTTACTGGATCAGCGAATAGCACTTGAGCTTCTTGCGCAACGTCCCCCGGTTGATGCCCAGGATCCCCGCCGCCTGGCTCTGGTTGCCCTGCGTGTATTCCATCACTGCTTTGAACAAGGGCTGTTCCACTTCACCGAGCACGAGGTCGTACAAGTCCCCCGGACGATCGCCGTTCAGGCTGGCGAAATAGTGATCGAGTGCTTCCTCGGCGTGTTTTCGCAATGGCTTTTTGCTCGCGGCACGCAGCTCCCTGTTCCGCTTCGTTCTTTTCTTGACCACTTCTCGAGACTTCCCCAGAAACACCTCCGACCACCGGTTGATCCCCGGAAACCGGTACGGGCCGTGAAGGTGGACGGCGATCATATCACGGCCGACGGCGTTTGCTAGGGCCGTTACGCGAGCGCACAAAGGAAAAAAAAGATCGTTGTGCAAGCACTGAAATGGCAGAAAATTTGCAATCGTTTCCTTCGCCAACCGCTCGCGCCGCTTAGGCAGCGAACTTCATGCGACTTCTCGGAAAGGTGGGTCGCGCGCCCTGCGAACCCGTGTTCCGGAGCTCCCGGCACGCACCGCAGCGCGCGCATAACGTGCGCGTCAGTGGTTGCGGAATGCGCCGGTCGCGCAGCGCACTTTCGTCGCGCTGAGCGGATAACAGACGTTCAACTTGTAACCCGACACGTCCGGCGCTACGGGTGCGATCGTGACCGTCGCCGTGAACCGCTCTCCCGCGTCGACCATGCCTTCCGCCGAACGCAGCTCGAGATACTGCTCGGGCTTCAACAACTCGCCGCTCACGATTTCCTCGTAACGATCGGTGAGCCCGACGTGCAACAACGGATACGGCAATGCATGCTCGGTGCGATTGCTCACCGATGCCGAGATCGTCAGGATACGATCGCTCGCGTCCGTGCCGCCGCTCGTCGTTTCGAATTGCCAGCCGTTGACGTTCCACTCCGGAGTGATCGGAGCGCCGAGACGTGAGTAAAGAACGCCCACGGTATCGGCGAACACGGGCCGGGTCGCGAGTGTCCGGCGATGCGCGTGCACGATCTGCGCCGCGAGCAGCACGCCGAGGAGCAGGACCGCAGCGATCGCGAGCGGGCGGCGCGGTCGTACGTCCTCCCGCCGTGCGGGCAGCCCATCGCGCACCCTGAGATAGGTATCCCGCAGCGACTTGCCCTGGATTTCCGGGGCCGCGGCGGGCTCCGCCGGCGGCATCTCCTCCAGGATTCCCGAGACGGTCAGCTCCCCGTGCAGCGAGCTCTTGACGAGATCGCCCTCCATGATGATCGTCTCGACGTGCGGCAGCGGGGCGGCCGCCGCGCGCGCGCCGCTCGCGGCCAGGTCCTCGAGTCGGCCGGAAGCGCGCAGGAGATCCGCGTCGATCAGTTGTTCGCGCGCTTCCTCATCGTCGCGGCCGGCCGGCACTTCGCGCCGGCCGGTGCGGTCGCTCGCGGGTGCTGCCTCGGGGCCTTCGGGGACGGGCGCCGCTTCGTCGACCAGCGTGAGCGGTTCGTCGCCCGATGCGTCGTCCTCGACCAGTGCGAGCGATTCGTCAGCGCCTTCAGAAGCATCGTCCGCCGGGACGAGAGTTGTGTCGCGTTCATCGCCGGCTGCAGGTGTGTCGTCCGCGAGGGTGAGCGCCGCCTCGCCTTCGTCGGCGGCGGCGATGTCGAGGCCGGGATGGAGCGCGGGGTGCTCGGCCGTGGGCTCGTCCACCGGCTCGCCGGGGCGCGCGGGTGCGTCGTCGCCGACGGATGGTGCCTCCGTGTGCGCCGCCGCGTCCGGCGTGTCGGGTTGCCCGACCTCTTCGAGCAGGTCGGTCCATTCCTCCGGATCGCCGAGCGCGAGGTCCACCTGCCGCTCGTCGAGCTCGGGGGCGCGCGGCTCGAGCCAATCCTCGGCGCGGCGCCGCGGCGGCTCGGCGAGCGGGAACGCGTCGTCGTCTTCGTCATCCACGAGGCCGGGAAGCGGCGTGTTGTCGTCGTAGCGCTGCTCGCCGGCCTCCGGGCGCTGGAGCTCCAGCGACGGCTGGCGGCGCGCCGCGGCGGATTCGGGAATGCGCGCGTCGTTGCCCGGTTCGGCGCTCTCGTCGTGGATGTACCAGCGCAGCGCGCTCTCGCCGGCGTCATCGCTTGCGTCATCGGCATCGCCCGCGGCGCCGCCATGCACTTCGACGACGCGCCATTCCACTCCGGTGTCCTCGATGGTGACGCCGTCGTCCTCGTCCAGGTCGTCGATGCCAGTCGGGATTGCCTCCCGGTCGCGCCGCGACGGCGGCTCGCCCGGGGAGGGCGGCCCTTCCGACAACCCGTCGAGCGCGTTGAACACGTGCCCGCACGCGCCGCAGCGCACGCGGCCGGAGGCTTGCTGCAGGATGTCCGCGGTGACGCGGAAGACTTCGTTGCAGTCGGGGCACTGCGTGTACATCGTGGGTCCCTATCGCCCGTTCCGGACCCGTGCCACCGGCCCGTCGTCGCGCCGGCGGGGCTTGCGGCCGGTCAGCCGTGCCCATCCCTCACGCACGACCGGCGGCTCGAGCTCCACCTGTCCCGCGTACGCGCGCGCGACCTCGTCCGACTGGGCTTCGAGTACCCCGGAGAGGAGCAAGCGGCCACCTTCCGCGAGCAGTGCCGTGAGCACGGGTGCCGCCGCGATCAGCGTGTCGGCAAGAATGTTCGCGAGCACCACGTCGAAGCTTTCGGGCGCGGGCTCGAGGTGCGCGGCCACCGCGAGGCGCTCCGCCACGCCGTTGCGCCGTGCGTTCTCGCGCGTGGCGGCGAGTGCCTGGGGGTCGATGTCGCAGGCGCACGCCGAGCGCGCGCCGAGGCGGAGCGCCGCGATCGCCAGGATGCCGGAGCCGCAGCCGAAATCCAGCACGCGCCGGCCGGCGAGGTCGAGGCCTTCGAGCCATTCGAGCGCGAGCGCGGTCGTGGGATGGGTGCCGGTGCCGAAGGCGAGTCCCGGATCGAGCCTGACGATCACGTCGCCGGGCTCGGCCGCAGTCACCTCGCCGGGCACCACGAGCAGGCGGCGCCCGAAGCGCAGCGGCCGGAAGTGCTGCAGCCACTCGCGTTCCCACGCGCGATCCTCGAGGATTTCGACGCGGTGCGCAGGCAACTCGCCGAGCCCGAACGAAGAGAGCAGGTCGGCGGTCAGCGGAGCAAGGTCCTGGTCGTCGCCGAACAGGCCGGTGATCGTCGTTTCGGGCCACAGCGGCGTCTCGCCGGGCGCGGGCTCCAGCACCGGGGCATCCGCGGCGTCGCGGTAGGTGATCGCCTGGGCGCCGTTACGCAGGAACACCGCCTCGACCTCCGGCGCCGGCAGCGCGCCGAGCTGCATCACGAATTGGCGAACCGCCATGTGCACGGGTCCCGGGTGGACACTAGAGTCCGAGCCTCTTTTCCAGGTAGTGGATGTCGGTGCCGCCCGCCTGGAACGCCGCGTGCTGGAAAATCTCCTGGTGCAGCGGGATGTTCGTCCGGATCCCTTCGATCACCATCTCGGTGAGCGCGTTGCGCATGCGGGCGATCGCGATGGCGCGTGTGCTGCCGTGCGCGATCAGCTTGCCGATCATCGAATCGTAGTACGGCGGCACGCGGTAGCCGCTGTAGATGTGGCTGTCGACGCGTATGCCGGGGCCGCCCGGTGCGTGCCACAGCTCGATCAGGCCGGGCGAAGGCATGAACGTCTTCGGATCCTCGGCGTTCAGCCGGCACTCGATCGCGTGGCCGCAGACCTTCACGTCCTCCTGCCTGATCTCGAGCTTCTCACCCGCCGCAATCCTGAGCTGCTCGCGCACGATGTCGATGCCGGTGACCATTTCGGTGACCGGATGCTCGACTTGCAGGCGCGTGTTCATCTCGATGAAGTAGAACTCGTTGTCCTGGTACAGGAACTCGAACGTGCCGGCATTGCGGTAACCCATTTCGATGCAGGCCTGCACGCAGCGTGAGCCGATCCGCTGGCGTTGCTCCTCGGTGATACCGGGCGCGGGCGCTTCCTCGATCACCTTCTGGTGGCGGCGCTGCATCGAGCAGTCGCGCTCGCCGAGGTGAATCGCATTGCCGTGCCCGTCGGCGAGCACCTGGAATTCGACGTGACGCGGCTTCTCGAGATACTTCTCCATGTACACCGTGTCGTTGCCGAACGCGGCGCGCGCCTCCGCCTGCGTGACACCGATGGCGCCGATGAGCGAAGGCTCCGAATGCACGACGCGCATGCCGCGGCCGCCGCCGCCACCGGCTGCCTTGATGATGACCGGATAGCCGATTTCGCGCGCCATGCGCAGGTTCTCGTCCGGGTCGGTGGAGACCGGGCCGTCGGAGCCCGGCACGCACGGCACGCCGGCGGCCTTCATGGCCCGGATCGCCGAGACCTTGTCGCCCATCAGGCGAATCGCGGGAGCGGGCGGGCCGATGAAGATGAAGCCGCTCGATTCCACGCGCTCGACGAAATCCGCATTCTCGGAAAGGAACCCGTAGCCCGGGTGGATCGCCACCGCGTCGGTGACCTCGGCGGCGGCGATGATCGCCGGCATGTT
>DASVDF010000143.1:0-17799 GCA_036381215.1 Woeseiaceae bacterium | reverse complement strand
TCGGACAAGCAGGCATTCCAGGTGCCGTGGGGGAAGGCCATGATGTGGATCTTCCTCCTGAGCGACACCTTCATATTCAGCTGCTTCCTGATCTCCTACATGACGGTGCGCATGTCGACCAATGAGCCGTGGCCGTCCATGGAGGAGCTGTTCGCGGCGCATATCGGCGGCGTGTCGGTGCCCCTCTTCCTGATCGCGATCATGACCACCGTGCTCATCACCTCCAGCGGCACCATGGCCATGGCCGTGAACATGGGTTATCGCAAGGATCGCAACAAGACTTTCTGGCTGATGCTGGCCACGGCCGCGCTCGGCGCCACCTTCGTCGGCATGCAGGCCATGGAGTGGACCAAGCTGATCGTGCACCACGATGTACGGCCGTGGGGGAACCCCTCCGGCGCCGCGCAATTCGGTTCGGCGTTCTTCATGATCACGGGTTTCCACGGCTGCCACGTGACCGCCGGCGTGATCTACCTGCTGGTCGTGGCGACGCGAGTGAAACGCGGCTTCTACGAGAAGCGGGGCGGCAACTACGAGATCGTCGAGATCGCCGGGCTGTACTGGCACTTCGTCGATCTCGTCTGGATCTTCATCTTTGCCTTCATCTATCTCTGGTAGGCGGGAATGCGTATGGCGCACGAAGGACAACAACACCCGATCGCGATCTATTTCTGGATCTGGGGCCTCTTGTTCATCATCAGCTTCGCCTCCTACATGGTCGACTACCTGAAGTTGCAGGGCATGCTGCGGTGGTCGCTGATCGTCATCTTCATGCTCGTCAAGGCCGGGTTCATCGTGGCGATCTTCATGCACATGAAGTGGGAGCGGCTGGCGCTCAAGCTCGCCATTCTCGTGCCGCCCGTAGCGATCGTCATCCTCATGTGGCTCATGTCGCTGGAAGGCGATTACACGTTCCTCACGCGCACCGAGTTCTTCGGCCACAGCAACTCCGTGGCGGAAGACGCGGCCCACCAGCAGCCGGCCGGCGGCAACTGACGGCACCACTTTCTCCGGGGTCGCCCGCATGGCGGGCTCCTGCGGGGGCGTGAATCGCGTATGATGCGCTGCCCATGCGCATACTGATCAGCCTCGGCGGGGCACTGCTGCTCCTCCTGATCGCCTGGGCCTTGTCCAGCCATCGGCGGGCCGTGCGGCCGCGTACCGTGGCGGTCGCGCTCGCGCTGCAGGTCGGCCTCGCGGTGCTGATCATGTACGTGCCCTGGGGCAAGCGGGCGCTCGACGGGGCGGTGCGCGGCGTGAGCCACGTCGTCGAGTACGCGAACGCAGGCATCGAGTTCGTGTTCGGCCCGAACGTTGCCGACAGCCTCGGCTTCACGATCGCGTTCAACGTGCTGCCGATCATCGTCTTCTTCGCCGCGATCATGTCGGTCCTCTATTACCTTGGGATCATGCCATGGGTCGTCGCGGCGCTAGGCGGCGGTGTCCGCAAGCTCCTCGGCACCACGCAGGCCGAGTCGATGTCCGCCGTCTCCAACATCTTCGTCGGCCACACCGAGGCGCCGCTGGTGGTGCGGCCCTATCTGGCCCGCATGACCGAGTCGGAGCTGTTTGCCGTCATGACCGTGGGCTGCGCCACGATCGCGGGCACGGTGATGGTCGCCTATGCGGGAATGGGCGTGGACCTCGGTCACCTCATCACCGCCAGCTTCATGGGCGCCCCCGGCGGGCTGCTCATGGCCAAGATCATGATTCCCGAAACCGAGCCACAGGTCCGCCCCTTCGACCCGCGCGACATGGGCGACGAAGCGCGGCCGGTCAACGTCTTCGAGGCGCTCGGCGCCGGCGCGGCCACCGGCCTCACCCTCGCGCTCAATGTCGGCGCCATGCTGCTCGCGTTCGTCGCCACCATCGCCCTGGTCAACGGCATCCTCGGCCTGCTCGGCGGGTTCATCGGCTACCCGGACCTGACCCTGCAGCTGATCCTCGGCCGGCTGTTCGCGCCGGTGGCCTACATGATCGGCGTGCCGTGGACCGAGGCCGTCCAGGCGGGCACGCTGATCGGCGAAAAGGTCGTCGTCAACGAGTTCTACGCTTACGTGCACTTCGTCGACATCAAGGCTTCGCTTTCCGGGGGCACCCAGGCGATCGTGACCTTCGCCCTGTGTGGCTTCGCCAACCTCACCTCCATCGCCATCCTGCTCGGCGGGCTCGGCAGCATCGTGCCGAGCCGGCGCAGCGACATCGCCCGGCTTGGGCTCCGGGCGGTGATCGGGGGTACACTGGCCAACCTGATGAACGCGACGATCGCCGGCATCATCCTGTCCCTGTAGGAGCGCGCATCGCGCGGCCGCGACGGCCCTGCAGGAGTGCGCGTCGCGCGCGATCGCGATCGTGACATTTGCCCCGGAGCTCACCATGACCCGCGCCGTGATCCTCATGCTCGATTCCTTCGGCATCGGCGCCGCGCCCGACGCCGCGCGCTTCGGCGATGCCGGCGCCGATACCCTCGGCCACATCGCCGCGTACCGCGCAGAACAGGGCCGGCCGCTCGCGGTGCCGAACCTCGCGCGGCTCGGCCTGCTGCACGCGGCGCAGGCGAGCACAGGCAGAGTCCCCGCCGGCTGCACGCTCCCCGACGAGGTCACCGGCGCCTGGGGCTACGCCCGGGAGCTCTCCAGCGGCAAGGACACGCCGAGCGGCCACTGGGAGATGGCCGGCGTGCCCGTGCTGTTCGACTGGGGTTACTTCCGCGGCGAAACGGACACGTTTCCGCCGGAGCTGCTCGATCCGCTGATCGAGCGCGCCGGCTTGCCGGGCGTGCTCGGCAACTGCCATGCCTCCGGTACCGAGATCATCAAGCAGCTCGGCGAGGAGCACATGCGCACCGGCAAGCCGATCGTCTACACGTCCGCGGACAGCGTGTTCCAGATCGCCTGCCACGAAGAGACGTTCGGGCTCCAGCGCCTCTACGACCTGTGCGACATCGCGCGCGAGCTCGTCGACGGGTACAACGTCGGGCGGGTGATCGCGCGTCCGTTCGTCGGCAACGATCGCAGCAATTTCGTGCGCACCGGCAACCGCCGCGATCTCACCACCCCGCCGCCTTCCGACACGGTCCTCGACAAGCTCGCCGCCGCCGGCGGCGAGGTCATCGGCATCGGCAAGATTGCCGACATCTACGCGCACCGCGGCGTCACCCGCAAGATGAAGGCGACCGGCAACGCGGCGCTGTTCGATGCGACGCTCGCCGCATGGGCCGAGGCGCCCGACAACTCCATCGTCTTCACGAACTTCGTCGATTTCGACATGCTCTACGGGCATCGCCGGGACATCGACGGTTACGCCGCCGCGCTCGAGTACTTCGATGCCCGGTTGCCGGAGCTCACTGCGGGCGTCGGCGGCGGCGACCTGCTGGTGCTGTGCGCCGATCACGGCTGCGACCCTTCGTGGCCCGGCTCCGACCACACCCGCGAGCACATCCCGGTGCTCGCGACGGGCACCACGCTCACCGCCGGCTCCCTCGGCGAGCGTTCCACCTTCGCCGACATCGGCCAGACCCTCGCCGACTTCTTCGGCCTGCCGGCGATGGATTACGGCACGAGTTTCCTTCCCGCCTGACACGCTGCACGCATGCGCACCGCAGGAGCGCGCATTGCGCGCGACCGAACGTGCCACGATCGTATCGCACGCGATGCGCGTCCTGCGGTGCGCGCCATCGACGGCGCGGGCGTGTTCTAGAGGTCGACGGGGCCCTTGGGGGTGCGGATGCGGGCGGCGATGCGCGGTTCCTCGGCGGGATAGACCGGGAGCTCGATGCCGATGACGCGCAGGCGCTGCTCGACGTTCGCGGCGTGCGGGTGGTACAGCGTGAGCTCGAGGAGCTCGCATTCATGCGGCAGGCCGCGCGCCGGGTGCTGCGTGTCGCCCCAGTCGATGAAGAACGGCAAAACCCCGCCGTTGCGCGCCGCCAGCGGATCCGTATACGTCCACGTGAGCTCCGCGCCGTCCGGCCGGTGCCGGCTGCCCGCGCTGACCGTGCCGAGATCCACGCCCTCCCGGCGCGCCGCGTCCGTCAGCTCCTCCAGCGCCGTGCCGTGCGCCGCCCAGGTGATCAACCGCGGGGCCGGCAGCTCGTGGATGCCGAAGACCCGGACCTCGTCACGCTGCAACACGTGCGGATCCGGCGCGATGATCTCGAGGTAGCACGCGTCGCCGAGCGCCACCAGCGCGTTGCGGGTGCCGTAGACCGGGTGCTGGCCGCCCGGCACCGGCTCCACGCCGAAACGACCGGAGATCTCGCGCGTACCCTGCTCGAGGTCCGCGCACGCGAACACCAGGTGATCGACGCATTGCAGAACCGGCTCAGTCATTGCGCTTCAGCGGGGCAGCCACAGCGCGAGGACCGCGAGCACGATCGCGGCACCCGCGACCCAGGTCACGAGCCGCAGGCGCGCGGCGAGCACCTGCACTGCCTCGCTCAGGTCGCTCACCTGCCGCGCGAGCTGCTCGACTACCTGCGCATTCTCCGCGTCGCGCCGCTCCAGCGCGCGGATCCGCCGCGCGAGCTCCATCTCGTCGGCTTCGTCCGGCGGCGTGCGGAATTCCTCCCGCGCCGCGGCGTTGCGCTTCGCGAGCAGGTCCGAAGACGCCGCGATGATCTTCGGCGCATTGCGCGCGAGCTCCGCCCAGGGGATGGTTCGCGCCACGATCGTGAGCCAGGGCCACGCCATAATCGATTCCGTCCATCGAGCCGTGCAGCTCGTCGGCGCCAGCATAGGGTGGCCCGCCGGTACCGTCAAAGCCGGCAGAGCTTCCCTACACCCTGATGTCGACCACGACATCGCCTTCCCGGCGCAGCACGTTCACGGCCACGTCGGTGCCATGCCGGCGCAGCAAAAGGTCGATGGAGGCCGTCGCATCGAGCCTGAGCCGCCGGAGCGACACCTCGTCGATGAAATCGGGCATCCGCGGATGGTGCATGACGATGGCCCGCTTCGGAATGTCGAAGCTCAAGCCGAGGCTCGCCTGCAACAGGGCGAGCGGCGCGGCGGCCGCCCATGCCTGCGGCGAGCAGGCGACGGGATAAGCCGTCGGGCCGCGGCCGAGGCGCCGGCGGAACCCGCAAAAGAGCTCGGGCAGCCGGCGCAGATCCATCGCGCTCGCCGCGAGGAACAGCCCCTTGAAGATGTCCTGCACTGCGTCGGTATGCCGGTAATTGGCGAGGCCGAGCGCGATCAGCGCGTTGTCGTGCGGCCAGACCGAGCCGTTGTGGTAGGACATCGGGTTGAAGCGCGGCTGGCCCGCCGGAATCGTGCGTATCCCCCAGCCGCAGAAGAAGCTCTGGCTCAGGAGATCCGCGGCCACTCGCCGCGCGCGGTCGTTCGAGGCGATGCCGGAGAGCAGCACGTGGCCGGCATTCGAGCTGCGCACCTCGCACGGCCGCTTCTCGCCGTCGAGCGCGAGCACATACGTGCCGAGCTTCTCCGACCAAAAGGTTTCCTCGAAACGCACGCGCAGCGTCTCCGCCTCGGTCGCGAGGCGCGCCGCATCCGCGTGCTGGCCGAGGGCTCGCGCAGCTCGCGCGATCGAGCGCTTGGCCGCGTACACGTAGGCCTGCACCTCGACGAGCGCGATCGGGCCGTGCGCGAGACTGCCATCGGCGTGGAACACCGAATCGGACGAGTCTTTCCAGCCCTGGTTGACGAGTCCGTCGTCGCGCTTCGACTGGTACTCGATGAAACCGTCGCCGTCGAGGTCGCCCGGGCCGTCGATCCAGCGGAGCGCGGCGACGATGTTCGGCCACAAGCTTCGCAGCGTCTCCGCATCGCCGGTGCGCTCGAAGTACTTCCCCGCGAGCAGCACGAACAGCGGGGTCGCGTCCACCGTGCCGTAGTAGCGCAGGAACGGCACCTCGCCGATGCGCGACAGCTCCCCGTGTCGCATCTCGTGCAGGATCTTGCCGGGTTCCGCATCGGCCTGCCGGTCCTCGCGCTGCGCCTGCGTGCGCGCGAGGAACTGCAGCACGCCGCGGGCCACCGCCGGGTCGATCCACAGCATCTCCAGCGCCGTGATGATGCCGTCGCGCCCGAACGGCGTGCTGAACCAAGGCACGCCGGCAAACGGGTACGAGCCGTCCTCCGTCTGCGTGATCAGCATGTAGAGATCGGCGATCGAGCGGCGGATTACCTCGTTGAAGATCTCGTTCGATCCCTCGATCGCGGTGGCGCGGCTCGAAAGCCGCGACAGGGCGGTTCTCGCCAGTCGCATGGAGGTGAGAAAGGAGCGTGCCGACGACGCACCCCTGCTCGTCGGGTCGACGCGGGCGAACAGCATGCTGCGGTGGCCGGGCGCGAGCTCCAGATCCCACTCCGCGGCCGATTCGTCGAGGCGATCCGGCACGGGATCGAGGGAGACGACCGTGGTCTGCTCCAGACCGTCGGTCGCGCGATAGTGGAATTCGACGCTGTTCGGGCTCGTTACCCGGCGCGTCCGGTGTCCGTGAGCCACCACCCGATGGCCGCGGACCTCGAACAAGTCCACGAAATCGGCGCCGAACTCGAGTCGCAGCGTGTTGCGCTGCGCGGACTCGCCGTAGTTGGAAAGTGCGACCCGCTGATGGCAGCCGTTGTCCCACAGGAACATGGTGCGCACGATGTGCATCGTGTCGCGGGGCTGCAGCAGGCGATCCTCGTCGTAGATGTCCGGGTTGGTGAGATCCACGATCAGCGCGGCGTTGTCGTCGCGTAACGTCGAGCTCAGGAACAACGGCTGGTGCCCATTGAACAGCAGGCGCCAGTGGGACAGCACGCGCGTGTCGCGGTGATACAGGCCGTCCGCGCGGTGATGCTCGGAGATGATGTCGCCGTGCTGGTCGAAAAGCGCGAAGCTCTGCCCGTGCTTCAGCGAGTAATGCCACGGCTCGGCCTGCGCCGGAATGTAATGGGTGCCGGTGTCCTCGGCGCGCCTGCCCGACGCGCCCTCATCCAGCCGCTCGAGCACCGCCTGCCGATCCATCCCGCTCAGGCTGCGGTATGGACGGAGGCGGCGTTGCGGTCCACCAGCCGTTGGTAGATGGTCAGGTAGTCGGCCGCCATTCTCTCGACACAGAACCGGTTCTCGAAGCACTCCCGCACCAGCCGGCGATCGAGCGCGGCGAGCTCATCGACGGCCGCAACGGCCTCGTAGACGCTTTCCACGATCCGCCCGCTGACTCCGTCCGTGATGATCTCGGGAACGGAGCCGCAATGCCACCCCAGCACGGGCGTGCCACATGCCATCGATTCGATCATCGTGAGGCCGAAGGGTTCCGGCCAGTCGATCGGGAACAGGAGTGCCAGCGCGCCGCCGAGCACGTCGGCCTTCTCGCGATCGTTCACCTCGCCGATGTAGCGCACGTTCGGGCTGCGGTCGAGCAGCGGCTTGATATCCGTGAGGAAATAGTCGCGGTCTGCCTTGTCCACCTTGGCCGCTACGACGAGCTCCCGACCCGCGCGTGTCGCGATCTCGATCGCCCGATCCAGCCGTTTCTCGACCGAGATGCGGCCGAGGAACGCGAGGTAATCGCCGCCGCGTGGCGAAAACGGCAGCAGGTCGCGCGGAGCGCCGTGGTACACAGTGCCGACCCAGTTGGCGGAGCGGACGGGAGAGCGCTGGCTGTTCGAGATCGAAACGAGCGGCATGTCGTCGTATTCCGCGAACAAGGGCTCGAGGTCCCACAGGTCCTGCCGCCCGTGCAAGGTCGAGACGTGCGGAACCAGCATCTCGCGCATGAGCGGGTAGTGGAGGTAGTCGATATGAAAGTGCACCAGGTCGAAGTCGCGGCTGCGCCGGCGGAGCTGCTCGAACATGACCATGTAGTGCGGCAGCGCGCTCACCGAGCGCGGCTCCAGGCGCAGCGCGGAAGGTGCACACGGCACGAGCTTCGCGGCGGTGACGGAATCGGCGGACGCGAACAGCGTGACGTCATGACCCTGTCGCACCAGCTCTTCCGTGAGATAGGAAACGACGCGCTCGGTCCCGCCGTACAGGCGCGGCGGCACCGATTCAATCAAAGGCGCGATCTGTGCGATTCGCATACCATGGGATCTCCCTTCCAGCGAAAGATGAAAAGCGTCATGTGTGTAAAGGCACCGCGTGGATCCATGAACGGTGGCCGCGTTTTGAGCCGCGTTGCCTGCAAGGCCGGGCACGCGCTTTCGCGGGCGGTGGTGCGTTCGATTATTGCATGGCGCCAACGAAGATGGCCAGATGATTGCCGGCGCCGCGCCGCCGCCGCTTCCTGCCGAAAACGGGCGTTCGGGGCAGCGGCCGGGCGGCCGGCTAAACCGCCGCGTAGCGGCCTTCGTCGCGCAGCTCGATTTCCACCGGCCGCACCTCGATCGTCCCGATCTGCGCCGAAGGCCAGCGCGCCGCGATCTGTATGGCTTCGTTCAGGTCCGCGGCCTCCAGCAGGAAAATGCCGCCGAGCTGCTCCTTCGTCTCCGTGAACGGCCCGTCGGTCGTCGCGAGCATGCCGTTCCTGACACGCAGCGACACGCCGTTCCTCGCGCTCTGCAATGCCTCGGTGACCAGCAGGTGGCCGCTTTCCCGTAGCGACGCGACGTAGTCGAGCGTCTCCCGTCGCAGCACGTCCCATTCTGCGCGCGTCAGTGCGTCGAGTTGCGCTTCCTCTTCCCAGGCCAGGCAGAGATATTTCACGGCGGACTCCTTTTTCTCAGGGATAGCATGGCACGGCGCACGGCCGATCCGTTACTTCCCAGTCGAACGTGGAGCTTGTGAATCGACGCGCGCAGGCCAGCACGGCCGTCCCACCGCGGCCGCGCGGCTTCCGGCAGGGTCAGGCGCCCCGTTCCGCCGCTTGCCCCGCGAGCCAGGTGTCGGCCGTCAGCGTCTCGAGCGCCGAGAAGTACTCCCGGTTGGCCGCGGAGGTCAGGTCCTCGGGATCCTCGATCCGGCGGATACGCCGCGCCAGCACCGAGCCGATGGCCCGCAGCGCCTCATGCCGGTTCAGGCCGTTGTCGCGCAGCCGGACGAACGCCGCTTTCACCGGCGTCACCTGTTCCGCGAGCTGCGTCTCGATCGTCGCGTGCACCCGCGCATGCACGTCCAGCGAGCCGCCGTAACCGCCGGTTCGCTCGTAATAGGCCTTCACCAGCCGCTGCCGCTCCTCCGGGGGCAGGGCGAGCCATTTACGCGGATCGGGCGGGTTCTCCGGGTGGTAGTCATTCATGTCCTGCCTCGAGCTCGCGTTGTTCTAATGCGCCCGGCTCACCAGCTTGTTGAAGTTGCTGATCTCGCCACTCGACGTGCGCTCCTGGTAGATCAGCTCGAGATCGGCTTCATCGAACTTGCGGAAGAACTCGTCCCAGGAAATTTCCTCCAGCTCGTCATCGCCGCTGTATCCCGGAAAATCGAGGCGCAGCACGCCCGGATCGCCGTCGTTGCCCGTGCGCTTCACCCGCGTCGGCTTCGCATTACGCTCTTCCGCCCACTTGCGGATCAGGTCGTGATTGTCGGTGCGCCTGGTCAGTTGTCCCTCAGCCATTGTTCCACTCCATCGTGAGGACTGCCCGGAGTGCGTTGCAAATTGCATGCCACGGGTGTGCGCTCCCGCGGCGCTCCCTTTGCAGCAGTTCGCTGCATCTCTTACAACCCCGGCTGCAAATTTGCCCTTCGCAGAATGTTTCGGCACCGAGAACCATACAAGCCCGCCATGCGGGCGACCGTGATCATGATCGTGGCCCGCTATCTTTGAGACCGCATCGTTCACGCACGTTGGCGTGTGGTGGCTTGGGCGGAGCCGCCACCGGGGGAGTCCCTCCCCGCGCCGGACACGAGCACGTCCATGTGGTCCTGCGGGCTTAGGCTTTGCCTCAGACGCCGCCGAGAGGGACTCCCCCGGCCACGGCTCCGCCCTGGCTTCGATGGTGCCGTGCGTGAACGATGCTGACGTGCCAGCGTGGCCTTCGTTTGTCGTACGTGCCTTCGTTCGGTCGCGCGCACGGCGCGCTCCTGCGGGCGCTGCGTTGGGTCGGCGGTGGCTCGTTCGGTCGTTCGCGTGCCGGGCTCGTACGGCGCCCGGCGTTTGCGGTCCGCAGGGTGCCGGCTGCGGGTCAGGAAAGCGAGGTGACGGTGTCGAAGAGGCGGAGGAAGTTGCCGCCGAGGATGTCGGCGATGTCGGCTTCGCTCAGGCCCCGGTGGAGGAGGGCGGCGGCGAGGACGGGGAAGTCCGTGTACTCGGTGAGCACCGGCCGGTAATTGGCGTCGAGGTCCGAGCCGATCGCGACGTGCGCGGCGCCGACCGCGTCCACGAGGATAAGCACCTGCTCCACGAAATCGGCGAGCGTGCGGCTGCCGATGCCCGCGGGCCACGCGCCGATCACCCCGCCGGCCTGCGTGACCGTGCGCGCGTGCGCGAGCGAGATGAAGCGCGGCGATGCCGCGCGCCACGTATCCAGGTCGCTGTGCGACAAAAGCACTGGCGCCCGCGACTCCGCGACCACGTCCCGCACCGTCTCGAAGCTCGCGTGTGCGACGTCGATGATGATGCCGAGCCGGTTCATCTCGCGCACCACGTCCCGCCCGAGCGGCGTCAGGCCGCCGTGCACCGGCGCCGACGTCTGCGTGTCGCCTAGCGCGTTCGTCCGGTAATGCAGGAGCGTGATCGCTCGCGCGCCGGCCGCGTGCGCTTCGGCAATGCGCTCGATCCTGCCTTCGCAGAAATCCGCGCCCTCGCAGCCGAGAAGCGTCACCGGCTTGCCCGCCGCGTGCGCCGCCCGCACCTCCCCGGGCGTGCGCGCCAGCGACAGCACGCCGTCGTCGACCAGCGCCTGCACGCGTTGCAGCTGGCGGCCGAAATCCCGCCAGGCCTCGCCCGGCGTGAAGTCGCGCGTGACGACGAGGCCGCCCTCGCCGAGGCCGAGCACCGGGAAATCGGCGACCAGCGCCAGCAGGCTCGCCGTCACCCCCGCCTCGCGCATGCCGGCGATGCGCTCCGCTTCGAAGCCGTCCGGCATGAGCCGCACCAGCAGGCTGTCGGGATGCGCCCCGACCAGGAACGAGCGGCCCGGATGCGCGTGCACGTCGACGACCGGGTGCTCCCGCACCAGCGCCGCCCCGCGCGCGATGCGCTCCGGCGGGATCTCCATTCCCACGGGCGGCTTGGACAGGCGCGGCCACAGCCAGCTTCCCGCCGCGAGCGCCGCGCCGGCCGCGATGCCGCCGCCGATCAGGGCGCGCCGGGTCGTCTTACGCACCGCGGCGCCGCACGTCGCAGATCTCGCACAAGTAGTCGATGTGCGCTTCCAGGGCTTCCTGTGCGGCGCGCGGCGCGCGCGCGCGCAGCGCATCGACCATGCGGCGGTGATTCTCGAGCAGCCGCTCGAGCGAGCCGCGTGCCGTGATGCGGTAACGCGCCGCCGTGCTCAGGATGTCGAGCGTGGTCACGGCGCGCATGAGGATAGGATTGTCGACGGCGGACTCGATGACTGCCCGAAACTCCTCGGCGAGCGCGTTGATCTCCGCTGCCTCGACATCGTGCTCGCCGGCGCCGTCCACCAGGCTCGCGAACCGCGCCAGGTTCGCGTCCAGCTTCGCGATCGCTTCGTCGTCGATCACCCGGGCCGCGAACGCGAGTATCGCACCTTCGATCACCCGGCGCGCCTCGAGCACCGTGCCGATATCGTGGCGCCCGAGGGCAAGAAAGGAAGGCAGCGGCCCGAGCAGCGTGTCGGGCTTACGCTCCGACACGAACACGCCGCCGCCGTGGCGGATGTCGAGGATGCCGAGCAGCTTGAGCGCGCGCAGCGCCTCGCGCAGGGTCGGGCGGCCGACGCCCAGCTTGTCCGCCAGCTCCCGCTCGCCGGGAAGGCGGTCGCCGGGCTTCAGTTCGCCGCGGTTCACGAGCCCGGCGAGCTGGCGCACGATCTGTTCCGCGAGCGCCTCCCGCCGGGCGAGCGGCTCGAAGGTGAGCGTCTTGTCGGACATGACAATCCCCCCGATTGACAGCCCCGAACGACTGGTCATACCATTTTGCCAATTCTAAGCGGGGCTGTGGGAGGGGAGCAATGAGCGGGACGCAGATCGCGCGGCACGGCATGTCGGCAAGGGGAGCGGCGCGGCGCCGCGTCAAGGAATGTTTCGCCGCGGCCGCGCCGCTCCTCGCGCTGCCGCTCGCGGCGTTCGCGCAGGACGCCGGGCTCGAGGAGATCGTCGTCACGGCGCAGAAGCGCACGGAGCGGCTGCAGGACGTGCCGGTCTCCATTTCCGTGTTCGACGACTCGGCCATCGAGCAGACCGGGGTGCGCGAGCTGAAGGAGATGGCGAGCTATGTCCCGAACCTGCAGATCTCGCAGGGCAACGACTTCCGCTCGACGGTGACGATCCGCGGCGTCGGCGCGCAGAGCCGCAACATCGGTTTCGACTCGCGCGTCGGCGTGTATGTCGACGGCGTGTACGTCGGCATGTCGCCCGCGCTCAACCAGGAGCTCCTGAACCTCGAGCGCATCGAGGTGTTGCGCGGGCCACAGGGCACGCTGTTCGGCAAGAACACGGTCGCAGGCGCCATCAACCTGATCACGAAGAAGCCGGACGACGACCTGCACGGGCAGGTGACCGGCGATTTCGGCAACCTCGGCTACAGCGAGATCAAGGGGCTGGTCAACCTGCCTTTCAGCGACGCCGTGAGCGGCGCGTTCGCCGTGTCGCAGACGAATCGCGACGGCTACGTGAAGAACATCGTCACCGGCAACGACCTGATGGAGCGCGACGTGCTCGCTTACCGCGCGCAGCTCCGGGTAGAGGCGAGCGATCGCCTGGAGATCAACGCGTCGTTCGACGGGCTGGAGAGCGAGGGCCTGATTCTCGTCGGCGACCCGATCACCGACATGCTCGCGATGCAGCCGGTGCAGTTTGCGCCGGAGTTCGGCGAGGTTGCATTCAGCTTCGATCCCTCCGACGAACGCGACATCTACGGCGGCGCGCTCGATCTCGCCTACGACCTCGACAACGGTTTCACCGTGAAGAGCATCACCGGGTACCGCACGACCGACGCGGTGTACAGCAACGCCACGGATTACTCGCCGGTCGACATCGTCTCGATCGAGTACGCGGACGACTATGACGTGCTGTCGCAGGAATTCCAGCTCATCTCGCCGGACGAGGGCGCTTTCGACTGGGTCGCCGGACTCTTTTATTACAGCCAGGACGCGCACACCAACCGCGACGTGGTGCTCGGCGAGAGCTTCGTCGACGCCTTCGTCGGTCCGCTGTACGCGTCCGGGCAGGTTTCGCCGCCGCTGCCGCCTCCGCCGGCCCTGCCGAACGAGGTCGTGGCTCAGCTTCTCGGCTTCGGCCCGCCGGGTTCCAAGGTTTTCAACCGCGGCGACGTCGAGACCCGCAGCTACGCGGCCTACTTCAACGCCACCTGGACATTCGCGGAGCGCTGGAAGCTCGGCTTCGGCGCGCGCTATTCGACCGAGGACAAGGACGTCAACTGGCTGCTCGACGGCCGCAACTCGGGCATCTTCTTCATCGGCTCGACCGGGCCCGATCCCGCCAATCCGTCACCGCTGATCAACGACCGCACCGACGACTTCTTCGCGCCGGCCGTGAGCCTGACTTTCGAGCTCAGCGACGAGACGAACGTCTACGCGCGCTACGCCGCAGGCTACAAGAGCGGCGGCTTCAACCTCGACTACATCAATGCCGACGAGCTCGCCGCGAACCAGGGCCTCGAGTTCGACAAGGAGACGGTGGACAGCTTCGAGGTCGGGCTCAAGGGCGACTATCTCGACGGGCGCCTGCTCCTCAACGTCGCCGCGTTCATCGCGACCTACGACGATTACCAGGTGAACCAGTTCGTCGATCTCGGCGGCGGCCGCACCTCGATTCGCATCAACAACGCCGCCAAGGTGGACACGAGCGGCCTCGAGGCTGAGGCGAGCTGGCTCGTCAGCGACGAGCTCACGCTGCAGGGCTCGCTCGGCCTGCTCCAGGCGGAGTTCGACAGCTTCCCGGGCGGCGGCACCGAGGGCGCCGACGCGTCCGGAAACGACCTGCCGAACGCACCCGATACCACCGCCTCGTTCGCCGCGATCTGGGAGCACGGCGTGCCGGCGCTCGCATCGACGCTCCTGGTGCGCGCCGACGCGACCTACCAGGCCGAGTACTTCTCGGGCGCCAACAACGACACCGAGATCCCGTACAACAGCGCTTTCCCGGGCACGATCCCGTACGGCCAGCTGCCGGAGCGCACCGAGGTCAATGCACGCATTGGCCTGATGTCGGACAGTGAGGTGTGGGAGGCCTATCTCTGGGGCCGCAACCTCACCGACGATACGGATCCGCAGGACGAGCTGCGCGACTTCTTCGGTACCGTCGCCAAGCTGCCAGGCATGCCGCGTACCTACGGCATCGAGGTGGTCTGGAACTTCCGGTGACCGTGGGGGGCAGCGGGCGGCGCCGCACCCTCGCCGCGTTCGCGCTGGCGGCGGCCGGCGCCACACTCGGGGCCTGCCGCGGCGGGCAGGAAGCAGCGCCGGGAGCCGCCGCGACCACCGCCGCGGCCGCGCCGGTGGTCGAGATCCGGCGCACCGCGCACGGCATCGCGCACATCACCGCCCCCGACTACGCCTCGCTCGCGTACGGCGTCGCGTACGCGCACGCAGAAGACAACGTGTGCCAGACGGCCGACCACCTGGTCACGACCCGCGGCGAGCGCTCGCAATGGTTCGGTCCGGAAGGCCGCGGCCTGCTCGGGCTCCGGCTGTTCCCGAACGCCGTCATCGACGTGTTCGTCCGCGCGCACATGGACGACGCGGGGCTCGAGCGCGCGGCCGCGGAGCTCGGCGACGAGGCGCACGCGCTCGCGCGCGGCTACGTCGCCGGTTACAACCGCTTCCTCGCCGATCACGAAGCCGACCTGCCCGCGCCCTGCGCCGGCCAGCCGTGGGTGCGCCCGATGACGCTCGCGGATTACCGGCGCCTCCAGGAGCTCACGATGGTGCTCGCGAGCTCGGCGTACTTCGCCGATGCGCGGGTCGGCGCCGCGCCCCCGGCGGCCGGCGAGCCGGCGGCCGCGGTGCCGCCCTCCCCGGCGGAAGGCGCGCTCGCGAGCCTGGCAGTCGCGAGCAGCGGGCTCGGCTCCAACGCGTGGGCGTTCGGCGCGGAGGTGACCGGCAACGGCAGCGGCCTCCTGCTCGGCAACCCGCATTTCCCGTGGGCGGGCGTGAACCGGTTCTGGGAGATGCACCTCACCATTCCCGGCAGGCTCGACGTGATGGGGGCTTCGATCGGGCATGCCGCCGTGGTGCAGATCGGCTTCAACCACGACGTCGCCTGGTCGCATACGGTCTCCACCGGCCAGCGCTTCACGCTGTACGAGCTCGAGCTTGCCCCCGACGATCCCACTGCGTACATCGTCGACGGCGAGCGCCTGCCGATGGACAAGGAGACGATTACGTATCCCGCGGCGGACGGGAAGGGCGGAATCGCAGAGCGCACCGCAACCGTATGGAACACCCGCTTCGGCCCGGTCGTCGAGCTGCCGGATGCCGGGCTCACCTGGAGCGGCGCGCACGCGTACGCGTTCAAGGATGCGGTCGCGGGCGACCTGCGCGCGATGGAGATCTGGATCGGCTTCAATCGCGCCGAGAGCGTCGAGGCTATGCTGCCGGTGCTGGAGCGTGGCGGCGTTCCGTGGGTGAACACCGTCGCGGCCGATCGCAACGGCTCCGTGCTCTACGCCGACGTGAGCGTCGTGCCCGACGTCGGTGCCGCGAAGCTCGAAAGCTGCCGGCCGTCGCCGCCGGCCGCGGCGCTGTTCGCGGCCGCGGACATCACGGTGCTCGACGGCTCGCGTTCGGAGTGCGACTGGGCGCGCGATCCGCAATCGCCGGTGCCGGGCTGGCTGCCGATGCAGCGCATGCCGGTGGCCGTGCGTCGCGACTGGGTGCAGAACAGCAACGACAGTTTCTGGCTCAGCAATCCCGACATCGACTGGCCCGCGTTTTCGCCGCTGATCGGCGGCACGGATTACCCGCAAAGCTTGCGGACTCGCTCCGGCATCACCGTGATTCGCGACCGTCTCGCGGGCACGGACGGCATTGCGGAGCACGGCAAGATCGGCATCGACGAGTTACAGCAGATGCTGTTCGCGAATCGTAACGAGGCGGCCGAGCTCGTGCTCGACGACCTGCTCGCGCTCTGCGAAAGCACGGAGAGCCGGTCGCTCGAGGCGGCCTGCCGTGTGCTCGGGAACTGGAACCGCCGCGCCGAGCTCGATTCCCGGGGCGAGCACCTGTTCCGCGAATGGTGGCGCGCGGCGCGCGGCATCGACGGCGTGTGGCGGGTGCCCTTCGATCCTGCGCACCCGGTCACGACCCCGCGCGGGCTGAACACGGACGACCCGACGGTGCGCGATGCGCTCGTCGCCGCGCTGGAAGCGGCGGTTGCGACCGTGCAGGAGGCGGGTTTCGCCTTGGACGCGCCGCTCTCGGATATGCAGCACAAGACCTTGCCGGGCGGCCCTGTCGGCCTGCACGGCGGCATGGAATTCGAAGGCGTGCTGAACAAGGTCGAGGCGCTTGGCACGCACACGCTGCCGCCCGGCGGCTACGAGATCAACTTCGGCAGCAGCTACATCCAGACCGTGACTTTCGACGACCGCGGCCCGGTGGCGGAGGCGATCCTGACCTACGGCCAGTCGACGGACTCCGTCTCGCCGTACGCCTTCGACCAGCTCGCTCTCTACGCCAACGAACAATGGCTGCCGCTCCCGTTCCACCGCGAGGACGTCGAAGCCGCGACCATCGGTACCCCCCTGCGCCTGACCGTCGAACCTTCAACGAACCCGTAGGAGATTCTATGGCTCGGCGCAACAGACGGTGGCCTGCTTTGTGAAGGTTTGCTGGCGGCTGATCAGGGCGAAAGCGATCCGGGCCAGCTTGCGGCCGAGGGCCATGTTGGCGGCGATCTTGGACAGGCCTTTTTCGAGCAGGCGCTCGCGATACTGAGCGAAGGGCGCGTAGCTGCGAGCGGCTTTGTGGGCGCAATAGAGGAGCCGTCGGAGCTCGGGTTCGCCGCGTTTGGTGAGCTTTTGTTGGCCTTTGAACTGCCCGGAGGTGCGGCGTCGAACGTCGAGGCCGAGGAAGGCGATGAACTGATCACCGCTGGCGAAAGCGGCGCGGTGGTACGCGCACACCAGGGCGGCGGCGTTGGCCCGGCCGATCCCGGGGATCGTCAGGCAGCGGCGGTAATCCTCGCGCCAGCCCAGGCTCTGGATCAGCTGCTGGATGGTGTTCTCGATCTGGAGCAGCACCCGGGCAAACTCGCGCAACAGCCCGCGATGGGCGATGTGGGTGCCCTTAAAGCTCTGCTGCAGGTCCTGGCGCTTGGTGACCACGCTGCCGCGGCGCTTGATCTCCTGCCACAGCCGTCGGGCCTTGGCGCAGGGCGGGGTAAAGGGCCGCAGGTGCTTCCGCTCGGCGTCGAGGAAGCGCGCCAGCAGCCAGGCATCGTCGGGATCCGACTTGTGCCCGCGATGCACCGCCTCGCGATACTTCTTCAGCTGGTGGCCGTTGATCACGTACACCGTATGGCCCAGCGCATGCGCCTCATCGACCAGCGTGAAGTGGTAGTCCGAGGTGGCTTCGACCGCCAGCGCCAGCGGACCGGGAAAGCCCTTCAGCCAGGCCCGGATCGCCGCCGCCTCGTTGGGAATGGACTGCCGCCGTTCGTTCGTCCAGTCAAAGACTTCCAGCGTGTCTTTGGCCACATCAATCCCCAAAATGATTTCTTGCACTCGTTTTGCCACAATCACCTCCGCGGTGGTTAAGACCG
>DASVDF010000142.1:0-6598 GCA_036381215.1 Woeseiaceae bacterium | reverse complement strand
ACCTTGCGGTCCGCCACGGCCTCGCCGACGCCCATGTTCAGCGTGATCTTGGTGATCCGCGGCACCTGCATCGGGTTCTTCAGACCGAGCTTCTGCCGGAGCTGGTCGCGCAGCTCGTTCTGGTAGCGTTCCTGCAATCTGGCCATGTTCCCAATCCTGCGCGTCAGATATCCACCGGCTCGCCGGTCGACCTGAACACACGCTGTTTGACGCCGTCCTCCGAGAGGCGGAAGCCCACGCGATCACCCTTCTTCGTCTTCGGATTGAAGACGAGCACGTTCGAGATCGCGATCGGCATCTCCTTGTCGACGATTCCACCTTCCACCGGCGGCATCGCGTTCGGATTCGGCCGCTGGTGTTTCTTCGCGACGTTGATGCCTTCGACGAGAACCCGCTCGTCGTCAAGCACCTGGAGCACCGTGCCCCGGCGTCCCTTGTCCTTGCCGGTGGTGACGATGACGTCGTCGCCTTTCCTGATCTTGCGCATGCCTACAGTACCTCGGGCGCGAGCGAGATGATCTTCATGAACTGGTTGGTACGCAGCTCACGCGTGACCGGTCCGAAAATGCGCGTACCGATCGGCTCGAGACGGGCGTTCAGCAGCACCGCCGCATTGCCGTCGAAACGGATCAGCGAGCCATCCTTGCGGCGCACACCCTTCCTCGTGCGTACCACCACGGCGTTGTACACCTCGCCCTTCTTCACCTTGCCGCGCGGGATCGCGTCCTTGACGCTGACCTTGATCACGTCGCCCACGGCGGCGTAGCGGCGCTTCGAGCCGCCCAGCACCTTGATGCACTGTATGCGCCTGGCGCCCGAGTTGTCGGCAACATCCAGTACCGTCTGCATCTGAATCATGGTTTCGTCCCGTCACTCCACCGTGAGCCGCGGCCCACCGTCACTCCTGCTCGGGCGCGCGCTCGAGGACGCTCACCACCCGCCAGGACTTGTGCCTGGAAAGCGGCCGGCACTCGCGGATCGCGACCCGGTCCCCGGTCTTGCACTCGTTGTTCTCGTCGTGCGCGAGCACCTTGCTGGTGCGGCGCACGTACTTGCCGTACACCGGGTGCTTGATCACACGCTCGATCGCGACCGAGACCGTCTTGTCCATCTTGTCGCTCACCACGCGGCCGATGGTCGCGCGCTGCACGACCTTCTCCGGCTGCGCCTGCTCGGGTTGTGCGGTTGTGTCGCTCATTGATCCTTACCCTGGCGTCTCAGCTCGTTCAGCACGGTCTTCACTCTCGCGATGTCCTTGCGCACGCGCCCGTGCTCGTGCGGGCGCGCCAGCCGGCCCGTGGCCTGCTGCATCCGCAGGTTGAACTGCTCGCGCCTGAGCTTCAGCAGCTCTTCCGCCAGCTGCTCCTCGGACAGTCCCCGGATCTCACTGACCTTCATCACATCACCTGCCGGGCCACGAATTCGGTCGGGAACGGCAGCTTGGCGGCCGCCAGCCGGAACGCCTCGCGCGCCACGTCCTCGGTCACACCTTCCATCTCGTAGAGCATGCGGCCGGGCTGGATCTGGCAAACCCAGTACTCAACGTTGCCCTTGCCCTTGCCCTGGCGCACCTCGAGCGGCTTCTTGGTCACCGGCTTGTCCGGGAACACGCGGATCCAGATCTTGCCGCCGCGCTTGATGTAGCGCGTCATCGCCCGCCGCCCCGCCTCGATCTGGCGCGCCGTCAGGCGGCCGCGGTCGAGCGCCTTCAGACCGTACTCGCCGAAGGAAACGTCGCTGCCGCGGTGCGCGAGACCGCGGTTGCGTCCCTTCATCTGCTTGCGAAATTTGGTTCTCTTGGGCTGTAACATCGTCTCGTCCCGTTACCTGGCCGCTGCGGCTTCCGGAGCCTCCGCCGCCGCCGGCGCTTCGGGCTTCTCGAACACCTCGCCCTTGAAGATCCACACCTTCACGCCGATGACGCCGTAGGTCGTCTTGGCCTCGGCGAAGCCGTAATCGATGTCGGCGCGGAACGTGTGCAGCGGCACCCGGCCTTCGCGGTACCACTCGGACCGCGCGATCTCCGCGCCGTTCAGCCGCCCGCCGACTTTCACCTTGATACCCTCGGCGCCGACCCGCATGGTGTTGGTCACGGCACGCTTCATCGCGCGCCGGAACATCACGCGGCGCTCGAGCTGCTGGGCGATGCCCTCGGCCACGAGCTGCGCATCGAGCTCGGGCTTGCGCACCTCGCTGATGTTGATGCGCACGTCCGTGATGGGCATGGCGATCAGCTTCGCGACGTCGGCGCGCAGCTTCTCGATGTCCTCGCCCTTCTTGCCGATTACGATGCCCGGCCGCGCCGTATGGATCGTGATGTTGGCCTTTTTTGCCGGACGCTCGATGTGCACGCGACTCACGGAGGCGTCCTTCAGGCGCCTCTTGATGAACTCGCGCACGATGTGATCCGTCCGGACGTGCTCGGGAAAATCGTGGGTATCGGCGTACCACTTGGACGCCCAGTCCTTGACTATCCCCAGGCGAATGCCGGTTGGATGTACCTTCTGACCCATTTGCTGCTCGCTTTTAATCCTATTCGTCGCCGACGGTGACCGTGATGTGGCTGTTGCGCTTGATGATGCGCGCACCGCGGCCCTTCGCCCGCGCGCGGTAGCGGCGGAACGACGGCGCCTCGTTCACTTCGACGACCGACACTTTCAGCTCGTCGATGTCCGCGCCATGATTGTGCTCGGCGTTCGCAATCGCGGATTCCAGCACCTTCTTGACGATCCTCGCGCTCTTGCGAGGAGTGAAAGTGAGCGTCCGGAGGGCCTCGTCCACGCTCTTGCCGCGGATCGCGTCGGCCATCAAACGGCACTTCTGCGGCGATATGCGCGCGTACTTCAGTGTCGCTGCTACCTGCATCATCGGCTCCTCCTGCAAACCCTGGCCACGCCTACTTCGTCTTCCGATCGCCCGAGTGACCCTTGAAGGTCCTCGTGACGGCGAACTCGCCGAGCTTGTGCCCGACCATGTTCTCGGAAATGAGAATCGGCACGTGCTGCCGGCCGTTGTGCACGGCAATGGTCAAACCCACCATGTCGGGCAGCACCATGGACCGGCGCGACCAGGTCTTGATCGGCCGGCGGTCGTTCGCCTTCTGCGCGACGGAGACTTTCTTCGCCAGGTGCGAATCGACGAACGGTCCTTTTCTGACTGAGCGTGGCATTTTGCCTCTGATCTCTCTTCAGGTTTCCTTGTCGCGCGCGATGCGCGCTCCTACGCCGGCATCCCGGCCTCGTTCGTCGGGCGCCGCGGTCACTTCTTCTTGCGGCGGCGGACGATCATCGCGTCGGTCCGCTTGTTCCGCCGCGTCTTGTAGCCCTTGGTCGGCGTGCCCCACGGGCTCACCGGGTGCCGGCCGCCCGAGGTCTTGCCCTCGCCGCCGCCGTGCGGGTGGTCCACCGGGTTCATGGCGACGCCGCGGACGGTCGGGCGCACGCCCCGCCAGCGCTTCGCACCGGCCTTGCCGAGCTTGCGCAGGTTGTGCTCGCCGTGCCCGACCTCGCCGATGGTCGCCCGGCAGTCGATGTGCACCCGGCGCGCTTCGCCCGAGCGCAGCCGCACCGTCGCGTACGCGCCCTCACGGGCCGCGATCTGCGCGGCGGCACCGGCGGAACGCGCGAGCTGCCCGCCCTTGCCCGGCTTCATCTCGATGCAGTGCACCGTCGTGCCCACCGGGATGTTCTTTAGCCGGAGCGAGTTGCCCGGCTTGATCGGCGCGTCGTCGCCGGAGACGATCGGCGCACCTTCCTCGATGTCCTTCGGCGCCAGGATGTAACGGAGCTCGCCGTCCGCGTACTTCACCAGCGCCAGGTGCGCGCTGCGGTTCGGGTCGTACTCGAGCCGCTCGACCACGCCCGGCACGCCGTCCTTGTCGCGGCGGAAGTCGACGAGGCGGTAGCGCTGCTTGTACCCGCCACCCTGGTGCCGCGCCGTGATGCGGCCGGCGTTGTTCCTGCCGCCCGTGCGGTTCTTCTTCGCCAGCAGGCTGCTCACCGGCTTGCCCTTGTGGAGCCCCGGCGTCTTGACGGTGACCGTGAACCGGCGCCCCGCCGAGGTCGGCTTCGCTTTGTGCAGTGACATGTCCCTAGCGCTCCGTTACTCGACCCCGAGGAAGTCGATCTGGCTGCCCGCCGCGACCGTGACGTACGCCTTCTTCCAGGCCGAACGCTGGCCGTACTGCTGCCCGTGCCGCTTCAGCTTGCCGCGGCAGTTCACGACCGTGACGTCCTCGACCGGCACCTCGAACAGGAGCTCCACCGCCTGGCGGATCTCCTGCTTGGTGGCGTCCGGCCGCACGCGAAAGACGATCTGGTTGTGCAGGTCGGCGACCACCGTGCTCTTCTCCGACATGTGCGGAGCGAGCAGCACGTTCATCAGCCGTTCCTTGTGCCGGGTATCGTTGATGCTCGGGCTCATGCCAGCCGCTCCTCGATCTGCTTCAGGGCCGGCAGCGTGATCAGCACCTTCTCGAAGCGCATGAGCACCACCGGGTCGAGCGCCGGCACGTCACAGATGCCGACCTCGGGCAGGTTGCGCGCCGACAGGAACAGCTTCTCGTCGAAGCCCTCCGTGACGATCAGCACGCTCCCGAGACCCAGAGCCTTCAGCTTCGCCGCGAGCTCGCGGGTCTTCGGCGCTTCCATCTCCAGCGTTTCGGCGACCACGAGCCGATCCTGGCGCACCAGCTCCGAGACGACCGAGCGCAGCGCAGCGCGGTACATCTTCCGGTTCACCTTCTGCGCGTGGTTGCGCGGACGCGCCGCAAACGCACGGCCGCCGCCGACCCACAGCGGGCTCCTGATGGAGCCGGCGCGCGCGCGCCCGGTACCCTTCTGCCGCCACGGCTTGGTCCCGCCGCCGCGCACCTGGGCACGGTTCTTCTGCGCCTTGGTGCCGGCGCGCCCGCCGGCCAGGAAAGCCGTCACCACCTGGTGCACCAGGGGCTCGTTGAATTCGGCGCCAAAGGCGCTGTCCGCCACCTCGACGCTCCCGGATCCCTGCAAGTCGAGCTTCATCGCCTAAGCTCCCTGGCCTTTCGCCCGGGCCTTCACGGCGGGCCGGATCACGACGCGCGCGCCCTGGTGCCCCGGCACGGCACCCTTGACGAGGATCAGGTTGCGCTCGGGGTCGACGCGCACGATCTCGAGGTTCTGCACCGTGCAGCGCGCATTGCCCATGTGCCCGGCCATGCGCTTGCCCGGAAACACACGGCCCGGCGACTGGTTCTGGCCGATCGAGCCGGGGGCCCGGTGCGACAGCGAGTTGCCGTGGCTCGCGTCCTGCGAGCGGAAATTGTGGCGCTTGATCGTGCCGGCGAAGCCCTTGCCGATGGTGGTGCCGATGACGTCCACCTTCTGGCCGGCCTCGAACAGGTCTACCCGGACCTCGGCCCCCGCCTCGAGCTCGACCGGCTCGCCGTCGTCGAGGCGGAACTCGGTCACCACGTCGCCCGCTTCGACGCCCAGGGCGGCGAACTGGCCGGCCAGCGGCTTCGGCAGGCGCGAGGGCTTCCTGGTGCCGGCGGTGACCTGCAGCGCCCGGTAGCCGTCGCGCTCGGGAGTCTTCACCTGCAGCACCCGGTTCGGCTCGGCTTCGATCACGGTGACCGGCACGGAGTCGCCGGCGTCGGTGAAGACGCGCGTCATGCCGCATTTGCGGCCAACGAGACCCATCGTCATGTCAATCAAACCTCGCACCGACTGCGATTGGCCGGCGCCTCTCATTCACTCAAACCACCGGCGGCCGGTCGCCGGCACCCCGAAGCCGGGTGCGGGCCGGATTGCACGGCTGACTGCGCCGACTACGGTTGGCCGACGCTCAATGCTCGAACTTCAAGCACGCGAAAGGGCCAGCGCCATCGCCTGGAACACTTGGCGTGTTCCGATGCTGCGGAGCTGACCCCACGCCGGTCGTGAGACCGGTTTTCCGGGATTTGCCGAGTACGCCCGCCCCTGCGTGGCGACCTTGCCCCGGCACCGCCGGCATCCTGCCGCGGCGCCCCGATCCTGGCCGACTCCCGGCCCGGCCAGGTCGTGTCGAGCCGGGTATTATAGCGCCGGCGCGACTCGATACAAGCGAACTGCCTAATTCAGCTTGATCTGGACGTCCACACCCGCCGGCAGCTCGAGCTTCATCAGCGCGTCGACCGTCTTGTCGGTCGGGTCGACGATGTCCATGAGGCGCTTGTGCGTGCGGATCTCGTACTGGTCGCGCGCGTCCTTGTTGACGTGCGGCGAGATCAGCACCGTGTAGCGCTCCATCTTCATCGGCAGCGGGATCGGACCTTTCACCGTGGCGCCCGTGCGCTTCGCCGTGTCGACGATCTCCCGTGCCGACTTGTCGATCAGGCGATGATCGAACGCCTTCAGGCGGATGCGGATGTTCTGGTTGGTTGCCACGATGTGTGTCCCGATCTTTAAGCTCAGTTGTCGCGCGCGATGCGCGCTCCTAGGCGATGACCTTGGACACCACGCCGGCGCCCACCGTTCGGCCGCCCTCCCGGATCGCGAACCGGAGGCCTTCCTCCATCGCGATCGGCGAGATCAGCTCCACCACCATCTGCACGTTGTCCCCCGGCATCACCATCTCGGTG
>DASVDF010000141.1:0-37321 GCA_036381215.1 Woeseiaceae bacterium | reverse complement strand
TGCACGAGCGCGAAGCGCGCAACTGAAAGAGAGAAACAGAGGAGCACATGAAGAACCCGGCCCTGGTCGCATCGAGCATGGTCGCGCTGCTGGTGACGACGGCAGCCCTTGCGCAGGGCGTTCCCGACGCGCTGCGCCGCTGCGCTGCCATCGATGACGATGCGGCCCGCCTTGCCTGTTACGACGCGTACGTCGCGGGCGCGCGTGCGGCGGCGTCTGCCGGTACGCGGGAAGCTCGCGATGCTTCGAAACAGGCCGGCGGGGGCGAGGCCGTTTCCGGCGCCGGGACCCCATCGTCCGATACTGCGGCTGATCGCAGCGCGGAGGCCGAGGCGCGCTTCGGGTTGCCGGACGCGCCGGAGGAAGAAGCGAAAGAGATTACGGCCACAATCACCGATATCGCCGAAGGCGCGTACGGGGTACGCACCTTCACCCTCGACAACGGCCAGGTGTGGGTCGAGGATTCGCGCGCGCGAACGCTCAAGCTCAAAGTCGGAGACACCGTTCGCATCAGTGCGGGTTTGTTCGGCTCCTACCGCCTGCGCGGCTCGGGCAACCGCTCGACCAGCGTCGACCGCATCCGCTGACGCGCAGCGATCCGGCGCCCTGTCCTCGCGCCGGCCTGTCGTATTACGTGTGATCCTTTGATCCCGACGACCGCGTGATGCGTTTGTCCGGGCCGCCGTTCCCGCCGGTTCAGGGGAGCCCCCCCCGGGGGCGTCACAATATGCCACGTGTTGCTGCTATGCGAAAAAACATCTGACCACGTGACGGGCTGCGGGTTCTGACCGTTGTCTTTTTGCAACGCGGGTTTTTTTTGCGGGGGCGTTGGACTAGAATCCGCCACATTCGTTCAAAGGGGGGTAGCGACAGACCGCGGGGAGAATCGCGGCGCGCGTTGCCGGCCTTACAACATTCATAACAAGGGGAAGGGCATGTCAGACCCAACCAAATCGAAGCGCCTTTATCGCGCGGTCCTGGCCGCGGTGAGCGCGGCCGGCATCGGCACGTGCTTGCCGATCACGTCGGCGCTCGCGCAGCAGAACCAGGACAACGCGGAACCGCTGGAGGAAATCGTCGTTACGGGCTCGATCATCAAGCGGGCCGAGGTTGCGACCGCATCACCGGTCACGGTGCTGTCCGCGGAAGAGCTCGAATTGCGCGGCATCAACACGATCGCGGACGCGGTTACGCTGCTGCCCGCGAACAATGCCGGCACGATCAACAGCTCGTGGTCGACCTTCGGTTTCACCTCGGGCGCGTCGGCGGTTTCGCTGCGCGGCCTGACCACGTCGTCGAGCCTGACCACTTTCGACGGTCTGCGCATGGCCCCGTATCCGCTGGGCGATGACGGCCGCCGCAACTTCGTCGACCTGGGGACCATCCCGGATTCCATCATCGAGCGAGTCGAAGTCCTGAAGGACGGCGCCTCGTCGACCTACGGCGCCGATGCCATTGCCGGCGTGGTCAACGTGATCACCAACCACAGGGACGTGCTCGTGTCCGGCGCCGAGAGGGAGCTCCCCCGGCCGCGGCTCCGCCCCGGCCACCGTAGCCAAACGTGCGTGAACGATGCGATCCCAAAGAGGGCGGGCCACGAAATCGCGGTCGCCCGCATGGCGGGCTCCCACGGCAAACCGGTCGTCAGAGGGCTTGCAGGATCGCTTCGGCCTTGCTGACTTCGAACTGGCCGGGCTGCTCGATCGCGGCATGCTCGACGACGCCGTCGTTGACGACGAGCGCGAAGCGCTTACCGCGCATGCCGAGACCGAACTTGCTGCCGTCCATCTCGAGCCCGAGCGCGCGCGTGTATTCGCCGTTGCCGTCGGCGAGCATGAGGACCTTGCCGTCGACCTGCCGGTCCTTGCCCCAGGCATCCATGACGAAGACGTCGTTCACCGCCATGCAGGCGATGGTGTCGACGCCTTTGGCCCTGATTTCATCGGCGTGCTGCACGAAGCCGGGCAGGTGGTTCATGGAGCACGTGGGTGTGAAGGCGCCGGGCACGGAGACCAGCACGACGCGCTTGCCCTTGAACAGCTCGTCGGTCGAGATCGCTCCGGGGCCGGCCTCCGTCATCACGGCGAAGATGCCGCTCGGCATCCGGTCTCCTGCTTTGATAGCCATAGCTTGCTCCTCAGAATGGACAGGCGAAGGTCGGTGAGCGCGCCATCTTAGCAGGACACGCCACAAGATCACTCCGCGGATCGTTTCGCAGCTCCGCACAGCCGGCCATCCTGGCCGGTACCGCGCGCCTCGTCACGTATAATCCGGAGTGAGCAAACATCGTGCCGGCCGCACCGGCACGCCGGGATGAACGATGGACTTCCGACTCAGCGAAGAGCAGCAGATGATCCGGGCGGCGGCGCGCGAGTTCGCGCAGAACGAGATCGCGCCCGTCGCCGACCGCTTCGATGCGAGCGGCGAGTTTCCCGTCGAGACGATCGCCAGGGCCGGGCAGCTCGGTTTCATGGGGGTCGAGGTGCCGGAGGAATACGGCGGCACCGGCTCGGACACGATCAGCTACGCGCTGGTCATGGAGGAAATCTCGGCCGCCGACGCCGCGCACGGCACGATCGTATCGGTCAACAATTCGCTCTACGGAACCGCCCTGCTCGACTTCGGCACCGAGGAGCAGAAACGGCAATTCCTCCGGCCGGTCGCCTCGGGCGAGGTCAACGGCGCCTACGCGCTCACCGAGCCGCAGTCCGGCTCCGACGCCGCCGCCATGCGCACACGCGCGGAGCTGTCGGCGGACGGCTCGCATTACGTCATCAACGGCAAGAAATCCTGGATCACCTCCGGGCCCGTCGCCAGGTACGTGATCCTGTTCGCGCGCACCGAGCGCGCCGGCGAGCCGAGCGGCTTCAGCGCGTTCGTCATCGACGCGGACGCGCCGGGCTTCGTGCGCGGCAAGCCGGAGCCCAAGCTCGGCATACGCGCGTCCGCCACCTGCGAGATCGAGCTGAACGGGTACCGCTGTCCGGTCGAGAACCGGCTGGGCGAGGAAGGCCAGGGTTTTCGCATCGCCATGACCGTGCTCGATTCGGGACGCATCGGCATCGCGGCCCAGGCGCTCGGTATCGCGCAGGCGGCGTACGACGCGGCGCTCGCGTACTCGCGCGAGCGGCACGCGTTCGGTGAGCCGATCGGCTCCTTCCAGGCGATCCAGGCGAAACTCGCCGACATGCGTACCCGCATCGAGGCGTCGCGACTCCTCATCTACCAGGCTGCCTGGAATCGCGCGGAGGCGCGCCGCGCCGGCACCCGCAACACCCTGCACGGCAGCATGGCGAAGCTGTTCGCTTCCGAGACCGCGATGTTCGTCGCCCACCAGGCACTGCAGATCCACGGCGGGATGGGCTACAGCAAGGAGCTGCCGCTGGAGCGCTATTTCCGGGACGCGAAGATCACCGAGATCTACGAGGGCACGAGCGAGATCCAGCGCATGGTGATCGGCCGGCTGGAGACGGGCCTGCGTTAGGGGTCGAACCGATTTTTCGCCCGCGAAAATCGGTTCGACCCCTATTCACGAGCACGGCGCCGGTGGCGCGAGCAGAGAGCCGCTCAGCCTTCGTTCTCGGCGACGTGCACGATCAGCCCGTCGAGCTCCTCGGTCATTTCGATCTGGCAGGTGAGCCGGCTGTTCGGCCGCCGCTCGAACGCGGCGTCGAGCATGCTGTCCTCCATGTCGTCCATGGGCGGCAGCTTGTCGAGCCAGGCTTCGTCGATGTAACTGTGGCAGGTCGCGCACGCGCACGCGCCGCCGCATTCGGCGACGATGCCGTCGATATTGTTGTTGATCGCGCCTTCCATCACGGAATAACCGACCTCGACCTCGACGTCGTGCCGCTCGCCGGCCGGCGTGATGTAGGTGACCTTGGGCATGATTTCAGAAGGGGTCCGGCAAAAGGCGGCGCATTGTAAGGAGGCCGCCGGTTAACGGTCAATTGCACACGAAAGTTCCAGCCGCGCGATGGATTCGAGGTGCACGGCGTCCGGCCCGTCCGCGATGCGCAGCGTGCGCGCGGCCGCCCACGCCGCCGCGAGCCCCGTGTCGGCGGAGACGCCGGCGGCGCCGTGCACCTGGATGGCCCGGTCGATGACCGCGAGGGCCATCGCCGGTGCCGCCACCTTGATCATGGCGATCTCGCGCCGTGCCGCCTTGTTGCCCGCGCGATCCATGCGCGCGGCCGCGGCAAGCGTGAGCAGGCGCGCCTGCTCGATCTCCATGCGCGAGCGCGCGATCGCCTCGCGCACGGTGCCCTGCTCCGCCAGCGGCTTGCCGAAAGCGATGCGTGCGCGGGCCCGCGCGACGAGACTCTCGAGCGAGCGCTCCGCGAGCCCGATCAGCCGCATGCAGTGGTGAATGCGCCCCGGTCCGAGCCGCCCCTGCGCGATCTCGAAGCCGCGGCCTTCGCCGAGCAACAAATTCGCTTTCGGCACCCGCACGTTCTCGAACAGCATCTCGGCGTGTCCGTGCGGCGCGTCGTCGTAGCCGAACACCGTGAGCGGCCGCACGATGCGCACACCGGGCGCGTCCATCGGCACCAGGATCATCGACTGCTGCCGATGGCGCTCGGCTTGCGGATTGCTGCGGCCCATGAAAATGAGTACCCGGCAGCGCGGGTCCATGGCGCCGGAGATCCACCATTTGCGGCCGTTCAGCAGGTACTCCTCGCCGTCGGCCTCGATCGTTGCGCGAATGTTGGTCGCGTCGGAGGACGCGACGTCCGGCTCGGTCATCGCGAAAGCGGAGCGGATTTCGCCGGCCAGCAGCGGCTCGAGCCAGCGCGCCTTCTGCGCGGGGGTGCCGTAGCGGACCAGCACCTCCATGTTGCCGGTATCGGGCGCCGAGCAGTTGCATGCCTCGGCGGCGAGCGGCGATCGCCCCATGATCTCGGCGAGGGCGGCGTATTCCAGGTTGCTGAAACCGGCGCCGCGCTCGCAGTCCGGCAGAAAGAGATTCCACAGGCCCGCGGCGCGCGCTTTGGCCTTCAGCTCCTCGATGACCGGCGGCACGGTCCAGCGCGACGGCGCCGCGGCGAGAAAGCCGAAATACTCCTCCTCGGCGGGACGCACGTGCCCGTCGACGAAAGCGACGAGCGCGTCCCGTCGGGCGCGAACCGCCGGCGACCATTGGAAAGGCATACGGAGCTTCGCTGGCTGGGTCGGTGCCGCCATCATGCGCTCCGGACATCGGTATCACAAGGAACTGATTTGCCGAGGGTTGACATCGTCCGGGCCATCCAACATGATCCGCTGATGATTCCGCACGCGACATCCGTACCCGCGAAGGCACAGGCCTCTCTCCTGCTCGACCTTACGCTGGTACTCCTTTGCGAGAGGGAGAGCGGGTAGCGGACGACAGATAAAGAGAAAGACCGAAAGCCAAACCCCGCGATCCCAAGGACCGCGGGGTTTTTTTTCGCCCGAGCTTATAAAAGGAAGCTGGACCATGCAGATGTATCAGGAGTCCGACGTCGACGCGAGCCTGCTCGCCGGCCGGCGCATCGCCATTCTCGGCTACGGCAGCCAGGGTCGCGCGCACGCGCTGAACCTGAAGGACAGCGGTCACGACGTGGTGGTCGGCTTGCGCAAGAGCGGCGCCAGCTGGGCCCGGGCGACCGCCGACGGGCTCGATGTCCGTGAGCCGCACGAGGCGGTGCAAGGCGCGGCGATCGTCGCCTTCCTCACCCCCGACATGGCGCAGGCCGGTCTGTACGAGACGGTCGAACGGGACCTCGCCGAAGGCGCCGCCATCCTGTTCGCCCACGGTTTCAACATCCATTTCGGGCGCATCAAGCCGCGCGCGGATCTCGATGTCGTGCTCATCGCCCCCAAGGGTCCCGGAGACCTCGTCCGGCGCCAGTACGTCGAAGGTCACGGCGTGCCCTGCCTCGTCGCGGTCGAGGCCGATCGCAGCGGCAATGCGCTCGCGCTGGCGCTCGCGTATTCGCAGGGCATCGGCGGCGCGCGGGCCGGCGTGATCGAGACCACCTTCGCCGAGGAAACGGAGACGGACCTGTTCGGCGAGCAGGCCGTGCTCTGCGGCGGCGCTACCGAGCTCGTCGTCGCCGGCTTCGAGACGCTGGTCGACGCCGGCTACCAGCCGGAGGTCGCCTATTACGAATGCATGCACGAGCTGAAGCTGATCGTGGATCTCCTGCATGAAGGCGGGCTGCGCAAGATGTATCAGTTCATCAGCCAGACCGCCGCCTGGGGCGACATGACCCGTGGCCCGCGCATCGTCGACGCGCACGTGCGCGAGCGCATGAAGGAAGTCCTGAGGGAGATCCAGGACGGCACGTTCGCACGCCAATGGATCGCGGAGAACGACTCCGGGCGCAAGGAATACCAACGCATGATGCAGCAGGACCTCGAGCATCCGATCGAGAAGGTCGGGGCGGAGCTCCGCAGCCGCATGGACTGGCTGGAAAACTGAAGACCGGCGGCAGACCGCCAGAGGAAAATCCGATGACTCCCGCAATGCCCGAATACCTGTTCGACACCGACTGGGGTTCCGACGTGGGTACGCCGGCCGCGCCCGTCACGCTCGCCGACGTCCTGCGCGCCCGCGACGTGATCGCGCCGCACCTGCCGCCGACGCCGCTGCTCAACCATGCCCTCCTCGATGCACGCGTCGGCACGCGCACGTGGGTAAAGCTCGAGAACGTGCAGGACATCGGGGTGTTCAAGATCCGCGGCGCTATCAACCTCCTCGCGAGCCTGAGCGACGCGGAGCGGGCGCGCGGCATCGTCACCGCGACGCGCGGCAACTACGGCGCCGCGCTCGCCCGCGCCTGCGCGATGTACGCGACCCGGTGCACGGTGTTCGTGCCGGAAGGCAACAGCCCGGACAAGAACGCGGCCGTAAAGGCGCTCGGCGCCGATCTCGTGATCCAGGGCCACGATTTCGACGCGGCGTGGGACGCGTCGGTGCGCTATGCGCGCAAGCGCGGCGCGCTGTCGATCCATCCCGCGAAGCGCGCCGAGCTGGTCGCCGGCCAGGGCACGGTCGTGCTGGAGATGCTGGAGCAGTGCGAGAGCCCGCTCGACGTGCTGTTCGTGCCGGTCGGCGGCGGCAGTCTCGCCGCGGGCACGATGGCGGTGATCGAGGCACAGTCGCCGCGCACCCGCGTGATCGCCGTACAGGCGGAGAACGCGCCGGCTTTCCACAACGCCTGGCACACCGGCGTGTATTCGCCGACCGTCGCCGCGCGCACCATTGCCGACGGCCTCGCGACTCGCATCCCCGTGCGCTACACGCTCGGCATGATGCAGAAACTCGACGACTTCGTGCTCGTGAGCGAGGAAGCGATCTGCGCCGCGATCCGCGTCTACGCCGAGACCATCCACCACCTCGCCGAGGGCGGCGGTGCGGCCCCGCTCGCCGCCGCGCTCGCCATGCGCGAGGAGCTCGCCGGCGCGAACGTCGGACTCGTGCTCACCGGCAGCAACATCGACCAGCGCACGCTCGTAAAGGCGCTGAGCGCCGACCCGGTGCTCGCCGCGCCGCCGGCCGTGCCCAATTTTCCGCTGGCGAGCCTCGATTACGGCGACCGCTGACCTCCGCTGCCGACAACGAAGGAACGACGACATGAGCGACCGCATCCGCATCTTCGATACGACCCTGCGCGACGGCGAGCAGGCCCCCGGCTGCAGCATGACGCTGCGCGAAAAGCTCAAGGTGGCGCGGGCGCTAGCGGAGCTCGGGGTCGACGTGATCGAAGCCGGGTTTCCGGCCGCTTCCCCGGGGGACTTCGAGGCCGTGCAGGCGGTCGCCGGCGAGGTGACCGGACCGATCGTCTGCGCCCTCGCCCGCTGTCACCCGGAAGACATCGAAAAGGCACACGCGGCGCTCTCCAGTGCGCCGCATCATCGCCTGCACGTGTTCGTGGCGACGAGCGCGATCCATCGCGAGCACAAGTTGAAGATGGCGAAGGAGGAAATCCTCCGGCGCGCCGCGGAAGCCGTGCGGCTCGCCCGAACGTTCTGCGCGGACGTCGAATTCTCACCGGAAGACGCTTCGCGGACCGAGCCCGCGTTCCTCGCGGAAGTGGTCACGGCCGCAATCGAGGCCGGCGCTTCGACCATCAACATCCCCGACACGGTGGGCTACACCGTACCGCCCGAGTTCGATGGCTTGTTCCGTTACCTGACGCAGCACGTGCCCGGCATCGACGGCGTCACGCTGAGCGTCCACTGCCACGACGATCTCGGCATGGCCGTCGCGAACAGCCTGGCCGCGGTCAACGCCGGCGCGCGCCAGATCGAGTGCACGATCAACGGCATCGGGGAGCGCGCAGGCAACTGCTCGCTCGAGGAAGTCGTGATGGCGCTGCGCACGCGCACGGAGTTCTTCGGCGCCGACACGGGCATCGACACGACGCGCCTCTATCCGACGTCGCGGCTCGTCGCCGGCATCACCGGCATGCCCGTGCCGCGCAACAAGGCCGTCGTCGGCGAGAATGCCTTCGCGCACGAGGCCGGCATACACCAGCACGGCATGCTCGCCAACCGCGCAACCTACGAGATCATGCGGCCGGAGGACGTCGGCTTCGCGCGCTCGAGCCTGGTCCTCGGCAAGCACAGCGGGCGCCACGCCTTCCGGCAGCGCGTGCGCGAGCTCGGGTTCGACCTGGACGAGTTCGAGACGAACCGCGCGTTCCTCGAGTTCAAGAAGCTCGCCGACCGCAAGAAGGAACTGTACGACGGGGACATCGAGGCGATCGTGCTCAACGTCGACAGCGCGTCGGGCGGTCCGTGGGCGCTCGCCTCGCTGGCCGTGCAGTCCGGCACCGCGGGGCCGGCGGAAGCGCGGCTTTGTTTGCGCGCCGACGACGGCCGGGTCGTCGCGGAAGCGGCCACGGCCGACGGTCCGGCCGAAGCCGTGTTCCTCGCGATCGAGCAAGCGACCGGCGTCGCGCCGGCGCTCAGGAGCTTCGAGCTGCACAGCGCCACCGGCGGCGAGGATGCCCAGGGGGAAGCCACGGTCATCGTCGATTACGGCGAGCGCAGCTATCGCGGCCACGCCGCCAGCGTGGACATCGTGGAAGCCGCAGCCCGGGCCTACCTCGAGGTGGTCAACCGCATCGTGCGGCGCGAGCCGCAGCCGGCCGCGCGCGACGCGCATCTCGCGCGGGTCTGAGGCCGCGTCCGGACGTGCACGCCAAGTGTTAAGCTACGCCTCCCGAATGCCTGCACGGAGTCACACGATGAGTTTTGACGGCGCCAGACGCATCTGGATGAACGGTCGCCTGATCCCCTGGGAGAAGGCCACGGTGCACGTCATGGCGCACGCGCTGCACTACGGCTCGTCGATCTTCGAGGGCATCCGCAGCTACAAGACGCCCGACGGCCCGCGGGTCTTCCGCCTGACCGATCACATGCGCCGCTTCGTGAACTCGGCGAAGATCTACCGCATGCCGCTCGGCTACGAGCTGGACGAGCTGGTGGCGGTGTGCAAGGAAGTCATCGCCGCGAACAACCTGCTGGATGGCGCGTACCTGCGCCCGATCGCGTTCCGCGGCCTCGGCGAGGTCGGTCTTGCACCGAAGCCGGACCACCCGGTGGACGTCGCGGTCGCGGCCTGGGAATGGGGCGCCTACCTCGGCGCGGGCGCGCTCGAGCAGGGCGTCGACGTGTGCGTCTCGAGCTGGCAGCGCGTCGCACCGAACACCCTGCCCGCCCTGGCTAAGGCCGGCGGCAACTATCTCTCGAGCCAGCTGATCAGCACCGAGGCGAAGCGGCTCGGCTTCGCGGAGGGGATCGCGCTCTCGACCGACGGCACCGTGAGCGAAGGCGCGGGCGAGAACCTGTTCGTCGTGCACGGCGACCAGCTGCTCACTCCGCCGATCACCGCCTCCATCCTCACCGGTATCACGCGCGACAGCGTCATCAAGCTGGCGCGGCGGCTCGGCTTCACGGTGACCGAGCAGTCGATCCCGCGCGAGATGCTCTATCTCGCGGACGAGCTCTTCTTCTGCGGCACGGCGGTCGAGATCACGCCGGTCCGCTCGGTCGATCGCATCCCGGTCGGCGCCGGCCGGCGCGGACCGGTGACGCAACAGCTCCAGAACGCCTTCTTCGGGCTGTTCAGCGGCGACACGGAAGACGTGGACGGCTGGCTGGAGGCGCTGGACGCACCGGCCGTGGCCGCCGCCGGCGGCGCGTGACCGCCGCGATGCCCCCTGCAGGAGCGCGCCTTGCGCGCGACGACGATGGTCGGGTCGCGCGCAATGCGCGCCCCTACAGCGTCATTCCATGACTGACATCCCCCCGCGCACGCTGTTCGAGAAGGTCTGGGACGAGCACGTCGTCGTCCCCGAGACGCCCGACACGCCGGCGGTGCTGTACATCGATCTGCACCTGGTGCACGAGGTCACGACACCGCAGGCTTTCGACGTACTGCGCCGGCGCGGCCTCGCGGTGCGGAGGCCCGACCTGACGCTCGGCACGCTCGATCATTCGACGCCGACCACGCCGGTCCGCACGCTGCGCGACCTCGCGGTAGTCGGTGAGAGCGCGGCCGGCCAGGTGCGGCGCATGCAGGAGAACTGCGCAGAATTCGCTATCGAGCTGCTCGCGTTCGACAGTCCCGAGCGCGGCATCGTGCACGTCATCGGCCCCGAGCTCGGCGTGACGCAGCCGGGTAAGACGATCGTCTGCGGCGACAGCCACACCAGCACGCACGGCGCCTTCGGCGCGCTCGCGTTCGGCATCGGCACCACGGAAGTCGGGCACGTGCTCGCCACGCAATGCCTGCTGCAGCGCCGGCCGAAGACGCTGGCAGTCGAGATCGAAGGCCCTTTGCCGGCCGGCGTCACGGCCAAGGATGCGATCCTCGCGGTCATTGGCGAAATCGGCGTCGCGGGCGGCACCGGGCACGTCATCGAGTATCGCGGCAGCGCGATCCGCGCTATGGGCATGGAAGCACGCATGACCGTGTGCAACATGTCGATCGAGGCCGGCGCGCGCGCCGGCATGGTCGCGCCGGACGACACGACCTTTGAATACCTGGCCGGCAGGCCGCGCGCGCCGCAGGGCGCCGCATGGGACGCCGCCCTCGCCCGCTGGCGCGCACTCGCGAGCGACCCCGCCGCGACCTTCGACCGCAGCGTGGCGCTCGCGGGCGCGCGCCTGAAGCCGATGGTCACGTTCGGCACCAATCCGGGCATGGTCGTCGGCATCGACGAGCCCGTGCCGGAGACCGGGAGCGACGGCCGCTTCCGCAAGGCGCTCGAGTACATGCAGGTGTCGCCCGGCAAGCCGCTCACGGACACGGCGGTCGACGTGGTGTTCGTCGGCAGCTGCACCAACTCGCGGCTCTCCGATCTCGAGCAGGCCGCCTCGCTGCTGCGCGGCCGGCGCGTCGCGCCGGGCGTGCGCATGCTGGTCGTGCCTGGCTCGCAGCAGGTGAAGCGCGACGCGGAAGCGCGTGGGCTGCACGAGGTGTTCCTGGCGGCAGGCGCCGAATGGCGTGAATCCGGCTGCTCGATGTGTCTCGGCATGAACGGCGACACCGTGCCGCGCGGCAAACTGTGCGTCAGCACCAGCAACCGCAACTTCGAGGGCCGCCAGGGCGTCGGCGCGCGCACGGTGCTCGCGAGCCCGCTGACGGCGGCCGCCTCGGCGGTGCGCGGGCGGATCGCGGATCCGCGCGAGCTGTTCGACGGCCGCGGCGAAGAGAGGCACTGACTGATGCAACCGCGCACTGACATCGAGCCGCTGCGCGAGGTCGTGTCGCGCACGGTGGTGCTGCCGCAGGACGACATCGACACGGACCAGATCATCCCGGCGCGCTTTCTCACGACGACCACGCGCGAGGGCCTGGGCCGCCAGCTCTTTCACGACTGGCGCTACCGCCCGGACGGCACGCCCGATCCCGAATTCGTGCTCAACCGGCCGGACGCCGCCGGGTGCCGGGTGCTCGTCGCGGGCAACAACTTCGGCTGCGGCTCCTCGCGCGAGCACGCGCCGTGGGCGCTGCTCGATTACGGCTTCCGTGCCGTGATCAGCACGGAGATCGCCGACATCTTCCGCGGCAACGCCTTGAAGAACGGTCTGCTGCCGATCGTCGTCGACGGCGACACGCAGCGCTGGCTGCTCGCGCATCCCGGCGCCGAAGTCACGATCGACGTGGCCGCGTCCACGCTCGAGCTGCCGACAGGCAGAACCGTCGAATGGCCGCTGGATGCGTTCGGCCGCTATTGCCTGCTCGAGGGCATCGATCCGCTCGGGTTCCTGCTGCAGCACGCCGCGCGCATCGACACGTTCGAACGGAGCCGGTCCTGGACGCCCTGATCGTCGCGCTGCCCGGCGACGGCATCGGGCCGGAGGTCACCGCCGCCGGTCTCGCCGTGCTGGGAGCCGTTGCCGCGCGCTACGGACATTGCTTCCGCGTGGCGCAGCACCCGATCGGTGGCTCGGCAATCGATGCCTGCGGCGATCCGTTGCCGCCCGAAACCATCACCGCGTGCCGCGAGAGCGACGCCGTGCTGCTCGGCGCGGTCGGCGGGCCGGCCTGGTCCGACCCCAACGCGCCGGTGCGGCCCGAGCAGGGGCTGCTCAGGCTGCGCGCCGAGCTCGCCGTGTTCGCGAACCTGCGGCCGGTGACCATCCATCCCGCCCTCGTGCAGGCTTCCCCGATCCGCCCCGAGCGCCTCGCCGGCGTGGACCTGCTCGTCGTGCGCGAGCTCACCGGCGGCATCTACTTCGGCGCGAAAAACCGCGATGCCGAATCGGCGAGCGACACCTGCACCTATCACGTGAGCGAAATCGAGCGCATCGTGCGCGTCGCCGCCCGCCTCGCGCGCGCGCGGCGCGGCCGCCTCTGCTCGGTCGACAAGGCGAACGTCCTCGAGACCTCGCGGCTCTGGCGCGACGTCACGACGCGGACGGTGGCGGCGGAATTCCCGGAGCTCGCGCTCGAGCACATGCTGGTCGACGCCGCGGCGATGCACCTGATCCGCCGTCCGGCGGATTTCGACGTGATCGTCACGGAGAACATGTTCGGCGACATCCTCACTGACGAAGCCTCCATGCTCGCGGGCTCGCTCGGCATGCTGCCTTCCGCATCGCTCGGCGATTCGGGCCGCGGCGTGTACGAGCCGATTCACGGCTCCGCGCCGGACATCGCCGGCCAGGGCGTCGCGAATCCCTGCGGTACGATCGGCAGCGTGGCGCTCCTCCTGCGCCACAGCCTCGGGCTCGAGCAGGAGGCCGCGGCCGTCGAGGCGGCGCTGGCCGGCGCGGTCGGCGACGGCGTGCGCACGCCCGACATCGCGCTCGCCGGCAAGCCGCACGCCACGACGGACGAGCTGACCGCCGCGGTCATTCAGCGGCTGCGCTGAGCGCGCGTTCCGCACGGGCTACGCAAGCCGGCAGGTCCTCCGGCTCGGGTGCGCGAAAGCGGGCGATCAGGGCCGCCAGCGCGCGCGACTCGATCAGGAAGCCGTCGTGCCCCTCCGGCGAATCCAGGGTCGCATAGAGCGCGTTCGGCAGCCATTCCGCGAGCTCCCGCTGCTCGTGCGGCGGGTACAGCACGTCGGACGCGACCGATACCACCAGCGCGGGCTGGCGGATGCTCGCCAGCACGCGCCGATAGTCGCCGCGACCGCGCGCGACGTCATGCGCGTTCATGGCCTGCGTCAAACGCACGTACGTCGCGGCGTCGAAGCGCCGGTTGATTTTTTCGCCCTGATAGCGCAGGTACGACTGCACTTCGAGCTCTCCGTCCGCGCGGCGCGCGCGCCCGAAGCGCCGCTCGAAACCGTGCCAGCTGCGATAGCTCGCGACCGCCATCATGCGCGCGGCCGCGAGGCCCTGCTCCGGCGGTGCGTCGTCCGCGTAGAAGCCGCCCTGCCAGCGCGCATCCGCGTAGATCGCCGCGCGCTGCGCTTCGCTCATCGCAATGCACCACGCGGAGTGGCGGCCGCCCACGCCGATCGGCACGATGCTCTGCACGCGCTCCGGGTACATGAGCGCCCACTCGAGCGCCTGCATGCCGCCGAGCGACGGCCCGGTCACCAGCGCCAGGCGATCGATGCCGAGATGATCGAGCAGCAACCGCTGCACGTTCACCATGTCGCGCACGGTGATGCGTGGGAACGCCGCGCGCCAGCGCGTACCACTCCCCGGGCGCAGCGACGCCGGGCCGGTCGTGCCGTAACAGCCGCCCAGGATGTTGCTGCACACGATGAAATCGCGCGCCGGGTCGAACGCACCGTTTTCGCCGATGATTCCCGGCCACCACGCCTCCACGTCGGCCGAGCCGGTCAACGCATGGCAGATGAGAATCGCGTTGTCGCGCGCGTTGCGGGGATCGCCCCAGGTCCGGTACGCCACCGTGACCTCGTCCAGCGTCTCGCCGGATTCGAGGCGCACGGATCCTGGCACGCGAAACCAGCAGGTTGCGCGGGAGATATGGCGCAACAGGTGTCCCGGCGCCTGGACCTCCGCGAGCCGTGAGCCTCCGTCCGCCACCGGTGCTTCCTCAGCAGCCGGCGACGGCGAGCGGACGTACAGCGGTGTCGCTCGCCGCGGCCAGCGCCGCCAGCACGTCGTCCAGCAGGTCCTCGCCCGCTTCCACGCCGACCGACAGGCGCACGAGGTTCGTGCCGATGCCCGCGGCCTCGAGGGTGGCGGCGTCGACGGCCGCGTGTGTCATCGACGGTGGATGGCACACGAGACTCTCGACGCCGCCCAGCGACTCGGCGAGCGAGAACAGGCGCAGGCTTTCGACGAACGCCTGCACGGCCTGGATGCCGCCGGCGAGCTCGAAGCTCAGCATGCCGCCATAGCCTCGTTGCTGCCGGCGTGCGAGGTCGTGGCCGGGGTGAGTCTCGAGGCCCGGGTAGTAAACGCGTTGCACCGCCGGATGCCCCGCGAGCGCCCGCGCGAGCAGCTCCGCATTCTCCTCGTGCTGGCGCATGCGCGCGTGCAGCGTGCGCACGCCGCGCAGCGTCAGGAAGCTGTCGAACGGCGCGCCGCTGACGCCGAGGCAGTTGGACCACCAGTCGAGCTTTTCCGCGAGCTCGCGGTCGGCGGCGACGACCGCGCCGCCGACCACGTCGCTGTGGCCGGTCAGGTATTTGGTCGTGGAGTGGATCACGAGATCGGCGCCGAGCGCGAGCGGTTGCTGCAGCACGGGGGAGAGAAACGTGTTGTCGACCGCGAGCAGCGCGCCGCAGGCCCGCGCCGCGGCGGCCACGGCACGGATATCGACGATGCGCAGCAACGGGTTCGACGGCGTCTCGACCAGGATCAGCTTCGGCCGGCGCGCGCAGGCGGTGGCAAGCGCCGCCGCGTCGGTCTGGTCGACGAACGCGACCTCGAAATGTCCTTTGGCGGAGAGATGCCGGAACAGGCGCGTCGTGCCGCCGTAGCAATCGTGCGGCGCGACCAGCAGGTCGCCAGGCTCGAGCAGGTGCACGAGCAGGGTCAGCGCCGCCATCCCGGACGAAGTGACCACCGCGCCCGCGCCTCCCTCGAGCTCCGCCAGGGCGCCGGCCAGCGCGTCCCGCGTCGGGTTGCCGCTGCGGCAATAATCGTATGCGCGCTTGCGGCCGAAGCCTTCGAACGTGTAGTTCGTCGACAGGTGCAACGGCGGCACGACCGCGCCGAACTGCGCGTCCGATTCGAGCGCGGCGCGCACGGCAGCGGTCGCGGCGTGGCGACTGCGGTCGGTGGGTCTGGTCATGGGCGTCTCCGTCGTTCCGATACCGTTGCGCTCATCGGAATCCGCGGAGACCGCAGGAAGGGTGCCGGGCCCACCGCCTGCGGCGCTGCCGCGCCTCGGCGTTACCAGGCACTCATCTCTCGGTTGCGCCACGCGCACCGCAGGAGTTGGCACCGTTTCGGGATGGTGAGTCCCGAAGGTTGCCCCGGCGTCGAAGGGCCTTTCCCTCAGCCGGTCTCGATGAGTCGGGGGGAAGCATAGGGTCAGCTCGAGGCGCCCGTCAAGCGGCGCGCGGCGCAGGCCGCGCATCGGGGCAAACCTGACATCCGGTCGCGCGCGATGCGCGCTCCTGCAAGCGCCGGCGAACGATGGTGGCGGGTAATGCGCTCGGGCGGCAAAAACCGGGTGCAGGGGCGCGCATTGAGCGACCGAACCGGTTGCAGTTTCCACCGTAATGTAATAACGTGCTAGTACGCTATTACGCTGGTTCAACCGTGAAACCCAATCGTGAGATCGCTGAAAGCCGCCGTCGCGAGAGCGAGGATGCCCTGTTCGGGGCCATTGTGAGTCTGCGCGACGTCCAGGAATGTCGTCGGTTTTTCAGTGACTTGTGCACACCCGCCGAGCTCCAGGCACTGGCCGACCGGTGGCAGGTGGTGGGCCTCCTGGAGCAGCGCCTGCCTTACCGCCGCATCCATGAGCTGACCGGGGTCAGCGTCACCACCATTGGCCGGGTCGCCCGCTACCTCTCCGAGGGATTCGGCGGCTATCGCCTCGCTTTCGAGCGCGTCGCGCGCAGGCAGCGCCGCTCGAAGCTGCGCGCCTCCCACTGAGGCCGCCGCCATGACCGCCACCGAGCCACGGCTCAAGATCGCCGTGCAGAAGAACGGGCGTCTCACCGCCCGCTCGCTCGACCTGTTGAAGCTCTGCGGCCTCACCTTCACGCAGAGCAAGGATCAGCTGTTCTGTTACGGCGAGAATCTCCCCGTCGATCTCCTGCTGGTGCGCGACGACGACATCCCCGCGCTCGTGAGCGAGGACGTCTGCGACCTCGGCATCGTCGGCCGCAACACGCTGCACGAGAAGCGCCTGGCGATGGTGCGCGAGGACCGTGAGCCGCGGCTCGACGCCGTGTGCGCGCTGGGCTTCGGGCATTGCCGGCTTGCGCTCGCCGCGCCGGAAGAGCGGCCGTTCGCCGCTCCGCGAGATCTCGCGGGGACGCGCATCGCGACGAGCTACGTCGAGACGCTCCGGGAATTCCTCGCGCGTGAAAGCATCGAGGCGGACATCGTGCAGTTCTCCGGCGCGGTGGAGATCGCACCGAAGCTCGGCCGGGCCGATTTCGTTTGCGATCTCGTCTCCACCGGCGCGACGCTCGCCGCCAACCAGCTCCGCGAAGTGCTCACCGTGCTCGAGAGCGAGGCCGTGCTCGTGCAGACGCGCGCCGAGCTCTGCCCGGAGAAGGCGCAGTGGGTTCAGCGCATCCTCCAGCGCATCGACGGCGTGCTCCAGGTCCGCGAGAGCAAATACGTCATGCTGCACGCACCGCGCGCGCGGCTCACGGAGATCACCCGGCTGCTGCCCGGGTCGGAAGCGCCGACCATCATCCCGCTCGATGGCCGCAGCGACAAAGTTGCCGTGCACGCCGTATGCCGCGAGAACGTGTTCTGGGAGACGCTCGAGAACCTGAAGGCGGCGGGCGCAAGCTCGCTGCTCGTGCTCCCCGTCGAAAAGATGCTGGCCTAGTGTTTTCCCGTACCGCAGACAACCGCGCACTTCCGCTGCGCCTCTTCACGCCGCGCGGCGTGCGCTGATGGACGTCCCGATCCGTCACTGGAGCTCGCTCACGCTCGCGGAGCAGGACGCGCTGCTCGCGCGGCCCGCGCTGCGCGACCCGCAGGAACGGCGCGCCGCAGTGCGCGCCATCATCGAGCGCGTGCGGCGCGAAGGCGACCTCGCCGTTCGCGAGCTCACGGAGCGCCACGACGGCGTGCGCCTCGAAGACTTGCGGGTGGACGAGGCGGAAATCGCCGCCGCGGAACGCGCGCTGCCGCCTGCCGCGCTCGCTGCGATCGATCTCGCGATCGCCAACGTGCGGCGCTATCACCAGGCGCAGCCGTCCGGCGACTACGCGGTCGTCACGTTTCCGGGCATTCGCTGCGAGCGCATTTCGCACCCGATCGATGCGGTCGGCCTTTACGTGCCGGCGGGCAGCGCACCGCTGCCGTCGACCGCCATCATGCTCGCGGTGCCGGCGGCGCTCGCCGGCTGTCCGCGGCGCGTGCTGTGCACGCCGCCCCGCCGCGACGGGCGCGCCGATCCGGCGGTGCTCGTAGCGGCCGCGCGCACCGGCATCCGCGAGATCTGCAAGATCGGCGGGGCGCAGGCGATCGCCGCGATGGCGTACGGCACCGAGTCGGTGCCCAGGGTGGACCGCATCTTCGGTCCGGGCAACGCCTGGGTGACGGCCGCGAAGAGCGAGATCGCCGCGGATCCCGCCGCGGCCAGCATCGACATGGCGGCCGGTCCTTCCGAGCTGCTCGTCATCGCGGACGCGACGGCCGCGCCCGCGTTCGTGGCCGCGGACCTGCTGTCGCAGGCGGAGCACGGCGCCGATTCGCAAGTGCTGCTCGTCACGACCGACGAGCGACTCGCCCGGCAGGTGCTCGCCGCGCTCGCGGCGCAGCTCGTGCAACTGCCGCGGCGCGCGATCGCCGCGCAGGCGCTCGAGCACGCGCGCGTCATCGTCGTCGAGGATCTCGACGCGGCTGCCGAGGTCAGCAACCGTTATGCGCCCGAGCACCTGAGCGTGCAGACTGCGGCACCGCGCGCGCTGCTGCCGCAGCTCCGCAACGCGGGCTCGATCTTTCTCGGCCCGTGGTCGCCGGAGACGGCCGGCGATTACGCGAGCGGCACCAACCACGTCCTGCCCACCTACGGGCAGGCGCGCAGCGTGAGCGGCCTCGGCGTCGATCACTTCCGGCGCCGCATGAGCGTGCAGGAGCTCTCCGAGGACGGCTTGCGCGCGATCGCGGACACGCTCCAGGCGCTCGCCGGGCTCGAGGGCCTCGAGGCACACGCACAGGCCGTGCGCATCCGGGTCGGCGACCGCGCCGCCGCGAGCTCCTCCCGATGAGTGCCGCCGCCCTCGCCCGCCCGGAGATCCGTGCGCTCGACGCCTACGCGCCGGCGCGCCAGGAGAGCGGCATGTTGCGCCTGAACGCGAACGAGGCATCCTGGACGGGCGACGGCGCCCAGGGCCTCAATCGCTACCCGCCCGCGCGCCCGCGCGAGCTCCACGAGCAACTGGCGGCGCTCTACGGCGTTGCGGCCGACAACCTGCTCGCCACGCGCGGCAGCAGCGAGGCGATCGACCTCCTCGTGCGCGCATTCTGCCGGCCGGGGGCGGACAGCATCCTCGTCACGCCGCCGACGTTCGGCATGTATCGCGTGTATGCCGCGATCCAGGGCGCGCGTCTCGTCACCGCGCCGCTCGAAGAAGCGCGGGATTTTGCGTTCGATGCCGGCCGCGCGCTGGGGGCATGCGAGGACGCTACGAAGCTCGTGTTCCTGTGCTCGCCGAACAACCCGACCGGCGGGCTGGTGAGCGAGGCGGACGTGCTGCGGCTCGCGCGGGCCCGGCACGGGCGCTCGCTCGTGGTCGTCGACGAGGCCTACGTCGAATTCAGCGGCGCGCCGTCGCTCGCGCGCAAGGCGGCGGAGTCCTGCAACCTGGTGGTGCTGCGGACCCTCTCGAAAGCGCTGGCGCTCGCCGGTGCCCGCTGCGGCGCCGTGATCGGCCCGGCGGACGTGATCCGGCTGCTCGACGGCCTGCTCGCGCCGTATGCGCTCGCCCGCCCGGTGATCGACTGTGTGCGGCACGCGCTCACGCCGCCGAACCTCGAGCGCGCGGAGGCGGCCGCGCGCGCGGTGATTGCGGAACGCGAGCGCCTCGCGGCCGCGCTGGCCGCGAGCCCCCTCGTGCAGCGGGTCTGGGCGAGCCGCGGCAACTTCCTGCTCGTGCGCTTCGCGCGTCCCGCGCGTGCCCGGGCCAGCCTGCGCGAACAGGGTATTCTCGTGCGTGAATTCGACGACGCCGCCCTGCAGGGCTGCGCCCGCATCACCATCGGCGCGCCGGACGAGAACGAGCGGCTGCTCGGAGCGCTGGCCGCGGAGGCGCCGGCGTGAAACGCAAAGTCCTGTTCGTGGACCGCGACGGCACGCTCATCGAGGAGCCGCCCGATTGCCAGGTCGACGCGCTGGCCAAGGTGCGCCTCGTGCCCGGTGTCATCCCCGCCCTGCTCCGCTTGCGCGACGCGGGTTTCCGCTTCGTCATGGTCACGAACCAGGACGGGCTGGGAACCGCCGCGTTCCCGGCCGAGCGTTTCGAAGAATGTCACGAGCACGTGCTTTCGCTCTTCCGTTCGCAGGGCATCGAATTCGATGCCGTGTTCATCTGCCCGCACAGCGAGGCCGACGGATGTGACTGCCGCAAGCCGCGCACCGGGCTCCTGACCCGCTACCTCGCGGCGACCCCGCTCGATCTCGCAGCGTGCGCGGTGATCGGGGACCGCGCCACCGACGTCGAGCTCGCGCAACGCCTCGGCGTCCGCGGCCTGCGCCTCGGCGAGGCGCACGACGGGACCTGGTCGGGGATCACGGCCCTGCTCTGCTCGCGCGGCCGGCGCGCGACGCTGGAGCGGCGCACGCGCGAGACCGTCGTGCGCGTCGCGGTCGATCTCGACGCGGACACGCCGGTCGTCATCGCCACGGGCATCGGCTTCTACGACCACATGCTGGAGCAGGTCGCGAGGCACGGCGGATTCGCGCTGACGCTTGCGGCCAGCGGCGACCTGCACGTCGACGAGCACCACACCGTCGAAGACACCGCGCTGGCACTCGGGACGGCGCTGAAGGAGGCGCTCGGCGAGCGACGCGGCATCGCCCGTTACGGTTTCGTGCTGCCCATGGACGAGAGCGAGGCACAGGTTTCGCTCGATCTCTCTGGCCGCCCTTATGCCGTCTTCGAGGGCGCGTTCCCGCGCGCCGAAACGGGCGGGCTGCCGCTCGAGCTCGTCCCGCACTTCTTCCGTTCCCTCGCCGAGGCGCTCGGGGCCGCCGTGCACGTCGCGGTGCGGGGCGAGAACGCGCATCACATGGTCGAGGCGTGCTTCAAGGGTCTCGGGCGCAGCTTGCGGCAGGCCATCCGGCGCGACGGCGGCGACGTGCCGTCGACCAAGGGCACGCTCGCATGACCCGGGCGGTGGCAATCGTGGACACGGGCGGCGCCAACCTGGCATCGTTGTGCCTGGCATTGGAGCGCCTCGGCACGCGCGGCCTGCCCACGCAGGACGCGGCAGCGATCCGCGCCGCACCCCGTGTCGTGCTGCCCGGCGTCGGCAGTGCCGCCGACGGTATGCGCCGGCTGCGCGAGCACGGGCTCATCGACTGCATCCGCTCGCTCATGCAGCCGGTGCTGGGCATCTGCCTCGGCCTGCAGCTCCTGGCCGAAGCCTCCGAGGAAGAGGACGTGGAGTGCCTCGGCGTGCTGCCCGGCGTGGTGCACCGCCTCGAGCCGGCGCCTGGCCTGCCGGTCCCGAATACGGGCTGGTGCCGAGTGCAGCCGCGGCGCGCGCATCCGCTGCTCGACGGCCTCGGCGGCGCGCCGTGGTTCTACTTCGTGCACGGTTATGCGCTGGCACCGACCGACGACACGGTCGCCGTCGCGCAGCACGTGGTGCCCTTCACGGCGATCGCCGCGCGCGGCAATTTCACCGGCACCCAGTTTCATCCGGAGCGCTCAGCCGCGATGGGTGCGAAACTGCTCGGCAACTTCCTCGCGCTGTGATCGTCATCCCCGCCATCGATCTGCGCGACGGCCGCTGCGTGCGGCTGCTGCAAGGCGACTTTGCACGCGAGACGGTGTGGCGCGCGGATCCCGTCCTGCTGGCGCGGGAATACCGGCAGGCCGGCTTCACGCACCTGCACGTGGTCGACCTCGACGGTGCGCGCGACGGCCGGCCGGCGAACGAGGCGCTCGTCCGTGCCATGGTGGACGAGGCCGGCGCGACGGTGCAGCTCGGCGGCGGCCTGCGCCGCCACGCGGCGGTCGAGCGCTGGCTCGCCGCCGGAGTGACGCGCTGCGTCGTCGGCAGCGTCGCGGTCGAGGATTCCGACCTCGTCGCCGGCTGGATCGAGGAGTTCGGGCCGGAGCGCATCGTGGTCGCGCTCGACGTGCGCTGCCCGTACGCAGGCGATCCGGTACCCGCCGTGCGCGGCTGGCAAAGCGCGGCCGCGTGCACGTTGTGGGAATGCATTGAGCGATTGCTCGCGAGCGGGCTCAGGCACGTCCTCTGCACGGATATCGAACGCGACGGCACGCTCGCGGGCCCGAATCTCGCCTTGTATCGCGAGCTCAGGCAGCGCTATCCGGCCCTCGAGCTGCAAGCGTCCGGCGGCGTCCGCAACGAGGACGACATCAGCGCGCTCGAGGCTCTCGGCTGTGCCGCCGTTATCACGGGCAGGGCGCTGCTCGAGGGGACCCTCGACCTGCGGGAGGCGGCATGCCGGCACGGCGCATAATCCCGTGCCTCGACGTGCGCGACGGGCGCGTGGTCAAGGGCGTGCGCTTTCGCGGACACCGGGTCGTCGGCGACATCGTCGAGCTGGCGGCACGGTACAGCCGAGAGGGTGCCGACGAGCTCGTGTTCTACGACATCACGGCGAGCCCGGAAGGACGCACCGTCGACCGGGATTGGGTGAACCGCGTCGCCGGCGTTCTCGACATCCCGTTCTGCGTCGCCGGCGGCATCCGCAGCGTCGCGGATGCGGAAGCGGTACTGAACCGCGGGGCCGACAAGGTCTCGATCAACTCGCCCGCCCTCGCGAATCCGGAGCTCATCACGGCGCTCGCGCAGCGCTTCGGGTCGCAGTGCGTCGTCGTCGGTATCGACAGCCTGCAGCAGCAAGGGCGTTACCAGGTGCACCGCATGACCGGCGACGAAGCGACCAGCGCGTTCTCCGGGCGCGACACGCTGGAGTGGCTGCGGGAGGCGCAGGACCGGGGCGCCGGCGAGATCGTGCTGAACTGCATGGACCGCGACGGCGTGCGCCAGGGCTACGACTGCCGACAGCTCGCGCAGGCCCGTGCCATCTGCACGGTGCCGCTCATCGCCTCCGGCGGCGCCGGCTGTTCGCAGCACTTCCTCGATGTGTTCGATGCGGCGGGCGTCGAAGGTGCGCTCGCGGCCGGCATCTTCCACAGCGGTGAGCTCACGATCGGCGACCTCAAGTCCTTCCTTTCAGCCGCCGGCGTCGAGGTCCGCACATGAGCGCATCGCGAAGCGGGGAGCTGGATTTCCTCCGCACGCTCGAAGACATCATTGACGGTCGCCTGGCGAAGAAACCCGCCGAGAGTTACGTCGCGAGGCTGGCTGCTTCAGGCGAGCGGCGTGTGGCGCAAAAAGTCGGCGAGGAAGCCGTCGAGCTCGCCCTCGCCGCCGCCGCCGGAGACCGCGCCGAGCAGCTCGACGAAGCCGCCGACCTCCTCTTCCATCTGTTAATCCTGCTGCGCACGAAAGATCTCCATCTGGCCGAAGTCGCCACCACCCTCGAACGCCGCCACCACCCCCCGTAGGAGCCCGACACGCGGGCGACCGAACGAAGGCACGTGAGAAGAACGAAGGCACGTTAGCCCTTCAGCATCGTTCACGCACGGCACCATCGAAGACAGGGCGGAGCCGTGGCCGGGGGGAAGTCCTCTCGGCGCCGGCACGCAAGTACGTCCCTGTCGCGCTTCTACATGTCAAGGCTCCGTCCCTGCCATCGACCGCGAACATGCGTGAACGATGGGGCGGCAGCGATTTGGGTCAGAGGGTGATTTCGGGGGCGATTTCGCGCAGGTTGTAGCGCGAGCCCATGACGTAGCCGTAGGCGCCGGCGTTGGCGATGAGGAGGACGTCGCCTTCGTGGGTGGCCGGCAGCAGGCGATCGCTGCCGAGGCGGTCGCCCGTCTCGCAGATCGGGCCGACGACGGAGACTTTCCGGGTCGCGGGCTCGTCGAGCCGAGTGAGGTTGACGATCTCGTGATACGCGCCGTAGAGCGCGGGCCGGATCAGCGAATTCATGCCGGTGCTGACGCCGACGTAGCGCACGTCGCCCTTGCCCTTGAGCTGGGTGACGCGCGCGAGCAGCACGCCGGCGTGCGCGACGAGATAGCGGCCGGGCTCCAGCCAGAGGCGATAATCCGGATACGTCTCGCGCACGGTGGCCAGCAGCTCGTCGAGGCGCGCGACGTCGAACGCGCCGTCGCCGGTGCGCTCGGGGACGCCGAGCCCGCCGCCGAGATCCAGCACCGCGACCTCGGGAAAGCGCTCGGCGGCCGCCGCCAGCGCCTGCGCGACCTCCAGCCAGCTGCGCGGATCGAGAATGCCGCTCCCGGCGTGCGCGTGCAGGCCGGTGATGCGCGCGCCGGCGCGCTGCGTGAGCTCCGCGAGCTCGTCGAGCTCGAAGCGCGGGACGCCGAATTTCGAGTGCACGCCGGCCGTCTTCACGTGCTCGTGGTGCCCGCGCCCGTGTCCCGGGTCCAGGCGTACGAACAGCTCCTTGCCGGTGAAGATCCCGGGCCATTCGCGCAGCGGGTGCAGGTTGTCCAGCGTCACCTGCAAGCCCTCGGCGAGCGCCCATTCGTATTCGGCGCGCGGCGCGAAATTCGGCGTGAACAGCACGTGCGAAAGCTCGATACCGGGAACGGCCGCCCGCAGGTGCCGCACCTCCCCCGGCGAGACACAGTCGAAGCAAACGCCCAGCGCCGCCAGCGCGCGCAGGATCTGCGGATTGCAGTTCGCTTTCATGGCGTAGAGCACGCGGTCCACCGAGCGCATGCCGAGCAGCGCGCGGGCGGCACTCTCGACGCTTTCGAGGTCGTAGACGTACGCGTGACCCTCGCGCTCGCCGATCTCGACGAGCTGCGCGCGCTTGCGCTGCCACCACGTCTCCGGGCGCCGCGCCTGCGCCGCGGGCTCCGTGAACAGCTCCTCCCAGCTCGGTCCGAAGGTCGGGCTGCCGTCGGCCTGGATCATGGACGAATGCAGCCGCGCGACGATGCGCGGCGCTTCCGCCTGGTCGATCACGAAACTGAAGTTCAGGTCGTTCGCCGCCTGCGACACGAGGTGGATCTTCTCCTCCTCGAAGACCTCGAGCGCCGGGGCGAGGCGCGGCAGGATCGTGCGGATGCGCCGGCCGACGAGGCTCACCACCGCGCAATCCGTGATCATGCGCACGCGGCACAGCTTTTCGAGGTCGTGCAGCAGCGCGCGGCGCACGTCTTCCGAGAGCATGTCGTCCGCGGTATCGATCGAGACCGTCACGTTGGTCTCCGAGGTCGACACGAGGTCGATCGACACACCGTGCTTGCGGAAGCAGGCGAACGCTTCGGCGAGGAAGCCGACCTCGTGCCACATCACCGCACCCGACAGCGAGATGAGCACGGTGCCGGCGCGCGTCGAGATCCCCTTGACCTTCGGCTCGGTCTCCCGCGTGACGGACGCCACCACGGTACCCGGAATGTGCGGCGCGCTCGTGCAGCGGATGAACAGCGGGATGCCGGCGGCCCGCAGCGGCGACAGGCAGCGCGGGTGCAGCACCTTGCTGCCCATGGACGCGAGCTCCTGCGCCTCGTCGAAATGCAGCTCGTTCAGCAGCCGGGCCGACGGCACCAGCCGCGGATCCGCCGTGTACATTCCCGGGACGTCGGTCCAGATCTCGAGCCGCCGCGCGCCCAGCCGGGCCGCGAAGCAGGCGGCGGACGTGTCCGAGCCGCCACGGCCGAGCAGCACCGTCTCGCCGCGCGGATTGCAAGCGATGAAACCCTGGGTCAGCACCACCTGGCCGTCCGGCGCGAGCCGCGCGCCGAGACCCGGATCGTGCGCGGAGCCGCAGATCGCGGAGAGGTAATTCTGGGATTCCGAACGGTTCGTGCGCTCTTCGCTCGCGAGATGCTCGCGCGCATCGACCCACGCCGTGGGGAGGCCGTCGGCCTCGAGCCAGGCCGCGCCGATGCGCGTGGCCAGCAGCTCGCCCAGCGCCATGGCACGCGCCCGCAGCCGCGGCGTGACCTCGCGCACCAGGCGCACGCCCGCAACCAGCCGGGTGAGCTCGGCGAGATGCTCTTCGAGCAGCGGGGCGCCGTCGAAGCCGAGCGCCTCCGCCAGCGCGTAATGCTGCGCGCGCAGCGCGTCCAGCGCCGGCGCCGGATCCTCCTCCGCCGCACGCTCGACGACGGCGTGCAACGCGTTCGAGACGCCCTGCAGCGCGGAGTGCACGACGACGGGCCGCAGGCCGGCTTCCAGGCGATTGCGCACCAGCCCGGCGATGATTCGCCAGTTGTCGGCCGAGGACACGCTGGTGCCGCCGAACTTGAGGACGACCCACGGGGACGCGGCCGCCTCGGGCCGAGCGCCCAGCGCCGCGCTGTCCGCGAACGCCGCCTCGCGGACGGCGGTCCGGCTCAGGCCCACGGCGGGGCGGACGTCACCGCGCCTTCCGACGCGGAAGACACCTGGGCCCGGTATTTCGCGAGCAGGCCGCCCTGCACCTGCGAGGGCGGGCGCGACCAGCGCTTGCGGCGGCGTGCCAGCTCCGCGTCGTCGAGCGCCACGTCGATGCGCCGCCGTTCCGCGTCGATCGTGATGCGATCGCCTTCTTCGAGCAGCGCGATCGGGCCGCCGACCGCGGCCTCGGGAGACACGTGGCCGACGACGAACCCGTGGCTGCCGCCCGAGAACCGGCCATCCGTAATGAGCGCCACCTCCGCACCCAGGCCCTTGCCCATGAGCGCACCCGTGGGGCTCAGCATCTCGCGCATGCCGGGGCCGCCCTTCGGGCCTTCGTAACGGATGACCACGACGTCGCCCGGCCGGATCGCGTCATCGAGGATCGCGCGCAGCGCGAGCTCCTCCGAATGGAACACGCGCGCCCGGCCCTCGAAGCGCAGCCCTTCCTTGCCGGAAATCTTCGCCACGGCGCCTTCCGGTGCGAGATTGCCATACAGCACGACCAGATGGCTGTCCCGCTTCACCGGATTCTCGAAGGGCAGCACCACCTCCTGCCCCTCCGGGTAGTCGCCGACGTTCGCGAGATTCTCCGCGACGGTTTTGCCCGTGACCGTGAGGCAGTCGCCGTGCAGCAGGCCGTGGTCGAGCAGCCGCTTCATCAACGGCTGCAGGCCGCCGACGGCGATCAGCTCGGACATCAGATAGCGGCCGCTCGGCCGCAGGTCGGCGAGCACCGGCACGTGCTCGCCGATGCGCGTGAAGTCGTCGAGCGCGAGCGGCACTCCGGCTTCGCGCGCGATCGCGAGCAGGTGCAGCACGGCGTTGGTGGACCCGCCGAGCGCAATCACCACGGTGATCGCATTCTCGAACGCGCGCCGCGTCAGGATATCGCGCGGCGTGATGCCCGCTTCGATCAGGCGCATCACGGCCTCGCCCGCGCGCCGGCAATCGTCCGCCTTCGTGGGTGAGACCGCCTCCTGGGCCGAGCTGTCGGGCAGGCTCATGCCGAGCGCCTCGATCGCGGAGGCCATCGTGTTCGCCGTGTACATGCCGCCGCAGCTGCCGGGGCCGGGAATCGCCGTGCGCTCGACCTCGAGCACCTGCTCGTCGCCGATCTTCCCCGCCGCGCGCGCGCCCACGGCCTCGAACACCGTCACGATGTCGCGATGGCCGGTGCCGGGCCGGATCGTGCCGCCGTAGACGAACACCGACGGGCGGTTCAGCCGCGCCATGGCCATCAGGCAGCCGGGCATGTTCTTGTCGCAGCCGCCGATGGCGACGAGCCCGTCGAAGCCCTGTGCCCCCGCGACCGCTTCGATGGAATCCGCGATCACCTCGCGCGACACGAGCGAGTAGCGCATGCCCGGCGTGCCCATCGAGATGCCGTCCGATACGGTGATCGTATTGAACACGACGCCCTTGCCGCCGGCCGCGTCCGCGCCGGTGCAGGCCGCGCGAGCGAGGCCGTCGATGTGCATGTTGCAGGGCGTGATCATGCTCCAGGTGGAGGCGATGCCGACCTGCGGCCGCGCAAAATCCGCGTCGCCGAAACCGACGGCGCGCAGCATCGCGCGTCCCGGCGTGCGCTCCAGGCCATCCACCACGATCCGCGAGTAGCGGCGCTTCTCTTCTTCTTTCATTGGTCTCGTCGTCAGAACGGGGAATCGTCGTCGCCGATGATCACCGTGACTTCCCGGTTCACCTCCGGCTGCCCGAAAGGCAACGTGACGAGCTCGAGTGTGAAGGTCTCGTCCCCTTCCACCAGCGAGTCCTGCACGATCGGGATCAGCAGGCGCGCAGTGCGCTGCCTGGGCCCGAATACCAGCCCGGTGGCCCCGGGCAGGAAGTAGTCCTCGCCTTCCGTCGCGCTCCCTCCGGCAATACGGTAACGCACCTCGAGCTCGCTGTCGCCGGGATTGAAGCGGAGCACGTCGATCTGCACCGCCGGGCTCTGCTCGTTGACGAGCAACTCGTTCTGCGAGAAACCGATCGTGTCGGCACCGAGATTCGCTTCGAACGCCCGCTGGTCGTCGTCCTCGAGGGTGAGGTTCAGCAACGCGAAGCGCGACGTCGAGTTAGCGGAATTGCGGATGAGCAGCCGCGCCTCGCGGTCGGCCTCGCGCGTTGCGTTCGATGACATCGTGATGGTGAAGCGCGCGCGCGTCTGCCCCGGTTCGAAACGCGCCATGTGGCTGGATACCTGGTAGCGGCCGCTGGTCAGCGGCGAACGATTACCACTGAAGCCAACCTCCTCGATCAACACGGCGAGCGCCTCGGGCAAGTCCTCGGTCCTGACGAGGTCGATGACCGCCGGCGCGGCATCTTCGCGCAGCACCAGGCCAAAATCGCGGGGCGCCTGCGGCCCGTCGATCGGCACCGACAGCGTTGCCGGCACGGCATCGGCCGACGTGCCTTCGGTAGTACTCGCCGGTGCGCCGTCGGCCGACGTGCCTTCGCTACCACCGGCCGGGCCGGCTTCGGCCCCCGTGGCCTCCGTTGCGGAATTACCCTGCTCCGCGCCGGCCGTTGCCGCCGCGCCGCCCTCTGCCTCCTGTCCGCCCGGCGCGCCGCCGGCGTCGGCAGCGTCCGGATACGGCCGCGTGATGTCGTTGCCGCCGGCCACGATGCCCTCGCTCGCGCCGCTCCCGGGGGCCGGCGTGATCGTCGGCGGCGGCTCCTGCTGCGCGGCTGCCGCCGCGCTGGCGGCGGAGTTGCCGGCATCGCTCCCGGCCGCCGCCGGTTCCTCCTCAGGCGCCGGTGTTTCCGGCCGCGCGTACGGGTTGCCGTCCATCGGGTTCTCGTCGGCTGCCGCCGTCTCCCCTTCCGGACCCGTCGCGGCCGGGCCCGACATGGCGGCCAGCCGGGCGCGTACCGTGGCGACGAGGTCGGGACGCAATGCGACCGTCACGACGCCCGCCAGCACCACGAACAGCACGAGACTCAGGCCCCAGCCTCGCCCCCGCTTCGCCGGCGCTCGCTTGGGCTCGACGATGAACGGCTCGTGCGAGCGCATCGCGGCCGGAGGCGGCGGCGTGAACGTCGGCACCTGGTCTGCCTCGGCGTCCGCGTCCAGCGCGTCGAGGAACTCGGCCACCGACCCGTAACGCGCCACGCGCGCGTAGGCAAGCGCCTTCTTCAGCGCGCGCCATTGCGTGTCGGACAGGCCGTGGGGGCGCTGCGGCTCCATCCCCTGCTCCGCGGCCTCCGCGGCGTTGCGCGGTCCGAAGACGCGATGGCCGGCGACCAGCCGGTACATCAGGCAGCCCAGCGAGAACACGTCGTCCGACGGCTGCGGATCCTCGCCTGTCAGCACCTGCATGCTCGAATACGCGGGCGTCACGGCCCCGAGCACGCCCGGGTCGAACTCGCGCCGCGTCGGCAGCTGCTTCTGGCGGATGCGCGCGATGCCGAAATCGAACAGCTTCACCTGGCCCGAAGGCTGGATCATGATGTTCGCGGGCTTCACGTCGGCGTGCACGACGCCACAGCGATGCGCGTAATCCAGCGCGTGGCCGACCTGGCGAACGATGTCGAGCGCCGTCGCGCGATCGACGCTCTGGTGGCGGTTATCGTCGAGGATGGCGGCGAGCGAGCGGCCCTCCAGCCATTCCATGACGATGAAGTAAATGTCGTCGTCGCGATCGAGATCGATGAAACGCACGATGTTGGGATGCGACAGGCAACGCCCCTTGGCGGCTTCCTGCTGCAGCGCGCGCAGCGCGTGCGCGTTCTTCGACAGCTTGGGCGAGATCACCTTGATGGCGACCCACGGATCGATGCCGTCGGCCTCCGCGATCCGCCGGTCGAGCGCCTTGAAGACTACGCCCATGCTGCCGCCGGCGACGCGCTCCTGCAGCAGGAAGCGGTCGCGCAGCACCGAGCCCACCTGCAGGCGCCCGTGCGGGCTCTCGTCCGCGGGCGGCGCCGTTTCGATCACCGTGGTGCGGACGTAGGCATCCTCGCCCTCGTCGTCCGCCGCATCGGGCATCGTGGGCATGCTCTCGATGACTACGCGGTCGAGGACGTTGCGCACGAGCTGATACGTCTCGAGACGCAGCTTGCCCCCGTTGTAGCGCTTCTGGAGGATCTCGCGGATCTCCTCGTCGCGCCCGCCGTTCTCCGCGAGCAGATCGGTGATCGCTGCATGGATCTCGGTGAGCAGGGCGGCGTTGTCGTCCTGATCCTTCAGCTGCGCTTCGAATTCGGCGAGCTGCTCCGTGAAGGTGCGTTCCAGCTTGTCGTCGAGAGTTGCGCTCATTCTCATAAAACCGGCGACCGGTTTCCGCGCGGGTCCGCGGGCCGCCGTCAGTGCTCCAAGTGTAACGTGATTCAGCCGCCGGTAACTGCCTGTCTCGGCAGCGGTTGTTTTTGGCGCGACGCCAAAGCCCGGTCCCTCGACCGCGGCGGCGAGCTTGCGGGCAGCGACGGTCTCAGACCACCTTCCCCGGGTTCATGATGTTGTCGGGATCGATGGCCTGTTTGACGGCCCGCATCAGCGACAGCTCGATCGCGCTTCGATACCGCGCGAGATCGTCGCGCTTGGCGAGGCCGATGCCGTGCTCGGCGCTGATGCTGCCGTGGCAGGCGACCGTTATATCGTAGACGAGCCGCGCGATCTCTGCGCGCTCGGCGAGGAACCGTTCCGCTGTCCAGCCCACCGGCTGGCTGACGTTGAAGTGAACGTTGCCGTCGCCGACGTGCCCGAAGGCGACGACGCGGACGCCGGGAATGCGGCCCTGCACCGCTCCCTCCGCGCGCTCGATGAATTCCGCGATCCGGCCGATCGGCACCGAGACGTCGTGCTTCAGGCTCGCACCTTCGTGCTTCTGCGCTTCCGAGATCGAGTGCCGCAGGCGCCAGAACGCCTCGGCTTCCGCCCGGCTCTTCGCAAGCACGGCATCCATCGCGAGCGCGTCCTCGACGGCCGCGGCAAGCGTGGCTTCGAGGGCGGCCGCGCCCGGGTCCTGCGCGGTCTCGACCAGCGCATACCAGGGAAACTGCTCCGCGAACGGAGGCCGCGTCATCGGCACGTGCGCCAGCACGAAATCGAGCGCGCGATCCTGCATCAGCTCGAACGCCTGCAGGTGTCCCCCGGGCATGTCGCCGAAGCGGGAAAGCAGCGTAACGGCCGAGCGCGTATCCGGCAGCGCGATGAACGCCGTCGCCACGTCGCGCACCGCCGGATAGAGCTTCAGCACGGCCGCCGTGATGACGCCGAGCGTGCCTTCGGCGCCGATGAACAGCTGTTTCACGTCGTAGCCCGCCGTGTCCTTGCGCAGGCTGCGCAGGCCGTTCCAGACGGTGCCGTCGGGCAGCACGACCTCGAGGCCGAGTACCTGGTCGCGCGCGGTGCCGTAACGGTGCACGTTGACGCCGCCGGCGTTGGTCGAGAGGTTGCCGCCGATCTGGCAGCTGCCCTCCGCGGACAGGCTGAGCGGAAACAGCCGGTCGACGCTCGCCGCTGCGGCCTGCAGGTCGGCGAGGATGCAACCCGCCTCGACCGTCATCGAGAAGTCCTCGGGCGAGAGCGCGCGAATGGCGCGCAGCCGCGAGAGCGACAGCAGGATTTCGCCCTCGGGAATCGCGCCGCCGCACAGGCCCGTATTGCCGCCCTGCGGGACGATGGGCGTGCGAGCTTCTGCGCAGGCGCGCACGACGGCGCTTACCTGCTCCGTGCTCGCGGGCGACACCATGAGCGGCGTGTACCCCGTGTACTGGCCGCGCCATTCGCGAAGGTGCGGGCGCAGGACCTCGGGATCGCTGGTCCAGCCCGCCGGGCCGACGATCGCCTTCAGCGTCTCGAGCAATGCGGGCTCAGGCCGCACTCGCGAGCTCCGGCCAGGCCTGGCGCTGCCAGGTGCCCCAGTCCGTGTTGCTGCCGCAGAACAGGAGCACGACGCGCTTGCCCGCGAGCCGCTTCGCGAGCGGGCCGGCGAGCGCGGCAGTGGACGCGGCGCAGGCCGGCTCGACCGCGAGCTTCATGTCCTGGAACAGCATGCGCATCGCCGCACGCAGCGCGTCGTCGGAGACGAGCACGAGCTCGTCGACGTTCGCCCGGCAGAGCTCGAAGGACATCGGCAACGCGAACGGCGCGCCCAGGCTGTCGGCGATCGTGCGCACGGCGTCGATCGCCTCCGGCTGCCCGCTCGCAAAGCTCCGGTGCATCGAATCGGCGCCTTCGGGCTCCACGCCGTAGATCTCGCACTCCGGCCGGAGCTCGCGCACGATCGAGGCGATGCCCGCGCACAGCCCTCCGCCCCCGACGGGGATCACCAGGGCGTCGAACGCCTCCACCTGCTCGCAGATCTCGAGGCCGACGGTGGCCGTGCCGCGAATTACCGCCTCACCTTCGAAGGGATGCACGAAGTGGCGGCCTTCGGTCCGGACGATCCCGTCGACCCTCGCGAACGCCGCCTTGATGTTCTCCGCCAGCACGACCTCCGCGCCGTAGTGCCGGCAGGCGGCGATCCGGGCCGGGTTGGCGCTCGCAGTCATGACCACCTTCGCCGACGTGCCGACCGCGCGGGCGGCGAACGCGGTGGCGACCGCATGATTGCCGGCACTCACCGCGGTCACTCCCGCCGCGAGTGCCGCCGGGTCCAGGCCGAGCAGCACGGAGAGCGCGCCGCGCGGCTTGAAGGTTCCGGTGCGCTGAAAGAGCTCGAATTTGCCCGTGATGGCGAGATCGCCTCCAAGCCGCTGTTCGAGGTTGGGGCAGCGCAGGACCGGCGTACGGACGAGCCATTCCCCGAGGCGCCCGGAGAGGCGCCGCACCGCGGCGATGTCGGGTGGTTCGAACGGCATGGGATCCGGGGGTGACCGGCGACGGGGGCTCATTATCCGGCAACCATCGCCCCCCGTCCAACCGCCAAAACCAGCCCGATGAGGGACCTGGCCGCCTTACTTGAGAAAAAACTTGCACACGCGCAGGGAGTTCATTAACTTGGGCTGGCGGCCGCAAAAAAAGCACCGACAAGCCAGCGCCGCCGGGGACCGGAACACACGCCGCGGCCGGCGTCCGCACCACCTGCGGACGTGACGGCCGCCCGAGTACAGCATGGGATACGACAACCTTTCGCCCTCCGGGATACACCGAGTAGCAAGCTATTCTCCTTACCTCGACCAGCTCGTCGGCTTCGCCAGCGAGATGGGCCTCCGGCAGCGCGGCAACCTCGTACACCTCGAGCGCAGCCTGAATGCTGCCTGGGCGCTCGGCCAGAACACGATTTTGAGCTGGTCGCCGCTGGACGACGGCTTGCTCATCCTCGTCCTGCCGCACTACGCGATCGCCGAGTACACGGCACGGGCCGCGGACGGCCCGGGCAAGTCGCAACGGCTGTCGGCGGGTTTCATCACCGAGCTGATCTCGGGCGATCGCTGCCTCACGCTCACCCAGATGCAGAAGGTCGCGCGGCTCCTGAACGTGGAGCCGCGCTTCATCCCGCTGCGCCAGCCGCTCACGGGGCATCCCGTCGAGACCCAGATCATCGAGAAGATGATCCGCCGCTACGGCATCAACTACGTGGCGAGCCGCGCCGTCACGCTGTTCGACATCGTGGGTTTCAGCCTGCTGACCCCGTTCGAGCAGATGACCCAGTTGAACAGCCTCTCGTACTCGCTGAACTCGGCGCACGCGAAGATGCTGGAGCGGGACGTCGGCATCAATTTCGCACGTTCATCGAGCGGCGACGGTTTTTACGTCTGGAACCGCGATCACGGTCTCGAGGCCAACGTCAATCTCTACCACTTCATGCACATCGTGCTGGCGGACAACGCGATCGCGCGCAGCAAGGCGACGTCGAACGCTGTGCCACTGTTGCGCGCCTGCTTTCACGTCGGCAGCTGCTACGAGTTCCACCAGGCGGAAGGCCTGAACCCGACGATCCACGATTACATCGTGGGCGACGTCACGATCGAGCTGAAGCGCATGATCGACGCGGCGCTGCCCGGGCAGATCCTGGTCGGCGATTTCCTCGCGAAGCTTTCGACCGACTCCTTGGAGCACGGCGCATCGCAGGTGAACCTGGATGCGGTCGCGTTCCTCCAGCGGGCCCAGGGCAACCTCTCGAAGCTCTCCGGGCTCGAGCTCTCGGGCGAGCGGATCTCCGCGATCAAGTGCTACCTCACGGGCGAGCGCCTGGAAAGCGGAGACTTCTCGATCCGTCGCCTGAAAATTTGCGACAAGCACGGCCTCACCCGCACCGCCTACAACGCGAAAATCAATATCTACCGCACGGCGGCCGACCCGATCCTGCTCGGCATCGAAGACCGCAAGCTCAGCGAACCTCGCGTTGTCCTGTAGGAGCGCGCATCGCGCGCGATCGGGCGCGGCTTTCGCTCCGCATTCCGTCGTTGCGACGTGCGCGCTCCTACAGCTCCGCCCACGCCTCCGTGGGACTTTCACGGCTTTCGCGTTAGACTCCGGTCCGCTCCAAACACTGTGAGGCCAGCATGGAATCGATAGCGCGAACCCTGTTCGCGGCGGGAGCGTTGCTGCTTGCGGCAGCGTACACCGCCCGGGCCACGGAAGCCGGATACGACCCGCTGGAGACGTTCGCACCATTCCCATACGCGTACCCGGCCAACGATTACCGCGCGGCGGACGGCACGCCCGGCGAGCACTACTGGCAGAACCGCGTCGATTACCGGATCGACGCGATGCTCGAGACCGCGGAGAAGCAGCTCGCGGGCACCGTAACCATCCGCTACCGCAACTCGAGCCCGAACGCGCTCGACATGCTGTGGCTGCAGCTCGACCAGAACCGGTACCGGGAAGATGCGCGCGGCAATTTTGCAGGTGACGCCGCTCCGCCGGCGGGGGAGCATACCGCCGGCTACCGGATCGCCTCCGTCGCATGGGCCGCCGCGGACGGCGGCTTCGAGGCGGTGCCCTGGGTCGTCACCGACACCCGCATGCGCGTCGACTTGCCGCAGCCGGTGCCGGCCGATGGCGGGGAAGTGCGGCTGCGCATCGTCTACGACTACGTCATTCCGGGGCAGTTCGGCGGGCGCACCGACTGGTTCCACACGGAGAAGGGCGACATCTACGAGATCGCCCAGTGGTTCCCGCGGCTGTGCGTGTACGACGATCTGCGCGGCTGGAACACGCTCCCTTATCTCAACAACGAGTTCTACCTGGAATACGGCGACATCGATTACCGCGTGACCGTGCCCGCGGATATGTTCGTGGTCGGTTCCGGTGAGCTCGTGAACCCCGAGGAGGTGCTGAGCGAAACCGCGCTCGCCCGCCTGGCGCAGGCCCGCGAGAGCGACGAGACGGTGATCGTGCGCGGCGTGGAGGACGTCGACAAGCGCGGGAGCCGTTCACGGAAGAGCGCCACCCGCACCTGGCATTTCCGCATGCGCAACACCCGGGACGTCGCGTTCGGCGCGTCGGCCGCCTACATCGTGGACGCGGCGCGCATCAATTTGCCGAGCGGCAGGAAAGCGCTCGCCATGTCCGCGTATCCCGTGGAAAGCCTGGAGGAAGGCGGCTGGGAGCGCTCGACCGAGTACGTCAAGAACACGGTCGAATACTTTTCCGATTACCTGTACGAATACCCGTACCCGTCCGCCATCGCGGAAGCAGGCATCGCCGGCGGCATGGAATATCCGGGTATCGCCTTCGACTGGTACAAGTCGACGGGCAAGAATCTCTACGGGCTCACGACGCACGAAGTCGGCCACAACTGGTTCCCCATGATCGTCGGCGCGAACGAGCGCCGTGACGCATGGATCGACGAAGGCTTCAACACCTTCGTCGACATCCTGGCGGCGGAGGCGTTCAACGGCGGCGAGTTCGCGCCGAAACGCGACGGCGAGTACGCGCCGGGCGGCGGCAACCCGGTCGAGGAAATCGTGCCGGTGCTGGTCGACCCGGAAGCACCGCCGATCCTCACGCGCCCCGATGCGATCAGGGAGGAGTACCGGCATCCGGTGACTTATTTCAAGTCGGCCCTCGGGATGGTCCTGCTGCGGCGCGAGATCCTCGGACCCGAACGTTTCGACAAGGCGCTGGCGCGGTTCGTCCGCGCGTGGGCGTTCAAGCACCCCTCCTCCGCGGATTTCTTCCGCGCGATGGAAAGCGCCGCCGGAGAGGATCTCTCGTGGTTCTGGAACGGCTGGTACGCGCACAACTGGCAACTCGATCTCGCGGTCACGGATGTCGGATACGTGGACGACGAGCCGGAAAACGGCGCGCTGGTCACCGTCGTGAATCGCCGGAAGATGGTGCTGCCGTCGACGCTGGAGGTCGACTACGCGAACGGCGAGAGCACGCGCGTGCGGGTGCCGGCGGCTACCTGGCTGCAGCACCGCGAGTTTGCGGTGTTCGTGCCCGGCAACGCGCAGGTGAAGGCGGCCGTCATCGATCCGGACCACCGCATTCCGGACGTGGTGCGCGCGAACAATCGATTTCTGACGCGGTGAAAATGGTCGGGGCGGGGAGATTCGAACTCCCGACCCCCACAACCCCATTGTGGTGCGCTACCAGGCTGCGCTACGCCCCGACCGGGAAAATGAAAGGCACGCAGTATACGGATCGCCGCAGGCGCCCGCCATGCGGGCGACGCGAAGATTTCCGTCGCGCGCAATGCGCGCTCCTGCGGGTGCCGGAGTGACGTTTCAGCGACGCAGGATCTTCAGAATCTGTTCAAGTTCCAAGCGTAACTGCTTGATGATCTGCTGACTTTGGCTGACGTCGGTCTTGGCCTGGTCGCCGGTCAGCCGCTGCCTCGCGCCGCCGATCGTGAAGCCGTCGTCGTACAACAGGCTTCTGATCTGGCGGATGATCAGCACGTCCTGGCGTTGGTAGTAGCGCCGGTTACCCCGCCGCTTGACCGGTTTCAGCTGCGGGAATTCCTGTTCCCAGTACCGCAACACGTGCGGCTTCACCGCACACAGTTCGCTGACTTCACCGATCGTGAAATACCGCTTGCCAGGTATGGGAGGAAGTTCGTCGTTATTCCCCGGTTCCAGCATAGGCCTCTACTCGGGCTTTTAGTTTTTGGCCGGGCCGGAAAGTCACCACACGGCGCGCCGTGATGGGAATTTCCTCTCCCGTTTTGGGATTCCTGCCCGGACGTTC
>DASVDF010000140.1:0-2491 GCA_036381215.1 Woeseiaceae bacterium | reverse complement strand
CAAGGAGAGCCCCTACCTCGACTTCCTGCGCCAGCAGGCGCGCGAGGCGCGCGCCGAGCAGGCGCGCTACCTCGAGCGCGCCGCCGACCGCGCCTACTTGGCGATGCACGCACCACTCGCGCCGCTTCTCGCGGTGCTGGTGCTGCTGCTCGCCTACGGCTTTCTCAGGTTCCTTGCCCACACCGTCTGAAAGGAGGACGGAAGACATGCCCGACGCACTCTGGTTCAAGTTCCTGGGTTGGGCGGAGCGCATCCGCAAAGAGGAGCGCGGCGACAGCCTGGTCAACTGGGTCGTGCTCGCCGTCGGCCTCGCCGCCGCCGCGGCCGCGGTCGTCGCCCTGCTTCGGCCCGCGCTCGAGAACGCCGCCCAGAGCATCGCCAACTTCATCAGCGGCGGATAGCCGGCGCCGTGCGCAGGCTTGCCCGGCGACTGGGAGAGGAGCGCGGGCAGGCCCTGATCGAGGGTCTGCTCGCGCTCGGACTCGTCCTGCTCGTGGTCGCGTTCGCGGCTGAGGCGATCACCTACGCGCACGCCCGCAACGTCGCCCAAGCCGCGGCCCAGGACGGCGCCCGCGCCGCCGCCGCAGGCGGACCGCAAGCCGGCATCGCCCGCGCCGACGCGATCCTCGCCGCCGCCGGCGGGGCCGGCGCCGCGATGCACGCGAACGCGAGCGTCAACGGCAACGAAGTCACCATCACCATCAACGGGCAGGCACCACACCTCTTCAACGTGCCCCTCGTCCTCCCGGCGGTCGCCGTGAGCGCGAGCCTGCCACTCGAGCAATACGCGCCCGACGAGCAGGCGGTCACACCGTGACCCGGACCCCGGTAGCGCATAGACACTCGCCTGGTTGAGGTTTGTTGGACGCGCGGTCGGCGTGGAGGCTCGGCCCGTAGGGCCGGGCCGGAGCGACGATCGCGTCCGGTGTTCCTTCCAGGATGGGCCGCTCAACCACGAAGGGAGAGCTGGGTTGAGCGAGCAGCGCAAGTATCGGAGCTGGACGGCGAAGCAGAAGTTGGAGATCGTGCTGGCCGGGTTGAAGGGCGACCGCAGCGTCCGCGACGTCTGCCGGGAGCATGGGATCTCGGAGACGCTCTACTACGGCTGGCGCGACAAGCTGATCGAGGCGGGCCGTGAGGCGCTCGCCGGCAAGGAGGAGCGTCAGGGCGAACGCGAGCTGAAGCAGCGGATCAGCCAGCTCGAACGGGCCCTGGGCCGGAAGACCTACGAGCTCGAGATCGCGGGGGAAGCATTGCGGGGCTGGGAGTGAGAACGCGCGCAGCCCGGTCCCGCGAGCTGATCGCCGAGGGCCGACGCCCGGCGGTGGTCGCGCGCGTCATGCAGGTCAACCGAAGCGGCCTCTACCGAACGCCGAAGCGGCGACCGGCGGATGCGCGTCGTGCTGTCGTCGATCCGGTCGACCGTTTGATCGTCGCTGTCGCGCGTGCCAACCCGACCGACGGCACCCGGATGGTGGCGGCGCTGGCGAGCCGCGAGCTCGGCCGCCAGGTCAACCGCAAGCGGGCGCAACGGGTGATGCGCGAGCAGCGGCTGCTGCAGCGGCACCGGCCGCTTCGCCGGCGGCGCCGTCCCGGCTTCTTCCGCGTCGAGTGCCCTGACCAGCTCTGGCACTTGGACATGACCTCGATCTGGGTTGCCGAGCACGGCTGGTGCTACTTGAACGCGGCGATCGACTGCTGCACCCGCGAGATCGTCGGCTGGTCGCTCGAGCTGCGTTGCCGCAGCGAGGAAGCAGCCGCGCTCGTCGACGACGCCGTCGCCAGCCGCGGCGTCAGACCCGGCGCCTTGACGCTCGGTACCGACAACGGCTCGGCCTTCACCAGCCGCGGCTTCCGCGCCCGACTCGCCGAGCACGGCGTCACACACCGACGCGGCGGCTACCGCGACCCCGAATCGCAAGCCTTCATCGAGAGCTGGTTCGGGAAGCTGAAGGAGCGACTCGTCTGGCGCTCCGAGTTCGAGACCCTCGAGCAAGCGAGAAAGGAGATCGCCGACTACGTCGACCGCTACCACCACCGCCCCCATAGCGGCCTCCGCTACCGCACGCCGGCCGAGGTGCGACGCACCTGGGATGATGGTCAACGACTACAGAAAACAGCGGCCTGAAGTGTCGAGCACGACGGGGTCCGGGTCAGCAGCTACCAGCCGGATGAGGCAATCACCAAGGTGCTCGACGAACAGACCGAGTCGTGGGAGTGCGCCGATTGCGGCGAACGCGTCAGTCCCGAGTTCTCGTCCTAGAGTTGGAGCGCCGTGCGCGACCGCGACTACGCCGCATACCAGGGCGGGCTGCCCGGCTCACGCCGGAGTCCCTGTCTCGGCTGCGGTCGTGTCGTCGTCACGGCACGCGATGCGCACGTGACATTCGGCGGCAAGCGTGACGGCTCGATGCTCGTCGTGTTCGGCCATGACCCGCAGGTGTCGTGGGCGAACACCGATATCGACGAGGTATTCGCCGCCGGAGACCTC
>DASVDF010000139.1:0-22631 GCA_036381215.1 Woeseiaceae bacterium | reverse complement strand
ATACCGCCGGCGCAGTCACCGCCCGAATCCACTATCAGCCGTTGGGCGAAAAGATCGGCACGGCAATCGATGATATCAGCTATACCGGCCACAAGTTCGATACCGACCTCGACCTGAGCTATATGGAGGCGCGCTACTACGACGCGGCGCTCGGCCGGTTCATGAATCCCGATCCGGTCGCCTTTGCGGCCAATCAGCCGCAGCATTTCAATCGGTACTGGTATGCAAAGGGAAACCCTTATAAGCATATCGACCCTGATGGTCGCAATGACAAGCTAGCCTACATCAAAAGCATGGCGGCTCTGTGTGGCGGAGGCAGTGCCTGCCTTTCGGGCCTAAACAGCAAGTTCGGTCACGGAAGCGATTCCGAGCAAGTCTCAGCGATCATCATTGGCGCCACTTCGGGGCTTGCAGCATCCAGAGTGTTCGCTGACGCGAGCGTAGTAGGTAGAACAGCCGGTCTGGCGAATAGTCTGGCAAGGCGGTCTGCTCTTGCCACTGCAGACGGAAGTGCCACTGCCAAAGCGATCCTGGCAAAAGAGGTGACGATGGCAAATGAATCTCTGTCAGTTGCGTCTAATGTATCGGGCGCACTTAAGTTCGGATCAGAAGCCATGCCTGTGATTAGTCTTGGCTACACGGCCTACGAAGTATCGTCGGGACAAGCCGGGACCAGTAAAGTTGGATTGGAGGCCGTAGGCATCGGGCTAGCCGTTGTGCAGCCCGAACTGGCCATCATCTACGGCATCGGTTACGGAATTGCGGACGCTGCGGGCGTAATAAATCCGCTAACTAAGGAGATAGACTCCATTTTTGAGGATTAGCTTAGGCTTGAAGCACTGAGATGGCGATGTTCTTGCGGCAATTGAGCATACTGAAGCTTGGAAGGGTGATCTATTGCAAGATTCTGAGAAATCGGCGCAAGAAGTATGCGACAGAGCGCTACGCGAAATTGTCGGCCGACCTTTACATGGCATTGCCACTTGTGATGCTCTTTGATGTGGCGTGTCACGCAGCGGCAACAGCCATGGGTGTTGTGCCACCAATAGAGTACCTTAACAAGTATGTCTATATTGCCGGCGTGTATGGAGGGGCTTTTTATCTCGTTCACCGCTTGTTTGCTGCGTCTCATCATTTGAGCATCGCCGAATCGCGTTTGGACAATGATGGGATTTACCCAGGCAGCCGGGCAACGTTCATCGTTGTAATCTATTTCTTACTCCCTACAGTTCTATGGGCTTGGTACTGGTTTCACTAGCTGGACACCAGCTCTTCTGTTTCACCTAACGCGGGCCGTCCTGCCAGCCCAAGGGATGAGTGTAGAGGGGAAGCGGGAAGCTCCGCACGATGCGCGTGAGGACGTCCGCAACGCGCGCGGCACCCTCCGCGTCGGCGACGAGGTCCTGGCGGATCTCGATGCCGGCGTGCGGCAGTCCGGCGGCCTCGGCGTGGTGGTCGATGGTGAAGTCCTGCGGCGAGCGCCCGGAATACGGCTCGTTGTCGCCGACGACGAAGCCCGCCGCGGAGAGCGCGGGCATGAGGATGTCGGCGATGCGCCGGTCGGAGTCCCAGAGCACGCCGATTTCCCACGGGCGCGACTGGCCCTCGAGCACCGGCGTGAAGCTGTGGATCGCAAGCATCGCGGGTATTCGGCCGGCGGCGACGAGCCGGCGAATCTCTCCGTGAATCGCGCGATGATAGGGACGGTACACGGCTTCGGTGCGCGCGGCGCGCTCGGCCTCGGTGAGGCTGCGGTTGCCCGGGATGGTCACGCCGTCTCCCCAGGCCAGAAACGCCTCACGATCGAGCAGGTCGCGGTTGCAGTCCACGACCAGGCGCGAGTAGCCGGCGAGCACGGCGGTCGCGGACAGCGCGTCGGCGAGCCGGCGCGTCACCTCCCCCGCGCCGATGTCCCATGCGAGATGGCTGCGGCGCGCGATCGGGTCGAGCCCGAGATCGCCGAGCGCACGCGGCAGGCGGCGGCTCGCGTGATCGCAGACCAGCAGGACGGGCGAAGTCGAGCCGCCGTTAAGCACCCTATACGGCGGCGGCTCGTCGTCCGCGAGCAGCCCGGGCATCGCGTCGGCGACGGACACATCTTTCGGCATGCCTCGCATTGTATAGGAGTGCCCCCGTCCCCGCGGATCGACGGCAGGTCAACCCGCCCGGTCGCGCGCATGGCGGGGTCGTGCGGACGTGCTGCGGGGTGTTCGGTCGCGCGCAATGCGCGCTCCTACGGACTGCCGCGGTGTGTTCGGTCGCGCGCAATGCGCGCTCCTACGGACGTCCCGCGGTGTGTTCGGTCGCGCGCAATGCGCGCTCCTACGGACGTGCTGCGGGGTGTTCGGTCGCGCGCGATGCGCGCTCCTCCAGCGCGGGCGGCGCGTTCATGCGCAAAAGACTGCGCGTGGCGTGGTCAGGCGAGGAGGGATTGGGTGCTGCGCTCGGCCCAGGATTCGAAGGTCTGGACGGAGGTGGGCCGGGCGATGTAGTAGCCCTGGGCGAACGCGACGCCCAGCTCGCCGAGCTTGTCGAGGACCTGCCGCGTCTCGACGCGCTCGGCGATGGTCTCGATGCCCATCGCGCGGCCGACCTCGTTGATGGCGCGCACCATGCTTTCGTCGACCGTGTCCTCGGCGACGTTGCGGATGAACTGGCCGTCGATCTTGAGGTAGTCGACCGGCAGGTTCTTGAGATAGGTGAAAGAGGACAGGCCGCTGCCGAAGTCGTCGAGCGAGAACTTGCAGCCGAGCTTTTTCAGCGACTGCATGAAGTGGATGACGCGCGACAGGTTGGAGATGGCCGCGGTCTCGGTGATTTCGAAGCAGATGGCGCCCTGCGGCAGCTTCTGCTTCTCGAGCTCGTCGACGACGAAATCGAGGAAACGGTCCTCGCTCAGTGACGTGCCGGAGAGATTGATGGCGAGGGTGAAACGCGCCTCGGAGTCCGCGGGGCCGCGATCGGCGAGGTGCGAGAGCGCTTCGCTGATGACCCAGCGGTCGAGCATGGACATCAGGTTGTAGCGTTCGGCCGCGGGGATGAACTGGTCGGGGTTGACGAGCTCGCCGTCCTCGTCGCGCATGCGCAGCAAGAGCTCGTAGTGCCCCGGCCCGGTGCGCCGGTTGGAGCCGATGCCGATGATGGGCTGGTAGAAGAGCTCGAGGCGGTTCTCCTCGACGGCGCTCGTGATGCGCGACACCCACTTCATCTCTTCGTGGCGCACCGACGCGTCGCTCTGCTGATAGAGATGCACCTGGTTCCGTCCCATGTCCTTGGCGGAATAGCAGGCGACGTCAGCGGAGCTCATGAGGCTCGCGACGCTCGGGGACTCGTCGTCGATGAGCACGACGCCGATCGAGCAGCGGACGCTGGTGAACGCGTCCTGCCAGGTGAAGCGATGCGCCTCGACGGCGCCGCGGATCGCCTCGGCGACTTCGATAGCGCGCGCCTCGCTGCAACGCTCGAGCAGGATGCCGAACTCGTCGCCGCCGAGCCGGGCCACCACGTCGGCGGAGCGGATCTGCGCCTGCGCGAGCTCCGAGACCTGCCGCAGCAGCTCGTCGCCGGCGGTGTGCCCGAAGGTGTCGTTGACCACCTTGAACTGGTCGAGATCGAGGTACAGAAGCGCGTGCCACAGGCCTTTCTTGTGCGCGCTGTCGAGTGCCGTCACGAGGCGATTCTCGAACTCCCGCCGGTTGATCAGGCCCGTGAGCGAGTCGTGCGAGGCCTGGTACGAGAGCTGGCGGAACAACCGGGACTCGCGACTCACGTCGTGGAACACCATCACCGCGCCTATGATGTTGCCGATGCGGTCGCGAATCGGGGCCGCGGAATCCTGGATCGGCACCTCGTGCCCTTCCTGGTTGATGAGCACGGAGTTCTCGGCGAGCGCGATCACCCGGCCTTCGCGCAGGCAGCGCAGCACCGGGTTCTCGACCGGCGCGCGCGTGTGCTCGTTCACGATCATCATGATCTCGTTGATCGGCTTGCCGCGGGCGTTGCGGATTTCCAGCCCGGTGAGATCCTGGGCGACGGGATTGATGTAATCCACGCGGCCTTCCGCGTCCGTGGTGATGACGCCGTCGCCGATGGACTGCAGCGTGACCTGCGCGCGCTCCTTCTCCTCGAACACGCGTGTTTCCGCCATCTTGCGCTCGGTGATGTCGGTGATCGTGCCCTCGTGCGCCACGATGTTGCCGTTGTCGTCGTAGATCGCGCGCGAGTTCTCGAGCACCACGATCTCGGCACCGTCCTTGCGGCGCAGCCGGTATTCGAAGTTGCGGACGTAGCCCTGCGCTTCGAGCCGCGCGAACACGCGCTCGCGATCGATCGGGTTGACGTACAGCATCGTCGTGCGGCCCATCTTCGCGAGATCTTCCGCGCTTTCGTAGCCCAGCATGTGCACGAGCGCGGGGTTGACGGCAATGATGTCGCCCTCGCGCGAAGTGATGTACACGCCGTCGACGACGTTCTCGAACAGACCGCGGTAGCGCGCCTCGCTGTTCACGAGGCGCTCCTCGTCGATGCGGCGCTTGATGGCGATGCCGGCGAGGCGCGCCAGCCGGCCCAGCCGGTCGAGCTCGTCCGTGGTGGGGCGGCGCGCCGACTCCACGTAGACGTCCAGCGTGCCGATGACGCGCTCGGCCGCCCCGAACAGCGGGAACGACCACGCGGACTCGATGCCCTGCGCGGCCGCGGCCTCGTGCAGCGCGGCCGAAGCTGCGTCCTCGGCCAGCCTCTCCACGATCTTCTCGCGGGCAGCAAAAGCGGCCGCGCCGCAGGCCAGCGAGCGCTTCGCGATCGGGATCTGCACGAGCTGCGCCTTGAAGCCGTCCTCGAGCGCGGGCGCCTGCAGCAAGCTCAGCGTCTCTGCGCCCGAGTCCCGTACCATGATCGCCGCGCGCAGGCCGTCACCGATTTTCTCGACGCAACGGCAGATGGATCGCAGCGTTCGCTCGAACGGCGCGCTCGAGGCGATCATTTCCAGGATCTTGTTCTGGGCGAACGCGAGCTCGTCGTTGCGCTTGCGCTCGGTGATGTCGGTGATGCTGACGCGGATGAGCCGCCGGCCGCGCGCCGGCAGCCGGCTGAAGCGGACCTCGCAGGGGAACTCGCGGCCGTTCGCGTCCATATGCAGCCATTCGAAGGTCGGATGCTCTCCGTTCAGCGCCCGATCGATCAGCCCGCGCTTGATCCCGAACGAAGGCTGCCCGTCCGGCTGCACTTTCGGGCTCAACGCCTGCGGACCGACCGACAGCAGGCGCTTCCGCGAGAGGTTGAACAGCTGGCAGGCATTGCTGTTCGCATCGCAGAAGCGATTCGTGTCTACGTCCAGCACGACGATCGCCTCGGGCGCATTTTCGACCAGGGCGCGGTAACGCTCCTCGTTCTCCTTCAGCGCCTTCTCCGCTTCCTTGCGGCCGGTGACGTCGCGCAGGCTGATCACGAAGACCTTGCCGGATGCGGTCTCGAGGCTGCTTGCATGGACCTCCGCGACGAAGCTTTCCCCGTTCGCGCGCGCCGCGTCGATTTCGCCGCCGCTGAAATCCGGCTGCGTGTCGTTCAGGTCGCTCATGAACGGCTGCAGCAGCTCCTCCACGCTGCAGCCCTTCGCCGCCGGCAGGATGCTGGAGAGCGGCGCGCCGATCAGCACTTCCTTCGGCAGCCCGAAATAGCGCGAGCAGACCTTGTTGCAGTTGCGGATGACGCCCTTCGCGCTCACCGACAGCAGCGCTTCCGTGACGCTGTCGAAGATGGCCTCGATAGGTGTGGCGGACGTGAGCGAAGCGCTCAGCGTCTGCGTGTTGCTGGCCGCCTCTTTGTCATAATGTTCTTCCAGGGCCTTGAGGAGGGCGAGGAGCTCGCGGTGATACACACCGGAGCTTTGGATGGTTTCCCTGATCCTCTTGCGGAGCTCTCGATCCATCTGCACCCCTGCCCCTGGCCTCCCCGAAACGGTCCTGTTCCGGGGGGAGCCCACCTCACGACGTGGCTCCCGGCGCGCCGGCGCGCGCCACCCCCGCGGCACGCTCTCTGGCCGCCACGGTGGTCGGTCGGTGCTCGCAACGTTCCCGGCCCCGATCCCGGTCGCCGCAAGCGTAGGCGAACCTTAGTTTTCCGCGGTTCGGGCGTCTGTGACGCGCTTCTGAAATCCGGAAAAAAGTTGGGAATTTTTTCCCGACCGACCTGATTTGCGATCGCAGCCGGTCAGGTTTCGTCGGCGGGGAGGGAGATCACCGCGTCGCCGTCGGGGTCCTGCTCCAGGGTGCCGTTCGGCTCCCGCTCGGCCGGGCCGCTGCCGACCTGCACGGGGATGGCAATCGCCTTGATCAGCGTGCCGGCGTCCGTGTCGACCTCGGCGGTCACGTTGACATAGAGGCGGCCCTCACGCTGCGGCACCACCGTGATCTGGCGGATCGCGGGCTCGGTGGCGCCGACGCGCAAGGCGACGTCGCGCGCCTGCGTCGCCGGGAAGCTCATGCTCTGGCCGTCGAGCACCCGGTAGCGGAGGCGCACCGGCGCCTCGCCGCGGGTCGACTTCACGCTCAGGTCGATGCTGACCGGCTGCCCGACGACCGGCGTGCCGATGACGTCGTAGTCGATGTCGACCGGTGCGCTCGGCTTGCCGGCCGGTTTCGCCGCGGCCGCCGCGCTTTCCGGCGTTGCCTCGGCCACTGGCGTGGCGTCGCCGCCGCCGCTGCCGGCCCGGCACGCGGTCATCAGCACGAGACCGCAAACACCGTAAACAATGTGTCGTCGCATGCGCATCTCCTCGAACATTTAGTGTCCTGCCCGGCGCAATCCATTCAACGAATTAACCGGACAGGACCCTAGAGCGCCTCCGTGATCGTCACGTCGAAGCAGGTCCGCGCCGGGTAATCCTGCGGCGTTTCCGGATCGTCATAGCGGAACTCGGTCAGCGCGAGCACGTACTCGCCCGGCTCCAGTACGTTGGAGGTCGTAAAGATCTCGTGGTTCGCCTCCGGGCTGAACCCCTGCGGATTACCGCCGGTCACCGGCGCGTTCTGTTCCACGCCGTTCAGCTGGATCAGGATGTCCGGGTCGCTCTGGTCGTTGTCGACGTTCGGATCATCGGCGGGCAAATCTGTGTTGTCGTTCGTGATGATCTCGAAATGGTATTGCGCCGCCCTGGTGAGGGTCATACGCAGGAACCGGTGCTCGCCGAGCTTGTTGCCCGTCGCGTCCCCGCCGGGCCCCGCGTCGAACTCGCTGTTGCTGCAGATTTCGCGCGTGACGCCGTCCGGCGCAACCTCCGTGTAGACCGGCAGCACGTCTTCCGGCGTCCCGGCCCCGCCGTGATTCGCCTCCCCCCCGCCGAAGAGGTCGGTCCCGGAGATCTGCTCCGCCGCGAGCAGCGCGTCGAGCAGCGTCGCGCCGGCCGGATCCTGGACGCGCAGAGCATCGGCGAACGAGAAGATGCTGGTGAAGGCGGGGGTCGCCGCCTGCTGTTCCGTCATCACGGCATGGATCGGCTCGAACCCGAGACTGCCGCTGTCCACACCGTCGATGTTCTCGTCCCACAGATCGTAGATGACCTTCATCACCGAGATTTCGTTGAACCAGCCCGGGGTGCCGTTCGCCCCGCCCTCGATGTTGATCGCGAAACCGTTATCCAACGTCGTGTCGCAGTAGGTCGGGTTGTCGAGCGCCATGCCGGAAAGTGCCGTCGCCCAGCCTTCGCCGAAAGCCACGCGCATGTCCAGCGAATCGCCCAGCATGTGGTCTCCTCCGATACTGTCGGAGCGCGAGAACGCGTCCTCGTAAAAGTGCCCCCATTCATGGGCGACCACGTGATCGTCGAACTCGTCCGGATCGTTGGCGGCGCTGCCGAGCAGGAACAGGCGGCGCACTCCCGGCTGGTAGTGCGAAGTGCCGATGTCCCCGTCGTCGACGCTGCCGTCCGCGGCGCGGTTGTTGACGCTCCAGAACACGTCGAGCGGCTCGAACGCGACCTCCGGCTCGGCCGTCTGCACGAGCCGTATCGCCGAGTACACGGTGTCGAGCACCGCGAACGGCGCCGCCGCGCGAGTGCCGGTGTACCGGTTCTGGCTGGCGCTCCAGCCGGTGGTCGCCGTAACGTCGTGGGTCTGATCGCTGGTGCCGGTATCGAACGCCGCCGAATCGAGGACGTACAGCGGTCGCTCCGGCAGGCTGAGCGGCGCGCCTGCGGCCGTCTCCGTCGTCGTGTTGTCGCGGACTTCCACGTCCCACGACGGAGTACCGGTCTTTTTGAGCTCCGCCCGGACCCGGATGAGGACCCGCGTCTCCGGGTCCGCCGACAGCGAGAATTCACCGTCGTCGTCGGTGATGGCGGTGTCGAGCACCGTATTCCCGGTGGCTGCGAGCAGCTGGACCGTGGCCTGCCGGATCGGTCGCAGCTCCACGGCCGCGAAATCGAGACCGCGGCAGACGGGCACCGGCGGTGGAAACTGGTACTGCGCCTTGCCCGAGATCATGACCGCCCCGCTCGGGTTGCCGTCGCCCCCGCCGCCGGGGGGCATCTCGGTGTCGCCGCCGCCCCCTCCGCCGCAGGCGGTCACGGCCAGTACCGCTCCCGTGACGAGTAGCGGGCGCAGCGCGGCGGCGAGACTGAAGCGGCATCTGGAAAGCACGGAGATTCCCCGCGGAAGATCGCGCCGGCGGCGGCGCGGGTCGGAGCCCGATCATAGCGTCGACCGCAGGCGCGAGGGAACACGCGACCATGGACGGGCCCGGCCCGTCAGCCGCCACTCCGACCGTGAGAAGAGTCGATAATTCCCGCGCGGGTACACTAAAATCGGCGCCCGTTTCGCGAACAGGGGAACATCGTGGGCAAGCGCAGCATCCTGGTCACCGGCGGCGCCGGCTACATCGGCAGCCACGTCGTGCGCCAGCTCGGCGAGGCGGGCGAGGACGTGATCACCCTCGACAACCTGTGCACCGGGTTCTCCGAGGCCGTGACGGCGGGCCGGCTGGTCGTCGGCGACACCGGAGACGCCGAGCTGCTGGATCGGCTGTTCGGCGAGCACGACATCGGCACGCTCATGCACTTCGCGGCGCACACGATCGTGCCCGAGTCGGTCGCCGAGCCGCTCAAGTATTACGGCAACAACACCGCGAACAGCTGCACCCTGCTGGACGCGGCGGCCCGCCACGGAGTCGAGCACATCGTTTTCTCGTCCACCGCGGCCGTGTACGGCATCCCGCCCGAGGGGCGCGCAGCGGAGGATTCGCCGACCGCTCCCATCAATCCGTACGGCACCTCCAAGCTGATGACCGAGTGGATGCTGCGCGACCTCGCGGCCGCGGGGGGCCCGAGCTACGTGGCGTTGCGCTATTTCAACGTGGCCGGATGCGACCCCGGCGGCCGTATCGGCCAGTCCACGCCGAAAGCCACCCTCCTCGTCAAGGTGGCCTGCGAGGCGGCGGTGGGACGGCGGGATCACGTCAACGTCTACGGCACCGACTACCCGACGCCGGACGGCACCGGGCTCAGGGATTACATCCACGTCGAGGATCTCGCCACGGCCCACCTCGCCGCGCTCGAGTACCTGCGCCGCGGGGGGGAATCGCGCATCCTGAACTGCGGCTACGGCCGGGCCTTCAGCGTCCGCGAGGTGCTGAACGCCGTGGAGAAGGCGCACGGGCGGCCGCTCGACGTCCGCGAGGCGCCCCGCCGCCCCGGTGACCCGCCCGTGCTGGTGGCGGTGGCCGACCGGATCCGCGAGGTGCTGGGCTGGACGCCGCGCTTCGACGACCTGGACGTCATCGTCCGGACCTCGCTCCAGTGGGAACGCCGGCTGGCCGCCGGCGATCCCACCGCCTACGGCGCGTGATCGAGAGCCCCTGCATTGCGGCGCCGGCGATGGCACAAGATTCGGAAAGCAAACCGGAAATGGACCGTCCGGGCGCATTCGCTGTAGCATCGTATGCTGCAGTTGTTTGCGGGACAGGACACCTGCACCGCGTGAGAAGCCCGAGATGAGACTGCCCCGACCGCGTTCCCTGAACGGCTTGATCCTGGTCGGCTTCGGTCTGGTCGCGCTGCCGCTGCTGCTCGCGGTGGTGTGGGCCCTCGTCAACCTCGACCGCCTCGCCGAGCAGAGCGAGCGGCTCGTGGTCACCGGCGTCACGACCGCCGCCAACAACCGGCAGCTCGCCCAGAACGTGGCCTCGCTGGAGAGGAGCGCGCGCCAGTACCTCTTGCTGCACACCGACGACAGCCTGTCGCTGTTACAGACCGACCTCGCGGAGCTGGAAAAGACGCTCGACGCGATCGCGCCGCTCGCCGATCGCGCGAACGCGCGCTCGCTGGCGGCGGAGATCGGGGAGAATGCGCGACGCATCGTGGGAAGCCTGCCGCCGGACAACGTCACCCCCGTCGACACGGAAGAGACGATCGCGGAGTTCGCGGCGTTGCGCCAGGACGCCACCCGCCTGAGCACCACGCTCGGCGCCTACATCGACCAGGAGCTCAACAATCTCCAGGCGAGCATCCGCCGTGCCCAGGAGATTTCGGCCTGGCAGACGGCCGCGCTCGTGCCCGGCACGGTGCTGCTGGTGCTGTTCTTCACGTTGCTGGTCGCGCGCCCGATACGCCAGATCGATCGCGCGATCCGCCAGCTCGGTCAGAGCGGCTTCTCGAGATCCATCCAGGTCACCGGCCCTACCGATCTCGAGCGGCTCGGCCGCCAGCTCGACTGGCTGCGCATCCGCCTGCTCGAGCTGGCCCAGGAGAAGAACCGATTCCTGCGGCACATGTCACACGAGCTGAAGACGCCGCTCGCGAACATCCGCGAGGGCACGGAGCTCCTGCTCGACGGCACGGTGGGAGAGCTCGCCCAATCGCAGCGCGAGGTCACGGACATCCTGCGCACCAACGGCCTCAAGCTGCAGCAACTGATCGAGAATCTCCTGAGCTTCAGCGCGTGGCAGACGAAGAGCGAAGTGCTCACGTTGTCGGAATACCCGCTGCGCGCGCAGATCATCGACGTGGCGAAGACGCACCGGCTCGCGCTCAAGAGCGCGAAGGTGCACTTGCGGCTCGAGGTCGAGAATTTCGTCGTCAAGGCCGACCAGGACAAGCTGCGAACCGTTTTCGACAACCTGCTGTCCAATGCCGTCAAATTCACGCCAAAGGGGGGCATCATCACGATCCGCGCCGCACGCGGCCCGGGCAGCTTCGTCGTCGAGTTCGCAGATACCGGGCCCGGCATCCCGGACGAGGACATACCGCGGGTGTTCGACGCGTTCTTCCAGGGCAAGCAGAAGCAGGGAGGCCACATCGCCGGCACGGGGATCGGCCTGTCGGTGGTGCAGGAATGCGTGCAGGCGCACGATGGCACGGTCGAGGTCGTGAGCTCCGACGAGTTCCCGGGCGCGCATTTCCGCATCACGATTCCGCAGCAGCGTGTTTCTTCCGTGCGCAGGATGGCCGCCAATGCCTGAGCTCATTGCATCGCGCACGGCGGAGGAAACGACGCTTGCCTCGCTGACCCGATGCGCGGCGCTCGGGCTGCTCCTGCTCGCCGCCGGCTGCACGCCGATGCAGGACTGGCTGCGCGGCAGCGAGACCGGCGAAGCGGAGCAGTCCGTGGTCCGCTATGACGAGCCCGGTCCGTATCTGCAGGAGATGTACGAGATCGCGAACGGCGACCCGGCCCGGCAGGCAGAGATTTACGCCGATGCGGCGGCGGCGGCCGAGCTCACGCCCGATACGATGTCGCGACTCAGGTTCGCGCTGCTGCTGGCGACCCCCGGACACGCGGGCAGCGATCCGGAGCGGGCGCAGGCGATGCTGCGCGAGCTGCTCGCCGAGCCCGAGCTCCTGACGCCGATGGAAAAGACGCTGGCCGTGGTCCACCTGCGCGACGTCGAGGAACGGCTGGTGCTCGGCAGCGAAGCGCGCCGGCTGCGTGCGCAGAACTCACGCGCCGAGCGCAGTGAAGAAGCGGCCATCGCGCAACGCATCGCCGCCGTCGAAGCGGAGAACCGCCAGCTCCGCCAATCGCTCAACGAAGCGGAGCAAAAGCTCGAAGCCATCACCAACATCGAACGCTCGATCCGCGAACAGTCGGAGAACAGCGGCAGCACGAGCGAACAAGGCACCGGCAGCCAGCGCTGAACCGCGGCCGACCGGTGTCGCCATTCGTGGACAGCCGGTAAAAAGCTGAAAAAAAGTCGCGCGCGGCCCGTTTCCGGTAGTGTTCCGGCGGGCGCGAGCGGGTAGAATTCGGACTCGATTCGAGGCACGCCACGTGCACTCGTCCTTCTCTCGCGGCGCGCGGGGCAGCGCCGATCTGATTCCAGAGTCGCAAATGCAAATGGCAACGAAACTGACCGAGGTGAAGGGCAAGATCCTGCTGGTCGACGACGACCCGGGACTCTTGCGACTCCTCAGCATCCGCCTGCGTGCGGAAGGCTACGAAGTAGAGGCGGTGGAAAGCGCGGAGCTCGCGCTCGCCGTCTTGCACCGGTTCCGGCCGGATCTGGTGATCACGGATCTGCGCATGGACAAGATGGACGGCATCGGGCTCTTGAAAGAGCTGCAGCGCCGGTCGCCGGGACTGCGCGTCCTCATCATCACCGCGCACGGGACGATTCCCGACGCCGTGGTGGCAACGCAGAGCGGCGCGTTCGGCTTCCTGACGAAGCCGATCGACAAGGACGAGCTGATGACCACCGTGGAACGCGCGATGAAGCTCTCGGGCGTGCCGGCGGTCGACGAAGACTGGTCCGCCGAGATCATTACGCGCAACCAGGGCGTGAAGGAAATCCTCGCCCAGGCGCGAATGGTGGCGGCTTCCGAGGCGCGCGTCCTGATCACGGGGGAATCCGGCACCGGCAAGGAGCTCCTGGCGCGCGCCATCCATCGCGCAAGTCCCCGCAGCGCCAAGCCTTTCGTGGCCATCAACTGCAGCGCCATGGCGGAGAACCTGCTCGAGTCCGAGCTTTTCGGGCATGAGAAAGGAGCGTTCACCGGCGCCACGCGCAACCACAAGGGGTTGTTCCAGGCCGCCGAAGGCGGGACGCTGCTGCTGGACGAGATCGGCGACATGCCGATGCGCCTGCAGGTGAAGCTCCTGCGCGTGCTGCAGGAGCAGCAGGTCCGCCCGGTGGGCAGCACCGAGGCGATCGCCATCGACGTGCGGGTCATATCGGCGACCCACCGCGATCTCATGGACATGCTGCGCGAGGGGCGCTTCCGCGAGGACCTCTATTACCGCCTGAACGTCGTCAACATCCACATCCCGCCGCTCGACAAGCGGCGCGAGGACATTCCGCTCCTGGTCGCACACTTCCTGCAGGAGATCGCAAAGGAATCCGGCCAGGAAAGGAAAGTGTACGCACCCGAGGCGGTCGAGCTGCTGGTCAGCGCGGAGTGGCCGGGCAACATCCGCCAGCTCTACAACGTCGTGCGCCAGAACGTCGCGCTGTCACGCTCGCCGGTCATCAGCGGCGAGCTCGTGCAACATTCGCTGGGTGAGCGCGCCGGCAAGCTCGCTTCCTTCAGCGAAGCGCGCGACGAGTTCACGCGCAATTACCTGTCGCAGATCCTGCAGATCACGATGGGCAACGTAAGCCAGGCCGCGCGTCTCGCGAAGCGCAACCGCACGGACTTCTACAAGCTCCTCGCGCGCCACGACCTGAACCCCGACGCCTTCAAGACCCGCTGACACACACGGCGCAGCTCACGGGCCCAACGGCACGCCATCCTCCTAAAGGCGCGCGCGCACGCTGCGGCTCTGCCTGCTCTCGGGCTGTCTGCGGTCGGCTGCTGCCTCTTCTCAGGTCTTCTGCCAGGTTTGGGTATTTGCTCCGTAGGAGCGCGCCCTGCGCGCGACCGAACGCAGGCACATACAACAAACGAAGGCACGCTGGCACCAAGCATCGTTCCCGCACGGCAACGATCGCAAACACGGCGGAGCCGTGGCCGGGGGAGGTCCTCTCGGCGGCGTGCGAGGCAGGACGCCGAGCCCGCAGGACCACAGGGACGTGCTCGTGTCCGGCGCCGAGAAGACTTCCCCCGGTCGTGGTCGCGAACGGTGTGCGCTCCTGCAGCGCGCGATGGCGACGCGCGGTGCGTTACGGGATGATGCGGCGGGCTTCGTTCGAGAAGTCGCTCTCGAGGCCGGCGGTGTCGTACGCGGTCACCGTGAAGAACCACTCGCCCGGCACCAGATCCTCGACGACGTAGGTCATGACGCCCGGCGTGTTGACGTCGATCTGGTAGTCGTAGGTGCCGGACATGCGGCCGTAGTGGATGCGGAAGCCCGCGAGGTCGGTGAGCGCGGTGCCGTCGGTGCGCTCGGTGGGCGCATCCCAGGACAACGTCGTCGAGCTCGTGCCGGTGCTTTCGCGATTGATGACGATCGAATCGCTCATGGTCGCGCCCGCGTCGTCGGTGGCGGTCACGGTGATGGTGTTGGTGCCGATCGCGAGCGGGACCTGGTCGATGCTCCAGGAGTCGGTGCCGGAGGCGGTGCCGGATTCGCCCTTGTCGGTGCTCCAGGTCACCGAGCTGACGCCGGCCTTGCTGCTCGCGCTGCCGGCGACGTCCATTGCGTCGTCCGTGGTGTCGATCTCTTCGGCATCGGGGCTCGTGATGACCACCTGGAATCCGCCGGCCCCGTCTCCGAGGGGAGCCTTCGAGCCATCGGCATTGGCAGGCGGGCCCCCGGACCCGGATGAGCATGCCGCGATCGAGAGTGCGAGCGCCAGAACGATCGAAACGGGTGATGCGATCCGGTGTACTTTCATCCTGCCCTTTCTCCTTGGGTTTTCGGCAGGCAACCCCCCAAAGTCGGGAACGCACGCTCGCGCGCGGCACACCGCTTCTTCCCCGGGTTACGAAGACCGCCATCGGCGGAAGAACCACGGCGCGCCGTCGTTCTTTGTCCTGGCAACCCCGCTGTCCCCTGGACCTGAGTCCGAAGATCGGTGGCTTTGCGTCCCCGCCTTGCGGCGGGTTTGCCCTTGTCAGCTCACAGTCCGGACCGGGCCTGCGCCCGATCCTCTTTTTTCGCCACGCACACGACCGTCCGGCGGCGTGCCGGCCGATCCTGCGTGGGCCATCGATCGCTTCGATTCGATTGCGCCGGTGCGGCGCGCCTGACCCCCAAAGCGATTTAGCGGGTCAAAGCAAATGCCGTGCCATTGCGGAGAAAGCTAGAAAGATCAATGCCTTCTGCGCAGCTACAGCGGCCTGGGCCGGCCGGCCCCTGGTTCCGGCTGTCGCCCATAGGGGACAGGCGGATGCGCCCCTCCGGGCGCTTTTGACATAAGTCACTGCCGTGCCGGCGGTTTTGCTGCGTCGCAAAACGCTGACACGGCGCGGAATTTCGTCACCCGCGCCAGAGACGGGTCAAATCGTATTGACAATCATTCTCATTCAGGATTGAATCGCATCCGTACCCAGCGGGATCGGTTCACTGACCATGTACGTCTGCATCTGCAACGCCGTCACCGACAAACAGATCCGCCGCGCCAGAAACCAGGGCCTCGACACGCTGGAAGACCTGCGTGAAGCGCTGGGCGTCGCGAGCTGCTGCGGCACTTGCACCGCAACGGTCGAGGCGATCCTCGAAGAACCTGCCGCCGCCACCGGCCGCCCCGGACCGCAACTCTACATCCCGACCGCGGCGTAACCGGCCGCGCCCCCTGCCCTGCAAAACGCCCTGCATCTGCGACGCAGGCGTGAACCCTGCCGCCGCGCCGGCCGTTATCGCTGTTCGACGTGGAATGCAACTCATTATCGTTGCGGGTAATTTTCCTTGCCTCGCGCGGCTCGCGCCTTATGATGTGTAGCTCCCGCTCCCGTGCCTCGGCCAGGAAGGACCAATGAAAGGCGATACCACCATCATCGATCATCTGAATCGCGTGCTGAAGAACGAGCTGACCGCGATCAACCAGTACTTCCTGCATTCGCGGATGATGAAGAACGAAGGCCTGCACAAGCTCGGCGACCGCGAGTACGAGGAATCGATCGACGAGATGAAGCACGCCGACTCGGTGATCGAGCGCATCCTGTTTCTCGAAGGGCTGCCGAACCTGCAGGATCTCGGCAAGCTGCATATCGGCGAGGACGTGCCGGAGCGCCTCCAGTCCGATCTCGATCTGGAGATGGACGCGCGCGCCGACCTGCAGGCGGCGATTGCCTACTGCGAGGCGCGCAAGGACTATGTCACGCGGGACCTCTTCGACGGCATCCTGAAATCCGAAGAGGAGCACATCGACTGGCTGGAGACGCAGCTCCAGCTCATCGACCGGATCGGGCTCGAAAACTACCTCCAGTCGCAGATCTGACGCCCGGGAGCACCCTCCTCGCACCGGCGTCGAAATCCCCGCGCGCCGAACGACCGTAACGCATGGGCCGTGTATGATCGGCCAAACGGCCATGCACCACGATCTGCAACGCTATCACCGCCAGGCGCTCCTCCCGGGTTTCGGCGAGGCAGGCCAGCGGCGCCTGATCTCCTCGACCGTGCTGGTGCTCGGCTGCGGCGCGCTCGGCAGCGCCGCCGCGGACCTGCTCGTGCGCGCGGGCATCGGCAAGCTCATCCTCGTCGACCGGGATTACGTCGAGCTCACCAACCTGCAACGCCAGGTGCTGTTCGATGAGCAGGACGTGGCCGAGGCGCTGCCCAAGGCCGAAGCCGCGCGGCGCAAGCTCGCGCGCATCAACTCCGGGGTCGAGGTGATCCCGATCGTGGACGACCTGAATCACCGCAACATCGAGCGCTACGCCGACGCTGCCGACCTCCTGGTCGATGGTCTCGACAATTTCGAGACACGCTATCTCGCCAACGATTTCGCCGTGCAGCACGGCGTGCCCTACGTGTACGGCGCGGCCGTCGGCACGACCGGCGCGGCTTTCACGGTGCTGCCGCACACCGCGGACGGCGCGGCCGAGTGGGAGCGCGGCGACACATCCCGCGCGACACCCTGCCTGCGCTGCCTGTTCGAGGAAGCGCCGGCACCGGGAACGCTGCCGAGCTGCGACACGGTCGGCGTGCTGGGGCCGCTCGTGACGCTGATCGCGTCCTTCGAAGCGGCGGAAGCGCTGAAAGTCCTGACCGGCAACTACGCGCAGGTCTCTCCCGCGCTGCTCAACGTGGATCTCGCGGCCAACACGCTCCTCTCCCTCAAGGTGGCCGGCGCACGCGAGCGCGGCGACTGTCCCTGCTGCAAGCATCGCCGGTTCGAGTTCCTGGACGGCAAGGCCGGCTCGAGCGCCGTCACGCTGTGCGGCCGTGACGCGGTGCAGCTCACGCACCGCCAGGCGGCGGGTGCGCTCGATCTCGCGACGGTCGCGGATCGCCTGCGGGTGCACGGGCAGGTGAAGGTGAACGCCTATCTCGTGCGCGCGGCACTCGAGGACAACGGCCGGCCCTACGAGCTGACCGTGTTCGGCGACGGGCGGGCGATCGTCAAGGGCACGTCGGAGCCGGCCGCGGCGCGCAGTGTCTACGCCCGTTACGTCGGGAGCTAGCCCCGGTTCCGGGCGCATGCGGCGGCAACGAGCAGCGGCTCGAGGAGCGGCTGGGGCAGGAAGGCGGATGACGTTGTCGATCCGGGGTGCGGCCGTACGACCAGGGGCAGGGGTGGACTTCCGGTCCGCGGCACAGGAGAAAGGCAATGACGGCAATCCGGGTTCTGGTCGGCACCCGCAAGGGCGCATTCATACTCACGTCGGACGGCAAGCGGCAGAAGTGGTCGGTGGCGGGGCCGCACTTCGCGGGCTGGGAGGTCTACCACATGAAAGGCTCGCCGGCGGACCCCGACCGCATCTACGCGTCGCAGTCGAGCAGCTGGTTCGGCCAGATCATCCAGCGTTCGAGTGACGGGGGTAAGACCTGGGAGCAGCCGGCCTCGATGGACGATCCCCCGGCACAGGACGAGGGCGGCATTCCCGGCATGCCGCGCGGCGAGAGCAACAAGTTCGTCTACGACACCTCGGCGGAATCCGGCCGGCCGCTCACGACCCACCAGTGGTACGACGGCACGCAGCACCCGTGGGAGTTCGCGCGCGTGTGGCATCTCGAGCCCTCGCCGACCGACCCCGAGCTCGTCTATGCCGGCGTCGAGGATGCCGCCCTGTTCCGCTCCACGAACGGCGGCAAGTCCTGGCACGAGCTCGCCGGCCTGCGCGGCCACGAGTCCGGTCCGCGGTGGCAGCCCGGCGCCGGCGGCATGTGCCTGCACACCATCCTCATCGACCGCAAAAATCCCGAGCGCATGTTCACGGCGATCTCCGCGGCCGGCGCGTTCCGCACCGGCGACGGCGGCCGCAGCTGGCGGCCGGTGAACAAGGGGCTCGTCTCCAACTTCATACCCGAGCCGACCGCCGAGGTGGGCCACTGCGTGCACCGCATCGCGATGCATCCGTCGCGGCCCGACGTGCTCTTCATGCAGAAACACTGGGACGTGATGCGCTCGGACGACGGCGGCGACTCGTGGACGGAAGTGAGCGGCGACCTGCCGAGCGATTTCGGCTTTCCCATCGACGTGCACGCGCACGAGCCGGACACCGTCTATGTCGTGCCGATCAAGAGCGATTCGGAGCACTACCCGCCCGAGGGCAAGCTGCGCGTGTATCGCAGCCGCACCGGCGGCGGCGACTGGGAGCCGCTCACGAAAGGCCTGCCGCAGCAGGATTGCTACGTGAACATTCTGCGCGACGCGATGGCGGTCGATTCGCTCGATCCCTGCGGCATCTATTTCGGCACCACCGGCGGCCAGGTGTACGCCTCGGCCGACAGCGGCGACCGCTGGGTGCCGATCGTGCGCGACCTGCCGGCGGTGCTCTCGGTCGAGGTGCAGGCGCTGCCATGATCCGCGCGACCGGCAATCGTCCCGAGCGCAGATTCGCGGAAGGGGCGGAAGAGGAGCGCGGGCAGCGCGCGGATCCGGCCGCCATCCGCGTCGTCCTGCCGCAGCACCTGCGCACACTGGCGCGGGTCGAAGGCGAGGTGCGGCTCGAGGTGCCGGCGCCGGTGACGATGGCCGCAGTACTCGACGCGCTCGAGGCCGGCTACCCGATGCTCTGCGGCACGATCCGCGATCACGTCACGCGCAGGCGGCGGCCGCTCGTGCGCTTCTTCGCGTGCGCGGAGGACGTCTCGCACGAGCCGCCGGACGCCCCGCTGCCACCCGCCGTCGTCACCGGCGCCGAGCCGTTCTACATCGTCGGCGCGATCGCCGGCGGCTAGAGCGCGCCGCCCGCGCCCTCTGCAGGAGCGCGCATTGCGCGCGACGACGATCGCAATCGCGCGCGCTGCGCACCCTCTGCAGGAGCGCGCATTGCGCGCGAGACGATCGCAATCGCGCGCGCTGCGCGCTCCTGCAGCTTGGGTCCCCGCCCGGCTTACAACGTGCCGGTGAGGCCGCCGTCGACGGGCAGGATCACGCCGGTGACGTAGCTCGACGCCTTCGAGGCGAGGAAGATCGCCGCGCCCGCCATGTCGGCCGGCTCGCCGATGCGCCGGCGCGGGATGCTCTGCACGATGCGCTCGCCCGCCGTCGCGAGCGTGTGCGCCATCATCTTGCTGGGGAACGGACCGGGCGCGATCGCGTTGACGTTGACGTGCCGCGGTGCGAGATGCCCCGCCAGCATGCGCGTCAGGTGATGCAGGCCGGCCTTGCTGGGTCCGTACGAATACGTGGGCAGGTCGGTGACATGCAAACCGTCGACCGAGCCGATGTTGATCACCCGCGCCGGATCCTCGTGCGTCGCCGCCGCCTCGAGCAGCGGCAGCAGCCGCTGCGTGAGGAAGAACGGCGACTTCAGGTTCAGCGTGAGCACCTTGTCCCAGCCGCTCTCCGGGAAAGCGTCGACGAGCTCGCCCCAGACGGCGCCGGCGTTGTTCACGAGGATGTGCAGGCGCGACTCGCGCGCGCCGAGCGCGGCCGCCAGCTCCTCGATGCCTTCCGACGTCGAAAGATCGGCCGGAATGGCGATGCATTCGCCGCTCTCCGAGAGCCGTTCCGCGGTGGCCCGGCACGCGTCCGCCTTGCGCGCCGAGATATACGTCCTGACGCCGCTCGCGACGTAGCCGGCGGCGATCATCTCGCCGATGCCGCGCGAGCCGCCGGTCACGAGAGCGACCCGGCCGCTCAGATCGAACAAGTCTCGCATGGTGCGCCTCCTCCGCTCGCGCCCCGATCTTACCCGAACCGGACTTACCGACGCCGATTGTAAGATCTGCAACGCCGCCCGTTCACGCCAGGGGGCCGCCATGCGGGAGACAGTGCCAGCCGGAGCCGCTCCAGCGGAGTAGTATGCGTGCAAGAGCCCGTCATGCGGGACAAATTGCAGGCATGAGCCCGGCGCGCGTCCCGGCGAGCCGCCCGCATGGCGGGTCCCTGCCAAGCCGCCCGTCGTCGGGCATCGAACTTGCATTGGAGGAACGGATCGACAAGGACGAGGTCCCGATGCAGCACCTGAAGCACAGCCTGGAACGCGCTCGCACGGCGGGCGCCCGCACCGGCCGCGCGCTCGCCGGCCCCCTGCGCACCCGCTATCCCGGCTTCCTTTTCGGGCTCCCCCTCCCCGCCGGCGAGGTGCCGATCTTCAACTATCACGAAGTGACGCGCGCGGAGCTCGAGACCGATCTCGCTTACCTGCGGGAGAACGGCTACGCGACGCTCTGCCTCGACGAGTTCGTTCGCGCGGCGCGCTCGCGGCGGCGACGGCGCGCGGTCCTGCTCACCTTCGACGATGCCTGGTCGAGCTTCTGGACCGTCGCCTACCCGCTGCTGCGCGAATACCGGATGCGCGCGGAGCTGTTCGCGCCCACCCACTGGGTGGACGGCAACGGTCCGGCGGGCATGTTCATGACCTGGGACCAGGTGCGCGAGTGCGCGGCCTCCGGATTCGTGGAAGTCGAATCGCACGCTTTCCGCCACGCGCTCGTGCACACGAGCTCGCAGCTCGCGGGGTTCGCGAGCCCGGCCACACGTGCGGCGACGCACTTCTTCAACTGGCCGATGCGCGACGGCGACGGTGCGGCGGCGCTGGGGCCGCCGCCGGTCGGAACGCCGATTCATCACGCGTTGCCCCTCCTCTCCGCGACGCGTCGCTACGTCGAGAGTACGGCCGCCGTGCGCGCCTGCAGGCGCCTCGTCGAGGCGCGCGGCGCAGCGTTCTTCGACAGTCCCGCCGCGGATACGCAACTGCGCGCGTGTTATGACGCGGCCAACGAACGTCATCCGGGACGATGGGCGAGCGAGGACGAGCTCGAGCGCGAGCGACGCCGCGAGTTTGACGTGAGTCGCGAGCGTTTCTGCGCCGAGCTGGGCTACGCGCCGCGCTATTTCGCTTTCCCGTGGATGCTCGGCAACGATCGCTCGCTCGAGCTCGCCGCTCGACAGGGACTCGAAGCCGTGTTCGGCGTGGGCGTGGATTTCCGGGCGGCACGCCGTCCGGGGCTGCCGGTGCCGGTCTACGGGCGTTACAAGAGCGACTGGCTGCGCTGCCTGCCGGGCAAGGGCCGGGTGCACGCGCTCCCGGTGCTCGCCGGCAAGCTCCGGCACCTCGGCACCCCCGACAGCCTCGCGCACTGAGTGGCGTCCCCAACCGGATTCGAACCGGTGTTGCCGCCGTGAAAGGGCGGTGTCCTGGGCCTCTAGACGATGGGGACGGCGGAAAAGAGCGGGCAATTTCAGCTTAAAAGCCCGCGGCTTGCAAGAGCGCAGGCGGGGCTCGCCGGGAGCGACCCGGAATATGCGGGCTCGCGACCTGGAAAAGCAGCAGCAGGCCTCTTGCCATCCCCCGCCAGTGTCCGATCCGGAGTCCGCGGACGGAACCCTAGGTGAGCCGCGCGATCACGAAGATCACGATGAAGCCCGCGCTGGCCGCGAGCGCGCCGGACTGCTGGTACTGGCGCTCTGCGGCCTCCGGCAGGAGGTCGGTGATCGTGAGATAGAACATGGCGCCCGCGCCCACCGAGAACAGGAACGCAAGCGGCGCGTCGCCGAGATGGCGCAGCAGGAACCAGCCGACGAGCGCCGAGCCGAGCACGGCGGCGCCGATCAGCGAAGTCCAGCCGACGATCCGCCGCCGCTGCGAGCGATCGAGCTCCGCCGACTCGCTGCGGATCAGCTCGCCGATCGCGAGCGCTTCGCTCACATTGTCGATCGCGACGGCGAGCCCGATCAGCAGGCCGACGCCCGGAGCGATCACCGTGCCGACACCGATGCTCAGGCCTTCGATCAGCTCCTCCGCGCTGGTCCCGCCCGCGAGCACCGTGAGCCCCGTGCCGCGCGGCTGGCGCTTGCGGTGCCTCGCGTGGAACGGTCGCTCGCGTGCGGTGGCGCCCGGCGGGGTCCGGGCTCGGGGATCACACCCTGCGACGACGGCGCGGGTCAGGGAGCGTGGCGGGGGTGATCGCAGGTATTTGGTGGAGCTAGGCGGGATCGAACCGCCGACCTCTTGCATGCCATGCAAGCGCTCTCCCAGCTGAGCTATAGCCCCGGGAAGGCCGGGACTTTACGCAGCGCATTTTTCCCTGTCAAGGAAGCGCAGCCGCCCGCAGAACGCCATCCGGCGGGCAGGCGCGCGGCAAAATGTGCGCCGGAACGAAGGCACCGACCACAAACGGAGGCACGCTGGCACGCCAGCATCGTTCACG
>DASVDF010000138.1:0-10139 GCA_036381215.1 Woeseiaceae bacterium | reverse complement strand
CTGTTCGCGACGACGACTGAAGGTGCGCTGGACAGGGGTTCGATGACCGCCATCTGCGGCGCAATCGAGCGCGCGGTCGCGCGCATGCGCGGCTCCGGCTACCGGCCGAAGCTCGTCTTGACCGGTGGGGACGCATCCCGCATTCTCAGGCACCTCGACGGCGACGCGGTGCACCGCCCCAACCTGGTGCTCCAGGGCCTCGCACGCATGGTGCAGGGCGACGAACGATAATGCGAAACCTGCTGCTACTCCTGCTTCTCGCCAACATCCTGTACTTCATCTGGCAGGTGGCCGCGGAAGAAGCGCCGGAGCAGGGCGTCGAGATCCTCGACAGATCCGAGCTCGGGCCACGGCTGCCGCTCGCCGACGGCCGCACGGTGATGGCGATGCGCGCGGCGGCCGCGGCGGAGGCCGAAGCCGAAGCTAAGGTCGATGCCGATGGCGAAGCAGACGCCGACGGCGGTGCGGGGCCGGCGACCTTGCCCGCGGTGATCGGCAATGCCTGCGTCAGCATCGGCCCGTTCGCGAACAGCGCGGAGGCGGAACGCGCGCTGGCAGGCTACCGGAATGCAGGCATGCGCGGCATCGTGCGCACCACGGAAGGCCAGCTTTTCGTCGGCCACTGGGTGCAGATCACGAACATCCCGACCCGCGAGATCGGCGATGCGATGCTGAAGAAGCTGGTCGCGGGCGGCCTGAGCGACGCCTACCTGATCCCGTCCGACGAGGACGGATTGAAGATCTCGCTCGGCCTGTTCGGCGATCGCGACCGCGCCGCGCGCGTGGCGCAAGAGGCAGAGGCGCTGAACATCCCTGCTGAGGTCACGCCCCGCATGCGCGATGCCATGGTTTTCTACGTCGACCTGGAGCTGCCGCCGGGCCGCGGCGCGACGGAGATGATCGAGCGCTTCGGAGAGGAGAAGGTGCTGCTCCGCGAGCGTGCCTCCTGCCCGACGGGGTGAACTTCCCATCAATCGCATCGGTTGTGACCGAGAGCGGGGTAGCGAATAATGGGCCTGCAACCGTTCAAGCCAACAATGCCGGTATAGCTCAGCAGGTAGAGCAACTGATTTGTAATCAGTAGGTCCCGGGTTCGATTCCTGGTGCCGGCACCATCAAACCACCCGCACTGCTGCCGCCCGCCGTCGCTGTTAAAACAACTGACAAGCTGCTGTTTCGTTTGACTGTTTCTGCAATTGCTGGATATAATTACAGCTCCCAAATTCCCTCTCGCCGGAGCTGTGTCATGGCCTCCCTTGCCCGCTCTGTTGACCGCCGTGCCTCGATCGACGAGCTCGATCGCGCGATCGTCGCACTCGCCGCCCGCATCAATGCCGCGACGCACGATTTCCTGGTACTGATCCGCCGCTTCGACGAGCGGGCCGGGTGGCTCCGCTGGAGCTTCGACAGTTGCGCCGAGTGGCTGCACTACCGCTGCGATATCTCGCGTAGCGCCGCGCGGGAGAAAGTACGGGTGGCGCACGCGATCAAAACGTTGCCGGTAGTGTCGCTGGCCTTTGCCAAGGGTGAGCTGTCCTATTCCAAGGTACGCGCCCTGACCCGTGTGGCCCGGCCGGACAATGAAGAGGAGCTGGTCGCGTTTGCCTTGAAAACGACGGCGGCCCGGGTCGAGGAGCGCTGCCGTGAGCTGCGCTGCGGGACGCCCGCCTCCACGGACGACGTTCTGCGCGCGCAGGCGCGCCGCGAGCTGCGGCTGCGGCGGGACGAGGCGCGCGGCACGATCACGATTACGGTGGAGTTGCCGATCGAAGCCGGCGAGCTGGTGGACAAGGCGCTCGATCGCTCGCTGGAAGCCGCAACGGCCGACGGTCCGGAGTTTTCCAAGGACAGCTGGCACGCGCAGCGGGCGGATGCCCTGGTCGCGATGGCGAAGGCATACCTGAGCGGGGCGCGGGACGCCCGTTCCGGCAGGCCGGACCATCACCAGGTCACGGTGCACGTGGACGAGTCGGCCCTCCGCGGAAGCGCGGGCGGCCGTGCCGGGCTGCCGATCGAATCTGTGCGGCGGATCGCCTGCGACAGCGATCTGGTCGTGCTGGTGAAGAACGGCCAGGGCGAGCCCTTGAGTGTCGGCCGCAAGACCCGGGTGGTGCCGGCCGCCATCGAACGGGCGCTGTGGGCGAGGGACAAGGGCTGCTGTTTTCCCGGCTGCGGCGGACGCGGTTCGTGCATGCGCATCACGTCGTGCACTGGTCGGTGGGCGGAGAGACGAGTCTCGCCAACCTCATGCTCCTCTGCTCGAAGCATCACGCGCTGGTGCACGAGGGCGGCTTCACGATCGAGAAGGATTACCGTGATCGCTGGTTCTTCCGCCGCCCCGACGGCGTTGCCGTGCCGGCCTGCGGTTACCGGCCGGAGGATACGATCGACGACTGCGTTGTAACGGCGGGCGAGTATTTCGAAGGTGATGCCTCCGCGGAGGTGTGGCGCGCTTCCGCGGAAGCATCGTCTGATGAAGCGCGCATGGTGAAGGAGCCCAGAGAGATCTATCGTCTTGTCGAAAGATTCGCCGCGAGCGCGCTTCCGCGGAAGCGCGCCGCGCTCCACTGACCGGAGTTTCCGGAACGGTCCGCGCTACACGCGGGACGGGCGGTAGATCGCTGCGAAGACCGCGCCCGCAACCATGAAGCTGATCACGCCCGCGATGAACCAGAGCCCGGCGATTGCCGTCGTGATCGGGTAGATGACGTATTGGTCCATCGCGGCGGGAATTGAGAAGAAGAGCCCGAGCAGGAGGCCGAAGCGCACGCCCTCCATCACGCCCTTGTTCTCGTAGCCGACGGTGAAGATGCGGCAGAAGAGATAAAGGTATAACGCGGAGCTGACGTACATCAGCCACATCTTGTCCAGCATTTCGCCTTCGGGGCGGAAGACGGGCGCCAGGGCTTCGTAGTGGGCCTGGAGCAGGACGCCGTGGATCAGGTAGGCGAGGACCTGCCAGACGATGTACACGGCGAGGAAGCCGAGCCAGAAGGTTTTGTTGTTCATGGGTTTCCTTGGGTGCGGAGGGCTGGGGATACCTATAGGGGGGAATGGGGGTGGACGCAAGCGGTGGAGACGGGTTCAGGCATTGAGGTCGCGGGCGGTGTGCGCTCCTGCGGGAGCACCGGAAGTATTGCCTGAGGTTATTTCGGGATCAGAAAAAGGTCGTTCACGTCGACAGCCCGCGTCAGTAGGGTCAGGACTCCGAAGTCGAGCCGGAGTGGAGCCCTTGGCCGCTGTCCCGAACGCGAAGATCGAGCCGCCCTTGCCCGGCGCCAACCTTCAGGCGCTGCGCGAGGTCGTCGCCGATTTCGATTACGACCAGCTCCTCTGGGCCAGTGGCTATCTCGCCGGCCTCGCGCGCTCCGGCGTCGGTGCCGCCGTGGCCGCCCCGCAGCCTGCGGCCGCGGCCGGTGCCGACGCCTGGACCGTTTTCTATGCCAGTGAGACCGGCAATGCCCGGCGCGTCGCCAACGCGCTCGCCGAGAAGGCGCGGGCGGCCGGCCTCGCGGTCGACATCCAGGACCTCGCCGACTACAAGCCGAAGGCGCTCGCCAAGGTTGCAAACGCCGTGTTCGTCGTCCCGACCCACGGCATCGGCGAGCCGCCCGACGGCAGCGAGCTCTTCTTCGAGTTCTGGCTCGGCGAGCGCGCGCCGCGGCTCGAGCAGCTCCGCTATTCCGTGCTCGCGCTCGGCGATTCCAGCTACGCCGACTTCTGCGTCATGGGCCAGCGCTTGGACGAACGGCTGCGCGCCCTCGGCGCCACGCCGGTGGTCGAGCGCATCGACTGCGACGTCGATTTCGAAGCGCCCGCCGGCGAGTGGACCGAAAAAGTCCTCGCGCACGCCACCGAGTCCGCGACAGCGCTCGCCACGCCGGTCATCCGCTCCGCGCACCTGCACGCCGTGCCGAAGACGGCCGCCCCCACGCGCGAGCGGCCGCATCACGCCGAAATCCTCGTGGATCAGCCGATCACCGGCCTCGGCTCCAGCAAGGACGTGCGCCACATCGAGCTGGATCTCGAAGGCTCCGGCATCGCGTACCTGCCCGGCGACTCGCTCGGCATCGTGCCGCAGAATCCGGTGCCGCTGGTCGAGGCGCTGCTCGAGACCGTCAAGCTCGACGGCGCCGCCGAAGTCACGGTGAACGGCGAGGCCATGGCGCTCGCAACCGCGCTCGCCGGGCACAAGGAGATCACCGTGCTCAGCCGGCCGCTGGTCGAGACCGTGGCGCAGCGGCACGAGGCGCTCCGGAGCGTGCTTTCCGACCGCGAGCGCCTGACCGGATTCTTCGCCACGCGCCAGGTCATCGACCTCTTCGCCGATTACCCGCTGGAATGGCAGCCGCAGCCGCTCGTCGACTCCCTGCGCCGGCTCACGCCGCGGCTTTATTCCATCGCCTCCAGCCCGGACGCGAACCCGGAAGAGGCGCACCTCACCGTCAGCATCGTGCGCTATGACCTGTACGGCCGCGCGCATTGGGGTGCCGCCTCGAACTTCCTCGCCGGCGGCGCGGAGACCGTGCCCGTGTATCTCGAAGCGAACGAGCGCTTCCGCCTGCCCGCCGACGGCGACGTGCCCGTCGTCATGGTCGGTGCGGGCACCGGCGTCGCGCCGTACCGTGCGTTCGTCGAGCACCGCGCCGAGCACGGCCACACGGGCGACAACTGGCTCGTGTACGGCGATCGCTGCTTTGCGACCGATTTCCTCTACCAGCTCGAGTGGCTGCGTTGGCGCAAGGAGGGCGTGCTGACGCACATGGACGTCGCCTTCTCGCGCGACGGCGCGGACAAGGTGTACGTGCAGCACCGCCTGCGCGAGCAGTCCCGCCGGCTCTACGACTGGCTGGAGCGCGGCGCGCACCTGTACGTGTGCGGCGACGCGGAACGCATGGCGGGCGACGTGCACCAGGCGCTCCTCGACGTCGTGCGCAAGGAAGGCGGAATGAGCGAGGAACGGGCACAGGAGTACGTTGCCGGGCTCAAGACGCAGAAGCGGTATCAGCGCGATGTTTATTGAGATAGCCGACGGGGAATATCGCGCATGACCGACAAGCCGCTTTCCCCTCTCGAAGGGCTGAAGAAGCGCAGCAACTACCTGCGCGGCACGCTGGTGGAAAGCCTCGTCGATCCGCTTACCGGCGCGCTGCGCGAGGACGACACGCAGCTCTCGAAATTCCACGGCTTCTACCAGCAGGACGACCGCGACGTGCGCGCCGAGCGCACGCGCCGCAAGCTCGAGCCGGCTTACCAGTTCATGGTGCGCGTGCGCATCCCCGGCGGTATCGCGACGCCGAAGCAGTGGCTGGAGCTCGACCGGCTCGCGACCACCCACGGCAACGGCACCCTCCGGCTCACCACGCGCCAGGCCTTCCAGTTCCACGGCGTGCTGAAGGGTGCGTTGAAGCCCGTCATCCGCGGCATCAACGACGTGTTGCTTTCCACCATCGCCGCCTGCGGCGACGTGACGCGCAACGTCATGTGCGCGCCGCTCGCGGAGCTCTCCGACGTGCACGAGGCCGCTTACGGCATGGCCACCGCGCTCAGCCAGTACCTCGCCCCGAAAACGCGCGCCTATCACGAGATCTGGCTCGACGGCGAAAAGATCGCCGGCCCCGACCACGAGCCGATCTACGGCGAGACGTACATGCCGCGCAAGTTCAAGATCACGCTCGCGGTTCCGCCCTCGAACGACGTCGACGTGTTCGCACACGATCTCGGATTCATCGCGATCGAGAAAGGCGGCCAGCTCGCTGGCTTTGACGTGGTGGTCGGCGGCGGCATGGGCGCCACGCACGGGGAGCCCGCAACCTATCCCCGTGTTGGCGACGTCATCGGCTTCTGCACCCTCGAGCAGACGCTCGCCGTCGCCCTGCACGTCGCCGGCATCCAGCGCGATTTCGGCGATCGCTCGGAACGCAAGCACGCGCGGCTCAAGTACACGATTGACGATCGCGGCGTCGACTGGTTCAAGGCCGAGCTCGACCGGCGGCTCGGCTTCCCCCTGGCGCTACCCGAGCCGTTCGAGTTCAAGACGCGCGGCGATCGCTTCGGCTGGCAGCCGGCCCGCGACGGGCGCTGGCACCTGACGCTCTTCGTGCCCGCCGGCCGCGTCCGCGACACGGAGAAGCATCGCGTGCTCACCGGCCTGCGCGAGCTCGCGCGCATCCACCAGGGCGATTTCCGCCTCACGCCCAACCAGAACCTGATCGTCGCGAACATTCCCGACGCCGAGCGCGCCCGCGTCGAGGAGCTGCTCGACGCGCACGGCGTGCAGCGGCTGCAGAGCGGCTCGCCGCTGAAGCTCCAGGCGCTCGCCTGCGTCGCGTTGCCGACCTGCGGCCTCGCGATGGCGGAAGCCGAGCGCTACCTGCCGGAGCTCACGGACAAGTTGGAGGCGCTGCTCGAGCGGCACGGCCTCACGGAAGAGGCCATCTCCCTGCGCGTGAGCGGCTGCCCGAACGGCTGCTCGCGGCCCTATCTCGCCGAGATCGCGCTCGTCGGCAAGGCCGTGGGCCGCTACAACCTGTTCCTCGGCGGCGACGCGCTCGGGCATCGCATGAACCGCCTCGCCGAGGAGAACGTCGGCGAAGCGCGAATTCTCGAAACGCTCGACCGCCTGTTCGCCGGGTTCGTGGCACAGCGCACGCCGGGCGAGTCGTTCGGTGATTTCACGAACCGCAGCGTATTTCGCGAGGAGGACGCCTGATGTCGTCGCACAACGCGCTCAGGAAAGCCTTCTCGCCCTGCGGCGAGCCGGAGCGCTTCGCGCTCGATGAGGAGGCGAGCCGGCGCGCCACGCTCGAGTGCTGCAATCGTACGGTCGAGGGCCTGAATGCGGTGCAGCGGGTCGAGTGGGCACTGAAGCATCTTCCCGAGCGTCACATCCTGAGCTCGAGCTTCGGCGCGCAGGCAGCGGTCGCGCTGCACCTCGTCACCCGCGTGCAGCCGGATATTCCGGTCGTGCTGGTCGACACCGGGTATCTCTTCCCCGAGACCTACCGGTTCATCGACGAGCTCACGGAGAAGCTCGATCTCAACCTGCACGTCTATCGCGCGGAGGTTTCACCGGCGTGGCAGGAGGCGCGGCACGGCAAGCGCTGGGAGCAGGGTGCGGAGGGCATCGCGGCGTACAACGACGAGGCCAAGGTGGCGCCGATGCGGCGAGCGTTACGCGAGCTGGAGGCCGGGACGTGGTTTGCGGGCATCCGGCGCAGCCAGTCCGCGGGTCGCGCGGGCACGCCGTATCTCGACTGGGCGGGAGAGCGCTGGAAGGTGCACCCGATCGCCGACTGGTCCGATCGCGACGTCTACCGCTATCTCAAGCGCCATGGCCTGCCCTATCACCCGCTGTGGGAGAAGGGCTATCTCAGCATCGGCGACTGGCACACCACGCGCTCGATTCACGAAGTGACGCGCGAGCAGGATCTGCGCTTCTTCGGCCTGCAGCGCGAGTGCGGCCTGCACGAGATCGATCTGTCCGCGGTGTAGGAGCAGGCTCCTACGCGGCCTGCGGCAGGCCCTCGGTGCAGCCGTTCTTCAGCGGCAGGTCGACCTCGGCGGCGATCTGGTCGACCTCGTCCTGCGAGCCGGCCGCGGCGGCGCGCTCGATCAGCTCGATCGGCCAGTGCGGCGCGAACAGCGCCACGAATTCCGCCATGTAGCGCCGGAACACGCGATCGCGGGGCACGCCGAGCCAGGTCGTTACGCGCGGGAACAGCCCCTTGGCGCTGATCGCCTTGAGGTCGTTCACCTCGTCGCACTGCAGCGCCATCGGCGCGAGCACGCCCGCGCCCATGCCCATCTTCACGTAGGTCTTTATCACGTCCGCGTCGCGCGCCGTGAACACGACCTTGGGCTCGAGGTTCTTCTGCGCGAACGCCTGCAGGAACGACGACTCGCCGCGCGAGCTGAACACGTAGGTGATGAGCGGATGCTCCGCCAGCTTCTCGAGCGTGAGCGGCTCCTTGTCGCGCGCGAGGGGATGCTCGCGCGGCGTGAGGACGATGCGATCCCAGCTGTAGATCGGCAGCAGGTTCAGCTCGGGAAACGCGTTGCGCGACTCCGTCGCGATCGCGAAATCGACGCGGTTGTCCGCGACCAGCGTCGCGATCTGCTCGGAAGTGCCCTGGTGCAGCTCGAGCTGCACGCGCGGGTAGCGCTCGTGGAACGCGCTGATCACGTCGGGCAGCACGTAGCGCGCCTGCGTGTGCGTGGTGGCGATGGCGAGCGTGCCTTCGTCCTCCGCGACCAGCTCGCGGCCGAGGCTCCTGATGTTGTCGACGTCGCGCAGGATCTTGCGCGCGTACTCGACGACCGTCCTGCCCGCCGGCGTGAGCGCGACGAGGTTCTTGCCCTTGCGCGAAAAGAGCTGTACTCCGACCTCGTGCTCGAGCTGCCGCAGCTGCTTGCTGATGCCCGGCTGGCTCGTGTACAGGCGCTCCGCCGCCGTCGTGATGTTCAGCCCGTGGTCCACCACGCCCAGCAGGTATTTGAGCTGTTTGAGCGTCATCGGCCTCACCGTCCCCTTTGCGGATTCCCGCCTTGCCAAACAAAAAAGCCGCCCGGTCGATCTCCCGGGCGGCTTTCGGATTTTCCTTGCGCCGTCTGTCGTCAGACGCACGCCAACCCGTGCCGCCTTTTCGGGCTGCGGCAACAGGTGACAAGCATTTTCCAGCCGGAGTTCCTCATGGATGGGTTCTTATATGCCCCCTCGGCGGGGCGATGTCAAATCAGTGCCTTGGCACGGCCCCTGCTCCCCCGCGCACGTCGGCGCCCCATGCCGGCACGTTATGGCCGCAGAGCCGATCGGTATTTTTCGCCGCGGCGCAGGCCCGCTAACGTTCCCGCATGCAACATCTTCCGGCGTTTCTCAAGCTCGCAGGCAAGTCGTGCCTCGTGGTCGGCGGCGGCGGCGTCGCGGAGCGCAAAGTCGCGCTCCTCCTGCGTGCCGGGGCGCGCGTCACCGTCGTCGCGCCCGAGGTGACGACCGGCCTCGCCACGCTCGCCGGCGAACGCAGGATCCGCCACCACGCAGCCGACTGGTACGAGGCGCTGCTCGGCGCGCAATGGCTGGTCATCGCCGCGACCGACGATCCCGCCGTCAACTCGGCCGTGGCCCGCGCCGCCGAGCGCCGCGGCGTCCTCTGCAACGTCGTCGACGACGGCGAGGCTTCCGGGTTCATCCTGCCCGCGATCGTGGATCGCTCGCCGGTGATCGTCGCGATCGGCACCGGGGGCCACGCGCCGGTGCTGGCACAGCGGCTCAAGAGCGAGCTCGAGGCGTGGCTGCCCGCGCGCATTGGCGTGCTCGCGGAGCGTGCCGGCCGCTGGCGCGCGCTCGTCAGGAAGCGTTTCGGGTCCACGGACGAGCGCCGCCGCTTCTGGCAGCGCTTCTTCGACGGCCCCGCCGCACGGCATCTCCTCGCCGGGCGGGACGGCGCAGCGGAAGCGCTCGTGCGCCGCGAGCTCCTGGATTCGGCAGCGAGCGCGCCACCGCCCGCCGGCGAAGCATGGATCGTCGGCGCGGGCCCGGGCGACCCGGGCCTCCTCACCCTGCGCGCGCAGCAGCTCATCCGCAACGCGGACGTGGTGCTCCACGACCGCCTCGTCTCCCGCGCGGTGCTCGATTTTGCCCGCAAGGAAGCGGAGCTGATCGCTGTCGGCAAGGCGGCCGGGCGGCGGCTCGCTGACCAGGACGCGATCAACGACCTGCTGGTGCGCCTCGTCCGCGAAGGCAAGCGCGTCTGCCGGCTGAAGGGCGGCGATCCGTTCGTGTTCGGCCGTGGCGGCGAAGAGGCCCGCGCGCTGGCGGCTGCGGGTTTGCCGTACGAGATCGTGCCGGGCATCACCGCCGCGCTCGGCTGCGCGGCTTACGCCGGCATTCCGCTCACGCAGCGCGGCATGAGCGGCGCGGTGACGTTCGCGACCGCCAGGCTCGACCGCGGTGCGAACCCGGACTGGGCCGCGCTCGTGCGACCGGGGCACACGCTGGTGCTCTACATGACCGCGGCGTCGGCGGGGCAGACCGCCGCGCAGCTCGTGCAGCACGGTGCGGCGGCAGCGACGCCGGCCGCGATCGTCGAGAACGGCACGACCAGCCGCCAGCGCGTGGTCGCCGGCACGCTCGCGGACAT
>DASVDF010000137.1:0-4871 GCA_036381215.1 Woeseiaceae bacterium | reverse complement strand
CGGTTCGTGCTGGATTTGTGTCGGTATTTGTCCGATCACGCCGATATAAAAGTTCTTGCTCCGCACACGGCCGGTGCGGAACCGGAGGAGGTGGTCGAAGGAGTGCGAGTCAGGAGGTTCCGGTACTTCATCGAGCCATGGCAGTCCATCGCATACCAGGGAGGAATGGCCGCCAAAATCCGCGCGAGGCCGATTCGTGTGGTACAGCTTCCCTTCTTCTTTGCGGCGCTATGGTGGTCTACCTTCCGCAGTGTACGGGAGTGGAAGCCGGATGTAATTCATGCACACTGGATCATTCCGCAGGGACTGGCTGCCTGTCTCGCAGTTGGAGGTCGGCTGCCCATCCTGTGTACGAGCCACGGTGGCGACCTGCAGTACCTCAAGTCGACTTTCCTTCAGCGGGTGAAGGCCTGGGCGCTGCGGCGCTGTCGGAGGATCACGGTGGTCAGCAGGAGCATGTTGCCCGAGGTCGAAGCGCTCGCACCCCGTGTTCCCGTCGACGTGATCCCGATGGGAACGGACTTGAGCACGCAGTTCGTGCCGCCCGAGCGCTCGCAGGAGCGCGATGAAGACGAGATTATCTTCGTGGGTCGGCTGGTCGAGACGAAGGGGATTCGTTACCTGCTGGACGCTTTCTCAGTGCTGCACCAAAAAATGCCTCGAGTGAAGCTCACGATCGTTGGTGACGGTCCCTCGAGACAGGACTTGACGGAGCACGCTCGCCGATTGGGTATTGTCGATCGCATCACCTTCCTCGGTGGTCTGCCGCACAGGGACCTTCCGGCCCTGTATCAGCGGGCCGCAGCGGCTGTCTTTCCGTTCGTACAGGAAGGATTCGGGCTGGTGGTCGTCGAGGCAATGGGCTGCGGGTGCCCCGTAATCGTCAGCGATATACCAGCGATGCAGGAGACCGTTGTCCCCGACGTCACTGGCATCGTGACGCCGCCTGAAGATCCCGAAGCGCTTGCGCGTTCGATCGAGCGATGCCTCTGCGACGAATCGCTGCGCTCGAGGTTAGCAGGTTCCGGCCTGGCGGCGGTGCGCGACCGGTTCGACTGGTCGTCCATAACAAGGGCCTACCTGCAGGTGATCCATGATTGCATGCAGGTTGAGCGCACCGCGATTTAGAGCGCTCCGCCGATCCACACCCGTTGAACCCTGAACAGGTTGTCCGCGGCGACAAGGTCCGCACGGTATTCGGGTGCGATTGCGCCATGAGCGTGGGAGAGCCCCAGGAACGCGGCGGGGCAGGTACTTGCCATGCACATGGCAGTCACCGGATCCAGGCGGAGCAGGTGTATCGCATTGCGCGCTGCGGCAGCCATGTCGATGTTCGAGCCGGCAAGGGTACCGTCCTCGCCGACGCACATTCCGTCGCGTACGGCGATTCTCCGTCCGAGGAGGCTGAAGGATTCGATTTGTGCCCCCACGCTCGGCATCGCGTCCGTCACCAGGAGGAACCGGTCGTGCCGCTTGACACGCATCGCGAGCCGCAGCACCACCGGATCCACGTGATGCCCGTCGACGATGATGCTGCACCAACTGTTCTCGTCCTCTAGCGCCGCGCCGACGACCCCCGGCTCGCGCACGGTGAGCTGTGACATCGCGTTGAACAGGTGCGTGAAACCGGTGAGCCCGGCCGCGAGCGCCTCCCTGACCTGCGCGTAAGTCGCGTCGCTGTGCCCGGCGGACACGATCACGCCGGCCTTGGTCAGCGCGCGGACCATCTGCGGCGTGGTCTTTTCGGGCGCCAGCGTGATCAGCGTCCTGCCGCCGGTCGGCGTGGTGAGCAGCCGGAAGGCCTCGTCGTCCAGTGTGCGGATCTTGCTTGCGTCGTGCACGCCGCGGCGCGCTTCGTTCAGGAAAGGGCCCTCGATGTGCAGGCCCAGCACGCCGGGTACGCCCTTGGCGATCGCCTCGCGAGTGGCGGCGATTGCTTCGGCAACGACGTCGAGATCGTCGCTCACCAGCGTCGGCAGAAAGCCGGTCGTGCCGAACTGCCGGTGCACCCGGCCGATCTCCGCGATCGCCTCGACCGTCGGGGTGTCGTTGAACAGCACGCCGCCGCCGCCGTTGACCTGGATGTCGATGAAGCCCGGGAGCAGCAGGTTGCCTTCGAGATCGACGACCTCCGCGCCGCGCAGGCGCACCGCCTCACGCGGCGCCACTTCCGCGATGCGCTCGCCGTCGACGACGACGGCCAGCCCCTCCTCGAGGCCGGCATCGGTCAGCACGCGGCCGTTGACGAAAGCCGTCCGCATCAGAAGGTTTCCGTCACCTTGCTGAGATGCGCCGGGTGGTCGGGGTCGCGTCCGCGCGCGAGCGCCAGCGCGGTGATCATCCGGTAGAAGGCCTGGATGTGCAGGAGCGGCTGGAGCTCCGGCCGCGCCGGCACGAACGGCAGCACTGTTCCGTGACATTCCTCCAGACCGGCCACCAGCACGTCGGCCCCGCGCCCGGACAGGTCGCGCGCCAGCGCGCGTACGTCCTCGAGAGTGCCGTCGGCCTGCGCGAACACGAGCACGGGGAAGCCGTTTTCCACGAGCGCCAGGGGTCCGTGCCGCAGCTCGGCGGCGCTGAACGCCTCGGCGTGCTGTCCGCAGGTCTCCTTCAGCTTGAGTGCCGCTTCCTGCGCGGCACCCAGCCCGAGGCCGCGTCCCACGACATACAAACTCTCGCGATCGCGCAGCCGCTCGACGGCGTCCGACCAGTCGAGCTCCCACGCCCGGCGCAGCAGCGAAGGTAAGGCCGCGACCGCGTCGAGCAATGCAGAATCGTCCGCCCAATGGCCGACGAGTTGCGCGATCGCGCTCAGGGAAGCAATGAAGGACTTCGTGGCCGCGACGCCCGCTTCCGGACCCGCGCAGAGCGGCACGGCGTAATGCGCGAGTGCGGCCAGCGGCGAGCTCTCCTCGTTCACCAGCGCAACCGTGCACGCTCCGGCGGCCCGCGCCGCCCCCACCGTCTCGAGCAGGTCGGGGCTGCGCCCGGATTGCGAGATCGCGAGCAGCATGCCGCCGCGCAGGTGCGAGCTCATCGCGTATTGCGAAGCCACCGACGGCGCGGCCGACGACGTGAGAATCCCGAGCTTCGTCTCGACCAGGTATTTCGCATAGGTCGCGGCGTGGTCGGAGCTGCCTCGCGCCACCGTAATGAACGCGGCTCGCGAGCGCGCGGCGTGATCGGAAGCGATGCGGCGCAGCACCTCGGGCAGCCGCTCGAGCTGCCGCTCGACCGCAAGCGCGGCTTCGGACGCCTCGAGGAACGTCCGCGTTCGCTCGGGCATCAAGAGAGGTGAATCAGGCACGTTCTCATTCCCTTGCCATGCCGGCAGGCGGCGCCGCGCGTCCTGTCCCGCAACTCGCGCGCGTTCGCTGCGTCTGCTGCCGAACACTACGTGGCGTCGGTCAGCTCGGCGACAAAATCGTAGGTGTCGCCGCGGTAATACGATTGCGAGAATTCGACCGCGCGGCGGTCGGCCAGAAACCCGAGGCGCTCCACCAGCAGACCCGCGTCGCGCTCCTTCGCTCCAAGCAGCTTGGCCTGCTCCGCGGTGAGCAGCACGGCCCGCAACCGCTGCAGCGCACGCACCGGCCGGTTGCCGGCTCGCTCGAGGGCCTCGTAGAGCGACGAATCGACGGCATCGACCGATTCCAGGCAGGACGCGGCGACGGTCGCGTACTCGATGGCCATCGGCGCGTCGTCGGCGTAGCGGACGCGGTGGAAGCGGTACACCGGCGTGCCCGGGCTCAACCGCAGGGCCAGCGCCTCCTCCGGCGTGACCGTGCCGGCGCCGCGATGCAGCCACACGCTGCGCGGATTGCGCCCGCGCGCCCGCATGTCCTCGGAGAAGGAGGTCAGCTTGGAGAAATTCTTCTCCACCCGCGGACGCACGAAGGTCCCGGAGCCGTGCTGGCGCACCAGCAGGCCCTCGCCGACCAGCCCGTCGATGGCCTTGCGCACGGTGATCCGCGACACCCCGAAGCTTTCCGCCAGCTCCCGCTCGGCGGGCAGCGCATCGTCGGCATCGAGGACCCGTTTCTCGATGGCATCCCGCAGCACCCGCTGCAACTGCTGATACAGGGGCAGGGCGCTGCTCTGGTCGAGGGGCCCAAGGCTGGCGGCTAGCGAGGTCACGACGATCTCCGGGCGTGGTCTGTCAGGATATTACCAATGTCATACCACTTTTTGCAATGGCCTATTGATTTAAAGGCCGAATTCGCTATTGGTATCCAACAGGGCTGGAAAAACGTATTTGATGGTATTATAGTGGTCTCTGAGTGGTTACTCATTGGTTACGGAACGGGGGACCTCCGCTCATGAACACCGAAAGATCATCGCTGGTCGTCGTCTTCCTGCTCGGCCTGCTGGCCGCGCCGGCGTACGCGCAGCAGGACGGCCCGTCGCAGGACGGCGAGCTCGACACCATCACCGTGCTCGGCATCCGCGGCAGCCTCGAGCAGGCGCTCGAGGCGAAGCGCAACGCCGATGCCGTCGTCGAGGCGCTGAGCGCCGAGGACCTCGGCGAATTCCCCAACACGAACGTGGCGGAAGCGATGACGCAGATCCCCGGCGTCGCCATCGACCGCCGCTTCGGCCAGGGCGAGCGCGTGAGCATCGACGGCACTGACCCCAGCCTCAACCTGACCTTCCTCGACGGGCACCCGGTGGCGCAGTCGATCTGGCTGTTCGGCGAGCAGCCCAACCGCGGCTTCGACCAGACCCAGATTGCCTCCGAGATCATCGGCCGCATCGAGGTGTTCAAATCACCCGAAGCGCGCCTGCCCGAAGGCAGCCTCGGCGGCACCGTGCTCATGCACACGCGCAGGCCGCTCGACCTGCCGGCGAACATCCTCACCGGCACCTTCGGC
>DASVDF010000136.1:0-21428 GCA_036381215.1 Woeseiaceae bacterium | reverse complement strand
ATGCCTGAAGGAGTGAAAGCTCCACGGCGGGCCCCCCGCGCAAGCGGGGGGCCTTTTTTGTGGGAGCTTCGCTGACGAGCGGCCACGGAACGCGTGCGGAACCACTGACGCGCATGCTCGACGCCGCCACCACGACGCCCGCACGCATCCGGCCCAGCGATTTCCGTCCCGCGCGCTGGCTGCGCAACCGTCATCTGCAGACGATCTGGCCATCCCTGCCGCTCCCCGGCATTCCGCGGCCGAAGCTCGTGCGCGAAACCCTCGAGCTGCCGGACGGCGACGTGACCGTGATCGACTGGCTCACCGACCTGCCGCAGACCGACCAGAGCTCGCCGCTGCTCATCGTGCTGCACGGCCTCGAGAGCTCGGCGAAATCCACGTATGCGCGCCAGCTCCTGCACGCCGCCGGCGCGCACGGCTGGCGCGCGGCCGTGCTGCATTTCCGCGATTGCGGCGACTACTGCAATCGCCTGCCGCGGCGCTATCACGCCGGCGAGACGCAGGACCTGCGCTACCTGCTCGACAAGCTGCGGCGCGACGGGCACAGCGGCCCCCTCGTCGCCGCCGGCTTCTCGCTCGGCGGCAACGTGCTGCTCAAGTACCTCGGTGAGAGCGGCGACGAGACGCCGCTGGCCGCCGGCGTCGCGGTCAGCGTGCCCCTGAATCTGCACGTCGCCTCAATCGCCCTTAGCCGTGGTTTTTCCAGAGTTTACCAGCGATACCTACTACGGCGCATGAAGAGGTCGATCCGCCGCAAATTCAACCGCTTCACGGCTGCTTTCGACTGGGAGCGCGCGCTGAAGGCGCGCACATTCGCGGAGTTCGACGACGCCGTCACCGCGCCGCTGCACGGCTTCCTGAACAAGGACGATTATTACGACCGCTGCAGCTCGGCGCGCTACCTCGACCGGATCACCCGCCCCACCCTGATCGTCAATGCGCTCGACGATCCGTTCATGACCCCCGACGTGGTCCCGGACGAAGGCATCGTCTCGGACGCGGTGACGCTCGAATTGAGCGAAGCCGGCGGGCACGTCGGCTTCATCGAAGGCGGCCCGCCGTGGCGGCCGCGGTACTATCTGCCGCGGCGCATCATCCGGTTCCTCGAATCGCAGCTGTAGGAGCGCGCACCGCGCGCGACCGACCATCGTGGTCGCGCGCAATGCGCGCTCCTGCACAGGTCGAGGTGCTTTACGCCGCGGCGTCTTCGACGGCTTTCATGGAGAGCCGTACGCGGCCCTGGCGGTCGACCTCGAGCACCTTGACCTTGACGATGTCCCCCTCGGAAAGCTTGTCGCTCACCTTCTCGACGCGCTCGTTCGAGATCTGCGAGATGTGCACGAGGCCGTCGCGGCCCGGCAGGATCGTGACGAAGGCGCCGAAGTCCATCAGGCGGGCGACCCGTCCCTCGTAGACGCGGCCCACTTCGACGTCGGCGGTGATGAGCTCGATGCGGCGGCGCGCTTCCTTGCCGGAAGCACCGTCCACGGACGCGATCTTCACGGTACCGTCGTTCTCGATGTCGACGGTCGCGCCGGTCTCTTCCGTGATGGCCCGGATGACCGCCCCGCCCTTGCCGATGACGTCGCGAATCTTCTCGGGATCGATCTTGAACGTCATGATCGTCGGCGCCCACTCGGACATCTGGGCGCGCGGCTCGCTGATGACCTTGTTCATCTCGCCGAGGATGTGCAGCCGGGCTTCTTTCGCCTGGTCGAGCGCAATGCTCATGATCTCGCGGGTGATGCCCTGGATCTTGATATCCATCTGCAGCGCGGTCACGCCATCGGCGGTGCCCGCCACCTTGAAGTCCATGTCGCCCAGGTGATCCTCGTCGCCGAGAATGTCCGTGAGCACGCGGAAGCGCTCGCCTTCCTTCACCAGTCCCATCGCGACGCCTGCGACCGCGGCTTTCGTCGGCACGCCTGCGTCCATCAGCGCGAGGCTCGCGCCGCACACCGAAGCCATCGAGCTCGAGCCGTTCGACTCGGTGATCTCGGAAACCACGCGGATGACGTACGGGAATTCTTCCATGTTCGGCATCACGGCCTGGATGCCGCGGCGGGCCAGCTTCCCATGCCCGATCTCGCGGCGCTTCGGCGAGCCCATGAACCCGGTCTCCCCGACCGAGTACGGCGGAAAATTGTAGTGCAGCATGAACGGCTCTTTGCGCTCGCCCTCGATCGCGTCGATGATCTGCGCGTCGCGCCCGGTGCCGAGCGTTGCCGCAACGATCGCCTGCGTCTCACCGCGGGTGAAGATCGCCGAGCCGTGCACGCGCGGCAGGCGCCCGACCTCGACGTCGATCGGCCGGACGGTACGGTGATCGCGGCCGTCGATGCGCGGCTCGCCGGCGAGCACCCGCTCGCGAACGATGCGCTTCTCGAGCCGGCCCAGCGCGTCGCGCACCTGCTCCTCCGACCAGCGGGATGCCTCGCCGGTGACGAGGGCCGCCACGGCGGCATCCTTCACCTCGGCGACCTTGTCGCGGCGCTCGGCCTTGTCGGTGACCCGGTAGGCGTCTGCGAGCGCGGCCTCGGCCTGCTTCGCCACTTCGTCGCCGAGGACCGCATCGACTTCGCGCGGCTGCCAGCCCCAGGCGGGCTTGCCGGCTTCCGCGGCGAGCTCGCGGATGACGCGGATCGCGTCCTGCATCTTCTCGTGGCCGAACATCACGGCGCCGAGCATCACGTCCTCGGGCAGACCCTTCGCCTCGGATTCGACCATGAGGACCGCATCGCTGGTGCCCGCGACCACGAGATCGAGCGCGGATCCGGCCAGCGTCTCGAGCCCGGGGTTCAGCAGGTACTCCCCGTCGCGATAACCGACCCTCGCGGCACCGATCGGGCCGTTGAAGGGGATGCCGGATATGGCGAGCGCGGCGGAGGCGCCGAGCAGCGCGGGAACGTCGGGATCGACGTCCGGGTTCAGCGACATCACGGTCGCAATGACCTGGACTTCGTTGGTGAAACCTTTGGGAAAGAGCGGGCGGAGGGGACGGTCGATCAGGCGGGATGTCAGCGTCTCTTTTTCACTCGGCCGGCCCTCGCGCTTGAAAAAGCCGCCGGGGATCTTGCCGGCCGCATACGTCTTCTCCTGGTAATTGACGGTCAGCGGGAAGAAGTCGCGCCCCGGCTCGGCGGTCTTGCGCCCGACCGCCGTCACCAGGACAATCGTGTCCGCCATGTCGACCAGCACGGCGCCGTCCGCCTGCCGGGCGATCCCTCCCGTCTCCAGGGACACCTCGTGTTCCCCGTACTTGAATGTCTTCCTGATTGCTTTCACTTGCTTACTCGATTGAAAAAGTGGGACACGGCCGATCGCCCGGTCCCTTCGATGACCGGGACGTCGATTCGTTCATAGGCGAAGTGGCCGTGATGAAGGTCTCGCCGATCAGCGGCGGAGACCGAGCCGACTAATCAGCTCGCGGTACCGATCCTGGTCCTTGGCCTTGAGATAGTCGAGCAGCTTGCGGCGCTTGTTGACCATCTTCAGCAGGCCCTGGCGGGAGTGGTGATCCTTGACGTGCTTGCCGAAATGCTCGGTAAGCTCGGATATGCGCGCGGACAGCAACGCGACCTGCACCTCGGGCGAGCCGGTATCCTGCTCGCCACGCCGGTACTCGGCGATGATGTTGCCCTTGTTTTCACCGGAAAGTGACATCTTCCAAGACTCCAAACGGTCTCTAAAAATCTTTGGCCCTGTTTTCGAGCGCGCTATTCTAGCGTCAGTGTCCCGCGAGTAACAGCCTGAATTCTGACGCCCGGGCCTCACCTGCGCTCGTCGTCGCCCGCATGGCGGGCTGCCGCGGTTCGTGCCGGAGGCTGCACGGCCGGCCCCGTCCGAATCAGGCGCTTCGGCCGGAGCCTCCCGCCGGGCACGGTCTCCCCGACGCCGAGGAAGCCGTCGCCGGACCCGTACACCCGGACCATCGCGGGTGTGCCGGGCCTGTCGCAGCTCACCGACTGTCCCTCGAGAAAACGGCGGGTCGCGTCGGCGTCCAGGCGCTGGGCGGGCCAGCCGGCGAGGCCCGCGTCGGCCGGCAGCAAGCGCGCCCTGAGTGCGGCGGGATTCCCGGCGGCCAGGCGCTCGGCTTCTGCCAGGTCGAGCATTGCCTCGCCCGCGAACGGTCCCACGGACTCCCGGTGCAGGGCCGCGGTGTGGGCGACAGTGCCCGCCGCGCGCGCGATATCCTCCACGAGCGTTCGCACGTAGGTGCCTTTCGAGCACCACACGCGGAACACGAGCCGGTTGCCGTGTGCCTCCAGGAGCCGGATGTCGTGGATGCGCACCTTGCGGGGCGCCCTTTCGACCTCCTCGCCGCGGCGGGCGAGCTCGTAGAGCCGCTTGCCGTCCTTCTTCAGGGCGGAGTACATCGGCGGCACCTGCTCGGATTCTCCGAGGAAGGTGCCGAGCAGCGCTTCCCAGTCGGCGGCCGTGAGATCCGGCACGGGCGCTTCGTCCGTCACCGTGCCGTCCGCGTCGCCCGTGTCGGTGGCGATTCCGAGCCGCACCGTCACGCGATAGATCTTGTCGGCCTCGAGCAGGAACGCCGCGATTTTCGTCGCCTCGCCGAAGCAGAGCGGCAGCATGCCGGTGGCGGCCGGATCCAGCGCACCCGTGTGCCCCGCCTTGCGGGCACCGAGCAACCGCTTCACGATCTGCAGCGCCCGGTTCGACGTGAGGCCGGACGGCTTGTTCAGGAGCAGCACGCCGTCGACCGGATCCGCGCGCCGCGTCGCCGGGCTCATCGCTCCTCGTCGTCCGGGGCGGCGGGTTTCGCGGGCGCATCAGCGCGATCATCGTCCGCCTTCGCGCGGTCGATGAGCCGGCTGATCTCGAAGGCACGGGCGGTGCTGTCGTCGTGCACGAACCGGAGCTCCGGGACATGACGGACGTCCAGGGTGCCCCCGAGCCGGCTGCGCAGGAAGCCCGCCGCGCGCCGCAGCGCCTCCTCCGCCGGCGCGGGGTCGGCGTCCGGATCGAGCAGGTTGAACCAGACCCGGGCCACGCTCAGGTCCTTCGACAGCTCGACCCCGGTCACGGAGATCCGGTTCAGCCCCGGATCCTTCACCTCCCGGTGCAACAGCTCGCCCAGGCTGCGGTGGATCTGCGCGCCGAGGCGCTGATGACGTGAAAACTCGCGCGGCATGCGGCGATGCGAACCGGTGTTGCGGGGGTCGTGAACGGCAGATCAGTCGATCCGGCGTGCCACTTCCACCCGTTCGTAGCACTCGATCTGGTCGCCGACCTTGACATCATTGTAGTTCCTGACGCCGATACCGCATTCGGTACCCGCCCGCACTTCGTTGACGTCGTCCTTGAAGCGGCGCAGCGATTCCAGCTCGCCCTCGAAGATCACGACGTTGTCACGCAGCACGCGAATCGGGTTGTTGCGGCGCACGTAACCCTCGGTGACGATGCAGCCGGCGATGTTGCCGAACTTCGGCGACATGAAGACTTCCCTCACTTCCGCGAGACCGACGATGTTCTCCCGGATCTCCGGTGCGAGCAGCCCGCTCAGCGCGGACTTCACGTCCTCGATCGCCTCGTAGATGATGCTGTAGTAGCGCACGTCAACGCCCGATTCCTTGAGCGCGGCCCGCGCGGCACCGTCGGCGCGCACGTTGAAGCCGATAATCGTGGCGTTGGAGGCGGCCGCGAGCGTCGCGTCCGACTCCGTGATCCCGCCCACGCCCGAGCTGATCACCTTCACCTTGACCTCGTCGGTCGACAGCTTCGTCAGGGCATCGCGCAGCGCCTCGGTGCTGCCGTGCGTGTCGGCCTTGATGAGCACCGGGATGGTCTTGCCCTCGGCTTCCGTCATCTGGCTGAACATGTCCTCGAGCTTAGAAGCCTGCTGCTGCGCAAGCTTCGATTCGCGCGCCCTGGCCTGGCGGAACTCGGCCACCTCGCGCGCCTTGCGCTCGTTCTTCACGACGAGGAAGTCGTCACCGGCATTCGGCGTCTTCGAAAGGCCGAGCACGACGACCGGTGTCGACGGCCCTGCCGAATCGACGGACTGCTGGTTCTCGTCGAACATGTTGCGGATACGGCCGTACTCCTCGCCGGCGATGATGATGTCACCCTGCTTCAGGGTGCCGGACTGCACGAGCAGCGTGGCCACCGCGCCGCGCCCCTTCTCGAGGCTGGATTCGATGACGATGCCCTGCGCCGATCCGTCCACCACGGCCGACAGATCCATGACTTCCGCCTGCAGCAGAATGGAGTCGAGCAGCGCGTCGACGCCCTCACCCGTGATCGCCGACACGTTCACGAACAGGTGCTCGCCGCCCCATTCCTCGGAGATGACCTCGTGCTGCGAAAGCTCGTTCTTGACCCGATCCGGATCCGCGCCTTCCTTGTCGATCTTGTTGACGGCCACGACGATCGGCACGTCCGCGGCCTTCGCGTGCTGGATGGCCTCGATCGTCTGCGGCTTGACGCCGTCGTCGGCCGCCACGACCAGCACGACGATGTCGGTCGCCTGGGCGCCGCGTGCGCGCATGGCCGTGAACGCCGCGTGGCCCGGCGTATCGAGAAACGTCACCGCGCCCTTGTCGGTCTCGACCTTGTAAGCGCCGATGTGCTGCGTGATGCCGCCGGCCTCGCCTTCCGCCACCTTGGTGCGGCGGATGTAATCGAGCAGCGACGTCTTGCCGTGATCGACGTGGCCCATGACGGTGACCACCGGCGCACGCGGCAGCTGCTCGCCTTCCACCTGCTGTTCGTCGGCGAGCAGGTCCTCGTCCTTCGGCTTGCCGGAAATGAGCCTCGGCGTGTGGCCCATTTCCTCGACGACCAGCGCGGCGGTGTCCTGGTCGATGACCTGATTGATCGTCACCATGGCACCCATATTGAAGAGCACCTTGATCACCTCGTTCGCTTTCACCGCCATGCGCTGCGCAAGTTCGGAGACCGCGATGCTCTCCGGAATCTCGACGTCGCGCACAACGGGCGCCGTCGGGCGCTCGAAACCGTGCTGGCCTTCCGTGCTCAGCGACACCGGGCGGCGGCGCAGCTGCGACTTGCGCTTGCGGCGGCCGCTCTTGTCGCCGGCGACGTGCAGCTCCTTGCGACCGTAGCGCGTCGTCTCCGGCACCTTGGCCGCCTTCGCCTTTTCCTTCTGGCGCCGCTCGCGCGCATCCTGTTCCGCGCGCTCGAGGCGGGCCTTCTCCTCCGCGGCCGCGCGCTCGGCCGCCTCGCGGGCCTCCTGCTCGGCCTGCTGGCGTGCCTCGTCCTCGCGACGCTTGTCTTCCTCGGCGCGCGCCTGCTGTTCCTGCTCGGCGCGCAGGCGCTCCTGCTCGCGCTGTTCGGCCTCGAGGCGTTCCTGCTCTTCGCGGCGCTTGCGGTCGAGCTCCGCCTGCTCCTCCTGCGCCTGCTTTTCCAGCACGTCGCGCTTGATATAGGTGCGCTTGCGGCGCACCTCGACGTTCACCGTACGCGAACGGCCCTGGGCGCCCGACAACCGGAGCTCCGACTGCGACTTGCGCTTCAGGGTGATGCGGCGCGGCGCGGCCGGCGCCGACGCGTCCCTCTGGCCATGGCTGCGCCGGAGGTGCGTCAGGAGCTCGAGCTTCGCATCCTCGCTGATGGTGTCGTTGGATCCACGGACCTTGATGCCCGCTTCGTCGAGCTGCGCGAGCAGCTTGTCGACCGGCACCTTCAGCACGTCCGCGAATTGTGCGACTGTCACGTCAGCCATATTTCATTCTCCCGTGTAGGAGCGCGCATTGCGCGCGACTGCGATGGTCGGGTCGCGCGCAATGCGCGCTCCTACGAATAAACCTCTGCTTTCCTACGCCTGTTGCTCCGCCTCGAACCAGTGCGCCCGTGCCTTCATGATCAACGCGGCGGCGGCTTCCTCGTCCATCTCGTTGATATCGAGCAGGTCGCCGACCGCGAGCTCCGCCAGGTCTTCGCGCGTCACGACACCTTCGCTCGCGAGCTTGAACGCGAGCCCGCGGTCCATGCCCTCGATCGCGAGCAGATCCTCCGCGGGCTCCGCCTCGTCGATCTTCTCCTCGTGCACGATCGCCTGCGTGAGCAGCACGTCGCGCGCGCGGTTCCTGAGCTCGTTGACGATGTCCTCGTCGAACTCCTCGATCTCGAGCAGCTCGGATACCGGCACGTAGGCGACTTCCTCGATCGTCGAGAAGCCTTCCTGCACCAGGATCAGTGCAACCTCCTCGTCGACGTCGAGCTGGCGCGAGAAGAGCTCGAGCAGATCGCGCGTCTCGGACTCGCTCTTCTGCTCGGCGTCGGCCTCCGTCATCACGTTCAGCTCCCAGCCCGTCAGCTCGCTGGCGAGCCGGATGTTCTGGCCGCCGCGGCCGATCGCCTGTGACAGCTTGTCCTCTTCCACGGCGATATCCATGCTGTGCGCGTCCTCGTCGACGACGATGGACAGCACCTCGGCGGGCGACATCGCGTTGACCACGAACTGCGCCGGATTCTCGTCGTACAGGATGATGTCGACGCGCTCCCCGGCGAGCTCGTTCGAGACTGCCTGCACGCGCGAGCCGCGCATGCCGACGCAGGCGCCGACCGGATCGATGCGCGGATCGTTGCTCTTCACCGCGATCTTGGCGCGCAGGCCGGGATCGCGTGCCGCGGCAAGGATCTCGATCAGGCCCTGCCCGACCTCGGGCACCTCGATCTTGAACAGCTCGACCAGGAACTGCGGGGCGGTGCGGGTCATGAACAGCTGCGGGCCGCGCGGCTCGGAGCGCACCTCGGTGAGCAGCGCCTTCATGCGATCCTGCGGCCTGACGGGCTCGCGCGGTACCATCTGGTCGCGCGGCACGAAGCCCTCGGCGTTGCCGCCGAGATCGATGATCACGCCGTTGCGGTCGACGCGCTTGACGAGGCCGGAAAGCAGCTCGCCTTCACGGTCCTTGTATTCCTCGACGACCTGCGCCCGCTCGGCCTCACGCACCTTCTGCACGATGACCTGCTTCGCCGTCTGTGCGGCGATGCGCCCGAACTCCACCGATTCCATCGGCACTTCGACGTACTCACCCGGCTGCGTGTCGGGATCGATCTCGATCGCATCGTCCAAGCGCAGCTCGCGATCCGGAAACTCGAGCTCGGTGGAATCGTCGGCAAACACCTTCCAGCGCCGAAACGTGTCGTAATCGCCGGTGGTGCGGTCGATGGCGACGCGGACGTCGATGTCTTCCCCGTGCCGCCGGCGGGTCGCGGACGCAAGCGCGGCTTCGATCGCCTCGAATATGATCTCTTTCTCGACGCCCTTCTCGTTCGAGACCGCGTCGACGACCATCAGTATTTCCTTGCTCATCTTTGTCTCACTCCGCGTGCGCCGCTACAGCGACGGCACCAGCCGGGCCGATTCGATCGCCGCCATCGCCAGATGGTGGACCTGTCCGTCGACCTCGACCTCGATGTCCTGTTCGTCCGCGGCGGTCAACCGTCCGCGGAAATTGCGCCGCCCGTCCACCGGCACGCGCAGCCTGACGCGCACGTCCTCCCCGACGAAGCGCTGGAAATGCGCCGGTCGGGTCAGCTTGCGATCGAGCCCCGGCGAGGACACTTCCAGCACGTAGTGCCCCGGTAGCGGATCCTCGACGTCCAGCAGTGCCGAGACCTGGCGGCTCACCGCTTCGCAGTCAGCGAGCCCCACGCCCTCGGCCCGATCGATGAACAGCCGCACGACGCTGTCTTTGCCCGCGACCTGGAGCTCGAGATCGATGAGCTCGTACCCCAGGCGCTCGACGGTGGGTTCCAGCAGTCTGGCCAGCTCTTGACCGGTCATCTAAAAACACCACCCAAATACTCGTTTCTCCAACAAAAAATGGGCCAACGGCCCATTCCTTTGGCGCGCGTCCCGCGCCCACCCGACAAAGGCGCCGGGCAACAAAAAACCCCGTAGCGGGGTTTCAAGGCTGCCAGGACCTGACAGCAGGGGCAGGATTTCCGCGCTCTGCGAGCGCCGGAAGCCGACCTGAACCCCGTCGCGCAGGCGCGGGATTATACGGGAACCGCTCCGGCCCGCGCAACGCCGCTCCGTGCACCCGATATGGGGCCTGCCCCCGCTTCCCAAGGCTTCCACGGCCCGACAGCACTATACTGGGACGGCTGGCAGGCTGTTGCAAACCGCCTGCCAGCGCGGGACAGGGATGAAAAAGGTCACGATGACCTTTTTCGACAACTTGCCAGGGGCTCCTCCCGAGCGGCGGATTCTCCCGTTCGGCGAGCACCCGTTGGATCAGGGGTACGAGCGATGTCACACAAATATGCGGGCGGGTGCGAGCACGTCCACACCCATGCCGAAAACGACCCGATGGACACCCACGTCTGTCACTGCTCGGTCTGCAAGCGGGTCACCGGGCAGCCCAGCACTCACGTGGTCTTCTTCCGGCACGACGACCTCGAGGTCGACGATGCCGACGGCCTGAACCGCCAGCCGTTCAACGACCAGAATCCGCAAGGGCCGCTCGAGCTCTGCACCTGCGCGGAGTGCGGCCAGCCGATCATGCTCGACGACAAGCAGGGGCGCATCCGGGCGGTCGTGCCGAACCTCATGGGATTCGATCCCGGCAGCATGCCGCCGACGTACCACGCCTTCTTTTCGGCCTCCTCCGGTGCCCCGGCTCCGAACGACGGTCGCCCGGTGTACGAGGGCCTGCGCCCGGATTTCGTCTGGCCCGCCGGCAACGGGTAAGTGACGAAGGGCACCGACCCCGCCCCGCCGAAAATCACCGCGGGATCGCCCGCCCGGGGGCGATCCCGAACGCGTTGCGTTTGACGCCGGCATGCCGCCGCTCGCGTGACAGACCGCCTGCGCCGTCGCCGCAACCGCCGTGTCCATCCGTAATCTCAGTGCCCTTTTCGAACCGACCTCGATCGCGCTGATCGGCGCCAGCAACCGGCCGGGCTCGGTGGGCCACGTGCTCTCGCGCAACCTGTTCGAGGGCGGCTTCGCCGGGCCGATCATGACGGTGAACCCGAAGGAGCGCGCCATCCGCTCGACGCTGAGCTACCGCAGTGTCGGCGAGCTCCCGGTCGTGCCTGATCTCGCGGTAATCAGCACGCCGCCCGCGGCCGTGCCGGGGCTCGTGGGCGAGCTCGGGAAGCGCGGCTGCCGGGCGGCGATCGTGATCACCGCCGGGTTCGGCGAGGGCGAGCGCGTCGCAGGGCTGGAGCTCATGCAGGCGCTGCTCGATGCCGCCGAGCCGCACCTCCTGCGCATCGTGGGGCCGAATTGCCTCGGCGTGATGGCGCCGCACGCCGGCATCAACGCGAGCTTCGCGCACATCGCGCCACAGCAAGGCGACATCGCGCTGGTGACGCAATCGGGCGCCGTGGCCACGTCGGTGCTGGACTGGGCGGCCGCGCGCGGCATCGGTTTCTCGAAAATCGTGTCGCTGGGCTCGATGAGCGACGTCGATTTCGGGGACCTGCTGGATTATCTGGCCCTCGATCCGGCCACGCGCTCGATCCTCCTCTACATGGAGGCCGTCACGCACGCGCGCAAGTTCCTGTCGGCCGCGCGCATGGCGGCACGTACCAAACCGGTGTTCGTGGTGAAGGCCGGGCGCAGCCGCGCCGGCGCACAGGCCGCGCTGTCGCACACCGGCGCGCTCGCCGGCTCCGATGCCGTCTACGAGACGGTGTTCCGGCGCGCGGGCATGCTGCGCGTGCACACGCTGGACGAGCTGTTCCATGCGGCGGGCACGCTCGCCACGGGGACGCGCCTGCAAGGCGATCGCCTCACGATTCTCACGAACGGCGGCGGCATCGGCGTGCTCGCGGTCGACCAGCTCTCCCAGCAGCGCGGGCAGCTCGCGGCGCTTTCCGAAGCGGCCGTGGCGGCCCTCGACGGAGTGCTGCCTGCTCCGTGGTCGCGCTCGAATCCCGTCGATATCCTCGGCGACGCGGACGGCGCGCGCTACGCGCGGGCGCTCGAGGTCCTGTTCGCGGAAAAAGAGAGCGACGCGATGCTCGTGCTGAACTGTCCGACGGCGGTCGGGGACAGCGTGGAAGCGGCGCGGGCGGTCGCCGCCGCGGCGTCGACCCGCGGCCGAGCTCCCGTGCTGGCGTGCTGGCTGAGCCGCGGCAAGGCGCTGGAAACGACCCGGCTGCTCGCGGCCAACCGTATTCCCGTGTACGACACGCCGGAGCAGGCGGTGCGCGCCTTCGGCCACCTGCATCGCTATCACCGCAACCAGCAGCTGCTGATGGAGACACCGCCGGACGTGTCCGGTCTCACGGCCTTCGATCGCGGGAGGGCGCAAGCCGTCATCGACCGCGCGCTGGCCGAAGCCAGACACGTGCTCACCGGACCCGAAGCCGCCGAGGTGCTCGCCGCGTACGGGATTCCCACCGTGCCCTCGATGGAGGCGGCGGATGCCGATGCGGCCTGCGAGGCGGCCGAGCGCCTGGGCTTCCCCGTCGTCCTCAAGATCCTTTCGCGCGACATCTCGCACAAATCGGACGTCGGGGGCGTGCAGCTGAACATCGGGTCGGCAAAGGCGCTCCGGCGTGCCGCCGCCGACATGGCCGCCGCCGTGCGGCGCGGCGTACCCGGCGCGCGCATCGACGGTTTCATCGTGCAGCCGATGATCCGCCGTCCGCACGCGCACGAGCTCATCGCCGGCGTCGCCGAAGACGCGGTCTTCGGCCCGGTGATCCTGTTCGGACAGGGCGGAACGGCGGCGGAGGTCATCGGGGACCGCGCGGTCGGGCTGCCGCCGCTCAACATGCTGCTGGCGGAGGACATGATCCGGGAGACGCGCATCGCCCGCCTGCTCGAGGGTTACCGCGACCGTCCCGCCGCGGCGCGGGAGGCGATCGCGCTCGTGCTGGTGCGGCTCTCCGAGCTCGTCATCTCGCTCGAGCGGGTGCTCGAGCTCGACATCAACCCGCTCCTTGCGGATCCCTCCGGCGTGCTGGCGCTGGACGCCCGCATCGTGCTCGCCGAATCCGGCCGCGAGCGGCGGCCGCTCGCGATCCGGCCCTACCCGGCGCAGCTCGAGAACACGATCGAGACGCGCAGCGGCCGGCGCTTCGCGGTGCGGCCCATCCGCCCCGAGGACGAGACGGCGCTCATCGACATGCTGCGCCGCTCGACCCGGGAAGACATCCGCCTGCGGTTCTTCGGCGCCATCAAGGAGTTCACCCACGCCTTCGCCGCACGCCTGACGCAGATCGATTACGACCGCGAGATGGCGTTCGTCGCCTTGCCTGAGGACGCCGCCGAAATCCTCGGCGTAGTGCGGCTCGCCGCGGATCCCGATCGCGAAGCGGCCGAGTTCGCGATCATGGTACGCAGCGACACCAAGGGCAGCGGACTCGGCTACGGCCTCATGCGCGAGATCATCGAGTACGCGCGACGGACGGGCATTCGCCTCGTTTTTGGCGAGGTACTGAAAGAAAACGAACGCATGCTCGCCATCGCGGCAGAGCTCGGGTTCACGGTCCGCCCTGTCCCGGCGCCATCCGATTCGGTGCGGGTGGAGCTCACCATCGCGTGAGGAATCTCCGCTTGCCAGCCGGCCTTGCGGCACCGGATGAGACCAAAGGCTTATTGCGTGCGGCGCGCCGCTACGGTGTAGCATTCCTTGTGAGCCCGACGGCATCTATTTTCCGGTGACATTTCACTTGCGATCGCTCGCCGTCATCGTGGCGTTGCTCGCTGCCTCCGGTGTGCGGGCCGAGCCTGCCAACCCTCTTTCCGACCGATGGTCGGTGAGTCTCGGCGGCTTCCTGTTGGCGACGGATACGGAGGTCCGCGTCGACGGCACCGCCGGACAAAACGGAACCGAGTTCGACGTCGAGCGCGAGCTCGGATTCCACGATTCGGACCGCTTCCGCATCGATGCCTATTGGCGCTTCCGGCCGAACCACAAGCTGCGCGTAATGTATTTCGATACCCGGCGATCCGCCGAGCGCCAGATCGACGACGAGATCACGTTCCGGAACACGACTTTCCCTGCAGGTACCGGCATCGAATCGAGCTTCGACACCACCGTCGCCGAGCTGGCCTACGAATGGGCCTTCCTGAAGAATGACCGCTACGAAGTGGCGGCAACGATCGGCATTCACAACCTTCGATTCGATCTCGACCTCAGGACGACCGGCGGCCAGCAGGTCTCCACTTCCGCGTCGGCGAACGGGCCCCTGCCGGTACTGGGATTGCGGGGCATCTGGCGGCTGTCGGACCGGTTCTATGTCGACGGGCAGGTGCAATATTTCCAGATCAGCATCGATCCCTACGACGGCCGCATCGAGGACTACAACGCCTCGATCGTGTGGCAAGCTTTCGATCGCGTCGGCTTCGGTGTCGGATATAACGCGTTCGTAACCCGCCTCGACGTCGATGACGACAACTTCGACGGCCGCCTGCGATGGCAATATGACGGCGCACGGATATTCCTGGTCGCCTCCTTCTGACGGCTGACCGCCTCCACCGGTCGCCGGATCTTCTGTCGGGGGTTCCCAGCGACGCGTCTCTGCGCCAGAATCGACCGGCAGGAATGAAAACCTGACACCCGGCCCCGCGGCTGCGCCGGGCGGCAGGCGGGCGGCGGGCGCGGAAAATCGCCCCGGCCGCGCAGGAGCGCCATCACGAGCGGCCGGATTCAGCGACCCGTCGCTGGAGGGGCCCTGTGCCACTTGCTTCCCGTCACAGCAGTCGGAACGATGCCGTGCGGGGAGCGCCTCCCCACACAGCGTTGCACTCGCGCGAAATCCTGATCTCCGTTTTTGTCGGGATCGGCTACTACTTCGGCGTGCACGCCGGATTCGCGCTGACGCCGGAATCCAGCCCTGTGTCGATGGCCTGGCCCCCGAATGCAATCCTGCTGGCCGGCTTCCTGCTGATGCCGCCGCGCCGTTGGTGGCTGCTCGTCGCCCTCGTCGCGCCTGCCCATTTCGGATCCGAGCTTGCCCTTGGCGTGCCATGGAACATGGCGGCATTCTGGTTCTTCACGAACGTGCTCGAGGCACTGCTTGGTGCGAGCCTCATCGTGCGCTGGCTGGGCGGCCCGCCGAATTTCGCGCGGGTGCGCGACCTCTCGATCTTCATCACTGCCGTGCTGTCGGCGGTACTCGTCGCTTCGTTCCTGGACGCAGGTTCCGTGGCAGTTGTCGGCTGGCGCTACGACGAGTACTGGCAGATCTACCGGACACGCTTCTTCTCCAATACGCTTGCCGCACTGACGTTCGCTCCCCCTCTCGTAATCTGGTTCACGATGGGCATCGGCCTCCGGCGGACCGGCTATTTGCCGTTGCTGGAATTCGTCGCGCTCTTCGCCGGTACCTGCATCGCGTCGTTTGTGGCCTTTCGGAACATCTACTCGCCGCAGTTCGCCACGGTGCTTTATGTTCCATTGCCTTTCCTGATCTGGGCGGCACTGCGCTACGGCGTGATTGGTGTGACCCTGTGCAGTGCCGTCGTCACTGGATTTGCGATCACCGCCGTGCTCGAAGGGCCCATCCCCTCGTCGATAAGATCGCCGGAAAACGCAGTCCGGACCGTTCAGGTCTTTCTCATCATCGCGGAGTCGTCCCTGATGCTTCTCGCAGCGGCGTTTGCGGAGTTGCGACGTTCGAAAGAAGCGATGGCGCGGAACGAGGAGCGATTGGAGCTCGCACTGCACTCGGCGGAGATGGGCATCTGGAATTGGGACTTCCGCGCAGATCGCGTGACCTGGCGATCAGCACGGGATAAATCCGGATTCGAAACGCGCACCCGGTCCCGGTCGTCACGGCACCTCCTGAGGCTGGTGCACGAGAGTGACAGGGCCAAGGTCAGTCAGGTCTTTCGCGACGCGCTCCGGCAACGTGGCAGCGCCGAAGTCGAGTGCCGCTTCGTGGTCGGCCGTCGCCGTCACTGCTGGACTGCAGCTAAGGGAAGAGTCCTGACCGACGAGACGGGCGATCCCGTGCGCATGATCGGAGTGTTCCTTGACATCACCCAGCGCAAGAACCAGGAGCTGCAGACTCGCGTCCACCGCGAGCAGCTCGCCCACCTCGGCAGAGTCTCCGTGCTCGGGGAGCTGTCGGGAGCGATCGCGCACGAGCTGAACCAGCCCCTGACTTCCATACTGCTCAATGCACAAGCGACGCTTCGTGACCTGAAAGGGGATTCCCTGGATATTGCAGAAATGGCCAACTCCCTCCAGGAGATTGTCGACGAGGACAAGCGTGCCGGAGAGGTCATTCGTCGCCTGCGGGCATTGCTTCTTCATGGCACGGTCGAGATGCATCCCCTGGACATCAACGAATGCATCGGCGAAGTCCTGCTCCTCGAAAACACCGACCTGATCGCACATCATGTTGCGATTGACCTGCAACTGGAGAGGCCGAGCCCGTGTGTCATGGGCGATCGCGTGCAACTGCAGCAGGTGCTTTTGAATCTCGTGATCAACGCGCGTGACGCGATGGCTGGCAATGCGCCCGAGGATCGGCTGCTCCGGATAGTGAGCACCAGGGAGGACGGGTTGGTTTGCGTTCGGGTATCCGACAACGGCCCCGGCATTCGCGACACGGAATCAATATTCGAGCCCTTCTATTCCACCAAGGGCCATGGCATCGGGATGGGACTCGCCATCTGCCGCTCGATCATCACGGCGCACGGCGGCCGCGTCTGGGCGAGCAATGCGGACGCGCGTGGCGCCACGTTTCATCTGTGCATGCCATCGTTGTCCGGCGAAGTAGGAACGACCGCCACTGCGATCAGATCACCGGAAGCTCAGCGGCCCACGAGTGAGCGTATGGCGTCGAGGAGCTCGTCACCTTCGACCGGCTTGCGGAAGTAGCGAATTGCGCCCATCGCCAGGCAGCGCGCACGCGTTTCCGCCTCGTCATAGGCAGTGATCACGATTACCGGCACCCGGCAACCGAGTTGCAGCAGCCGCACCTGAAGCTCCAGGCCCGTCATCCCCGGCATCTGCAGGTCGAGGATCAGGCAGTCGGGAATCCGTTTGGCCAGCGAGTCCAGGAAGACACTGCTGGAAGCGAATGCTTCCGCCTGGTAATTCGCGGAACGCAACAGTCGCACCACTGCCCGGCGCACCGAACCTTCATCGTCGACAACCGCGACCAAAGGCGTCTCGCCGTCCATGTCACGGATTGAATCGCTCCGGCGCGCGATCCGCTATGGGACCTTCGAAGCATTCGGCCGCCGTACCAGCGCCTCAGGTCGGGGTGCCTTGAATCCCTATCTGTTCGGCCGCGCGCACCAGTTGCGCGACGGATCGGACCGCCATCTTGCGCATTACCCGGCCGCGATGAACCTTGACGGTCTTCTCGGAAATCGCAAGGTTCGCGGCAATTTGCTTGTTCAGCAAACCGGCCACGACCTGCTCGAATACCTGGCGCTCGCGTTCGGTCAGCGAACCCACCCTCTGCCGGAGTTGAGCGAGCCGTGCGTCGAGCGCACGAGCATCGCGACCGGTCGCGCACGCGCGTTCCAGCGCGCGCAGCAGCTCCTCGGCGTTGAACGGCTTGGTCAGGAAGTCCACGGCGCCGTCGCGCATGGCCTGGACCGAGGTCGGGATATCGCCGTGGCCGGTCACGAACACCATCGGGCAGATGAGCCCTCGCTCGGCGAGCACCCGCTGCACATCGAGGCCGGACAGCTCGGGCATCGACAGGTCGATGACGGCGCAGACCGGCTCGAGCGATGCCACCTGGGACAGGAAGAGGCTCGGGGAAGTGAACGGCAGGACGTCGAATCCCTCACCCCTGAGCAGCCGCCCCATGCTGCGCAGAATCGCGGGATCGTCATCGAGCAATGCGATAGCGGGCGGCACGACGGAATCGCGAGACGCCGAGGCCTCGGACTGCCGCTCAATTTCTCCTGTCCTCGGCTGCATGGCGTCTTGAGGGCCCGCTTCAAACATGCATTTACCATAATCCGACTCTGCTGTCGAGACGGGAAAACGCCAGGATTGCAGTACCGACTGTGCCCGCGGCATGACGTCGCCATTGGTCCAAAGTCTCATTGGCGCCACAAGGTCGCTCCGTTAGCTTGCTGTCAAGGAACGGGTGAACGGGAGACCGCACATGTTGCGCGTCATGACTCGACTGATCGGCCGCAGCACCCTGGCAGCAGCGCTCTGCGCGTTGACTTTGAGCGGAGCGTGGGCAGGCGGACGCCCGAACGACAGCGCGCGGAGCTGGTTCGGCGACATCTCCGTCGGGTGGGCATTTCCCCAGAGCGATGCCAACGACATCCTGGACGACGACTGGACGCTCGGCGGAGGCGTGCTGTTCTGGCCCTCTGACTGGTCGATCGGTATCCAGGCCGACGTGAGCTGGGTCAAGTTCGATATCTCAGACCAAGCGATCGACGCCATCAATGACGCCATCGCCCTGGACCCGCAGAACGGCGGGCGGGTCGACGACGGTGATGTGGAGACCTGGCAACTCCTCCTGAACGGCATCTGGAGCCCCGGAAACAGCGAGAGCGGCTTCTATGTCACGGGGGGTGTCGGTGTGTACTACCTCGACGCGACGGTGACGAACACGGAGCTCGTCTACTACCCGCCGTTCTGCGATCCCTGGTACTACTGGTGGTGCGTGCCCGGCGGCGTGGGACCCGGCTCCGTCGTGAAGGGCAGCGAGTCCTCGACCGAGTACGGGTTCAACGCCGGCTTCGGGTGGGACTTCGACGCGGGAGATGGCAAGGTTTTCCTCGAAGCCAAGTACCACTACATCTCGACGGATTCCGAGGATCTGTATTACGTGCCGATCACGATCGGCTATCGCTGGTAGGGTCAGAGTCATGAAGCGGAATGAACATGAAACTGCGCGCCGGCTGGCAGCATCCCCTCGGCCATCGCGATGGTGCGCGCTCCTCGCGGCGGCCTGCGGTGCGACGGTACTTGGCGGCGCAGCGGCTGCGCAGGAACGCGCACACATCGAGAACACCGAGGAAATCACGGCGACCGTGACGGCGATCGAGCCCGAGACGCGCCTGCTGACGCTGCGCGGCGCGGACGGCAACGAGCTGGTGGTCGAAGCAAGTGATCAAGTCCGCAACTTCGAGCAGATCGAAGTGGGCGATCAGGTCGACGTCAGTTTCTACGAAGCCCTGGTGGCCGAGGTGACCGACGCTCCGCCCTCGTCGGAGACGGGCTCACAGCCGGTCGTCATCGATTCCCGCCGGGCGCCACTGGGTGAAAAGCCGGGCGGCGCGGTCACCATGGTCTATACCGCCGTGGTCACGATCAATGCGGTGGATCCGGAAAACAACGTCGTCAATTTCACGGGGCCTGGCGGCCAGCCGCGTCAGGTCGCGGTCGTGCGCCCCGAGATGCAAAAATTCATCAAAACCTTGAACCCGGGCGATCGGGTACAGGTCACCTACGGCGAAGCGCTGGCCGTCGCGGTCCGCCCGGCCGAGAATCCGAGCGAAAGTCCGGGTGAAACGACGGAGTGAAGGAGACAGAAGAAGATACACGGGTGCGCACGCAGGAGCTTCCGGGAGTTCAGGTTTGATTACGGCGCCAGAATCGCGCGCGATGCGCGCTCCCGGACCGCCCGCACCGCGAGCAACGCGCCGGGTGCGGGCTCGCGTGCTCGCCGCCACGGCAACCATGGTGGCAACAGCTGCGGCTCTCTCGGTGACGTCCTGCACGCCGGCACAGCCGACCGTGCAGATGGGCCCCGAGGCCGAGGTGACCTATGACGGACTGCACCGCGTCGACAATCCCAGGGCGAGCGCGGTGTGGATGAAGCCGGATCTCGACCTGCGCGCGTACACGAAGCTCATGGTCGTCGGCGCGGGCATGTCGTTCAAGACGGAGGACGAGAATGGCCAGCGCTGGTGGCCGGGGAAGAGCAGCGAGAGCGAATTCCCCATCAGCGCAGAAGGCCGCAAACGCCTGCAGCAGGAGATGCGCACCGCGTTCGAGGAAGAGCTCTCGAAGCTCGAACGATACGAGCTCGTCAAAGAACCCGGACCGGGGGTCCTGATGCTGGCGGGCGCCTTGATCGACGTCGTTTCGAAGGTCCCTCCCGTCGATCAATGTACCGGCCGCTGCGACGTCTATCTCACCGACGTCGGCGAAGCCACCCTCGTCCTCGAGCTGCGCGATTCGGTGACGAACGAGGTGCTTGCCAGGGCGGTCGACAGGCGTGCCGCAGGGGTTTCCGGGTGGCCTGTCGAAGCGAACAGCGTGACGGTGTGGTCGGAAGTGCGGCGGCTAGCGCGCAGCTGGGCGCGACTCGTGCGCGAGCGACTCGAGGAGTTCGACTCCGTGGATGCCGCCCTCGCCGGCTGATCCCCCCGCGCCTTCAGGCGCGGGTGCGCGCTTCTCCCTCGCGAAGCGGTTCCCGGGCGCCCTCGGTGCCGGACACCCCGGCCGCAGGCAACTCGACGACCGGGGCGCTCTCCAGCATCTTCCGCGCGACCGCGATCATGGGAGCCGCGTCGATCTGGTTGATGAACGTGGAGTAGGTCAGCAACGTGAGCAGGCCGCTCGAGTCGCTCACCCACGGCGGCAGGTAGCGCGGCAGGCGGCACAATCGCATGCGCGCGAGCTCGGCGAGTGCGGGAAGGTCCTGCAGGTCCAGCTTGCCGCAGAACAGGAGGCGCAGGCAATCCGTTCGCCCGGCGCCGAAGATCGCACGGATCGCGTTGGTGACCTGCAGCAAGCCGAACAGGTAGACGACGTCCTTGGTGAACGGGGCGCCGCCCGTAAGAATCCCGCCGCGGAACACCCGGCGCGCGCTCTCGAAGGACTGGTCCGGGTTGTCCGTGCGCTCCAGGAAGTAGCGATAGACGTCGAGAAAATCCGCGCCGTCGATGGCCATCTGGATGGCAAACACGCGATCGGCCAGGCGCTGCAGTCGATCGAGCTCCATCGTGCCGCTGATGATCTCCGCGAACACGGCGAGTCCCTCCTGGGTACGCGTGGTGCAGGGATGGCCGGCGGCCAGCACGGGCAAATCGGTCTGCGCCCGGCCGTTGATCGAGGTTGCGGCATGGATGAACGCTTCGTGCTGCAGCAACTGAGCGGCGTCGCGGTCGGTGAACCGGGCACCGCTCCGGATGCGAATGGCGCTTGCCGTCGCGAGGGCATTCGCGGACAACTTCTCGACAATCTCGACTCTCGGCGCATCTTCGCCAAAATGCCGGGCGACCCGTTCCGCAATGTCCCCGGCGACCTCCTCCGCGGTCCGGTACGTGCGGGGAGCCACACCCGGATCGATACCGGCGAGGCCGTCGATCACCACCCGGACGCGTTGCGCGAGCTCCAGTGATGTCGCCGGGTAATAGCGCAGCGGAGCCGTCGGCTCGCCGTAGAGCCTGCGTGCATGCTCGAAGAATACGGCGGTGCCCATGCCGGCAAGCATACGCGCACCGCCCTCGATGCTTTCGGCCTGGCGCTCGAACCACAGGTCGATGGGAGATACCGGCACGATCAGCCGGCGCGCCTCGCGAATCGCATCGA
>DASVDF010000135.1:0-5929 GCA_036381215.1 Woeseiaceae bacterium | reverse complement strand
AGCGAGTACACGGCGGGCGCGAAAGCGCGGTAAATGATCTCGTGCGCGCGCGCGTCGCCGCGCGCCGCCTGCCGGACGATGCCCGGATCGATCTGCTTGTCCGTGAATCGGCTCACCCGCGCCAGGATCCTCGAAACGAATCTCTGCACAAGTGCATCCTGCACTCGTGCAGGATGCCAGGGGCAAAGCAAAACTTGGCCCTTGCTCCCGCGTCAGTCGCTGACGCGACTGGCGCGGCGGGGCATCCCTGCCCCGCCCGCGGCCTGCCCGCACCGGACGGCATCCATCCATCGATGCCCGAGCGGGACGGAGCGTCGCAGCCGGGCCGGCGGTTGTGCCCTGTTATACTGCCCCTCGCGGCCGGGATGGCGGAACTGGTAGACGCGCCGGACTCAAAATCCGGTTCTGGCAACAGAGTGCGAGTTCGATTCTCGCTCCCGGCACCATGTGACGAGCACGCCCGAATCAAAGATAACGAACCGTTGACCCACCGATACGCACAGGGCCTTTGGTCCCCAGGCCAACTTCCCGAGATATGAAATTCTGCTCCAACTGCGGCGGCACCGTGACCCGACGGACTCCGCACGGCGACACACGGCAACGCTGGGTTTGCGAGCGCTGCGGCACCGTCCATTACCAGAACCCGAAGATCGTCGTTGGATGCGTCCCCGAGCGGGAAGGCCGGTTGCTGCTCTGCAAGCGGGCCATCGAGCCGCGCAGCGGCTACTGGACGGTACCCGCGGGCTTTCTGGAGCTGGGCGAGAGCATCGGCGAGGGCGCGATGCGCGAAACCCGCGAGGAAGCCTGTGCCGAGGTGCGGCTCGGTCACCTGTTCGCTTCGGTGGACGTGATCGATGCGGGCCAGGTGCACCTGTTCTTTACGGCGACGCTCCTCGGCGGCTTTGCGGCCGGCGAAGAGACCGAAAGCGTGGCGCTGTTCGCGCCGGCGGAGATCCCGTGGGACGACATCGCTTTCAAAAGCGGCCGCTTCGCGCTGGAGAAATACCTCGAGGACGCAGGCAGCAACAACGGCGTGCACCTGCACCGGATCAGCCAGGGCGAATAACCTGCGGGAACCCGCCTCGGCGCCCGGTGCGCCGGCCGCCTGAAGGTGGTGCGTCAGTCTGTCAGTCGGCCTGCGCCGAGGCCGGCGCGGCGACGGCGGCGACGATGCGCTGCTCGAGCTCTGCCGGCGGCAGGTAACCGCTGATCAGCGTGCCGTCCTCGAGCACGATGGCGGGCGTGCCGCGCAGCCCGACCTGCTGACCCAGCGAGTAGTGCTCCTCGACGATCGACGCGTCGCACTTCCGTGTCTCGAAGTCCCGATCGAGCTTCGCGAGCGTAAGTGCTTCCTTCTGGTCCGGCGCGCACCACACGCGCTCGGCCGTCTTCCAGGCCTTCGACCCCGGCCCGTCACGCGGGTACAACAGGTAGCGGACCTCGATGCCCTCGGCGAGGTACTGTTCGATCTGGCTGTGGAAGCGGCGGCAAAAGGTGCAGTACACGTCGGTGAACACGGTGACGACGTGCTGCACGTGATCCGGTGCGAAAACGATGGCCTGGTCGTCCGACACGCGGTCGAGCATCGTGATGCGAGCTTCGTTGCGCGCCTCCTCCGTCAGGTTGACCTTGGCGTCGATGTCGTAGAGCTCGCCTTCCAGCAGGTACTTGCCGTCGGCCGACATGTACGCCACGACCGTGCCCTTGCGGACCGTGTACCAGCCCGGGATGGGGCTCGCTTCGACGTCCTTGGCGGCCACGCCGTCGAAGGTCTCGGTGGCCTTCGCCCGGACGCGCTCGAGCTCGGTGGGCTCGTCCGCCGCGGCAGCCAACGGGGCGGCGCAGCAGGCGGCCAGGATCAGGGTGGCAGGGATTCTCATTGCAGGCGTCCGGCTCCGGGTTTTGCTGTGAGGTTCGACCGGTCGTGCCGATGCCGGTTCCGGGGCGGCAGTGTAGCAGGGGTCGAACCGATTTTTCGCCAGCGATAAATCGGTTCGACCCCGATTCAGCCCCGACTCCAATTGAGCCGGCCCCGATTCAGCCCCGGGGATGATGCTGGCTGTGCAGGTCCTTCAGCCGCTCGCGGGCCACGTGCGTGTAGATCTGGGTCGTCGACAGGTCGCTGTGGCCGAGCAGGAGCTGCACGACGCGCAGGTCCGCGCCGCGGTTCAGGAGATGGGTCGCGAACGCGTGCCGCAGGCTGTGCGGCGACAGCTTCTTCTTGATGCCCGCCTTCTGCGCATAGCGCTTGATGATGTGCCAGAACGCCTGCCGGGTCATGCGATCGCCGCGGCGTGTCGGGAAGAGGTAATCGGTCTGCCGCTCGAGCAGGATCTCCATGCGCGGGCTCTCGATGAATTCGGAGAGCCAGCGGAGTGCCTCGTCGCCGAGCGGGATCAGACGCTCGCGGTCCCCCTTGCCGACGATCCGGAGCACGCCCTGGTTGAAGTTCACCTGGGACTGCCTGAGGTTGATCAGCTCCGAGACACGCAGGCCGGTTGCATACAGCAACTCCAGCATCGCGCGATCGCGGTGGCCGAGCGGCTCGTCCGTGTTCGGCGCCTGCAGCAAGGCATCGACCTCGTCCTCGGTGAGCGTCCTCGGCAGCGAGCGGCCGATGCGCGGCATGTCGATGTCGGCCGTCGGGTCGTTGTCGCGCAGGCCCTCCTGCATCATGTAGCGGAAGAAGCGCCGGAAGCTCGAGAGCTGGCGCGCCGTCGAGCGCGGCTTGGCGCCGCTCTCGACCCTGCGGGCGAGGAAATCGAGCAGGTCGGCTTTCTCGGCCTCCTCGATGGAGACGTTGCGCTCCGAGAGGCCGCGCCACAGCGTCATGAGATCGGCGCGGTAGGCGCCGAGCGTGTTCGCGGACAAGCCGCGCTCCGTCCAGATCGCGTCCAGGAAGCGATCGACCAGTTGTTCGGAACGAGTGACCTGCGTTGTTGCGGATTTGTTTTGAGGGTCGGCCATCGTCGCCATGTAGATCCTTCCGCCATTCCCTGGCGTTGCTCGCCGTCACGGGTCTGCGCCGATGGTTCGCGAGCATTCCCGCCGTGCGGGAAGCTGCTACGCAGATGCGTACGGCCCGCGCCGGCGATCCCGTTGCCAAGCGACGGATTTACAGAGCTTTTGAGTATGCGCAGGGCCCCCCGCGATCGGCGTGACCCCTGTCACAAAAACGCCACGGCATTAACATAAGCGACTTGTATCACGGCGCCGCACAGGTACGCTGGCGGGTCCTGGCGCTGTCCCGGTCCCCGTCGACCGGCGCCGGCGCCGCGTCCGGAGCGGCCGTCCAACATGCAAACAGCAGTCGACGAAGCGACCGAGGAACAGGCCATAGACGATAACACGGTGGTCGCCCCCGCGAGGCCGACCGGGCGTGCCGCCGCCGTCTGCTACGGCGTGTACGGCTGGCTCACGTTCCTGGTCTGTCTCGCCGCGGCCGTCCCCGGCGCCCTGCTGCTGCCGGGGCTCGAGCGCCGGCGGCGCTGGGTGGGCGCCGCGGCGCGTGCCTGGTTCGTCGTCGCCGGCATCCGCGTGACGCTCACCGGCCTCGAGCGGATTCCCGCCGGCCACTGCATCGTGGTCGCCAATCACGCGAGCTACATGGACGGGATGATTCTGCAGGCGCTCCTGCCGCCCCGGTTCTCGTTCGTGATCAAGGGCGAAATGAAGAAGGTGCCGTTCGCGCACCTGCTGCTGCGCCGCATCGGCTCCCGCTTCGTGGAGCGCTTCGCCGCGGGCGCGAGCGCGCGCGATGCACGGCGGCTGCTCAGGGCAGCGGCCGCGGGCGAATCGCTCGTGTTCTTCCCCGAAGGGACGTTCCACCCGGAACCCGGGCTGCACGCGTTCCGTGCCGGCGCATTCGCCGCGGCCATCAAAGCCGGCCTGCCGGTGGTCCCGCTCGCAATCCGCGGCTCGCGGCAGATCCTGCCGGCGCGCGGCCGCCTGCCGCGACGCTCCCGCCTCGAGCTCACCGTGCTCGAGCCCATTGCCCCGGAGCACCGGGACTTTCACGTCAGCCGGACGCTCGCGGAAGCCGCGCGGCAGCGCATCCTGCGCGCGCTGGGCGAGCCGGACCGCACGGACGGCCGCCCGGCGCACGCCGGCCGCCCCACGGGGCGCGGTTGATTTCGTGCCGGCGAGCGCCATACCGTCGCAAGGTGATGCGGTTGCAGAAAGCCGGCGCGTGTGAATAATCGCACCTCCGCCCCGGCGGGCCGTCCAGGCAACCGTTGTCCAGGCGCCCTGCCCAACAGCCTACCGGTTTCGACGGAATGCCAGATCTCAAAGACCCGATCGTGATCGTCGCCGCCCGCCGCACGCCCATCGGCGATTTCCTCGGCGGCCTGAGCCCCGCCCCCGCTCCGCAGCTTTCCGCCGCGGCCACGCGCGCCTGTCTCGACGATTGCGGCCTCGACCCGGCCGACATCGACGAGGTGCTGCTCGGCTGCGTGCTGCCCGCCGGCATCGGCCAGGCGCCGGCGCGCCAGGCCGCGCTCGCCGCCGGCGTGCCGGAGCAGGTGCCCTGCACGACCGTGAACAAGGTGTGCGGCTCGGGCATGAAGACCCTCATGCTGGGACACGACGCGATCGTCGCGGACCATGCGCGCGTCGTCCTCTGCGGCGGCATGGAGTCGATGAGCAACGCGCCCTACCTGCTGACGCGTGCCCGCACCGGGTACCGCATGGGGCATGCCGAGATGCTGGACCACATGTTCTTCGACGGCCTGCAAAACCCTTACGACGGCAACATGATGGGCTACTTCGCCGAGGAAACTGCGGCGAAATACGCTTTCACGCGCGAGCAGCAGGATGCTTTCGCGATCGCCTCCGTGGAACGTGCGCGCGCGGCGATCGAGAACGGCGCGTTCGCGGCGGAAGTCACGCCGGTGCGGGTCAAGTCGCGCAAGGCGGAGGTCGAGATCGCGCAGGACGAGGGACCGATGCGCCAGGACGTGGCGAAGATCCCGCAGCTGAAGCCGGCGTTCCGCGAGAACGGCACCGTAACGGCCGCGAGCTCCTCGTCCATTTCCGACGGCGCGGCATCGCTGGTCATCATGCGCCAGAGCGAAGCAGAGCGCCGCGGCTTGCCGGTGCTGGCGCGCATCGTCGGCCAGGCCGGCGCGGCGCAGGAGCCGGCGTGGTTCACGACCGCGCCCGTGCGCGCGATGCGCGTGCTGCTCGAGCGGACGGGCTGGTCCGTGGATGCGGTGGATCTCTTCGAGGTCAACGAGGCGTTTGCCTGCGTGGCGATGGCGGCGATGCACGATCTCGGCATCGAGCACGCGAAGCTGAACGTGAACGGCGGGGCGTGTGCGCTCGGGCATCCGATCGGGGCGTCGGGCGCCCGGATCGTGGTCACGCTGGTGCACGCGCTGCGGGCGCGCGGCGGCGGCCGCGGCGTGGCGTCGCTGTGCATCGGCGGCGGCGAGGCGACGGCGGTCGCGATGGAGGTTTGAGCATGCGCATTGAGGAGGCGAAGGCCGTCGTATCGGGCGGTGCGTCGGGGCTGGGGCTGGCGACGGCCGAGCGCGTGATCGCGGCCGGCGGTCGCGCGACGCTGCTGGACGTCAACGAGGAGCAAGGCGCGAAGAGCGCGGCCAGGCTCGGCGAAAAGGCGCGCTTCATTCGCACGGACATTGCCGACGAGGGCGCGGTGCGCCGCGCGGTGCGCGAAGCCGCGGATGCCATGAGCGGGGTGACGCTGGCGGTCAACTGCGCGGGCATATTGCTGCCGGCGCGGGTGCTCGGCCGCGAGGGGCCGCTGCCGGCGGAGTCATTCGAGCGCTCGCTCACAGTCAACCTGCTCGGCACGTTCATCCTGATCAAGGAAGCGGCGAACGTCATGCAGGCGAACCAGCCGAATTCGGACGGCGAGCGCGGCGTGATCGTGAACACGGCGTCGGTCGCCGCTTTCGAGGGACAG
>DASVDF010000134.1:0-37635 GCA_036381215.1 Woeseiaceae bacterium | reverse complement strand
CGCCGGCCGCGGCCGACGTGATCGCGGGCACCACCGGCCCGTCGACGCGCACCGGCACGTTGACGCCGTCCTCTTTCACGTGCGGCTGCGCCACGTTCCCGACTTGGGCCGAGCGCCAGCTCCCGACGCGGCAATCGAGACCCAGGGGCCCGAATACCTCGCGCCGCAAGAGCTCCTCGTAGGAAGCACCGCCGGCCGCGGCCGCGACCTCGCCGGCGACGACGTAGAGCAGGTTGTCGTAGGCGTATCCCGAGCGGAACCCGTAGGCCGGCACCAGGTACGCAAGCCCGTGGATGATGTCCGCGCGCGTGAACGCGTTCGGCTCCGGCCACAGCATCAGGTCGCCGCCGCCTTCCGGCAGGCCGCTGTTGTGGACCAGCAGGTCGCGCACCTGCATGTGCTCCGTCACCCAGGGATCGTGCATGCGGAACTGCGGCAGGTGCTTGCGCACCGGGTCGTCCCAGCGGAGCTTGCCGGCGTCGACCAGGCGCGCGAGCAGGGCGGCCGTCATCGCCTTGCTGTTGGAGGCGATCTTGAACAGCGTGTGGCGGTCGACCTGCTCGCCGCCGCCGGCGACGAGCTCGCCGGCCGTGCGCGTGTATACGACCTTGCCGTGCTCGATTACGCCGACCGCGAGGCCGGGCACGTCGTAATGCGCGATGATGTCGTCGACGGCGCGGTCGTAAGCGGCGGTGGGCGGCGGAGGCACGGACGGCGGCGCGGATGGGGAGGGCGGCGGGGGCGGTGTCGCACAGCCCGCTACGAGCAGAAAGACTGCGACGCAGGAGCCCGCCACGCGGGCGACAACGTGCTTCGGGTCGCCCGCACGGCGGGCTCCTAGGGCATGTCGTGTGGAATCTCGTTCCATTGCGGGGTCATCACCTCGAGCGCGACCAGGTCCTCGAACGTCTGGCGGCGGCGGATCACGGCCCAGCGCCCGTCGTCGACCAGCACTTCCGCGGCGAGCGGCCGCGAGTTGTAGGTCGACGCCATCGACGCGCCGTACGCGCCGGCGCCGCGGATGGCGAGCAGGTCGCCGGCCGCGCATTCCGGCAGCTCGCGCGCGCGCGCAAAGACGTCGGCGCTCTCGCACACCGGTCCGACGACATCGTAAGTCGCGGGCGGTCGCGTTGCACCGTCGATGGGCACGATGTCGTGCCACGCGTCGTAGAGGCTCGGCCGCGGCAGGTCGTTCATGCCGGCGTCGACCACCAGCCAGCGGCGCCCGGCGCCGGGCTTCACCCGCAGCACGCGGGTGAGCAGGATGCCGGCATCGGCCACGAGCGCGCGTCCCGGCTCGAGCACGACGCGGCCGGTGAAGCCGTGCAGCGCTCGCCGGATCTCGGCGACGTACTCGGCGGGGCTGACCGGGGTGTCGTGACCCGGCCGGTAGCACACGCCGAGGCCGCCGCCCACGTCGATGCTCGTGATGACGTGATCGGCGCACACGAGCTCGCGCCAGAAGCGGCCGAGGCGGTCGAGCGCCCGGGCGAACGGCTCGAGCGAGAGCACCTGCGAGCCGATGTGCATGTGCAGTCCGTCGAGGCGGACATACGTGAGGCGCGCGGCGTCGGCGAACCAGCCGCGCGCTTCCTCGAAGCTCACGCCGAACTTGTTGTCGGCGCGGCCCGTGGAAATCTTCTCGTGGGTGAGGGCGTCGACGTCAGGATTGATGCGCGCGGCGGCGCGCGCGATCACCTTGCGCTCCTTCGCGACGCGTTGCAGCGTTTCCAGCTCGTCGGCCGACTCGACGTTGAAACGCGCGATGCCGGCGGCCAGCGCCTCGTCGATCTCGTCCTCCCGCTTGCCGACGCCCGAGAACACGATGCGCCACGCCGGCACACCCGCCGCCAGCGCGCGCTTCAGCTCGCCGCCGGAAACGATGTCGGCGCCGACGCCCATCTCCGCCATGAGCTTCAGGATCGCCAGGTTGCCGTTCGCCTTGACCGCGTAGCAGACGAGCGCGTTCAGGCCCCACAGGCTCGAGCGCAGCGCGGTGACGCGGCGGCGGATCGTACGCGCGGAATACACGTACAGCGGCGTGCCGAGCTCGCGCGCCCGCGCTTCGAGCGCGACGCCGTCCAGCGCTTCGGAAGGGGTTTCCGGCTCCGCGGAATCGCCGGTGAGAAAAAGCCGGCGGCCCGCGCCCTGAGGCACGGACCGCCGGGAGGGGATGTCAGAAGTCAACCGTCACCAAAAACTGCGCATAGCGGGGCGACTGGTAGGCCGTGCCCTCGAGGTAGTCGGGGTTCTGGAAGCCGATGTCGTCCTCGAACTCGTCGTCGACCTCGATCACGCGCTGCTGGTCGAGCAGGTTGTAGACGGCGAACTTGGCCCGGACGTCGAAGTTCTCGAGCTCCCTGAGGTAGGTGAGGCTCAAGCCCACGTTATACGTCCAGGGCAGGCGGCCGCCGGCTCCCCGGCCGCGATGCTCGTACTGCCGTTCGGACGGGTTCTCCGCCGTGCAGTTGGCGACGCAGACGAAATAGCTGTGATAGTTCTTGTTGTCCCATGGATCGCCCACGCCGAAGGCGTTGATGGGTCGTCCGGACAATGCGAACAGCGTGCCGCCGATCTGCCAGTTTTCGTTGAAGCCGTACGAGCCGCGCAGCTTGATCTGGTGCCGGTGATCGTTCGGCAAGGGCCCCTCGCCGCGGAAGTTCACCCAGGGCGTGTCGAAGTTTTCCGTGCGGCCGGTGTCGGAGAAGTCGGTGTCCGAATTGACCGGGCCTTCCGCGTTGCCCTCGCTGTAGCTCAGCGTGTAGGAGGCATTGAACGACCACTGGTCATCCCAGGCGCGATCGAGCACGAGCTCCAGGGCTTGGTAGGTGCGCTCGGGCTCCGGGAAGCCGGCTTCCCCGATGTAGTTGCCGTCAGCGTCGTAAAGGCTCCAGCCGGCCTGCGACGTGTCGATCGTGATGTACCCATCCGGCTCATCGTCGCAATCCGTATCGCCCCACACGGTGACCGGCTCGCCGGGATTGGCCATCACCCAGCCGACGTACCCGGTGTCGCCGCCGCACAGAATTCCATTCGACGTGATCTCCATGTCGTCGATGGCGTTGTGCAGCTCGCGGTAAATGCCGCGCACACCCCACGACCAGTAGTCGTCGATCATGGACTGGTAGCCGAGGATGATTTCGTCCTGGTAGACCGGATCCATGTCCGCGTCGACTTCACCGCGCAGGTCGCCCACGGAGCCGTCGCCCTGGGAATCGTCCACCGGGCCGATCTGCGCTCCGAGGATCGGCCGCTGGTAGGTCTCGCCGTTGTACTCGAACTCCTCCAGGCCTTCGAACACGTAGAACGTGCGGACGTCCGCGAAGCCGCCGGCCTGCTTGATGTTGATCACGTTGGCGACCGGCAGGAAGTAGCGGCCGGCGTTGCCGAACACCTTGCTGCGGCCGTCACCCCGCATGTCCCAGGAGAAACCGAAGCGGGGTGCCAGCATGTCGTCCAGCTCGATGTAGGTGTCGCCGTCCGAGTTCTTGTTGTCGAAGGCGTCCCAGCGCAACCCGGCATCGATGACCAGGTTGTCCGTCATCTGCCAGCTGTCCTCGACGTACAGTGCCGTGGCCGAGGTCTCGAACGACCCGTCGACCTCGTTGCTGCGCGTGCGCACGTAGGCCGTCACACCGGCGGGAACGATGCTCGGTCCCACGCCGTTGGCGAGCTGCGCGCCGGGCGTCGTGTCGTTGATTTCGTAACGCAGCTGGTCCGGACCGGGGTAGTGCTGCGAATGGTTCGACGTGTTCACCTCGTGGTCGACGCCGAAACGCACCTGGTGGTCGCCGAGCGACCACTGGAAATCCAGCCTGGCCTGCTCGCGATTGTCGGTCCGGGCGATCACGGAGGAGCTGGACGTGCAGCCGATGATGCTGTCCGGCGCGCTGTCCCGGTTGTCGTCGATGCGGTTGCAGTCGAGGTCGTTCGGCGTATAGCTGGCCGAGTTGCGTTCGGTCTCTCCGTACATGGCGCGCGCCGACAGGTTGTCGGTGAGGTACGTAGTCCAGGTCGCCGACCAGTTGAGACCGCCGTTCTCGAAATATTCGACGTTCTGGAAAGCGCCGCGGGTGCCGGTAGCGAGATCGAAGTCGTACACGTCCGTGGCGACCGTGTTTTCATCCGAGAAGGCGAGGAGCTCGAGCAGGTTGCTGTCGTTCACCTGCCAGTCGATCTTGGCGCCCCAGAAGCCGTCGTCGGATTTCCCGTCGTTGATCTCCGAGCCGTCGTTGTTGGTGTTGATCGGCTCGTAATTGCGCAGCTCGTACATGGCGAAGAAGAACAACTTGTCGCGCACGATCGGGCCGCCCGCATACAGATTCAGGCTCTGCCGGTCGTATTCATCGTATTTCGCGATGTATTCGGCGTTGCCGTCGGCGTCGAAGTGATTTTCGCCCTCGCTCTGCAGGAAGCTCGGCTCCCAGAGGGCCTCGGCGCCGAATTCGAATTCGTTGGTGCCGGAACGGGTCACCGCGTTGATGACGCCGCCCGTGGTGCGGCCGAACTCCACCGAGTAACCGCCCGTCTTGACCTGGAACTCGTCGTAGAATGCATACGGGACCGACGAAAAGCCGACGCGGTTGTAGAAATCGGTGACGTTCAGGCCGTTGATGTACACGGCGTTTTCCGCCACCGAGGAGCCGCCGAACGACGCTCCGTTGAACTCACCCTTGTTCACGCCGGTCGCCAGCGTGGCCACGGACAGGAGGTCGCGGTCGACCGGGAGTCGCTCGAGCTCGACCTTGCTCAGGTTGAGCGACGACTCCGTGGAGCTGACGTCGACGATCGGCGCCATGCGTGAGCCGACGACCTGGATCACGTCGAGATTGCCGGCGGTGACCAGTGTCGTCTTTCCGAGGCTCACCGTGACGACGACCGGCTGGACGACGGTCTCCCCGTCCACGGAGGCTTCGAGCGTATAGCGGCCGACCGGGAGGAAGGGAAAGCGGTAGCTGCCGTCCGCGCCGGCGGTGACGGTGCGGCTGAATCCGGTCTCCGGATCCGTCACGGTAACCTCCGCTCCGGGCGCCGTCTGGCCCGCGAGCGAGCCGTCCTGCGACTGGGCCAGCGCCGGCGTGGCCAGCGCGAGTCCGAATGCCGCGGCCAGTGCCACCCCGGCCGCGCGCGCGTATTGCCGTATGTTCTCGTTCATGTTCCCCCTCCGGGAGTTCTCAGGTTTTCTCGCTCACGTCGTACGAGGATCTTTCGCCGCCGGCAGGATCTTCGCGTCGAACGAATAATCCCACTGGTCGAAATACAGGTTGCCGCCGTCCCACTCGACTTCGCCGCGTTGCGAATCGACGGTCTCGGAACGGAAATGCTGTTTCACGGGCTCGAACGGGCGCGCCCAGTCGTCGTTGAAGGCGATGCGGTAGCCGTCCAGCCCGCCGAGATAGAACCATTCGATTTCCGGTGCTTCCTCGAAGCGCCCGAAAGTCACGTCCATCGGCACCCAGCCGTACGGCTCGAGGTAGAGCTGGCCCCAGTCGTGCAGGTTCCAGTACTCGCCCTCGGAAAACACCATCCCGGATTGCCAGCGCGCCGGAATGCCGTGCATGCGCAAGAGCGTCATGAGCAGCAGCGTCTGCTGGCCGCAGTCCGCGTGACCGGCGTGCAGCGCGTAATCGCTGATGTTCGTGATCGTAGAGTACTCGCGCGCCCCCGCCCACGGGATCTCGTCGACTGCTGCGAAGAGCTTCTGCGCGATGCGCGCCGGATTCGTCTCATCCCCGACGATCTGCCGCGAGAACAGTCTGAGCGCTTCGTTGAAGACGACGTGTGGCGCGCGTTCCGCAACGAACGGCGCGAGTGCAGGCGTGATCTCGGGGCGCCGCGCTTCCTCGGGATCGATCGCGTAGTAACGGGCGTAGACCGTGAGCTCGTAGCGGATCGCGAATTCCGTGGGCTTGCCCGCTTCCGCGGTGCGCTCCAGGTAGACGGTGCGCTGCAGCGCCGATTCGGGCGCCACCGTGTGCGCCGCAGGCGTCGTCGCGAGCAGCCGGATGTCCTCCTGCTGGCCAGGGAGCGCGCGCGGGAACGGAATCCAGGCCCGCAGCGTCTCACCCGCCGGCACGGCGTCGGCGTCGACCGCGAGCGTCTGCGTGATCTCCACCCGCCGCGGCAAGACGCTCGCGTGCTCGGCACGCAGCGCCGCTGCGCGCACCGCGCGATGGCGTTCGTTCGGGGTCTCCATCGGGCCGTCCCGGAACGGCGTCGGCTCGGCGCGTCGCGCGCGCGCCTCGGCGCTCAGGCGGAACAGGTTGGACGGCGAGCGGTTGAAGTAGAGCACGCGCCCGTCGATGATCTGCCGCTCGAAGAGGCCGGCGGCGTCCCAGCGGGCGAACTCGGCGCCGGTGAGGTCGGGAATCTGCCGTTTGAGCTGCGCCTTGACGTCCTCGGCGGTGAGGGTGAAATCGAGCAGGATGCGGCGCATGCGCTCGCGCTGGAAAAGCAGCGCTTCGCGGGCGGCGTCGGAGAGGCCCGGCGCAGCCAGCTGGTGCGCGATTGCCGCCTCGGCAGCCTGGAACTGGCCGGCGTCGATGCCGGCGACGATGCGGGGGAGGACGTCGCCGCCGGCATTGCTCGCGCCGGCCAGCACAGGCGTGCTCGCAAGAGCGGTGATCAGGAGGAGTGCCGCCACGGCGGCGCTGCGCCGGCCCGGCGCTCGCCCCCGTCGTGGAGCTGCCGATCGCGTGAACACATCCGGGTCCTGAAGGAGCTCGATGCCGGCTTGTTTAGCAGGTTTGCAAGAAGCCGTCAATAGTTTATGCTTCGCTCACTCACCGTAGGAATCATATATTCTGCGAGGCAGCAGCGGCGGTCTCCCGCGCCAGGAAAGAGGGGATGAATGATCCAGTCGACGTGGCCGTACCTGGGCCTGATGCTGCTCGCCGCGGGCGTCTTTCCCGCGCTGGAGCGGCGGTATGGCTGGCGTTTGTTTTCGATCGCGCCGCCGATCGTCCTGGTGTACCTGACGGTGACCGCGCTCGCCGTGGCCGGCACCTGGCAGCTCACTCCGGAGATCCGGGCGGCCCAGGCCGCGGTCACCGGCAAGCTCGTGCCGACGCTCCTGTTCCTGCTCATGATCAACTGCGATCTGCGGGCCATCCTGCGCCTCGGTCCGCGGGTGCTCGCCGTGTTCTTCTGCACGACCCTCAGCCTCTTCGTGGCCTTCCTGACGGCCGGGCTCGTGTTCCGCAATTGGCTGCCGGCCGATGGCTGGCAGCCGCTCGGCGCGCTCGCCGGGAGCTGGGCGGGCGGCACCGCCAACCTGATCGCGGTGAAGGAATCGCTCGACATGCCGGAAGCGCTGCTCACGATGTCGCTCGTGACCGATGCGCTGTGCTATTCCGCGTGGGTGGCGATCCTGTTCTCCGTCGCGGGGCTGGCGCCGGCGTTCAACCGCTGGGCGCGGGCCCGCTCGAGCGCCGAGGTCGTGTTCGAGCCGCCGCGGGCCGCCGCCGCCGTGTCCCCGGAAGCCGTGCTGGTCTGGCTCGGCCTCGGCCTGATCGCGACGGTCGCCGCGGCGGAGATCGCGGCGCGACTGCCGGCCTCGGCCGCGATCTCGACGACCACCTGGACCATCCTGCTCGCGACGGCTTTCGGCCTCGTGGTCGCGCACACCCCGCTCGCGCGCTATCCGGGCGCGAACCGGCTCTCGGGAGCGCTGCTCATCGCCGTGGTCGCGGTGCTCGCGTCGCAGAGCGATTTCCGCAACGTGGGCGACGCGCCGCTCTACGTGCTCGCCGGCGCCTCGATCATCGCGCTGCACGCGGGCTTCATGTTCCTCGCCGCGCGGCTGTTCCGCTTCGATCTCTACCTGTGCGGCATCTCCTCGCTTGCGCACATCGGCGGCGTCGCGGCCGCACCGCTGCTCGCCGCGAGCTATTCGCGCGCGCTGGTGCCGGTGGCCATCCTGCTTGCATTGCTAGGCTACGTGATCGGCACTGGCTACGGGTTGTTCGTCGCCCGGGTGCTGTCCGGTGTGTTCGGCGGATAGTCCGGTGAAACGTACGCTGCGCTGCCTGCTTGCGGCCGCCCTGCTAGCGCTCGGCGCGCTGCCGGCCGCGGGCGGCGAGCCGCGCTCGGCGCTCGCCGCGATCGGCGTCGAGGACATCCACTTGAGGCCCGCGTTCTGGGTCGCGCGGCTCGCCGCGCCGGACCAGGTGCTGATGGATTCCGCCGCGATCGCCGCGCAGAACGCCGAGCTGTTCGCGCGCGATTCCTCGATGAACGATCTCTCCCGGCTGCCGGCGACGCTCTCGCGCCGCGCGGTCGCGGCCCGCATCGAGGATCTCTCCGCTCCGCCATCCGGTACGCTGTACGACGCCGGGGGCACGCCGGTCGAGCGCGCAACCCTCGATGCGCTGGTGCAGAACCGCAACCTCGACGCGATTCCGGCGCGTCAGGCGACGCGCTTCGGCCTCGTCGTGCGGCGTGCGGCGCTGCGAACCTTCCCGACCGACCTGCGCGTGTTCCGCTCGCCGGAGGATCACGACATCGATCGCTTCCAGGAGAGCGCGCTGTTCCCCGGCACGCCCGTCGTCATCGCTCACGCAAGCCGCGACGGCCGCTGGCTGTTCGTGATCGCGCCGCGGTATGCCGCATGGGTGGAGAAGGACCGGGTCGCGGAAGGTGAGCGCGACACCGTGCTCGCGTACGGTCGCAAAAGCCCCTACCGCATCGTCACCGGCGGCAACGTCGAGACGGTGTTCACGCCGGAGCGCCCGGCCGTGTCCCGCCTCGCCCTCGACATGGGCGTGCGCATACCGGTGCTCGAGGACTGGCCGGCGGACGAGCCGGTCAACGGCCAGCATCCGTACACCGCACACGTGATCGAGTTGCCGGTGCGCGAGACGGACGGGCGCCTCGCGCTCGCACCGGCGCTGCTCCCGAAAGTGGCGGACTCGGCCGGCGATTACCTGCCGGTCACGCGCGCCAACGTCGTCCGGCAGGCGTTCCGCTTCCTCGGCGAGCGCTACGGCTGGGGCCATTCGTACGGCGCACGCGATTGCTCGGGCTTCGTCTCCGAGGTGTACCGCAGCATGGGCGTCATGCTGCCGCGCAACACCTCGGACCAGGGCGTGAGCCCCGCTTTCGACAAGCGCCTCTTCGACGCAGCGGATTCGCGCGCCGAGCGGCTGGTGGCGCTGCGCTCGCTCGACGTCGGGCATCTCGTCTATATTCCGGGTCACGTGATGATGGTGGTGGGCACGGTCGACGGCGAGCCCTGGGTGATTCACGACACCACGGGATTCGGCCACGTAGCGCCCGACGGCACATTCACGCGCGTGCGCCTGAACGGCGTCTCGATCACGCCGCTCATCGCGCTCGCCGCGAACGAGACGGAACTGTACATCGATCGAATGACGAGCATCGTGCGCGTCGTCCCCGCTCCGGCAAAGGAAGCTCCACCGCCTTTATGAAAATCACAGACATCCGGTTCGGCATCCTCAAAGTCCCCCTGAAGACGCCGTTCAAGACCGCGCTCCGGACGGTCGACAAGATCGAGGACATCGTGGTCATGATCGGCACGGACACGGGGCACACCGGTTACGGTGAGGCGCCGGCCACCGCGGTCATCACCGGCGACACGCACGGCTCCATCGTCGAAGCCATCCGCCACTACATCTGGCCGCGCATCAAGGATCACGACGTCGCCAACCTGAACCAGGTCACGCGCCTGATCCAGGGCGCGATGGAAAAGAATTCGAGCGCCAAGGCGGCGGTGGAGATCGCGATCTACGATCTCTGGGGCCAGCTCTACGCCGCGCCGCTGTACCGCCTGCTGGGCGGCGGCGATCCGCTGATCACCACCGACATCACCATCAGCGTCGACTACATCGACAAGATGGTCGCGGATTCGCTGGCCGCGGTGGAGCGGGGCTTCGAATCGCTGAAGATCAAGGTCGGCAAGGACATCGGCGTCGACATCGAGCGCGTGAAGGCCGTATATGCCGCCGTCGAGGGCCGGGCGCTGCTCAGGCTCGACGCCAACCAGGGCTGGACCGCCAAGCAGGCGGTGTACGCGCTGCAGACGCTCGAGGACGCCGGCGTGCACCTCGAGCTCGTCGAGCAGCCGGTGAAGGCGCAGGACCTCGAAGGCATGCGTTACGTCACCGAGCGCGTGCACACGCCGATCATGGCCGACGAAAGCGTGTTCGGGCCGACCGAGGTCGTCGAGCTCATCCGCATGCGCGCGGCCGACATCATCAACATCAAGCTGATGAAGACGGGCGGCATCTCCAACGCGATCCGCATCGCGGACATCGCCGCCATGTACGGCGTCGAGTGCATGATCGGCTGCATGCTGGAGACGAGCATCAGCGTCGCCGCGGCCGTGCACGTCGCGGTCGCGAAGTCCGACTCCATCACGAAGATCGACCTGGACGGACCCTCGCTCTGCGCCTTCGACCCGATCGACGGCGGCGTGAAGTTCAAGGAGGCCGAGATCAGCGTGACGGATGCGCCGGGCCTCGGGATCCGGGAGATCAGGGGGCTCGAGCCGATCGTGTAGGCACTCTTATAAGGCGATGTCACCGTTGCTGAAAATCCGCGCCGAGCGCGATCAGATGTCCGCCATCGAGCGGCGCATCGCCGATTTCATCCTCGAAGAGCCGCACCTGCTCCGCGACTATTCTTCCCAGCAGCTCGCCAACGCGCTCAAGATCAGCCAGTCGAGCGTCGTCAAGTTCAGCCAGAAGCTCGGGTTCAAGGGCTACCCGGACCTCAAGTACTCGATCGGCGAGTCGCTGGCGCGCGGCGACGGCGGTGACCGCGAGGGCCCCGTGGAGCCGCTTTCCGACGATCCGCACTCGGCGCTGGCAGAGAGCCTTTGGCACGCCAAGTCGCGCGCCGAGCAGGAGACGCGCCTGATCAATCCGCCGGTGCACATCGACGAGATTGCGGGCGCGATCGGCCGCGCCAGCAAGGTGTTCATCATCGGCCTCGGCGAGGACGGAGTGCCCGCGCGGGCGTTCGCGATGCGCCTGTCGCTGCTCGACATCCTGACGGTGCACCATTTCGATACCGTGCTCATGACGTCCAGCATCGCCACGGCCGCGGAGCAGGACGTGCTGTTCGTGTTCTCCGAGTACGGGCAGCAGCCGGCGCTCTGCCAGGTCGCACGCGATTTCCGTGAGCGGCGGGCGAGGGTCGTGTCCGTCACGCGGCACACGGCGAACCCGCTCAGGGCGCATGCCGACCTCGCCCTGCTGGTGTCCGCGCACGACGAGCGGCCGCACATCGAGCCGCTGCTCTACCAGTCGGCGCTCAGGCACCTGCTGGACCTCATCTTCGTGATCCTCGCCGAGAACGGCGACGGCCGGCTGGACCGCTACGCCGCCAACCTGGAGCGCATCCGGAACCTGTTCGAGCCCTGAGCTCGTTCCGTCGCCGCGGTGCGCGCTCCTACGGGGGGGTGGTTTGGTGGTATAAACCGCCCATGAGGTACGTGTTCCGGGGAGCCCTGGCCTGTGCCCTCGTCACGCTGGTCGCGTTGTCGGCTGCGGCCGGGCCGGCGGCCAAGTTCGCGCGTCTCTCCCGGGATTCCGGCGGCGCCCCGCTCGCCCTGCAAACCGCCGTCGTCACCTACGCGCCGGCCGACGGGGATTTGGACTACACCGTCGACCTGATCGGCGCGGTGCACGTAGCCGACCAGTCTTACTATGCCGAGCTCAACGAACGATTCACCGGGTATGACGCGGTGCTGTTCGAGATGGTTACCCGTGAGGACAAGCCTCCAGTGACGAGCGCTTCGGGGGACGGCAAGGCGCCGGGCGGCGGGGACCTCAGCTTCATCTCCGTCATGCAGAACGGCATGAAGGACATGCTCGGGCTGGCCTTCCAGCTCGACGAGATCGACTACGGCGCGGCCAACCTCGTGCACGCGGACCTCTCGACCCGCGGACTCCGGGAGAGCATGAAGGCGCGCGACGAATCGCTCTACGTCTACTTCTGGCGCATGGTGTTCGCGTCCTTCGATCAGTACGCCACGGATCCGCTCGGCGCACGCGACTGGCAGCTTGCCGCCGCGTTACTCACCAACTCGCAGGACGAGAATGCGCTGAAAATCGTCGTGGCCGAGGAGCTGCTCGCCTCGATGCAGTCGGGCGACATGTTCGGCGGCGAGGACGGCTCGGCGATCATCGCCGCACGCAACGAGCACGCAATCGGCGTGCTCCGCGAGCAGATCGACGCGGGTACGCACCGTATCGGCATTTTCTACGGCGTCGCGCACATGCCCGACTTCGAGCAGCGCCTCGAAGCCATGGGCCTCGTGAGAACGCGCACCGAGTGGCTCGACGCCTGGCGCCTGGCCTCTCCCTAGCAGGCTGTCGAAAAACAGCCTGCCAGGCTCTGGCGCCGGCGCTCACGGCGGCGTGGCGAGGAACGGCTGCCGCGCCCGCTGGATCAGGTACAGACCGCTGCCGATGATCACCGCCGCGCCCGCGAACACGATCGCGTCCGGGACCTCGCCCCAGATCAGCAGATCCAGCCCGAGCCCCCAGAAGAGCGACGAGTATTCGAACGGCGCGATGAACGAAACCGGCGCGCTGCGGAACGCCTCGGTGAGCAGCACCTGGCCGAGAGCGCCCGTGATCCCGAGCGCGACGAGGAAACCCGCGTCCCCCGCGCGGATCGGCTGCCAGTCGGGCCATGCGAGCAGCCCGGCGCCGACCGCCACCATGACGATGAACCAGAACGACATCGCCGCCGTGGAATCGCTGCGGCCGAGGACCCGCACGGTGATCGCGTTCAACGCGTAGCAAAGCGCGCTCGCGAGCACGGCCAGGGTCGTGTAACCGATGGCCACGGAACCCGGGCGCAGGACGATCAGCACGCCGCCGAAACCCGTGAGAATCGCGAGCCAGCGGCGCGTGTCGACGTGCTCCTTGAGCAGGGGCACCGACAGCGCGGTGATGAGCAGCGGGGCAATGAAGAACAGCGTGTACGCCTGCGACAGCGGCATGCCGCTGATGGCGTAAATGAATCCCGTCAGCATGACCACGGCGAGCACGCCGCGGAACAGGTGCCAGCGCCAGCGAATCCGCACGAGCGTGGCGAAGCTCCGGTCTTTCCAGTACACCCAGCCGACCACGAACGGTATCGACACGATGCCGCGCAGCGCCGCGATCTGCAGCGCGGGATAGCGGCCGGTCATGTCCTTCATGGTGGCGTCCATGAGCGCCAGGGTCGCCATGGCGAGGAGCATCAGGCCGATGCCGCGCAGGTGATCGCTGCGCACCGTTCCTCCAGTTCTGCAGAGCGAAGCGGGCTATCATAACGGACTGTCGTCCATCGCTTACCTGTCGGCCTTTCCTGTCTCCGCGTATTCCAGGGTCGCAAGGGGTTGCCGGGCCCGGGCAGGCCCGGCAAATCGTGCTGACGGGTCGGTGACGGATCCGGGTGTCTAGTGGCGCGCGCGCGAGCGGCCCTTTTCTTCGGCGCTCCGTGCCGAATCCACTTCCTCCTCGTCCATGTCCCGCGCGCGCTCGGCGCGGTCGGCTTCCGAAGTTTTCCTGACGCTCTTTTCCACGTGTTCCCGGTAACGCCGATCGGCCTCGCGGTTGCCTTCTCCGCCGGTGGGTTTGCGAGCCATCGTGTGCTCCTTTGGTTGCTGTCGAGTACACCCGGCTGCGCCGGGATGAGCCTCGAACGATGCAAACCGCGTGCCACCACAGCGACGGTACGCGCAACCGGGCGGCCGGCGGCCGGCTGCTAGAATTCACGGCATCGACATGCCGCCGGAGAAATCGCGATGCTGCCGATCGTCGACGAAGCCATCGAAGACTACGCATACGCCCACACGCGGCCCGAGACCGACGACCTGCAGGCGCTCGCGGAGCGCACCGTGCGGGAGATGCCGGATGCGCAGATGCTCACCGGGCGGGTCGAGGGCCGGCTGCTGAAGCTGATGTCCGCGCTGGTGCAACCCCGCTTCGTGCTCGAGGTCGGCACCTTCACCGGCTATTCGGCGCTGTCGCTCGCGGAAGGCGCGCCCGAGGACGCGAAGATCGTCACCTGCGAGATCGATCCCGCCGCGCAGGCGGTTGCCCAGGCGGCGTTCGACGCGAGTCCGTTCGGTCACAAGATCGAGATCCGCATGGGGCCCGCGCTCGAGACCATCGCGCGCCTCGAACAGGCGATCGACCTCGCATTCATCGATGCGGACAAGGAGCACTATCCCGAGTACTACGAGGCGATCCTCGCGCGCACGCGCCGGGGCGGCGTGCTCGTGCTCGACAACATGCTCTGGTCGGGAAAGGTGGTGGCGCCCGACGACGGAATCTCGCGTACCCTCGCTGCGCTGAACGGCACGATTGCCGCCGACCGCCGCGTCGAGAACGTGCTGCTCACGGTCCGCGACGGCATCCAGCTCGTGCGCAAGTTGTAACGGAAGTCGGCGTTTCGAACGCTGTGCGCGTCAGTGCATGAAACCGTGGCGGCGAGTGCAGCTCGCGAACCTCAGCTCCTCGGAGCTCGGCGGCCGCCGGCCACTCGACGTACGCGGCACGTACACCGTGCCGCCGCGCGCGGCGCATTGCCGTTGCTGCTGCTCGAACAGCTCGCGCGCCTCGATCTCCGTAGCGTCGCGGCGATACTCGTTCGCCGCGAGCTCCGCCGGTGCGGGCGGCTGCGCCGCACATCCCGCGAGGAGCGCCAATAAGAATCCCGCCGACCGGTCCATGGGCTTCCACCGAAGGGCAACACCGGAGCCTGAATGTACGACCGCTCCGCTTCGCGCAGAAATGTCGCTCATTCATAAGAACGCGCCGGAATCAGCGCCGTTGCGTCGCCGGCTCCCGCGACGTGCCGCCCGCGGTGACGGCCTCGAAGAAGCCAAAGCACGCCTGCGCCGGGCTCGTTCGGAGCCCGGGCCGCGCGCCCGGGGCGCTTTGCGCTCAGTAGACCGCGGCAGCGCCGGCCGGCATGCAGGTAGCGAGCTTCAGGTCTTCGGGCGTCGGTCGCACGCGGCGGCTGAATTGCCGGTCGACGACCACGACGCCGCGGCTCCGTGCGCACTGCTCCTTCAGGCGCTCGAATTCTTCGCGCGCTTCGATGCGGGCAACGTCGCGCCGGTAGCGCCAGTCTTCCCTTTCGTCCTCGGTCGGCCGCGAAACGCACGCACCCGCAAGCACGAGCACGGACAGGCACAAAAGCCCGTTCTTGTTCATGTCACCCCCTCGGGCCGTTGCCGCGGACCCGTCCTCCCCGGGCCCGCACGGCCGCGAATCTTTTTCGACCCGATGTTACTCCAACGCGGAAGGCGGCAGGAGCCGGGAACCCTCTACGAAGGGGGTGGAGGCTTTCCGCGGGGCAGAAGTTCGTGCCTTCGTTCGGTCGCGCGCAGTGCGCGCTCCTACCGGCCGCCGAGCAGCCGGCGCACCTCCTTGCCGGAAGCGGCCTGTGCGAGCCAGCCGAAGCGGCCCTCGTCGAGCATTTCCCGGCCGGCGCGCAAGGTGGCGCCGATAGCGACATTCGCGAGCGCGCTGCCGACGCTGACGCGCTTCGCGCCGGCGGAGGCGAAATCCTCGAGCGTCGCATCCGGGAAAAAGGCAGCCAGCACGTTCACCGGCTTATCGACGGCGCCGCAGACGGTGCGCAGGTCCGCGAGCGTCGCGAGTCCGGGCGCGTACACGACGTCGGCGCCGGCCTGCGCGTACGCCTGCAGCCGCTTGATCGTGTCGTCCAGGTCCGGGACGCCGCGCAGCAGGTTCTCCGCGCGCGCGGTAAGGGTGAACGGGAACTCGAGCGAGCGCACCGCCTCGACGGCGGCCTGGATGCGCTCGACCGCGTGCCCGAAGTCATAGATACGCTCGCCGCTCCAGTCCTCGACCGAGCCGCCGACGACGCCGGTTTCCGCCACGCGCTCGAGCGTGCGCGCGACGCCCGCGGGATCGTCGGCGAAGCACTGCTCGAGATCCGCGCTGACGGGCACGCCGGTGACCGCCGCCAGCGCGCGGCAGTGCGCGAGCTTTTCCTCGAGCGTTACCGAGCCGTCCAGCCGGCCGAGCGTCTGGGCGAACCCGGCACTGGTGGTCGCGAGCGCCTCGAAGCCCAGCCCTTCGAGGAGCCTGGCCGAGCCGGCATCCCACGGGTTCGGAATCAAAAACGCACCGGCGCGCCGGTGCAGCGCGCGGAAGCGCTCGGCCTTTTCGAGTTGGGTCGCCATGGCAATCTCCTGCTGTCGTCGATCTCGATGAACTTCCATTCTAGAAACGCGCCGGCGGCGCGTCGGACGTTTCCGGACCTCGTCCCCGGGGCACGCTGTGGCGCGCCAGCCGCTCGGCCAGCGCGCGCACCGCGTGCGCGAGCTCCGGCGGATGCCGCACCTCGAACGCGCACGGCAGCCAGGCGAGCTGGCGCGCGCAGCGCTCAAAGCAATCCGTCGAGCCCCGGAGCCGCACTCCTTCGTCGCAGGGCTCGAGCAGCTCCGCGTTGCCGAAATCCCAGCCGAGCGCCGTCTCGAGACCGGTCTCGAGCAGCACCTCGAACGGATGCGCCTCGCGCATCGACGCGAAGGACCGGTTCAGGTATTCGACGACGTCGAAGCGCTGCGGCCGCTCGAATTGCGGTGCCAGGAGCTCCACCCGCTGCACGCGATCGAGCCGGAACGTGCGCAAATCCTGCCGCAGGTGGCAGAAGCCGACGGCGTACCAGCGTCCGCGCCGATAGCTGAGGCCGTAAGGATCGAGATCCCGCTCGGTGGGCTCGCCGGCGCGCGAGGCGTAGGCGAGACGCACGCGCCGGCGCGCGTGCGCGGCGGTCGCGAGTGCGCTCAGCGTCTTCTTGCCGACCGCGGGCGCGCGGCTTTGCAGGTCGAGCTGGATCGTGCGGTGCACGTCCTCGAGACGCTGGCGAACGGGCTCCGGCATCACCCGCTCGAGCTTTGCCTCGGCGCTCGCCAGCGCCGGCATGGTCTCAGCCACGCCCAGGCCGCGGGCCGCGACGAGGCCGATGGACAGGGCCAGCGCTTCGTCGTCGGTGAACATCATCGGCGGCAGCTTGAAGCCGGACACCAGCATGTAGCCGCCGTTTCGGCCCTGCTCGGCCGTGATCGGGATGCCGATGTCCTCCAGCACCGAGATGTAGCGCCGCACGGTGCGGCCATCGACGTTCAGGCGGCGGGCGATCTCGGAACCGCTGATGCGCTGGCGTGTCTGCAAGAGTTCCAGCACCGCCAGCACCCGAGTGGTCGGTCGGTCGTACATGGCGAACAGCCTACCCGGAATTTAGGACTTTAACCGCCCTATTTGGCGCGTATCCTGAGTCTGCGGCAAGCGGGACGGACAACCATGGAATTTTCCAGCCTCACCCGGAACGGGGAACGGGATTTCGATTTCCTCTTCGGCGAATGGATCGTGCAGGGCCGCCGTCGGCGTCACCCGGGCGACCCGTGGCAAACCTTCGAAGCCGTGCAGAAATGCTGGCCGCTCCTGAACGGCCTCGGGAACGTCGGGGAGATCGTGAGCGAAGCCGGCGATCCGCTGTACGCGTGCCTGCGCTTCTTCGATCGCCAGAGCGGGCTGTGGACGATCTACAGCGTCTCGCTCATCGAGGGCATCGCGCAGCCGCCGGTGCGCGGCGGGTTCGCGGGCGGCCAGGGCGAGTTTCGCGGCGAGGATACCGTGGACGGCCAACCGGTCGTGCTCAAGGACGTGTGGACCGGCGCGGCGACCCACCGGCCTCGCTGGGAGCGCGCGCTGTCGACGGACGGCGGGCGGAGCTTCGAGTCCTGCTGGGTGATGGAGCTCGAGCGCGTGTTCTGGCCGCTGGAGGCCGGGCCTGTGCCGGAATGGCTGCCGGCCCCCGCCTGGGGTTGAAGACCGCGCAGCGCCTCGATGGCGCTGCACGGCCCAGACGGATGATCCGGAACGCTGCCCGCCGGTCGCGCGCGATGCGCGCTCCTACAGGAAGGTGTAGGTCACGCCGAGCGAGATCATCGCGACCTCGTCGGTGTCTTCCACTTCGAAGCGCTCGTATTCCAGCCGGCCGGCGAGGCTTCCGAGCCGCGCCTGCAGGCCGGCACCCCAGGCGAAATCGGTCCCGGACTCGCTGCCGGTGAAATCGACGCCGCCGGCCCGCACGATGCTGTCCGCGTCCCAACGGATCGCACCGACTTTGCCGTACACGTCCACGAACGGCGCGGACAGCATACCGACCGCGAAAGCGTCGACCCCGGTCAGCTCGTATTCGCCCCCGAGAGCGGCGTCGCCCGACGTGATCTTGCCGAAATCGACGTAGTTGGCCTCGACCGCGAACCAGTCGAGCGCGCGCAGGCCGGCGATGACTTTCCAGCCGTTGTCGTCATCATCGAGGCTGAAGTCCGGCGCGTTCTCCACGAAATCGAAGCTCGTGTCGATGCTGGTGCGGGTGACGGCACCGCCGATATACAAGCCGCTGTCCGCCGCTTGCGCCGCGCCGGTCGACAACACAAAGAGAGCTGCGCACTGCAGGCACACTGATCGCATGGGAATCTCCTTATACATGGTGAGAGCAAAGGGAACGTCGAAAGGGCAACGCCGCCTTCCCCAGACCCGTCCTTCCTGGACCTGATCCGCCCCGTGCACCGAACGGTCGTTCGGGGTTCGAAGTACTTCCGCGCCAAGGATACTACATCAGGCCGCCGCCGGCATCGGTCGGATAAACTCGCGCCTGATCAGCGGGTTGTGCCTGTGATGCGGTCGCTGGCCCGGGCCGGCCCGGCGGCGGCGAGCGTTGCGCGCAGGTCGTCGAGCCCGACCGGCTTCAGCAGGTGATGGTCGAAACCCGCGGCCCGGGAGCGGGCCCGGTCGTCGTCCTGTCCCCAGCCGGTGAGCGCGATCAGGGCCACCGCCTCCCCGTACCGGCCCGCGCGAATCCGGCGCGCCACCTCGAAGCCGTCCATGCCCGGCATATCGATGTCGAGGAACACGGCTTGCGCAGCGAAGCGCTCGAGCTCCGCGAGCGCCGCGGGACCGTCGAACGCCGTCCTGACGTCGTAGTCGAGCAGCTCGAGCAGTATGCAGAGGCTGCGTGCGGAATCCCGGTTGTCGTCCACGACGAGAATGCGCTTCAGGTCGGAGCGTGCTGCCTCGGTGTGCGTGTTCTCCGGCGCCGCGAATGCGACGCCGTCGCCCGTCGGCAGGCGCACCGTGAACTCGCTGCCGTGCCCGCGCCCCTGGCTCACCGCGCTGACGGTGCCGCCGTGCATCTCGACCAGCGTCCGCACGAGCGCGAGACCCACGCCGAGCCCGGATTCCGCGCGGCTCGACAGGCGCGCCTGGGTGAACATCTCGAAGACGCTGGCGAGCGCTTCGGGCTCGATGCCGTAGCCGGTGTCCCTGACGCGGATCACGAGCTCACCGTCCTCCACCCGGGCGGCCAGCGATACGCGTCCGCCCCGCGGGGTGTACTTGGCGGCGTTGTTCAGCAGGTTGGCGATGACCTGGCTCAGGCGCACGCCGTCGCACTCGATCGCCACCGGAGCGGAGGGCAGGTCGACCTCGAGCGTGTGCTCCATCGAGCGAATCAGCGGCCGGCTGGTTTCGAGCGCGTCGTTGACCACCTCCTCGAGGTCTACCACCGATTTGCGCAGCTCGATCTTGCCGCGCGCAATGCGCGAGATCTCGAGCAGGTCGTCGACCAGCCGGACGAGCTGCTCCACCTGCCGCTGGATCATGCGAAACACGGCGCCCGCGCCGTCCTGGGCCGCACCCGACAGCTTCAGCACCTCGAGCCCGCTCACGATCGGCGCGAGCGGGTTGCGCAGCTCGTGCGCCAGCATGGCCAGGAACTCGTCCTTGCGGCGATCGGCGTCCTTGAGCTCGCGCTCGGCTTGCTTCAGCGCGCCGATGTCGGCGAGGGTCACGATCGAGCCCAGACGCTCGCCGCCCGCGGCCCGGATCGGGCTGGCGCAGAGGAGCATCGGCTGCGCGTCGTCGGCGGGGCACCGCAGCGTTACCTCGAGCGCCCGGACCGGCTCGTCGAGCGCGGAAGGCCGCAGCGGCCCTTCCGCCGCAGCCGAATCAGCGGTGAGCGGGAACGTCTCGCGAAACGACTGCCAGAGCGGATTACGCCCGCCGACGGCGTGTGCCGGCGGGCTTGCGAGCACCACGATGTCGTCGGGATCGCAAACCACGACGATCTCCGGCGCCTGCTCCACGACCAGGCGCGCGAGCGTTCCCGCCCCGATGAGCTCCTCGTGTTGCTTCTGCTGCGTGAGATCCGTCACGAGCAGGCAGGCTCCACCGACGCCGGCGCGCGCCGGCGCCTCCACGCTCAGCCACACGCTCGCACGCGTGCCGTCCGGCCGCTCGAGGCGCACCTCGCCTCCCGGTCGCTCGAGCGCTCCCCCGATCAAGGCCGCGAAAAGCGGGCGATCCTCAGATGCGACGAGCTCCGCGAACGGCCGGCCGACGAGCGCCGCCCGCTCACGGCCGAGCAGCCGTGCCAGGCTTGCATTCGCGTACAACAGGCGCCCGTCCGCGCCGATGGTCGCCGCGCCCTGCTGCATGTGCTCGACCAGCACCCGGAACGGACCGTCGATGCTCTCCAGCACATAAACGCGCTCGCGTTCCTGCTCGGCGACGACGAAGGCGTCGACGCGGCCTTCGCGAATTGCCTGAATGCAATCCTCGGCCTCGCGCAGGCGGCTGCGAAGCCGGTCCGTTTCCGTCCTCAGTTGCTCGAGCTTACCCATGCATCTCCTTCTACTGAATCACTCCCGGCCGATGCGCAGGCCGGCGAGCACGCGCTCCGTGTCGGACAGGTCGCCGATGATGCGGCGAACCGGCTCCGGAGCCTTGCGCACGAGGGTGGGTATCGCGACGATCTGGTCGCTCCGGGCGAGCTCCGGTTGCTGCACCAGGTCCACGACCGCGACGCGCGACCGGCCGCGAAGGTACTGCTGGCAGATGTTGTCCAGGTTTTCGACGGCAGCCAGGCTGCGCGGTGTCTGCCCTGCAATGTAGAGCGTGAATTCCCACGTCCTGCCCTGCCGGGATTCGAGCGAAGTCGGGTGAGCCGCCGGCCGCGGTCTTTTCATCGGGCACTCCCTGGGCGCTCCGTGGCGCGATACGGCTTTGCTCCCGTGGCCGGTACGCCCTGGTTCCGGAGGCGGCATGCCCGGCCGCGTCCCGCCACCCTCGCGGCGACGTCATCGAGGTTCAGCGGAGTCCTCAGCCTGAGTCTAGCCCGCTTTCCTCGCGCCGGCGGACGCGTCACAGAGATGCGTCGCGGCGGCGCGCCAGGCGCTGTCGGGCGGCGGTGGCAGCTTCGTCGCGAGCCTCCCTCTCCCCGAGCTCGCTCCGGAGCTCTTCCTCTTACGCCGCGAACTCCGCCTCCAGCGCCCTGATGCGGCTTTGCAGCACCTGCCGTTTGCGCTCGAGCTCGCGCCGCCGCCGTTCTGTTTCCTGATCGCGCAAGAGTTGCGCGGATCTCTCCAGCTCCTCGCGGGCCATCCGGGCGGAGCCGGTCAGCACGCCGTCCGCGTCGACGTAGACGTCCACGAGGTCGATGCCTGCGTCCGTGATGACGAACTCGCGGAGCTGGTTTGAATGCGCCATCCCGCGCGACTTGAGCACGTACATGACGCGGTTGCGCTCGCCGTTGGATTCGATGTCGCGGACCAGGAGCCAGGTGTCCGCCACGGATGACACACTGAGTTGCGTCTCTTCCAGGTCGAGGGCAGCCGAGAGATTCGTTAACAGCGCGGTGATGCCGTGCGATTTGAGGAAATCGATCAGCCGCGTCAGCATGCTGCGCGCGTCCTGCTCCGGTCCCGCCGTAATGAGATTGCTGACCGGATCGACGATCACGACCGAGGGCGCGTGCGCGGCCACGAGCTTCTGCATTTCGGCCAGGTGCCGCTCGAGTCCCTGGCGCGTCGGCCGGCTCGCATGGAAGCGGATCAGGCCGCTCTCGATGTATGGCGCGAAATCGATGCCGATCGAGCGGGTATTCCTCAAGATTTGCGCCTCGGATTCCTCGAAGGCGAAGAACAGGCATTTCTCGCCCCGCTCGCACGTGCTGAGCGCGAGATGCGCGGCGATGCTGGATTTACCGGTACCCGCGGTGCCGCTCACGAGGATCGTGCTGCCCCTGAAATAACCGCCGCCCTCCAGCATGTCGTCGAGTGCCGGAATACCCGTCGTGATGCGCTCCACGGGCGCAGCGTGCGTAAGCTCCAGCGAGGTGATCGGCAGGACGGTGATACCGTCCGCATCGATCAGGAACGGATACTCGTTGGTGCCGTGCGCGGAGCCGCGGTATTTGACGACACGCAGCCGCCGCGTCGAAACCTGCCCGTCGACCCGGTGATCGAGCACGATCACGCAATCGGACACGTACTCCTCGAGCCCGCTGCGGGTCAGGACGCCGTCGCCGCGCTCGCCCGTGGTGACGGCCGTCACGCCGCGGGCCTTCAGCCAGCGGAACAGCCGGCGGAGCTCGGCACGCAGGAGCGCCTGGTCGCGAAAGCCGCCGAACAGGGACTCGAGCGTATCCAGCACCACGCGCTTCGCGCCGACGGAGCGGATCGCGAGGTCCAGGCGGATGAACAGGCCTTCGAGATCGTAGCCTTCGAGCTCCTCGATCTCCGCGCGATCGATGTGGACGTGATCGACGACGAGGCGCTTCTTTGCCTGCAGCGCTTCGAGATCGTAGCCGAGGGAGCTCACGTTTTGCGCGAGCTCGTCGGCCGTTTCCTCGAACGTCATGAACACGCCCGGCTCGTCGTAACGCGTTGCGCCGTTGACGAGGAAGGCCGCGGACATCAGGGTCTTGCCGCAACCGGCGCCACCGCAGATCAGCGTCGGGCGTCCGCTCGGCAGGCCGCCGCCGGTGATCGCATCGAGTCCCGCGATGCCGGTCGGCGACTTGGGTAATTGTCCGGGGCGTGGTCGAGCCACTGCTTGCGCTTCCTTGTTCGCGTCCCCCCGGACCGATCGCGAAGTCTACTACGCTCCGTCCGCATGGCAACGACCGGCGCGGCCGCATGCCGGCAGAGCGAAAGGCCCCGCGCGGCGAGCCGGCGGTTACGGTCTCCGCGGACCGCATGCGCCCGACTAACGCGCGAACAGCGGTGCGGCGACGGAGCGGTCGAGTTGCGAATCCAGCGCTTCGTCCAGCGATGCCTCGCTGAACACGGCGACGCCAGCCGTGCTGCCGGCGGGCATCAGCGACTGCACCGCGCTGCTGACGCCGTGCCAGGTTTCGTACAGGAAAGCCAGGCCCGAGCGCGGAACGTGCGGATCGTCGAGCCCGGGGTAGCACTGGCTCAAATCCCCGCTCAGGCAGTAATCGCCCGGGTCGGGCGGCTCCCAGCCGATGGTCATACCGAAGGACCGGAACGCCTGCGTGAAAGCCCGGGTCGTGACTTCGGCCGTCCGCCGGCACACGCGCCGCTCGGCGCCGAATGCGGCGGCGAGCGGGCCGGCAGCCGCTGGCCTGGGCTTCGCCTCGGTCGCGGCGCGCCAGACGTGCTCCCTGACGGCCTTTGCGAGCAGCCCGCAATCGTCATCGGAAAGCGCAGGCTGCGCGCCGGCCGCAGCGGCGGCGAGCAGCACAGCGAGCGCGGCAATGAGCGGATTCCCGGACATGACTTCTTCCTCCCTGAAGGATGACGCGCTCAGCCTGCCGCGGCGGCGCGCCGGCAGACAGGCGCATTTGTCGGCAAAACGCACGTTTCCGGGGGGAGTAGAATTCGATCGCAAGGAACGGAGTGCGGATGCCGCGCCCGAGGCCTAACTTAGGCGGCGTTTTCGTATTCCAGGACAGATCGAGATGACTGCAAGACAACCTCGTATCGCGCGCGCGACCGCGCACGATCCCCGCTGGGCCGCCATCGTTGCGCGCGACAAGGCGGCGGACGGCAGCTTCTGGTACTCCGTGCGGACGACCGGCGTCTACTGCCGGCCGTCCTGCGGTGCGCGCCGGCCGCGGCCGGAAAACGTGCAGTTCCACGCGACCCCGGAAGCGGCAGAGCGCGCGGGCTTTCGCCCCTGCCGCCGTTGCCGGCCCGACCGCGCCGGGACGGCGGACCGGGCCACCGGGGCGGTGGTGGAGGCTTGCCGGCGGATCGAGCAGGCCATAGCGGACGGCACCGCACCTCCGCTGCTGGAGGAGCTCGCGCGCGGCGTGGGCATGAGTCCCTGGCACCTGCATCGGCTGTTCCGCCGGGACACCGGCCTCACCCCGCGGCAGTATGCGGCGGCGCAGCGCTCGGCGCGTCTCGCGGCGGGCCTCGCGCGCGGCGAGAGCGTGACGGCCGCCATCATGGATGCCGGCTACAACTCGAGCTCGCGATTCTACGAAGGCGCGAACGCACGCCTCGGGATGACGCCGACGCGCTATCGCGCCGGCGGCGCCGACACCGACATCCGGTTCGCGGTCGGGCAGTGCTCACTCGGCGCCATCCTGGTCGCGCAGAGCGATCGCGGCATATGCGCGATCTCCCTCGGCGACGATCCGCAGGCCCTCGTGCGCGAGCTCGAGGACCGCTTCCCGCGGGCGAACCTCATCGGCGGGGATGCGGCCTTCGAGCGCACCGTGGCGCAGGTCGTCGGGTTCGTCGAGAACCCGGCCCTCGGGCTCGATCTGCCGCTCGATATTCGCGGGACCGCGTTTCAGCAGCGGGTCTGGCAGGCGTTGCGGGAGCTTCCCGCCGGTGCCCAGGCGAGCTATCGCGAGGTCGCCGAGCGGATCGGTGCCCCGCGTAGCGTGCGTGCGGTCGCCCAGGCCTGCGGTGCGAACACGCTCGCGGTGGCGATCCCGTGCCATCGGGTGGTGCGCACCGACGGCGACCTGTCCGGCTACCGCTGGGGGGTCGCGCGCAAGGCGGCGCTGCTCGCGCGCGAAGCGCGTTCATGAGCGCTCCGGGCGCGGCGCACGCCGCGCGGCAGGCGGCGGAGGCGATCGACTGCAAGTGGCCGGCGGTCGCACGCGAGCTCGACGAGCGGGGTAGTTGCGTTCTCCCGCGGCTGCTCGCGCCGGAGGATTGCGCCGCGGTCAAGGCTTTCTGGGAGCACGAGTCCGCGTTCCGCAGCCGTGTCGTCATGGCGCGCCACAACTACGGGCGGGGCGAGTACCGCTATTTCGCTCACCCCCTGCCGGCGCTCGTCGCGCGGCTGCGGAGCGCGCTGTATCCCGGGCTCGCACCGGTGGCGAACGAGTGGAGCCTCCGCCTGCGGGCCGGCGTCGAGTACCCGCCTGAGCACCGGCGTTTCCTCGCGCGCTGCCACGCGGCCGGACAGACCCGGCCGACGCCGCTCCTGTTGCGCTACGGGCCCGGCGACTACAACTGTCTGCACCAGGACCTCTACGGCGAGCACGTGTTCCCGCTGCAGGTGGCCGTGCTGCTTTCCGAGCCCGGCCGTGATTTCACCGGCGGCGAGCTCGTGCTCACCGAGCAGCGTCCGCGCATGCAGTCGCGCGTCGAAGTCGTGCCCCTGCGGCAGGGAGACGCGGTCGTATTCGCCGTCAACCAGCGGCCGGTTCACGGCAGCCGCGGCGACTACCGGGTAACGATGCGTCACGGCGTGAGCCGGGTGCACGCGGGCTCGCGTTACACGCTCGGCATCATCTTCCACGACGCCCGCTGAGCGGCGTTCCGCCGCCCGGCGCGCGTTCCGTCCGCCGCGCCGCAGGGACGCGCACAGGCCGCGCGATCAGTACCTGCGGGAATTGTCGTCGCTGTCGCTTTGGCTCTCGCTGCTCTTCTTGAGCGACCGGAGCTTCTCGCGGGTCATCTCCGAGCGGAGCTGGCCTTCCGCCGTGGTCGACAGCCCGGATACCGGGAGAACGATTTCCGTCGCGCCGATACCGAGAAAGCCGTCGTCGAGCGTGACTCGCGCGAGTTGCTCGCCGTCTGCGTTGATGACGATTCCGGCGACTTCGCCGACCTCCTCGCCTTCCGCCGATACGACCGTCTTGCCGGTGAGGTCCGAGGCCGTCATGGCCGGCCCTTCGCCGCGAGCCGCTTCCCCGGTCGCTCCGGCCACTTCCCCCGTCGCTTCCCCGACGGCTCCCGCCGCTTGCCCGGGTGCTTCTCGGGCGGCTCCGGCCGCCCCGGCGGCCGCACCCGCCGCCGCGCCGGCTGCGGTACCGGCCGCGCTGCCGCTGCGGCCGCTGCCGCTCTGGCCGGACGCCATCGGCAGCTGCATCGGCTCGTCCGGGTCCGCCGCGCTTGCCATCCGGGTCTCGAACCGGAGCTCCTGTGCGTAGGCGGGCTTCTGTCCCTGCCTCGCCTCCTGGATCGCCTGCGCAGCGTACTCGCGGGCCTCCTCCACGCTGCGCTTGCCTTCGACGATGTCGTTCGCCAGGTTCAGCGCGAGGATGTTGGTTGCTTCCTGATCGCAGCCCGTCGAGAGCTCCCCGCTCGTGCGGCTGGGCACGAGGCTGCCGTCGAATTTCACCAGCGCGGCGACCTTCTCCTCGGGCACCTCGTAATTGATGGTCTGCTGGAGAACGTCCTTGTGCGGTACCGGAAAATTGTGCTGCACCTCTTTCTTGTGCACGATCGTCCGCAGCCACGGCCCGTTGTTCTGCCATACCAGCATGTCGCTCGTGACGGCATCGGGCTCGCCGTACTTCTGCAGCATCTGCCGCGCTGCCTTCTGCGCGCTTGCTGGCCAGCCCTCAATGACCTGCTGCGCCTGCATCTGCCCGGAGCCGGTGTGCGACATGCCCTGTGGCGCTGCCCATGCGAGGGACGCCGACGCCAGCACGATCGCTGCGCTGAACGGGAATGCATCGTGTATCGACCGCTTCATGGTGAGTACCTCCTGAACGGGTGAGCTGAGAGCGGGGACCGGCTCGCAGTGCAATATTTGTGCCCCCGGAGGCGGCCGGCCGAGGATGAATGACGGGGTGGTGAAAGGCCTCGTTCCGCGCGCGCCAGCGCGGACCGCGGCGACCGCGGGCGGCGGCGGCGGTCTCAGCTCATGTAAGAATTCCGCGGAGGCCGCAAATTCTGACGGACTGACGAGGGGTCGCTGACCCTGCGGACCGACCCCTACGGACCCTCAGCGAGCAGCCGCAGGAGGTCGCGGCGGCCGGCCGGCTTGCCCACGTGGTGATCGAAACCCGCCTCCCGGGAGCGGCGGCGGTCCTCGTCCTGGCAGTACCCCGACAGCGCGATGAGCAGCACCTTCCCGAGCGTCGGGTTTCGCCCCGGAGCGTCGCGTTGCTTGCCGGCCCGCTTCGGCCGCCCGCCGGTCCGTGAACCGGCGCGATCCGCGGGTGGCCGGGCGGATCGGTCGGGCTGGTCATCGGCGGGTCAACTGCATAGGCCGGGAAACGGCTCGACGGAAGCTCGGCCCGTGCCGGCAAGCCGGGGGGCCCGCGAGCCGCAAAGGTCAGCACCGATCGATGGCGGCCCGCCTCAGGTGTCAGGGGGTGAAACCCGCCCCGGGGCTCCCCGAGCCCGGTGTCGGGACGGACAAGGTGGACGCTGTTTTGAGCATCCTGATAGAGTCCCTGCCCGAACTGACCTGTTCGGAGTCCTCGATGGATCTTTTTCGCACCAAGGCTATCGGCACGGACGTGCACGGCGAGACGGGGCTGCTGCGCACGCTGGGCGCCGGCGACCTCGTGCTGCTCGGCATCGGCGCCATCATCGGCGCGGGCGTTTTCGTACTGACCGGCGTGGCCGCGGCGACCCAGGCCGGGCCCGCGCTGGTCCTGTCATTCGTGCTCGCCGGCTTCGCCTGCGTCTTCGCCGGGCTCTGTTACGCGGAGCTCGCGTCGACGGTCGGGGGCTGCGGCAGCGCGTACGGTTACGCCTATGCGGCGCTCGGCGAGATCGTCGCCTGGGTGATCGGCTGGGCGCTGGTGCTGGAGTACGGGATGGCGGTCTCCGCCGTCGCGGTCGGCTGGTCGGGTTACTTCAACAATGCGTTGGCGGCGGCGGGGCTGGAGCTGCCCAAGGCGCTTGCGGCGGCGCCCGGAGCGGGCGGCGTCGTCAACCTGCCGGCGATGGGCATCATCGTGCTGCTCGGCGTGCTGCTCTCTTTCGGGGTGCGGAACAGCGCGCGCTTCAACGCCGCGGTCGTGTTCATCAAATTGACCGCCATCGCCATTTTCATTGCGATCGCCGCCGGCAACGTGGAGCCTGCCAACTGGCATCCGTTCCTGCCGTTCGGCTGGCAGGGCGTCGTCAACGGGGCGGCGCTCATTTTCTTCGCCTATATCGGGTTCGATGCCGTATCGACCGCAGCTGAGGAAACCCGCCAGCCGCAGCGCGACATGCCGATCGGCATCATCGGCTCGCTGGTCGTCTGCACCATCATCTACATGGTGGTGGCCGGGCTGCTTACCGGGATCGCGCCCTATCCGACTCTCGACACCCCGTCCCCGGTCTCCGAGGCGCTGCTGAAGCTCGGGTATCGCTGGGGGGCGGCAGTGGTCGCCGCCGGTGCCATCGCCGGCCTCACGTCGGTCATGCTGGTCATGTACTATGGCCTCTCGCGTGTGCTGTTCGCGATGTCCCGTGATTCGTTGCTGCCGGAACGTTTCGCCACGCTGCACCCGCGCACCCGGACGCCGATCTTCGTCATCGCGTTGATCGGCGTGATCGCCGCCTGCGCGGCGGGCTTCACGCCCATCGACGCGATTGCGCAGCTGGTGAATATCGGGACCCTGTTCGCGTTCGTGATCGTGTGTATCGGGGTGCTGGTCCTGCGCCAGACGCAGCCGGATCTCGAGCGTCCTTTCCGGGTGCCATTCAGCCCGGTGTTCCCGTTGCTCGGGGTCGCCGCCTGCATTTACCTGATGCTGAACCTGAGCCTGAACACCTGGGGTTATTTCCTGATCTGGATGGTGATCGGGCTCGTCATTTACGGAGGCTATTCCGTGCGTCACGCCCGGCAGCCCCGGAGCTCGGAAACTTAAACGCTTTGAGGGAGCCTTCCGACTTTGCCGTACGCTGAGCGCGGGCGGCCCGCCGCGCCGCCCGTTGCCGCGGCCGCCGCCCTGCCGAGAACACCATGAACGATGTGCCCCAGTGGGCATGGATCGGCTTCGCGTCGACCCTGTTCGTCCTGCTCGCCATCGATCTCTACAGCCATCGCGGCGCCCACCAGCGTACCCGCCGCGCCGATGTCAAGTGGAGCATCCTCTGGATCTCCGTCGGCCTCGGGTTTTCGATCTTCGTCTGGCATCTCATGGGCGGCGACGCCGCGCAGGAGTATCTCGCGGCCTACCTGATCGAGGAGAGCCTGAGCCTCGACAACCTGTTCGTCTTCCTGCTGATCTTCAAAACGTTGCAGATCCCCCTCGAAAACCAGCGCCGCGCGCTTCTCTGGGGCATTTTCGGGGCGCTGGTTTTCCGCGGCATATTCATTTTCCTCGGCGTTGCGGCCATGGAGCGCTGGGACTGGATCACCTACCTGTTCGGTGCGCTGCTGTTCTTCGCGGCCTGGCGCGCGCTCCGCGAGCCGCAGGAAGAGGTGGTCGAGAACCAGCTGGTCAACTGGCTCGCCAGTCGCCTGCCGGTGAGCCGTGACCGCAACTCGTCACACCTCCTCGTCCGTGAGAACGGCAAGCTCCTCATCACGCCGCTCCTGGTCGCGATCATCGGCCTCGAGCTCAGCGACATCCTGTTCGCCATCGACTCGGTGCCGGCGGCGCTGTCGGTGACCCGCCGCGAGTTTCTGGTCTACAGCTCGAACGCGTTCGCGATCCTGGGGCTGCGTTCACTGTACGTCGTCATGGTCGCCTCGCTGGAGCGGGTGAGCTACCTGCATTACGGGCTCGCCGCGGTGCTGGCCTTCGCGGGGTTCAAGCTCGTCACGCACGACCACCTGCACGTGCCGCCGCTGCTCTCGGTGGGGATCATCGCGGCCATTCTCGTCGTCACCATCGTCATCAGCCTGCACATTGCCCCGAACGGCCGCCGCAGCGACAAGGCGCCCGCCGACGACGCCTGATACGTCATAGTGGAGTTGGCTGCCGCCGGCGCAGGAGCCCGGCAGGCGGGCTCGGCATTCCAGCTGACGGTGGCGGCCGCCGTTTGCATCGCGGCGAGTCTCGTCGTGTATTTCAGCGCGCTCGCCTGCCTGACGCTGGCCGTGCTGAACGCCCCGCGGCACCCGTAAGCCCGGCGCCTTCCGCCCGCGGTCGCCCGCCGTGACCCGCGGCCGCGAGTGTCCGGTTGCGGCACGACCGTCCCATTTCCGGACACTCGCCTGTGGCTGAAAATGCAACCAGACCGCGTGGTTGCGCCATCTTAGACGTGGCACGCCCTGTGCAATGTGCCAGCCGGACTGGTCGAGAGAGGACGGGGACGCCCGCATGGATTTCGTTCGCGAGGACCTGAAACGCAAAAAGAAGACGCGCCGGCTCACCTATTCCGCGGCCGGCGTCACCGTATTCGTCGCCCTCGCGGCGTTCGTCGCCACGCTCGAGCCGGCGGCGCCGTCGGTGGAGCGGGCCTCGCTGTACATCGACACCGTCAAGCGCGGCGACATGTTGCTTCAGGTGCGCGGACCGGGGGTGCTCGTGCCGCGGGAAGTGCGCTGGATCGCCGCGGCGAGCGAGGCGCGGGTCGATCGCGTGCTGGTGAAGCCCGGTGCGGTGGTCGAGCCGGACACGGTGCTGGTCGAGATGAGCAATCCCGAGCTCGCGCAGCAGGTCGCAGAAGCGCGCGCGGCCGTGGGTGCCGCCGAAGCGGACTACGCGGCCCTGGAGGTCCAGCTCAAGTCGAACGTGCTCGACCAGCGGGCAGTGCTCGCCGCCGCCAACGCGGACTATGAAGGGGAGCGGCTCGAGGCAGAGGCGCAGAAAGACCTCGCCGCCAAGGGGATCATCCCCGCCATCGACTATCGGCGTACCCAGCTCGCCGCGCAGCAGCTCAAGGTGCGTCTCGAGGTCGAGCGTGAGCGCGTGGACATCCTCCAGAAGGCAGTCGATGCACAGCTTCGGGCCGCGAAAGTGCGGCTCGAGCAGCAGCGCCAGGCGCTCGCTCTCCGCGAAGAACAGTTCGCCAACCTGCATGTGCGCGCCGGCATCGCCGGGGTGCTGCAGACGCTCGAGGTGGAGGCCGGCCAGCGCGTGACGCCCGGCACGAACATCGCACGGGTCGCGCGGCCCGACGAGCTGATGGCCGAGCTGCGCATCGCGGAAACGCAGGCCAAGGACATCCGCGTCGGCCAGTCGGTCGACATCGATACGCGCAACGGCGTCGCGGAGGGGGAGGTGAGCCGCATCGACCCGGCCGTGCAGAACGGCACCGTGCAGGTGGACGTCGAGATCACCGGCGAGCTGCCGCCCGGTGCACGTCCGGACCTGTCGGTCGACGGCACGATCCTGATCGAGCGACTCGACGATGTGCTGAACGTCGGCCGGCCGGCCTACGGGCAGGCCGGCTCGACGCTGCGGCTGTTCCGCATCCAGCCGGAGTCGGGTATCGCGGTGCGCGTGCCGGTGACGCTCGGCAAGGTATCCGTCAACCGGGTGCAGATCCTGGAAGGTTTGCAGGAAGGGGATCGGGTCGTGCTCTCCGACACCTCGCAATGGGACGAGCACGACCGTATCGAGCTGAATTGAGAACAGGGGAACGCAATGAATGACGAGACGCAGCCGCTGATCCGGCTCACCGACGTCAAGAAGATCTTCTACACCGACGAGGTGGAGACGCACGCGCTGGCCGGTGTGCACGCCGAGATCGCGCGCGGCGAGTACGTCGCGATCATGGGACCGTCCGGATGCGGGAAGTCGACGCTGCTCAGCATCCTCGGGCTGCTCGATACCCCGACGGAGGGCCGCTACACGCTGAACGGCACGCCGGTCGAGGACATCAACGCCGGCACGCGCGCGCGCATCCGCAATCGTGAGATCGGCTTCATCTTCCAGGCGTTCAACCTGATCGGCGATCTCACGGTGTTCGAGAACGTCGAGCTGCCGCTGACCTACCGCGACGGCATGTCGCGCGGGGAGCGCAAGGAGCGCGCGATGGCCGCGCTCGACCGGGTCGGCATGTCGCATCGGGTGAAGCACTACCCGGCACAGCTCTCAGGCGGTCAGCAGCAGCGCGTCGCGGTGGCGCGCGCGCTGGTCGGCGATCCGTCGATCCTGCTCGCGGACGAGCCGACGGGAAACCTCGATTCGCGGAACGGCGACGCCGTCATGAAGCTCCTGGACGAGTTGCACGCGGATGGCGCGACGATCTGCATGGTGACGCACGACCCCCGCTTCGCGGAATGCGCAAAGCGGCGCATTGCGATGTTCGACGGGCAGGTGGTGGACGAGGAAACGCTGGAGGAGCTGCGTGCGAACGAAGGCGTGCGCGCCACGGTGTAGGAGCGCGCATCGCGCGCGACCGCGATGCTCGGGTTGGCGGTGAGGCTGTAGGAGCGCGCAGCGCGCGCGATTCAATCCCGGGTCGCGCGCAATGCGCGCTCCTGCGGGAAGCGAGGTGAGGAGTAATGCAAGCACTACGCGACGACATCCGCTTCGCCCGGCGCGCACTGCGCAAGCGGCCCGGCTTCGCGGCTGCGGCCATGCTGACGCTCGCGCTCGGCATCGGCGCGAACACGGCGATTTTCAGCGTCATCAACGCCTTCATGCTGAAGCCGCTGCCCTACCCGGACGGCGAGCGGCTGGTCGAAGTGCACAACACTTATCCCGGCATCGGCCTCGAAGAGGCCGGGACCTCCATTCCGGATTACCTCGACCGCAAACAGCAGGCGGCTGCGCTCGCGGACCTCGCGATGTTCACCGGCACCTCCTACAACCTCGCGAGCGACGGCGCGCCGGAGCGCCTGGGCGGGTTGGTTGCCACACCGTCGCTGTTCTCCACGCTGAAGGTCGGCGCCTTCATCGGCCGGGTCTTCGGCGACGAGGAGACGGTGCCCGGCGCTGACCGCGTCGTGGTGCTCGGCTATCCCCTGTGGCAGAACCGCTTCAACGGCGACCGCGGCATCGTCGGCAGCGAAATTCGCCTGAACGGCGAGTCGTACCGCGTGCTGGGCGTCATGCCGGAGGGCTTCGCGTTCCCCGATCGCAACATCGACCTCTACGTGCCGTTCGCCTTTACTCCGGAGCAGATGTCGGACGAGGAACGAGGGCACGAGTTCTCCATGAGCATCGGCCGCCTGAAGCCCGGCGCGACCGTGGAGCAGCTCAACGCGCAGATGGACGCGATCGTGCGGAGCAACGCCGAGCGCCTGGGCACCGCCGGGGATCGCGGCGCCGGCTATATCGAGTTCCTCGAGCGCAGCGGCTTCACCGGCCGGGCGCAGTCGTGGCGCCAGTTCCTGGTGGGCGACGTGCGGGTCACGCTGCTGGTGCTGCAGGGCGTCGTGGTGTTCGTGCTCCTGATCGCCTGCGCGAACGTGGCGAACCTCATGCTCGCGCGCGTGCTGGCGCGTGCACGCGAGCTCGCGGTGCGCTCGGCTGTCGGCGCGGAGCGGCGACGGGTATCGCGGCAGCTGGTGCTCGAAGGCGTGTTGCTGGGACTGGGCGGAGGGCTGCTCGGCCTCGCGCTCTCGTTCTTCGTGATCCGCCTGATCGAGCTCTTCGGCATCGATCGCAGCGCGCAGAACTTCGACGTGAGCATCGACCCGACGGTGCTCTTGTTCGCTTTCCTCGTGTCCGTCGCGGCGGGTGTGCTGTTCAGCCTGATTTCCGTCGCAGCGCTCTGGCGCATGGACGTCCAGCGGGTGATCAAGGAAGGCGGCAAGCAGACCGCGGGCCGCGGCGCGCTGCTGACCCGCGGCGTGCTCGTCTCGATGCAGGTGGCCCTGGCCGCCACGCTGCTGATCGGCGCGGGGCTCCTGCTGCGCAGCTTCGAACGCATGCTCGACGAGTCGCCCGGCTTCCAGCCGCGCGACCTGCTGGCGGTACAGTTCGAGCTCTCCGGCAGCCGTTACCGCGATCCCGACGCGCGCCGGGCGTTCCTGGATGCCGTGCTGGAGCGGGTCGCGGCGGAGCCGGGCGTGGCTTCGGCGGCGGTGGTCAGCTCGCTGCCGTTCAGCGAGGCGGCGTCGCAGGGCAGCTACACGATCGAAGGGCACACGCCCGGCGCCGGCGAGAGCTCGCCGCACGGATTCCAGCAGAACGTCAGCGCGGATTATTTCCGCACCATGCAGATCCCGCTGCTCGCCGGGCGCTTTTTCGATCCGGAGCTCGACCGGCCGGACGGGCCGCACGCCGCCATCGTGGACGAGCTGCTCGTCGAACGCTATTTCCCGAACGAGGACCCGATCGGCCGGCGCATCCAGAGTACAAACCTCAGCACCGGCGAGGACACGTGGGCGACCATCGTCGGCGTCGTCGGCACCGTCAAGCGCGCCCGGCTCGACGAGATGCCGAGCAAGGAAACCTACTATCACTACAGCCGCCAGCGCCCGGTGATGTTCGCCTCGCTGGTGGCGCGCACGACGCTGCCCGCCGCGACCGTGGCCCGGCAGATCCGTGCCGCCGTGCAGGCGGTCGATCCCGAGCAGCCGGTGTTCAACGTCATGACGATGAACGAGCGCATCGAGCAGTCGCTCGGCGGCCAGCGAGCGCCGACGCTGCTCCTGTCGATCTTCGCCGTCGTGGCGGTGCTGCTCGCGGTGGTCGGCATCTACGGCGTGCTCTCCTACACGGTCGGCCAGCGCACGACCGAGCTCGGGGTGCGCATGGCGCTCGGCGCGCAGGCGCCGAACGTCGTCGGGCTCGTGGTCGGGCAGGGCGCGTGGCTGGTAGGCGGCGGCCTCGCGGTCGGGGTTTTCGGCGCGCTGCTGCTCACGCGCTTCCTGTCGTCGCTCGTTTTCGGAATTTCAGTCTTCGACCCACTGACTTACACGGGCGTCGCACTGCTGCTCGCGGCGGTCGGCATGAGCGCGTGCAGTCTCCCGGCGCTCAGGGCGACGCGCATCAGCCCGGTCGCGGCGCTGCGGCACGAATGACACGCTCCGGAAGATTCCGGCGCTGCGCGCGATGCGCGTGAACCCGATGGAAGCGCTGCGCTACGAATGAGGTTGCGGAGATGGCGGCGATCCTGACCGAAGTCCGACAGTCCGCGCGCCGGCTGCTGGCGAGCTCCGGTTACAGCGCTGCCGTGCTCGCCACGCTGTCGCTGGGGCTCGCGTTGAGCGTCGGCATGTTCACGGTGCTGAACGGCATCGTCCTCAACGGCTTGCCTTATCCCGACAGCGCACGCATCGTCGAATTCGAGACGATCAACGCGGCCCAGGACCAGGACAAGGGGGCGTTGACCGGCGCGGAAGCCGTGGCGCTCACGGCCACGCCGGCCTTCGAGCACGCGGCGTGGTACATCTGGGGCGGCGAGACGGTGCTCTCCGGCGATCGTCCGCGCGAGATCACGACGGAGTACGTGAGCGAGGGGTTTTTCCCGACGTTCGGCATGCCGGCGCAGGTCGGCCGCTGGATCGGCGCCGGGGAATTCGGACCGGATGCCTCGGCCGTCGTGCTCAGCGATCTCGAATGGCAGCGCCTGGCCAAGCGCGATCCGGCGATCGTCGGCAGGCAACTCGAGCTCGCCAGCGGAACCGTCACCGTAGTCGGCGTCATGCCGCCGGAATTCGCCTATCCCTCGCGATCCGTCGGTATGTGGCGCGCGATCGACATGGACTGGTACCGGAGGGATCCGGCCGGATCGGCTGCCTTCGCCACTTCCCGTCACCTCATGGGCGTCGGCAAGCTCGCGGCCGGCGTGGATGCCGGGCGCGCGACGCGTGCGCTCGACGCGCTCTCGGCCCGGGTGCGGGCAACTCAAGGCCTGCACGACGACGGCTGGCGCATCCGCTTCAGGAGCCTGCTCGACATCACGATCGGCGACGTGCGCGGGGTGCTGGCGGGCGTCTTCCTCGTGTCGCTGGTGGTGCTCGCGATTGCCTGTGCCAACGTCGGCGCCCTGCTCGCCGGCCGGCTGGCGGCGCGCGAAAGCGAGCTCGCCGTCTTCCAGGCATTGGGCGCAACCGCGGGGCGCGTCTGGCGCGGCGTGCTGTTCGAGCTCGTGCTGCTGACGGCGCTCGCGTCCGCGATCGCCATGCTCTTCCTGGCGGTGGGGCTGAACGCGTTCCGCGACAGCGCCGCCGGCATCCTGCCGCGCGCCGGTGACATCACACTGGACCCGGGGGTGTTCGGGTTCGCCGTGCTGCTCGGGCTCACCTGCCCCTTGCTGGTGGCAGTGCCCTTCGCGCTGCGCCTCAGGCGGCGCATGTCGGGCAATCTGCGAGCGGGCGACAAGGGCACCGGCACGACGGCAACGGGTGCCTTGCGACTGTTGCCGGTCGCGGGGCTCGCCCTCGCGACGGCGGCACTGATCGCAGGGAGCGCGGTCGCGCTCAGCCTGGATCGCCTGAAGAACGTCGATCCGGGGTTCGCCGCGCGCGAGCTCTTTGCCGTCCAGGCGTATCACCAGGGCGGGCCGGACGAATGGCGGCGCTTCGCGCGCGAGGTTGCCGCCCGCATCGCGGCGGAGCCGGACGTCGCGGGCGTTGCGGTCACCACCATTGCGCCGCTGGCGCCGGGCGGCCGGTACTGGATCGACGCGCAGCTGCCGGGCCACGACCGGCCGGAGGCTTGGCAGACCGTGCTCGAGCGCGTGTCGCCGGGATACCTGGACGTCATCGGGCAGGCTCTGTTGTTCGGCCGCGGCTTCCTGCCGACCGACAGCGCAAGCGCGGCGAAAGTGGCGATCGTGAACGAGACGTTTGCGCGCCGTGCGTTCGGCACGACCGACGTGGTCGGCCAGCGCATCGGGCTCGCGCTGCGCGACGGTGCTCGCGAGGACTTTGCGATCGTCGGCGTCAGCGCGGATATCCGGAATGCGACGATCCGGGAGGCCGCGGATTCCGAGATCCTCGTGCCATCGGTGCAGGTGCCGTGGATCGGCATGACGTTCCTCGCGCGGGCACCGCGGGCGGGCGCGGATCTCCTCGACCGCATGCAAAACGCCGTCTGGGCGGTCGATCCGCGGGAAGCCATCACCCGCGCGGCCGCAACCGCCGACGACCTCGATGCGCAGCTCGCACAGACCGTCTTCTTCACGCGCATGCTCGGCGGCTTCGCGGTGCTGGCGGTGCTGCTCGCCGCGTTCGGCACCTACTCCGTCGTTGCCTTCCTGCAGCGCCGCCGGATCCGGGAAACCGGCATCAGGCTGGCCCTCGGGGCGGAGCCGCTGACCGTCGCCCGGCGCGTGCTGCTGCAAGGCATCGTGCTGGCCGCTTGCGCGGGCATTGCCGGTTCGCTCGCGGCCGTTGCGGTTCTGCGCCTGCTTGCGAGCGAGTTGTTCGGCGTCGATGCCGGGAGCCCTGCCCTGTACGCCCTTGGCGTCGGCGGCGCGCTGCTCGCGGCGACGGCAGCATCCGTGGCGCCGGCGTGGCGTGCCGCGCGCGTGGCTCCGATGGAGGCGCTGCGGCATGAATGACTCTTCCCGCAGGAGCCGGCCTTTCCGGCGCGATGTATCGAGTCGCGCGCGCTGCGCGCTCCTACGGGGGGGCGTTGCGGCGCTCGAAGATGGTGCGGACCGTGCCGATCGTGTCCGCGTCGGCGGGGCGCTTGTCCTCGCGGTAGCCTTTGACGCGGGCGAAGCGCAGCGCCATTCCTCCCGGGTAGTGCGGGCTCGTCTGCAGCTCGTTGAACGCGATCTCGACGACGAGCTCCGGCCGCACGTGAACGATGTGTCCCTCGCGGCGGGTT
>DASVDF010000133.1:0-3086 GCA_036381215.1 Woeseiaceae bacterium | reverse complement strand
GACCCCCGAATGGAACGAAATCCCGCACGACACCGCGTAGGAGCCCGCTCCTGCGTCGCGGTCTTCCTCCTCGCAGCGGGCTGTGCGACACCGCCCCCGCCACCCGCCCCGCCTCCGCCACCCACCGCCGCTTACGACCGCGCCGTCGACGACCTAATCGCGCATTACGACGTGCCCGGTCTCGCCGTCGGCGTGATCGAGCACGGCCGGGTCGTGTACACGCGCACGGCCGGCGAGCTCGTCGCCGGCGGCGGCGAGCCGGTCGATCGCCACACCCTGTTCAAGATCGCCTCCAACAGCAAGGCGATGACGGCCGCCCTGCTCGCGCGCCTGGTCGAAGCGGGCAAGCTCCGCTGGGACGACCCGGTGCGCAAGCACCTGCCGCAGTTCCGCATGCACGATCCCTGGGTGACGGAGCACATGCAGGTGCGCGACCTCCTGGTCCACAACAGCGGGCTGCCGGAAGGCGGCGGCGACCTGATGCTGTGGCCGGAGCCGAATACGTTCACCCGCGCGGACATCATCCACGGACTTGCGTACCTGGTGCCGGCCTACGGGTTCCGCTCCGGATACGCCTACGACAACCTGCTCTACGTCGTCGCCGGCGAGGTCGCGGGCGCGGCCGGCGGGGCCTCCTACGAGGAGCTCGTGCGGCGCGAGGTGTTCGAGCCGCTGGGACTGGATTGCCGCGTGGGGAGCTGGCGCTCGGCCGAAGTCGGGAACGTTGCGCAGCCGCACGTCTGGGAGCACGGCGTCAACGTGCCGGTGCGCGTCGACGGGCCGGTGGTGCCCGCGATCACGTCGGCCTCGGCCGGCGGCATCCGCTGCAGTCTCGAGGCGATGCTCGCCTGGGCGCAGAACTGGCTGGCGCCGACGCCGGCGCAGCTCGCGTGGCTGCCCGAAGTGGAGCGGCGCGAGCTCTGGGCCGCGCGCACTCCCATGCCGATCTCCGAGCGCCGGCGCGCCTGGGACCACACACATTATTATGCGTACGCCTTCGGCTTCCGCCTCGCGGACGTGGACGGCGCCTGGACGGTATCGCACACCGGCACGCTGATGGGCATGTATTCCGCGATGACGCTGCTGCCGGACGAGGCGAGCGGCTTCGTGCTCATGCTGAACGGCGGCGGCGGGCAGGCGCGCGCGGTGCTGAACGACGTGCTCCTCAAGCAGTTCACGGCACCGGAGCAGGGCCGCACCGTCGCGTGGTACAAGGAAGCGATCGAAACCGAAGCGGCCATGCAGGGCGGCGGCTCCGGGCTGCCGGACACCTCGGCGCGCGCGCCGGTGATCGCGGGCGGACTGCCGCTCGGCACGGGCATCTGGCGCGATCCGTGGTTCGGCGAGGTCGACGTCTGCGCGCGGAACGGCCGAGTGCGCTTCGCCGCCGCGAAGTCGCCCATGCTCACCGGCACGGTGATGCGGGTCGGGGAGCGCTATCTCGTCGACTGGGACGACCCGAGCGTCGACGTGGAAGCCTGGCTCGATTTCTCCGCGCGCGAGGACGGCACCCGCCGCCTCACCCTGGCCAAGGTGGACCCGCATGCCGATTTCAGCTTCGACTACGAGGACCTCGACTTCACCCGTGTGCGCGACTGCGACTGACATCGGCGCGCGCTCGGCCCTGTTGCCACCCGTAGGAGCGCGCATCGCGCGCGATTGGAACGTTGGCCTGCCCGACCGCTTGAGGCAAGTCCACCATCGCATCGCGTGCGATGCGCGCTCCTACGGTGCGATCGCGGCGCTGCTGGTGCTCGCTGCCTGTGCCACCCCGGGCACGAAACTGGACGATGTCGATGCCTTGATGCGGGACTACGCCGGCGAAGGCCCGGGCGCCTCGCTCCTGGTGCTGGAAGAAGGCAAACCCGTCGCGCGGCGCGCTTACGGCTACGCCGACCTGGAGCGCGGCGTCCGCGCCACGCCCGCCACCAACTACCGCCTCGCCTCCGTCACCAAGCAGTTCACCGCGGCCGCCATCCTCCTGCTCGCCGAGGACGGCAAGCTTCGCCTCGACGACCGTGCCCGCGAGTGGCTGCCGTCGCTCCCCGCTTCGCAGGACGCGATCACCCTCCATCACCTGCTCACGCACACGAGCGGGCTCATCGATTACGAGGAGCTCATGCCGAGCGATCTCGAAACGCAGCTCCGCGACGCCGACGTGCTGAAGCTCCAGGCCGGTGAGCCGGGCCTGTATTTCGAGCCGGGAACCCGCTGGCGTTACAGCAACGGCGGTTATGCATTGCTCGCGCTGATCGTCGAGCGCGCGTCGGGCACGAGCTTCCAGGAGTTTTTGAAGCGGCGCATATTTGAGCCGCTCGGCATGCACGACACGCTTGCGTACGTCCGGGAAGGCCCGCCCGTGCCGAACCGTGCGTACGGCTACAGCCTGGTCGACGGTGAATGGACGCGCACGGACCAGAGCCCGACCAGCGCGGTGCTCGGCGACGGCGGCATCTATTCGTCCATCGACGACCTCGCAAAATGGGACGCGGCGCTGTACGACGAGCGCCTGCTCAGCGACGCGTCGCGCGAGCTCGCCTTCACACCGTGGGTCAAATCCGACGACCCGGAGGTCGACTACGGCTTCGGCTGGCGCATCACCGGCGGCACGCTCTGGCATTCCGGCGAGACGATTGGATTTCGCAACGTCATCATCCGCTGGCCGGCGCAGCACACCACCATCGTCCTGCTCACCAACCGCAACGACCCCGAGCCGCGCGACCTGGCCCTGCAGATCGCCGCACTGTTCGGTCCTCTCAATTAGAGGCAGGTCGCAGCGCGCCGGCGGGCGTCGGCGTAGCCTTCGGGCATGGCTGGCCCAGCGCAACCCATGGCGTTCCTGCGCGGCTCACGCTACGGGGCGGAGCTCGCGAAGAATGCCAACAACATGCGGTTTCCGCCTGATCTGGAGCGGGAATACCATTTGTTTTATTTGGATGAACGTTGCTCCCATGTACGGTCGTTCAATACGATCATGTGCGGCCTCGTCGCCCTGGCCATCGCCGCCTGCCTGGTTGCGGATCGCACCGACCTGGTCGAGCACCTCCGGCTGCTGGGCGTCGGCAGCGTCTACGCGCTCCTCGTCT
>DASVDF010000132.1:0-12051 GCA_036381215.1 Woeseiaceae bacterium | reverse complement strand
CACGAACCAGGCCGGCAGACCGCGCGTCAAGTCGATCGGATGGAAACAGACGATGAGATAGGCGAACACGACCAGCGAGTTGACCAGCCGTACCATGGCCTGGCCCTGCTCGCGTCCGAGCTCGTGATCGGGCCTGACCCTCTTGCCCAGACCGAAGCCGTCCAGGAGCCGCAAGAGCGCGCGCGTCCCGGCACGATCGGCCGCCGCCCGGCGGCCGGCCTCCGTCCTGCGTGCGGCGAGCATTGGCCCCACGTCTTTGCGGGCGGGGCGATGTTGCGGAATGCCGTTCAAGGCACGTTCACCCGGCGGTCTCGAGGGAGGAAAAGCGAAAACAACGCCGTTTTCATGCAACTATAGCCGCTTTGGCCCGCATTCGTGGCATACGGGATGCTGCAAGAGCCGTTCCAGCGGACGATTCGGGCCCAGCGCGCGAGAATCGGCCGGGTGCGGTTGCTTCTCTAATCAGCGGGATACGGTTGCTTCTTGAGGTAATTGCCGCATCGCGGCACCGAACGCGGCCGCTACGGCCCCGGCGGGCCGTGCCGCCTCATCGCCGCTGCTCGCCCTCCGCGCTCCAGCGGCGGACGCGCGCGAGCGCGCGCCGCCAGCCCTCCATCAGGGCGCTCGCGTGCTCGCGGCTCATGCGCGGCTGGAACTCGCGCTCGGCACGCCAGTGCGCGGCCAGCTCCTCGAGATCCGACCACACGCCGGTCGCGAGACCCGCGAGGTAGGCGGCTCCGAGCGCGGTAGTCTCGAGCACCCGCGGGCGAACCACGCGCCGCCCGAGGAGGTCGGCCTGAAACTGCAGCAGCAGGTCGTTCGCGGCCGCGCCCCCGTCGGCGCGCAGCTCCGAAATCTCGCGCCCGGCGTCCGCCTCCATGGCCACCGCAAGGTCGACCACCTGATAGGCGATCGACTCGAGGGCGGCGCGCGCGATATGGGCCGCGCCCGTGCCGCGAGTCAGCCCGAAGATCGCGCCGCGCGCGTACGGGTCCCAATGCGGCGCACCGAGGCCGGTGAAGGCGGGCACGAAATAGACGCCGCCGTTGTCCGGGACCGTGGCCGCGAGCGCCTCGACCTCCGCGGACCGGCGGATGATGCCGAGGCCGTCGCGCAGCCACTGCACCACCGCCCCGCTCACGAAAATGCTGCCTTCGTACGCGTAGCGCGGCGCCTGCGGCAACTGCGCCGCGGCGGTCGTGAGCAGGCCATGACGCGAGGCTCGGGCCTCGGCGCCGGTATGCATCAGCAGAAAGCAGCCCGTGCCATAGGTGCTCTTGGCCATCCCGGGCGTGTGGCAGGCCTGGCCGAACAGCGCGGCCTGCTGGTCGCCGGCGATGCCGGCGATCGGGAGCGGCCGGCCGAACAGGGCGGGCTCGGTCTCGCCGTAGCGATGGCTCGAGGCGTGAACCTGCGGCAGCAGGGCGGGCGGGATGTCGAGCACCCGCAGCAGCTCCTCGTCCCAGCATCCGCGATGGATATCGTAGAGCAGCGTGCGCGAAGCGTTGGTCACGTCGGTAGCGTGCACGCGCCCGCCAGTCAGGTTCCAGACGAGCCAGCTGTCGACGGTGCCGAAGGCGAGCTCCCCGGCCTCGGCGCGCGCGCGTGCGCCGGACACGTGCTCGAGCAGCCAGGCGAGCTTGGTGCCGGAGAAGTAGGGGTCGATCACGAGACCGGTGCGGCTGCGGAACAGCGGCTCCAGCCCGCGCTCCTTCAACGCGTCGCAGAGCTCCGCCGTGCGCCGATCCTGCCACACGATGGCGTTGGCCACGGGCCTGCCGGTGGCGCGCTCCCAGAGGAGGGTGGTCTCGCGCTGATTGGTGATGCCGATGGCGGCGATGGCGTCGGCCTCGAGGCGGCCGCGGGCCAGCGCTTCGCGCGCGACCCGGATCTGCGACTGCCAGATCTCTTGCGGATCGTGCTCAATCCAGCCCGGTGCCGGGAACAGTTGCCGGAATTCCTGCTGCGCGAGCGCGACCACGGTGCCGGCGCGGTCGAACACGATCGCGCGCGAGCTGGTGGTCCCCTGATCGAAAGCGAGTACGTACGCCATGCGTGAGTCCTCGTGCGGATAATGCGGCGTCCGCCGACCGGCGGCCGCCGCGTGCCGATCCGTTGAGCGCGAGCGGCGAGGCCGATGCGCTCACACGGGACCGGTACGGGACAGATCTCCCGGGCGCTGCCGCCGGATCAGCGACGGCAGCGACTGGGCGAGCCTTTCCATGGCCGCCGGGCCGGCGTGCAGGCCGAGCTTGCTCCGGCGCCAGAGCACGTCCTCCGGGGTGCGCGCCCATTCGTACTTCACCAGGTAATCCACTTCCGCCTCGTACAGGCCGCCCCCCAGATCGCGCCCGAGGTCGGCAAGCGCGCGGGCGCCGTCGAGCAGCCGCGACACGCGAGTGCCGTAGGCACGCGCGTAGCGCTCCCGCAGCTCCCGAGGAAGCCACGGATAGCGGCGCGCCAGCTCGGCGACAAAGGCGTCGAAGCCGGCATCGGCCATGTCGCCCCCCGGGAGCGTCGCGCGCGCCGTCCACGCCGGGCGCGCGCCGCGCAGGTGCGGCCGCAGCAGATCGAGTGCCTCCTCGGCGAGCCGGCGATAGGTGGTGAGCTTGCCCCCGAAAACCGAGAGCACCGGCGCGCCCTCGGCGGGCGCGTCCAGCTCGAGCGCGTAGTCGCGCGACACTGCCGACAGATCCGGGGCGCTCTGCTCGAGCAGCGGGCGCACGCCGGCGTAACTCCAGACCACGTCGACCGGACTGATCGGGCGGGCGAACCAGCGGTTCGCCATGTCGCACAGGTACGCCGTTTCCTCGCTCGAGATGGCGGCGCGCGCGGGATCGCCGTCGAAGGCGACGTCCGTCGTGCCTACGAGGGTGTAGTCGCGTTCGTAGGGGATGGCGAACCCGACACGCCGGTCGGGGTGCTGCAGGACGTAGGCGTGGTCGTGTCCGAACATGCGCGGCACCACGATATGGCTGCCCTTCGCCATCAGCAGATTGTGGTGCGGAGCGATTCCGAGCGCTTCGCGCAGCAATCGTGCCGCCCAGGGGCCGGCCGCGTTCACCAGCACCCGCGCGTGCACGCGCCGGACCGCGCCGGGCGCCGGCTCGGCAGCCTGCAGCGTCGCCTGCCAATGGTCCGCGCGGCGCTCGGCCGAGACCAGGCGCGTTCGCGGGAGCACCGTGGCCCCGCGCTCGGCCGCGTCGAGCGCGTTGAGCACCACCAGGCGGGCGTCATCGACCCGGGCGTCCGAGTAGACGAAGCCCGTGCGGAACTCGGGACGCAGCGGCGCACCGAGCGCGCTCCTGCGCAGGTCTATGCCGCGCGAGCCCGCGAGCCGCTCGCGGCGGCCGAGACGGTCGTACAGGAAAAGGCCGGCGCGGATCAGCCAGGCGGAGCGAAGCCGCGGGTCGTGCGGCAGCACGAAACGCAGCGGCCGCACGATGTGCGGGGCGGCGCGCAGCAGCACTTCCCGCTCGTGCAGCGCCTTGCGCACGAGGCCGAGCTCGAAGCGCTCCAGGTAGCGCAGCCCTCCGTGGATCAGCCCGGTACTGGCCGAGGACGTACGGGCGGCGAGATCGTCCTGGTCGCAGACCAGCACGGACAGACCGCGGCCGGCGGCATCGCGCGCGATTCCCGCGCCGTTGATTCCTCCACCGACGACGAGAAGATCGATGGTCGCACCCGCAAACACCGCATTCCCGCCGGGGACGACGACCTTACGGTCGCGGAGAACGGCCGCCCTGGCGCGCGCTGCCCGGCATGGCCGCATCGTCCGCCACCGGGGCCGTCCTAGCCGCGCGGGGGGCGGCCGGTGGCGATCACGAACTCCGTGATCAGGTCCTCGATGCGCCCGAGCGCCTCCTCGTCGTCGGCGGATCCCGTCAACACGACGCGCCCGCCGATGGTGGTGACGTAGAGCAGCAGCGCGAGCTCGCGCGCGCGCTCGCGATCCGCGGTCAGGCCCTCGAGAAACGTGGCGCATCGGGCGATGCGCGCCTGGTCGACGTCGGCCACGATACGCGCGGCGTGGGCGTCGCGCCGGGCGAAGTCGCGCACCGCGAGCTCCACGCGCATGCGCCGGGTGTTGCGGGCGGGCTCGCTCAGCACCAGGCGCAGCACCCGGCGCAGCTCCGCCACGCTGTCGCCGGGCCCGGCCTGCAGGCAGGCGAGCTCGGCCAGGCGGCGCTCGCGCCAGCGATCGAGGAAGCTCGCGATCAGCTCGGCGTGATCCTGGAAGTGCCAGTAGAAGCTGCCGCGGGTGACGCCGAGCTGCTTGGCCAGCGTCAGTACCCGGACGTTGTCGAACCCGCCTTCCGCGATGGCGGCGGCGGCGGCGTCGAGCCAGGCGTCGCGGCTCAACTGCTCGACGGACCGGGCGCGCGGGACGGAGGCGTTGCTCGAAGCCATGGGCCAACGCTTTGCTCAAGTTGACGCTAGATACCGGATCTACTAGTGTATGGCAACTCAATGCACTAGTGTATGGAAGGCCGGCGCCGCCCGCGCGCCTTCCGTTCCAATGACTCTGCGCCCTGCGCGCCGTCTGCGGGGGATGCTCGCCGCCCGAGGTCTGCGACATGGCTGATTACAAGGCTCCGCTGCGTGACATCCGGTTCGCGCGCGACGAGCTGCTCGATTATCCCGCGCACTACGCGCGCCTGCCGGGCGGCGAGGAGGCCACTCCCGAGCTGGTGGCCAGCGTGCTCGAGGAAGCGGCGAAGTTCTGCCAGGAGGTGCTGGCGCCGCTAAACCGCGTCGGCGACCAGGAGGGCTGCCGCTTCCGGGAAGGCGGCGTGGTCACGACGCCGCCCGGCTTCAAGGAGGCGTACCGCCGCTTCGTCGAGGGCGGCTGGCCCGGCCTCGCCGCCGCCCCGGCCTGGGGCGGGCAGGGGCTGCCGGAATCCCTCGGGCTCGCGCTGGCCGAAATGATGGGCGAGGCCAACTGGGCCTGGGCCATGTACCCGGGGCTCTCCGCCGGCGCCAAGCGCACCATCGAGGCCCACGGCACCGACGAGCAGAAGCGCGTCTACCTGCCGCCGCTGGTGTCGGGCGCCTGGACCGGCACCATGTGCCTCACCGAGCCGCACTGCGGCTCGGACCTGGGGCTGCTGCGCACCAGGGCCGAGCCGCAGCCCGACGGGAGCTACCGCATCAGCGGCACCAAGATCTTCATCTCCTCGGGCGAGCACGATCTGGCGGAGAACATCGTGCACATCGTGCTCGCGCGCCTGCCCGGCGCCCCGGCCGGGACCAGGGGCATCTCGCTGTTCATCGTGCCCAAGTACCTGCCGGACGCGAACGGCGGCGTCGGCGCGCGCAATGCCGTGGTGTGCGGGTCGATCGAGCACAAGATGGGCATCCACGGCAACGCCACCGCGGTGCTCAACTTCGACGGCGCCACGGGCTTCCTCCTCGGCCCGCCGCACCGCGGCCTCAACTGCATGTTCACGTTCATGAACTCGGCGCGCCTCGGCACGGCCATGCAGGGCCTGGCGAGCGCCGAGCTCGCGTTCCAGAACGCTGTGCGCTACGCGCGCGAGCGCCTGCAGATGCGTTCGCTGAGCGGGCCCAAGGCCCCGGACAAGCCGGCCGACCCGATCATCGTGCACCCCGACGTGCGCCGCATGCTGCTCACCCTGAAGGCGTTCGCCGAGGGCGGACGGGGGCTGATCTATTTCTGCGGGCAGCAGGTCGACATCGCGCTGCGCGCGACCGACGAGGCCGAGCGCGCCCGCGCCGAGTCGCTGCTCGCCCTGCTGACCCCGATCGCCAAGGGCTTCCTGACCGAGGCCGGCGTCGAATGCGCCTATCTCGGCATGCAGGTGTACGGCGGGCACGGGTATATCGCCGAGTGGGGCATGGAGCAGAACCTGCGCGACGCGCGCATCGCGACGCTGTACGAAGGCACGACCGGCATACAGGCGCTCGACCTGCTCGGGCGCAAGGTGCTCGGCAGCCGGGGCCAGGCGCTGATGAGCTTCACCCGGATCGTGCACCGGTTCTGCAAGGCGCACCGCGAGGACCCGGCGCTCGAGGACCTGGTCGAGCCGCTCGCCCGGCTCAACAAGGAGTGGGGTGAGCTGACCCTGAACGTCGGCAAGGCGGCGCGCGCCAACCCCGAGGAGGCCGGTGCCGCCGCCTTCGATTACCTGATGTACTCGGGGTACGCGGTGCTCGCCTACTTCTGGGCCGCCGCCGCGGCCGTCGCGGCGCAGAAGCTCGCGACGGACACGCCCGAAGCCGGCTTCTACCGGGCCAAGCAGGAAACCGCGCGTTTCTATTTCCAGCGCCTGCTGCCCCGCGCCCGGGCGCACGCGGCGGCGATGCAGGCGGGGGCCGCGAGCCTCCTGACCCTGCCCGAGGCGGACTTTCTGCCGGACGCATAACGGCGCAGAATGCGCTAAAAGCAGAGTGGGCGCGCGATCCCGGGGGTGGTCCGGCTTCCGGCGCTCGCGTGCCGGCCGCACAGGCGAGGAGCGTCCCGCATGGCAGACAAAACCAAGGCGTCCAGGAACGGCAAGCGCACGGGGTTCGAGGCCTACGATTCCCGCCCCTGGCTCAAGCACTACCGGGGCAGCGCCCGGCCGGACCTCGAGCGGACGCAGTATCGAAGCTTCGGCGACATGGTGCGGCAGGCGAGCCGCGAGTTCGCCGAGGCCCCGGCCTTCACCACCTGTCTGCCCACCGGCACCACCGGCACGCTCAGCTTCAGCGACGTCGATCGGCTCTCGGACCAGTTCGCCGCCTACCTGCGCTTCGAGCTCGGGCTCGCGAAGGGCGAGCGCGTCGCCATTCAGAGCCCGAATTGCCTCGCGTACCCGGTATTCGTGTTCGGCGCGGCCAAGGCCGGCTGCGTGATCGTGAACATCAATCCGCTCTACACCGCCCCGGAGATGGAGTTCGCCCTGAAGGATTCCGGCGCCCGGGTGCTGGTGATCATCGACATGTTCGCCGACAAGCTCGCGTCGGTGATCCCGACGAGCCAGGTGCAGACGGTGCTCCTGATCAGCGTTGCGGAATTCTTTCCGCCGCTGCAGCGGTTCCTGGTACGCACCGTGCAGCGGCTCAAGAAAATGGTGCCGAAATGTCCGGTGCCGGCGCAGCCGTTCGCCAGAGCGCTCGCGCTCGGCGCGCGGCAGCTCGCCGCCGGGCGCTCGGTGGCGGCGCTCGAGGTGGGGCTCGACGACCTGCTGGCGCTGCAATACACGGGCGGCACCACCGGGCGGCCGAAAGGCGCCATGCTCACGCACGGCAACCTGGTGGCGAACATCGACCAGGGCTACAACAACCTGCGCGACAACCTCGAGGACAACCGCACCTCGCTCACGCCGCTGCCGCTCTATCACATATACGCCCTCGGCGTGTGCGGCCTGTTCTACCGTATCGGCGGGCACAACATCCTGATTCCCTCGCCGCGCCCGATCACCAACCTCAAGCCCGCGTTCGAGAAGTTCGAGATCGCGTTCATGATCGGGGTCAACACGCTGTTCATCGCGCTGCTCAACGAGGAATGGTTCCGGGCCAACCCCCCGAAGAGCCTCAAGACCACGATGGGCGGCGGCGCCGCGGTGCAGGAGGCCGTGGCGCAACGCTGGAAGGAGGTCACGGGCTTCACGCTGTACCAGGGCTACGGCCTCACCGAGACCAGCCCGGTGGTCACGGTTACCCCCCTCGACGGTCCCGAGAAGCCCGGCTCGATCGGTATCCCGAATGCCAGCACCTACGTTCGCATTGTGGACGAGCAAGGCCATGCCGTACCGGTCGGCGAGCAGGGCGAGCTGGTGGTCAAGGGGCCGCAGGTGATGCGCGGCTACTGGGAGCGGCCCGAGGAGACCGCGGAGGTGCTGCAAGACGGCTGGCTGCACACCGGCGACATCGCCCGTATGGACGAGGACGGCTATTTCTACATCGTCGATCGCAAGAAGGACATGGTGAACGTCTCGGGCTTCAACGTGTACCCGACCGAGGTCGAGGACGTGCTGGTGAAGCACCCGGGCGTGCTCGAGGCCGGCGTGATCGGCGTGCCGGACGAGACCTCGGGCGAAGCGGTGCGCGCCTACGTGGTGCGCAAGGATCCGTCGGTCACGGAGGAGCAGCTGCGCGAGCACTGCCGCAAGTACCTGACCAACTACAAGGTCCCGAAACAGATCGTGTTCCGCGAGGAGTTGCCGAAGACCCCGATCGGCAAGGTGCTGCGCAAGGATCTGCGCGCGGAGGCGCTGGCGGAGCACCGGAAGGCGTAGCGCGCGCCCGGCCCCCCGCGCTCGACGGGCAGGAGCGGCGAGCGAGGTGTGGTGGGCCCGGCAGGATTCGAACCTGCGACCAAGGGATTCACTTGGCCCCGCCGTTTCCGGCGGGAGTGGACTATCTCATCACCCGGAACGCGAAGCGCTCCTCAGGGCGCGGGACGCTCGCTGCCTGTCATTAAGGGCGCTCAAAGCCCTCAGGTAGTCTCTGCACCTTCCGGAAGTGCACTTCCGGCTTGGCTCAGGATTGCCGCCAACCGTATTGCTGCGGTTCCCCTGAATTCATCCCGTTCATCCCGCGCCTTTCGGCGCGGGCGCACCTTTGTCGATGAGTCCCCCGCTCTGACCGACTGAGCTACAGGCCCACGCGATCATTCTAACAGCTATCCGGGAACATCGCGGATCAGAGCGCAAGGGCCCCGGGACCGACACGCGTCGCGACCGAGCCGACGACACGCGCCGCGCGGCGGCATGCGATCGCGCCGTCGGCCGTCGCGTTGACAGCGCCGGGCACCGGTCGTACCGTGAGCAGGCACCGCGTTCGTGTGCCTCTGATCGACAACAAGCAACCACGGCCCGGGCGCTTTCGCAGGGTTCGGGCAAGGGAGGAAGCATGCGTGCCCGCTCGAAGACGCCGTTCGTCCTGCTCGCGGCGTCGCTTTCCGCGTTCCTGTCACTGGTGCTGCCGTCGCCCGAGGCGGCGGCGCGCCACGAACCGTCGCCGGCGCTCGATCTGCCGGTCGACTACCGGCTCGCGCCCGGCAGCATGGCCTTCTGGATCGGCGAGACCGGACCGACCGGGCCGCTGTATACCGGGCCCAAGCAGTATCCCTTCATCTGCACGACCTCCGAGTCCGGTCTCGGGCAGCCGATCGTGGACAACCAGGACGGCATCGGCAACGCCGTCTATGCCGTCGAAGGCAATCCCGCGAGCGGCGTGGTCGGGTACAGCGAGAACTGCAGCATCGCCACCCGCGTCGATTACTTCTACTACAACGGCAGCGACTTCCGGCCGTTCGACCCCGCGACCGGCTTCGCCTCGCCGCCCGCGGATCTGCAGCTCATCCCCGTCGGCGGCGCAATGAAGCCCTTCGTCGTGCGGGTCGAGACCGGGACCCTGAACCGTTTCCTCTACACCATCGCGATGCTCGCGCCGGTGCCGGAATCCACCGCCACCCCGGCGACGCTCGACAACAGCGCCTGGAACGGCAAGCTGGTGTACTGGCTGCGTGGCGGTGTCGGCATCGGGCACCTGCAGGGCGAGGCCGCCTGGCACGGCGGGCTCTGGAGCGCCGAACGGCAGCTGTTCCCGGGCCTGCTGGCGCAGGGCTACGCCGTGGCCACCTCGAGCGGCAACGAGACCGGCGTGCACTACAACCTGCGCCTGGCGGAAGAGACGGCGCTCATGGTGAAGCAGCACTTCGTCGACACCTACGGCGAGCCGATCTACACCGTCGGCATCGGCGGCTCGGGCGGCGCGATCCAGCAGTACGTCTTCGCCCAGAACAACCGCAACATCCTCGACGCCGGCATTCCCACCCACTCCTATCCCGACATGATCACCCAGGCGATCTACGTCGGCGACTGCAACCTGCTCGAGCAGTATTTCCTCGAAGAGGTCGTGCGCGACCCGTCGTCGATGTGGGCCACCTGGAGCAACCGGCGCCTGATCGAGGGCCTGAACGCGAGCGACACGGTGGTCAACGACGTCTTCGACACCCCCGGCTCCTCCGAGTGCATCGAGGGCTGGTTCTTCGGCGCGCCCGGCGTCATCAACCCGGTGTTCACCGATCCCGCCTATATCGCCGCGCTGCAGTTCTACGGCTATCCGCCGGAGGTGATCGCGTCGATCAAGTGGACCCACTGGAACGACCTCGAGCACATCTACGGGACCGACGCGAACGGCTTCGCGCCGATCCCGTTCGACAACGTAGGCGTGCAGTACGGTCTGCAGGCGCTGGTCGACGGCGACATCGACGCGCACGAGTTCCTGAAGATCAACGCCTGCGTCGGCAGCTGGAAGGAGCAGGAGGAGTTCGTCGACTGGAACCCGGGCGCCGATCCGTTCGATTCGCGCAACATGAACCGCAACGCCGACTGCCGCACCAATCCGGAGAACCCCGCCCCGCGGCGCGCCGGCGACCTGCGCGCCATGCGCGCGGCCTACGAGTCGGGTCACGTGTTCACCGGCGAGCGCCTCGCCATGCCGGTGATCGACCTGCGCCCCTACCTCGAGCCGGCGCTCGACATGCACAACAGCCGCCAGTCGTTCAGCGTGCGCGCGCGGCTGCGCGCGCACGATCCGGGTGGCGGGCACGGCCACGGCAAGGGCAAGGGCCGGGGGCACGAGCGCCACGACGACGCCGCGCGGCAGGTGATCTGGTTCGCGGGCTCCGAAGCCGCGTTCGGGCAGGAGGTGTTCCGCGCGCTGGCGGTGCTCGACGAGTACCTGACGACCGGCGAGCGCCCGGCCGCGTTCACCGACCGGTGCGTGGCGGCGGACGGCAGCCTGATCGCCGAAGGCGAGGGCGTGTGGAGCGGCATCCTCGACCGCCAGGCTCCGGGTGCGTGCACCCAGGCGTTTCCGATCTACTCGAGCTCGCGCATGGTCGCCGGCGACGACTACCGCGGGGACCTGTTCAAGTGCGAGCTGAAGCCCGTGAAGCGCGCCCTGCACGACGGCACCTACGGCCGGCACGCGCCGTTCACGCCCGCCCAGGTCGCCTGGCTCGAGAACATCTTCCCCCAGGGGGTGTGCGACTACCGCCGGAGGGACGCGGGGGCGCCGCGCGGGCACTCGGGTCACTAGGAAGGAGACGCGGAAGGCCGGCCGCTCGCCCTGCGCCAGGCTCGGCGAGCGGCCGCGGCGCCGACCGGTGCGCCGGGGATCGAAGGCCCGGCGCCGCCGAGCGCGTCGACTCGCTCAACCGGGCTCGTCCAGGCACGAACGGAGGGGCGGAAAACAAAAGGGCCCGCGAGGGCCCTTCTGCCTTCCTGCTTTCTTCGCGGCAGCGCTCAGTCGAGGAAGCTGCGCAGGTGCAGCGAGCGGCTCGGGTGGCGCAATTTCCGCAAGGCCTTGGCCTCGATCTGGCGGATACGCTCGCGCGTCACGTCAAACTGCTTGCCGACCTCCTCCAGCGTGTGGTCGGTGTTCATGCCGATGCCGAAGCGCATGCGCAGCACCTTGGCTTCGCGCTGGGTCAGCGTGCCGAGGATCTCGAGCGTCGCGTTCTTGAGCCCGGCGCCCGTGGCCGCGTCCGGCGGGGCCACGGTGTTCACGTCCTCGACGAAATCGCCGAGATGCGAATCCTCGTCGTCGCCGATCGGCGTCTCCATCGAGATCGGCTCCTTGGCGATCTTGAGCACGCGCCGGATCTTGTCCTCCGGCATGTCCATGCGCTCGGCGAGCTCCTCCGGCGTCGCCTCGCGCCCCATTTCCTGCAGCATCTGCCGGCTGATGCGGTTGAGCTTGTTGATGGTCTCGATCATGTGCACCGGGATGCGGATGGTGCGCGCCTGGTCCGCGATCGAGCGCGTGATCGCCTGGCGGATCCACCAGGTGGCATAGGTCGAGAACTTGTAGCCGCGCCGGTACTCGAACTTGTCCACCGCCTTCATCAGGCCGATGTTGCCCTCCTGGATCAGATCCAGGAACTGCAGCCCCCGGTTGGTGTACTTCTTGGCGATCGAGATCACCAGGCGCAGGTTGGCCTCGACCATCTCCTTCTTGGCGCGCCGCGCCTTGGCCTCGCCGATCGACATGCGCCGGTTCACTTCCTTGAGCGCGCTGATCGGCAGCCCCGCG
>DASVDF010000131.1:0-26536 GCA_036381215.1 Woeseiaceae bacterium | reverse complement strand
GATCGGGAAGATCGTGCGGTGGCCGTGGATCACGTCGTAGCCGAACAGGAGCGGAATGCCGAGGCGCGTGTCCTCGACGGCAAGCTCCTGCAGCTCGCGCGTGAAGTCCGCGGTGATCGCGTTGAACACGGAGCCGACCCGTCCTTCGCGGATGTCCTTACGATAGCCCTCGCGCATCGTCGGCCCGGTCGTCGACCAGCCGCTGCTGAACGACGTCATCTGCCCCACCTTTTCCTCGAGCGTCATGCGTTCGAGCAGGGCGTCGACGAAGGCCTTTTCCTCCGCGGCGCGGGACGACGAGGCGGACGACGGCTTTGCCGCGGCGTCAGCCGCGCTCGCGGGTGCGCCCAGGCAGGCGGTCGCGAGCAGCAGGAACGACAGGAGGGTCGCCGGGCGGGCGGGAACCCGGGAAAGCGCGCGAGTCGAGAGAGGCATCGGCATTGGGCGTCGGGCTTTTGGAGCTTTTGGAATGACGATAGACATCGATGTCAGAAAAAGCAAATCGGCCTTCAAATACCGGGTATTTTCGCCTAGTATCGATGTCAGAAACCAGCGCGGCCGGCCGGCCGCCGGCACGCCGACTCCCGGGGGTTCCGACATGCGCCGACTGCGCTCTACGACGTTCCTCATCGCCCTTTTCGGACTGGCCGCACCCGCGGCGGCGCTCGCCGCCGATGCTGGCACGCCGAGCTTCTACGATCGCCACGTCATCTTCGACAACAGCGACGCGGACGGCGGCTACGTGGCGAGCAGCGGCTGGTTCATCGCGCCGAGCAGGCTCGAGCTGATCGACGACAAGCTGCCGGTGGAAACCGGGCAGTTCGCGAGCCCGCCGAACGCCCTGAAAATTGCGTGGACCTCCGCCTTCGGCGGCGCCTGGCAGGCGAGCGTCGAGATCACCCGGCGCTACGCGCGGCCGTTTCACTTCGAAGGGCAGGCGCTGACGTTCCGGGTGTTCGCGGATTCCGAGATCACCGCCGCCAACTCGCCCCGCCTTTTCCTCAAAGACGTCGACGAGGACGGCACGCCGTCCGTGACGCTGGTCAGCGGCGACGAGCGCATCCCCGCAGGGCGCTGGGTGGAAGTCGAGCTGCCGTTTGCAGAGATTTTCGGTGGGCCGACCAAAAGCACGGCCGATAACGAGTTCGACGTGGCCGACACCCTGAGCGTAACCTTCAGCCAGGGACTCGACGACGGCCGGCCGCACACGCTGTACGTCGACGACGTGCGTATCCGCGACGTCGACACCAGCGACACGACCCCGCCGCCGGCGCCGAAAGCCGTGCAAGTGCGGGCCTACGAGCGCCACTTCGACGTCACGTGGACGCCGAGCGAGTCGGACGATCTGCTCGCCTACCGCGTCTACCGCTCGACTGACGGTGAGATCTTCGAACCGGTCGGCACGCAGCAGGCATCGCGCGCCCGCTTCACGGATTACGTCGGCGAGCCGCCGCACGAGGCCGTGTACCGGGTGACGGCGCTGGATCTCGCGGGCAACGAGTCGGCGGCATCGAAGGTCTCGGAGCGCGCACGCACGCGCCCGTTCAGCGACGACGAGCTCCTGACGATGGTCCAGGAAGCCTCCTTTCGCTACTACTGGGAAGGCGGGCATCCGATCGCGGGCATCGCGCCCGAGGTGTTGCCTGGCGATCCGAACCTGCTGGCGCTCGGCGGCTCGGGCTTCGGGGTGATGGCGATGCTGGTGGGCGCGGAGCGCGGCTTCGTGCCGCGCGAGGACGTCGCGGAGCGCATGCTGAAGATCGTGCGCTTTCTCGCGCGCGCGGACCGTTTCCATGGCGTCTGGCCGCATTTCCTCGACGGCAACACCGGCCGCGTCTGGCCCTTCTTCGGCAAGTACGACGACGGCGGCGATCTCGTCGAGACCGCGTTCATGATGCAGGGCCTGCTCGCCGCCCGCCGGTACTTCGATCGCGACAACGTTACGGAGAGCGAGATCCGCGACACCATCACGCGGCTCTGGCGCGAGGTGGAGTGGAGCTGGTACCGCAAGACGCCCGACAGCGACGTGCTCTACTGGCACTGGTCACCCGACTGGGAGTTCCACATCAGCCATCCGCTGATCGGCTGGAACGAGACGATGATCATCTACCTGCTCGCGATCGCGTCGCCGACCCATGCCGTCCCCGCGGAGATGTATCACACCGGCTGGGCCGGCACCTCCGAGCGCCACGTCGGCTATCGACAGGGCTGGGGCCGCACGACCGCCGGCGATCATTACGTGAACGGCAGGAGCTGGTACGACATCGAGCTCCCCGTCGGCGTCGGCCGCGGCGGAGACCTGTTCTTCACGCATTTTTCCTTCATGGGCTTCGACCCGCGCGGCATCCGCGACCGCTACACGAATTATTTCGAGAACAACCGCGCGATCGCGCTGATAAACCGCGCCTACTGCATCGAGAACCCGAACGGCTTCAAGGGCTACGGACCGGACAGCTGGGGCCTGTCCGCCGGGATCAATTCCGGCGGCGGAAAACCCGTGCCGCGCGACGACAACGGCACGATCAACGTGATGGCCTCGCTCGCCTCGTTCCCGTACACGCCCGAGGAATCGATGGCGGCGCTGAAGCACTTCTACCGCGATCTCGGCGACAGGATCTGGGGCATCTACGGCTTCCACGACGGCTTCAACGAGACCCAGAACTGGTTCGAGGAAGCCTACATGGCGCTGAACCAGGGCCCGATCGTGGTGATGATCGAGAACCACCGCACCGGCCTCGTGTGGAATCTCTTCATGTCCAACCCGGAGATCCAGCCCGCCCTCGACGCGATCGGCTTCGTCCCCGACGAAACCGCCGATTAGAACCGGCGGTCCCGTTGCAGGAGCGTGCATCGCGCGCGACCAGCGACCGCATCGCGCGCGATGCGCGCTCCTACGCAGGCGGCGCGGCGCAGTGCCGGTCGATGAAGGCCTGGTGGCTCGGCATGGCCTCGACGCAGCGTTCGACGGTCTGCGCCACACCGTCGAGGAAGCGGTACATGTCCGCTTCGGGCACGAGGTCCACGAGCGGATGGTACGCGCGCGGCTCGATGCGCTGCCCGAGCATTACCTCGATCCAGCTGATCTCCGCGAACAGCTCGTCGCCCTCCCGGTAAGAGCCGCCGCCGTCGCGGAACAGGTCGATCCGCGTCCGGAGCTCGGGCGGGACCGTCATCGTCCGGCACCCGTTCCAGAACGGCGTGTCCTCCCGCTCGGTCGCACAGTAGTGCAGGATGATGAAGTCGCGGATCCGGTCGAACTCGAAGGCCAGCCTGGCGTTGTAGCGGTCGACCAGCGCCTGGTCGAAGCCCTCGCGCGGAAAGTGCTCGAGCAGCTTCGAGATGCCCGACTGGATCAGGTGGATGCTGGTGGATTCGAGCGGCTCGAGGAAGCCGCTCGAAAGGCCGAGCGCCACGACGTTTTTGTTCCAGACCTGCTTGCGGCGCCCGGTCGTGAAGCGCAGCAGCTTCGGCTCGGCGAGCGGGCGCCCGTCGAGGTTCGCGAGCACCGTGGCGACGGCCTCGTCGTCGCTCACGTGGCGGCTCGAATACACGTAGCCGTTACCGGTTCGATGCTGCAGGGGAATGCGCCACTGCCAACCGGCGGGCCGCGCGGTGCAGCGCGTATACGGCGTCGGCGGGCCGACTTTCTCGCACGGCACGGCTACCGCGCGGTCGCAGGGCAGCCAGTGGGAGTAATCGATGTAACCGGTGTGCAGCGCGCCCTCGATCAGCAGGCCGCGAAAGCCCGAGCAGTCGATGAACAGGTCACCCGCGATCCGCTCCCCGCTCGCAAGCCGCACGGCCTCGACAAAGCCTGTCTCGGGGTGCAAAAGCACCTCCTCGACCAGCCCCTCCGTCCGCCGCACACCGAGATTCTCTGCGTACCGCCGCAGATATTGTGCGTACACGCTCGCGTCGAACTGGTAGGCGTAGGCAATGTTGGCGAGCGGCGAGCCGGGCGGCACGTCGCGCGCCGACACCATGAACTTGCTGCGGCCGGCGGCCACGGTGTTCAGCTGGTAGGCGCCGATTTCCCGCGCCCTTCCTGCCATGTGTGCCTTGATCCAGTACTGGTGAAACGGCACGAAGCCGAGGTCCGGCCCGAGCGCCGCGCCGAAGCCGTGGATGTAGCTGTCGCCCGTACGGCCCCAGTCGATGAACTGGATGCCGAGCTTGAACGTGCCCTGCGTGCCCCTGACGAACTCGGCCTCCTCGATCCGCAGCAGGTTGTTGAACGCCTTGATGTGCGGGATCGACGACTCGCCGACGCCGACGATGCCGATGAGCTCCGATTCGACCAGGCGGATGTTGCAGATCGGACCGAGGACCCGCGCGAAGGCGGCCGCCGCCATCCAGCCGGCGGTGCCGCCGCCGACGATGACGATGTTGCGGACGGGTGCGGGGATCATCGTCCCATTCTAACGGGCGCCTGCCGGACCCGGGGCTGACCGGTTTCGACGACGCCCCGCCCCGAGCCCGACAGGAAAACCGGATCAGAAACTGAAGCCGACCTCGAAGCTCAGCGTGCGCGGCACGTACAGGATGTCGCCGAACTCGTTCACCTCGATTTCGGGATCGATGACGCCGTCGGCGCCCGCGCTGATCAGGTTGTAACTGCGGAAGTTGTCGTAGTCGAACGCGTTCAGCAGGTTCACCCGGGCGGTCAGCTCGTACTCACCGATGTTGAAGTACTTGGTCGCCTGGAAATCCACCGTGCGGTAGCCCCAGATGTCGCCGCCGATCAGGAAGCTGCCGATGCCGGGAGGCGTGTAGGCGATCTGCTGGGAAAAGGAGCCGTCGGCCGGACGGTTGCCGTAATCCCTGATCGTGTTCCACGGCCGCGGCGTCTCGAGCACGACCTTGGCGCCGAAGGTGGTCTCCCAGGGGCCGTCGATCGAACCCGCGGCGACGATGCGGTGCTTCGGCACGTCGTTGACCCTGACGAACGGGTAGTCTTCGATCGTCGCCTTGTCGAACGCGAAGTTGTCGCCGATCTGGCGATTGTGCTTGGCATCCGTATAGGTGTACGCGAGGCTGAGCCCCCAGCCGGATTCGCGATCGTAGGGCTTGTTGGCCGAAAGCAGGACCTGGGTGCTCCGCGACTCGATACCGTTGCTGCCGAGGATCGTGTTCGCCCAGCCCGGCACCGGCTCGCCCCACGGCTGGCTGCCGTTCTGGAAGAACGAGCCGTCCGGGTAGCGGTTGATGAGCGTGAAGATGAAGCCGTCGTACGCGAGGGTGCGCTGCACCGTCACGTCCGTCCGCCACTCGCCGATCGCGTTGGAGATGCCGAGGCTGAACTGGTCGGCGTAGGGCGTCTTCAGGTCGTTGTTGAGCATGAACAGCTCGGCGCTGCCCTGGGTCACCGGGATCGCCGACAACGCGGGGACGCCGCCGGTGAGGTACTCGGGATCCCACGCGACGCACGGACGGCCGTCGTCCCGGTAGCACTCGCCGGTGACCGGGTCCTGGAAGTACACCGCGACCGGTGACAGCGCTGCCTTGGTCACTTCCAGCGAGAGTATGCTGAACAGGTTGCGGTCGTAGGACCGGCCGGCGCCACCATGGATCACGTGCCGCTCGTCGGCATTGATGTCGTACGAGAAGCCGAAGCGCGGTGCCCAGGCGCCGTCGTAGTTGTCGCGGTTGTCGCCCGTGCTGACATAGTCGTTCGCGTTCATGCCGCTCGCGAGGAGGCGGTCGGCCCACGGCTGCCCCGGATTCGCCGGATCGTCGGCGAACAGGTCGTCGACGAAGTCCTGTGACGTGACGAAATCGGTATAGGCGGGATTGTCCTCGTAGTCCCAGCGGATGCCGAGATTCAGGATCAGGTGCTCGTTCACCGCCCAGTCGTCCTGGACGTAGAACCCGTACTGCTTCGTGTCGCTGACCACGACCGGGCTCTGGCTGGTCAGGAACCGCGACAGGAAATCCACCCGGTAGGGCTGCGAGGCGACGCCGTTCTCGTCCACCGCGAACTTGAACTGGGGATTGATCGCGCCGGCGTCCTGGAACGTCAGCTCGAGGTCCCGGTAGGTGAAGCCGAGCTTCACGGTATGGTCGCCCACCCACTGCAGGCCGGGGAAGGTCAGGTTGTCACCGATCGACCAGCCTTTCTGCTTCTGCGCCCTGGCGTCGAAACCGCTCGAGGGACCGGCCTCGACGAGGTTCCATTCGTTCGCGACGGAGCCGTCCGGGTTGCGATTCAGGTACGCGTAGGTGATGCCGTTGCCGATGCTGGTGGGGAACGGGTTGTTCTCCGTGTCCTCGACCGTGAACAGCACCTCGTTGAACCAGCGATCCGCGCTGCGCTCCCAGCGCAACGTGGCGCGCTTGTCCTTGTTGATGAGATCGCGGCCGTGCTCGGCGGAGCGGGTGCCGCCGACGGAATCGACCTGCACCTCGTCGCGGTACTGGAGGCTGAGCTCGAGCAGGTCGGCGTCGGTCATGCTAAAGCTCAGCTTGCCGAACAGCAGGTCCTCCTCGAACGGCTGGTCCTGCGGACCGAACAGCGCCTGCACTTCGGCGGGGAGGAACTGTGCGAACTGCGACGCATTGGGATCCGGCAGCACGCTGCGCGGCGTGATCAGGTCCTTGTACTCGTAGGCCAGGAAGTAATGCAGCCGGTCCTCGACGATCGGGCCGCCGAGCGCGACGCCGTACTCCTTGGTCTGCGAATCCACCTTCTCCGCGCCGGGCACCTCCTCGTCCGGCCGCTTCTCGCGCAGGCTCTCGTTGGTGAAGCGGTAGTACGCCTCCGCCTCGAAATCGTTGGTGCCGGAGCGGGTGACGGCGGTCAGGGCGGCCCCGGCCACCTGGCCATACTCGGCCTTGTAATTCGAAGTGATGACCTTGTACTGGTCGATCGCGAGCTGCGGGAACGGGTTGCCGCGGGTCTGGTCCTGCCCCGCGATGCCGCCGGCCGCCACGTAGCTCTTCTGGCTGACGCCGTCGATGAAGAGGTTGCTGGTGTTGGTGCTCAGGGCACCGCCGCGCAGGCTGGTGAAGCCCTGCGGGTCCACGGTGAACGCCATGCCGGGCACGGTGTCCGCGAACTCGAGGAAGTTGCGCGTGGCCTGCGGGAGCTGGCCGATCAGGCGCGGGGAAACGGTGGCGCCGACTTCCGAGGTCAGGACGTCGAGCTGCGCCTGCTGGCCGACCACGGTCAGGGTCTCGATGTCGGCCGGCTCCACGGCCTCACCGCCGGCCTCGAGATCCAGTGTCGAGTTGGAAGCCACCGCGAGGGTGACGATTTCCGTGGTGCCGCCGGCCTCCACGCGGTAGGTGCCGGGATCCAGCCCCACGAGGACATAGGAACCATCGGCAGTGGTCCGCGTCCGGCGCACGGCGCCGGTGGCCACGTTGGTCGCGACGACCTCTGTGTTCGCGGCGGGTCCGGTCGTCGCGCTCACGTGCCCGCGCAGGATCGAGCCCGCCGACTGGCCGAACGCCGTCGGCGCTCCGGCCATCAGGCAGCTCGCTACCGCCGCCGCGAGCAGCTTGCGCTCGGGTGTCCGGAGGCCGGCGCGCTGGCCGTGGGTTGCATTGGGCCGGCGCGAGGCGCCGGCGGCTCTGGAAGTACGCTGCCGCGACATCTTTTCCCCCTCCTCGCTCTGGCGGCCTCGCGCGGAGTCCGCCCTTCTGACATCGATCTTAGGCCAAAAAAACGGGAAATCAAAGGGGAATACTCATTTTCTGACATCGATGTCTGGCGCAGCTGCGATGCACCCGGCCGCACCCCTTGGTATTCTGCCCGCGGCGCATCGCGGGGCGCCCGCACAACAACCGCAAGCAAGGGGGGACACATGTCGAAACGATGGCTGCCGTGCGCGCTGGTCGTCATCCTCGCGGGCTGCACCGGCGACGCCGGGACGGGCGCCAACGAGGACATTGCCGCCGAGATCGACGCGATGCGGGCGATGGACGGCTTCGTCGACATGTACTGGGACGACGCCAAAGGGCGTCTTCTGCTCGCGATCGACGACTTCGGCGAGGAGCTCCTCTACCAGTCGTCGCTCGCCCGCGGCGTCGGCTCGAACGACCTCGGGCTCGACCGCGGCCAGCTCGGCGCCACGCGCATCGTGCGCTTCGAGCGCGCGGGCCGGAAGGTGCTCTTGATCGAGGAGAACCTGCGCTACCGCGCCCGTAGCAACGACCCCGCCGAGCGCAATACGGTGCAGGAGTCGTTCGCACCCGCGGTGCTGTGGGGCTTCGAGTCCCTCGGCGAAGCGGACGGAGCCACCGTCGTCGACGCCACGGAATTCTTCCTGCGCGATGCAGACGACATCGCCGGACGCCTCACCGAGGCCGGCGAAGGCACCTACGCGACCGACCCGGCGCGCTCGGCGGTCTTCCTGCCGCGCACCCGCGCATTCCCGGACAACAGCGAGATCGAGGCCATCGTGACCTTCACCGGCAAGCCGGAAGGCAAATGGCTGCCCACCGTGGTGTCGGACGCGCGCCAGTTCAGCGTGCACCTGCACCATTCGTTCGTGCGCCTGCCGGGCCCCGGTTACACGCCGCTGCCGTACGACCCGCGTGCCGGCCTCATCGGGCTCGGCTACGGCGAGAGCGGCTTCACGGATTACGCGCAGCCGATCGGCGAGCCGCTCAACGTGGCCTACGCGCGGCGCCACCGGCTCGAGAAAAAGGACCCGGCGGCGGCGGCGAGCGAGGCCGTCGAGCCGATCGTGTACTACGTCGATCCCGGCGCACCGGAGCCGGTGCGCTCCGCGCTGCTCGAAGGCGCGAGCTGGTGGAACGCGGCGTTCGAGGCGGCGGGCTACCGCAACGCGTTCCGCGTCGAGCTCCTGCCCGAGGGCGCCGACCCGATGGACGTGCGCTACAACGTCATCCAGTGGGTGCACCGCTCGACCCGCGGCTGGTCGTACGGCGCATCCGTCGTCGATCCGCGCACCGGCGAGATCATCAAGGGCCACGTGACGCTCGGCTCGCAGCGCATCCGCCAGGACTACATGATCGCGGAAGGCCTGCTCGCGCCGTACGACGATGGCGCCGGCGTTCCCGACGACATGCTCGACATGGCGCTCGGGCGCATCCGCCAGCTCGCGGCGCACGAGGTCGGGCACACGCTGGGCCTCGAGCACAATTTCGCCGGCAGCACGCAGGGCAACACGACGGTGATGGACTACCCGTTCCCGCGGGTGCAGATCGGCGAGGACGGCGCCCTCGACGTCGCGCACGCCTACGACACCGGCGTCGGCGAGTGGGACAAGCGCGTCGTGCGGTACGCCTACCAGGACTTCCCGGAAGGGACGGATGCCGACGCGGAACGCCGGCGCATCCTCGATGCGACCATCGCGGACGGGCTCGAGTACGTCGCCGACCAGCACTCGCGCGACGCGGGCACCGGCCACCCCGACGGCAATCTCTGGGACAACGGCGAGGACGCGGTCGCCGAGCTCGAGCGGCTGCTCGAGGTGCGCGCGCTCGCCCTCGAGCGCTTCGGCGAGCGCAACCTCCGCCCCGGGCGCCCGCTCGCGCGGCTGGAAGACGTGCTCGTGCCGATCTACCTCCTGCACCGCTACCAGGTCGAGGCGGTCGGCAAGCTGATCGGCGGCGAGTACTTCGCTTATGCGCTGCGCGGCGACGGGCAGACGGCCGTCCGGCCCGTCCTGCCCGCGCGCCAGCAGGCGGCGATCGACGCGCTGCTCCGCACGCTCTCACCGGAGGTGCTGCGGGTGCCGCCGCAGGTCCTCGCGCTGCTGCCGCCGCGCCCGCCCGGCCATCCCGAGACGCGCGAGCTGTTCCCGTCGGCGACCGGTGCGATCTTCGATCCGCTGGGACCGGCCGCGACCGGCGCGGCGCTGACCGCCGACGTCCTGCTGGAGCCGTCACGTGCCGCGCGTCTCGATCGCATGCACGCGCTGCACGCGGAATCGCCCGGTTTCGCCGACCTGCTCGAGGACCTGCTCGACGTTACCTGGCGCGCCGCGCCGCGCGCCGGTTTCGACGGTGCGCTGCAGCGCACTGCCGACAACGTGGTGCTCGTGCGGCTGCTGAAGCTCGCCGGCGACCTCGAGCTCGATCCGGCCGTGCAGGCCGCGGCCATCGATGCCGTGAACGGGCTGGACGAGTGGCTGGCGTCGCGCCTGCGCGAGCATCCGGAGGACGCCTGGCGCGCGCACTACGAGCGCGCGGCGTGGGTCATCGATCGGCTGCGCGAGAATCCGGATGCGCTCGCCGGGCTCGAGCTGCCCGAGCCGCCGCCCGGGTCACCGATCGGCATGTAGCGCGCCGTCGCCGGCCCGCGCTGAGCCCGGCGGGCCCGCGAGCCCTGGTGTGGCATCGCGGTGCGCGCGCAGGGCCTGCTCGTAGAGCGCGAAGTCGGCGTACCAGAACTCCCTGACGCGGGTGAGAAGCTTTTCGGGCAGCCCGGGTGGCGGCGCCGGCCGTTCCGCCACCGCCCTGAGCTCGAGCCGGGCCGTCAGCGTCTTGACGGCGCGGTCGACCAGGGCCGCGCCGCGGGATTTCCGGTTCTTTTTCGGCGAGATGTTCTGGTACCCGAGATGCAGCGAGCGGCCGACTTTCGCTCCCAGGTAGTCGACCGCCTCGTCGAGATGCTCGTGCAGGAAGATGCGGTCGATGCCGACCTCACCGTCGGCCGTGCGGACGAAGTCGAACTGCGAGCCGATTCTCGCATAGCCGGGCGGCTCCGGCTGCATCGCGCTTTCGAGGAACAGGGCGAAATCGACGTCGGCCGTCGACCTGGCGGAGTCCGGATTGGACGGATTGCGCAACGCGAAACGCGAGCGGAAGCGATAGAAGCTGTACAGCCACGACAGCGGCTCGCGCACCACGCAGATCGTCTCGAGATCCGCCGGGCCGACCGTGGCTTCGATCAGCGGCAGGACATGCGCCTCGTAGGTCCTGAAATCCAGGTGCCGCAGCCCGGGCGGCCGCACGATGCGGACATCGCCGTACGCACGCAGCATCGTTTCGATCGACGTCGAGGCGCACTTGCGGTTGCAGAGGAACGCGAAGCGGTGCTCCAAGCTGACCAGCATGACTTCTTCCGGTTCATCGCGGCGTCCTTGTCTCCAGTATAGGACAGCATTGCCGCCCGCCCCGCCCGGTTGGCGTCAACGGTAACGGTAGAGACGCACGCGCTGGATGCCGAACGCGTCCGGCGGCAAACGCAGGTGCCGCCCCTGGTGGCTCTGGTCGCCGTTCAGGACGCGCCCGGGCACCCAGCGCCCGGCGACGAAGCGGCCCTCGCGGATCTGCTCGATGCCCACCATGCCCTGCCCCGCCCTGAACGTCACCGTGAGGCCCTTGCCGGCGACGACGTATTCCTGCGGCCCGAGCTGGATGATCAAACCGCCGTGCGCGGCGACGTCCTGCTCCTCGCGCGGCGTGAACGGATCGACGAACGCGACGCGCAACGTGTGCGAAGCGAACCGCAGCTCGGCAGGCGCGTCGTCCACCGTACCGTCGAACGCGACCGCCGGCCGCACGCCCGCGAGCGTGTCCTTGCCCTGGTGCTCGAGGATCAGCGGTGCGAGCCCGGCGAGCACGTCGTATGCCTGGCCAAGCGGATCGTCCGCGGCGAAATCCTCGATGGCGAACGGGCTGAAGCCCAGCGCGCCGTGCGCGCCGAAAGCGTAGAACGCGTTGGCGGGCGTCGCCGCGGGCTGCCGGCCGGTCTCGGGCACGAAGAACGCGTTGCCCGGCACGTCGTAGGCACGCGCCCATTCGACGAAGTTCGGGAAATAGATATCCGGCGCCAGGAAGTCGATCGACGGTGCGCCCGCGCGCCAGACGTCGAACACCTGCGGCAGCGGCCCGGCGCTGGGGTAGGCGCCCGGCGCGTAACCCGGGCGGATCAGCGCGGCGTTCACGTACATCGGCAGGTCGTACTCGGCCTGGCCCGCGGCCGCCACGGCTTCCGTGTAGCGGGCGAAATGCCAGGCCATGAAGATCTCTTCGGTGGCGGGCCCTTCGCCGAATACGTGCTCCCACGAGCCGCTCGTGCGCGCGCCGTGCGCCTCCCACCGGGCGCGCAAGGCCGGGGCGAGCCCGTCGCGATGCCTCGCGAGGTATTGCATCAGCTCGCCCGGCACGGGCCCGGCGAACTCCGCGTCCGCGGCCGCACTGTGATCGCGCGCCTCGGGGATCATGCCGATCTCGTTCTCCACCTGCACCATCAAGACGGTGTGGCGGCGCCGGTCGATTTCGCGCAGGTGCCGCATGAGCGCCGCGAACGCGCGCGCATCGGCGTCGCGATTGGCCGAGCTGAACGGCGACAGGATCTCGAAACCGCGCCCGTCCGAGCCCTCGGCCCGCGGGAAGCGCGCCTGGTCGCGCTTGACCCACGCCGGTGCATAGCTCGACATCGAGTTCTTCCACGAGCCGAACCACAGCAGCACGAGCCGCATGTCGTGCTCGCGCGCCTGCCGGATGAGGCCGTCGACCAGCGAGAAATCGAACGCACCCTCCTCCGGTTCGACGAGCTCCCAGTAGACCGGCGCGAGCACCGTATTGAGGTGCAGCGCCTCCAGCGTCGCCCAGCGCGGCCGCAGGTAATCGAGATCGGAGGCGCTCGAGTTGCCGAGCTCTCCGGCCAGCATGAGGAAGGGCGCGCCGTCGATCACGAGCTGTGTCGCCTCGCCCTGCTGGCGCAGTTGCACACCCTGTGCTCCGGTCGCCGTCGTGCACAGTGCCAGTGCGAAAAGTGAAACTGCCGCCAGCAGTGATCGCAGCATCTTTCTCCTCCCGATTCGCGTCGCGACGCATTATATGGAAACGCATGCGACGTCTCGCGCGGCATGCAGGACGGAGCGGTCGCCGTTTATGATGGGCGCGCTCTGCAACGCCTGCCGACGGAGGCACGACCTGGATGAAACCGCGCGCAACGGCCGACGGCCGCAATCTGCTCGACCGGCGCCACGCCCTGCTCGGCCGTGGCTCGCCCCTGTTCTATGCACGGCCGTTGCACATCGTGAGAGGCGAGGGCGTCTGGCTGTACGACGCCAACGGCGATCGCTACCTCGATGCCTACAACAACGTGCCGCACGTCGGCCACTGCCACCCGCGCGTCGTCGAGGCGATCGCGCGCCAGGCCGCAACCCTCAACACGCATACCCGCTACCTGCACGAGGGCGTGGTGGCCTACGGCGAGCGCCTCGTCGCCACCTTCGATGCGCCGCTCGCCATGGCCGTCTTCGCCTGCACCGGCAGTGAAGCGAACGACCTCGCGATGCAGATGGCACGCTGGTGCACCGGCAACGCCGGCTTCATCGTCACGGATTTTTCCTATCACGGAAACACGACGGCGGTGGTGACGCTGAGCTCCGCGAGCTCGACCGAGGCGCAGCGGCTGCCGTACGTGCGCACCGTGCCTGCGCCGCACGCCTACCGCATTGCCGCAGACATCCAGGGCCCCGACCTCGGCGCGGCGTACGCGCGGCACGTCCGGCGGGCCGTCGACGCCTTGCAGACCGACGGGGTCGGCGTCGCCGGCATCGTCTTCGACAGCATCTTCTCCGGCGAAGGACTGCCCGACGTGCCGCCCGGCTACGTGGCGCAAGCCGTGGACATCGTGCGCGCCGCGGGCGGCCTCTACATCGCGGACGAGGTCCAGCCCGGCTTCGGGCGCATGGGCGATCACCTGTGGGGCTACCGGCACCACGGCGTGGTGCCGGACATCGTGACGCTGGGCAAGCCGATGGGCAACGGCCATCCGATCTCGGCGGTGATCGCCAGGCGCGATCTCCTCCAGCCGTTCGGCGAGGCGAGGCGCTACTTCAACACCTTCGCCGGCAACCCGGTGGCCTGCGCGGCCGCGACCGCCGTGCTCGACGTGCTGGAGGAGGAAGATCTCGTCGCCCGCGCGGGCACGACGGGCGAATACCTGCTGCGCGGACTGCGCGAGCTGTGCGACCGGCATGCCCTGGTCGGCGATGTGCGCGGCCGCGGCCTGTTCCTCGGCATCGAGCTCGTCCGCGACCGTGCAACGCGCGAGCCCGCGACCGCCGCGGCCCGGCGGGTGATCGACGCAATGCGCGAACGCCACGTCCTGATCGGCGAGACGGGTGAGCACGAGAACGTGCTGAAGATCCGCCCGCCGCTGCCGTTCGCGCGCGAGCATGCGGACCTCCTGCTCGGCGCGCTCGACGAATGCCTCGCGGAAGTCGCCGCTGCATGAACGGCACCGTCCCGTCAGTGGAGGCTTTCGCCGAGGCGGCGCGCGCCGCGCTCGGCCGGTGGGATCTCGGTGACGCGAAGCTCGCGCTGTTCGCGCATCGCGAGAACGCGGTGTTCAAAGTCGATACCGGTGATGCCAGCTACGCGCTGCGCGTGCATCGCCCCGGCTATCACGACGATGCCGCCCTCGCCTCCGAGCTGGCCTGGATGCGGGCGCTGGCGCAAGCCGGCGTCGAGGTGCCGGCGATCGTGCCTGCCGCCGACGGCGAGCTGTTCGTCAAAGTCCGCGCGGACGGCATCGCCGCACCCGTGCAGGTCGACCTGATCGAGTGGATCGACGGCGAGCCGCTCGCCGTAGGCGCGCGGCACGGCAAGGCGGCCGAAGCGGGCTGGGTGCGCGATCAGTGGGGCCGGCTGGGCGCGCTCGCCGCCGCGCTGCACGAGCACAGCGCCGGCTGGCAGCCGCCCGCGGGTTTCGTGCGCCACGCCTGGGACGAGCACGGGCTGGCCGGACCGGACCCCTTGTGGGGCCGCTTCTGGGAGCTGCCGGCGCTCGACGCCGGGCAGCGCGCACTGCTGCTCGAAGCCCGCGACCGGCTCTTTCGCGAGCTCGCGGCGCTGCCGAAGTCCCGGGACGCCTACGGTCTCATCCACGCCGATCTCTTGCCGGAGAACGTGCTCGTGTGCGGCGAGCGCCTGCGGGTGATCGACTTCGACGATTGCGGCTACGGCTGGCACCTGTTCGAGATCGTCACCGCGCTCTACGCGGTCGAGGGCGAGCCCTGGTACGCCGAGGCCTGCGATGCCTTCATCGAAGGTTACCGTACGCGCCGGCCGCTCGACGACGCCGCGCTCGCCCGCCTGCCGCTCTTCTTTCTCGCGCGCGTGCTGACCGACGTCGGCTGGATGCACACCCGGGCGGAGACGGAGAACGCACGGCGCTCGACCGCCGCCCGCGTTGCATCCGCGTGCGCGCTGGCGGAGGACTACCTCCGGGCCTGAGCTTGTGATCCGGCAGCAAAATTGCGATCGTTGACAACCTTTGCGGTGCCGCGTGGTCGCAGCACCCAGCGTATTTCCCCGCTGACCGCCCGGTCGCGGGCAAACTGAGGATCCCCCATGCAAAAGCTCTCGAGCGTGCTCCTGGTGGCGGTGCTGCTCGCCGCGTGCGGCAAACCCGGCGATGCGCCTTCCACGGCTGCCGAACAGCCGGCCAAGAAGCTCGCCGCGGCGACCTCCGACCCCGTCCAGTCCGAAACGGACCGGCTCAACGAATGGTTCGCGGCACGCTGGGAAGAGCAACTCGATTTCAGCCCGATCCAGAAGACCTTTCTCGGGCGCAAGGACGACTACGACCAGATCGACGACGCGTCCGAGGCCGCCGAGGACGAGCAGCTCGCCTGGCGCCGCCGCACGACGGCGGAGATGCGGGAGTCGTTCGACTACGAGCTGCTCACCGACGAAGCGAAGACGTCCTATGACATCTGGGCTTACGAGCTCGAGCGCGCAGAGCGCGCCGCGAAGTTCCGGCACGACCAGTACGTGTTCACGCAGATGCAGGGACCGCAGGCGTTCCTCCCGCAGTTCCTCATCACCTTCCACAAGGTCGAAGAGCCCGCCGACATGCAGGCCTACATCACGCGCATCGGCGGCATCTCGCGGGCATTGCGCCAGCTCATCGAGCGCGCGAAAGTCGCCGCCGACGAGGGTATCCGGCCGCCGCGGTTCGCCTACGAAGGCGTGCTGACCCAGTCCCGCGCGCTGATCCAGGGTGCGCCTTTCGACGGTGAAGGCGAAGCCCCGCTCTGGACCGACGCGCAAGCCAAGATCGATGCGCTGCAAGAGAACGGCAAGATCGACGAGGCGCAGGCCGGCCAGTTGCGCGACGCCGCGAAGCAGGCGCTGCTCGAAAGCTTCAAGCCCGCATACGACGAGCTGATCGCCTGGGTCGAATCCGACCTGCCGAACACCGACGAGGAGCCCGCCGGCGTCGGCGAGCTGCCGAACGGCCTTGCCTACTACGACGAGCGGCTGGCGTTCGCGACCACCACGGACATGACCGCCGAGGAGGTCCATCAATACGGGCTCGACGAGGTGGCGCGCATCCGCGGCGAGATGGAGAAAATCAAGGCGAAGGTCGGCTTCGAAGGCACGCTGCAGGAGTTCTTCACCTTCCTGCGCGAGGACAAGCGCTTCTTCTTCCCGAACACGGACGAGGGCCGCGAAGCGTACCTCCAGGCCGCACGCGATCACCTCGCCTTCATCGAGGAGCGCCTGCCCGAGTACTTCGGCATCCTGCCGAAAGCCGATCTCATCGTGAAACGCGTCGAGCCGTTCCGCGAGCAGCCCGGCGCCGCGCAGCACTACTTCCCCGGCACGCCCGACGGCTCGCGCCCCGGCATCTTCTACGCGCACCTTTCGGACATGAGCATGATGCCGAAGCACCAGCTCGAGGTCGTCGCGTATCACGAAGGCCTGCCCGGCCATCACATGCAGATCTCGATCGCGCAGGAGCTCACGAGCGTGCCGGAGTTCCGCACACAGAGCTTCTTCAACGCGTACTCGGAAGGCTGGGGCCTCTATGCCGAGCGCCTCGCGAAAGAGATGGGCGCGTACGAGGATCCGTACGCGGATTTCGGCCGTCTCTCGACCGAGATCTGGCGCGCGATCCGCCTCGTCGTCGACACCGGGATGCACGCGAAGGGCTGGAGCGAGGAGCAGGCCGTCGATTACTTCATGCAGAACTCGTCGCTCGCCGAAGGCGCGATCCGCTCCGAGGTGCAGCGCTATCTCGTCATCCCCGGACAGGCGACCTCCTACAAGATCGGCATGATGAAGATCCTCGAGCTGCGCGCGAAGGCGAAGGCCGCGCTCGGCCCGCGTTTCGACATCCGCGAGTTCCACGACACGGTGCTCGGCGGCGGCGCGCTGCCGCTCGACATCCTCGAGCGCCGCGTCGACCACTGGATCGCGAGCCAGCAGGGCGAGTCCCCGGCGAGCACCTGACGGCAGCCGCGACTGTCGATTTCGCCCCTCCCCGGACGACGAAGGGGAATGCAGCTGTATCGATGGCCGGCATGGAGCGGCTCGATCGATGACGGTTGCGGCAATCGACAACCGAGGAGTCGAACGTATCCATGAAGCTTTACGCACACCCTTTTGCGTCCTATTGCCAGAAAGTGCTGATCGCGCTGTACGAGAACGGCACGCCGTTCGAGTACCGGGTGATCGACCTGGGCGATGCGGAGCATTCCGCGAAGCTTGAGGCACTGTGGCCGTTCAAGCGCTTCCCGGTGCTAGTCGATGACGAGCTCGTGCTGCGCGAGTCGAGCATCATCATCGAGTACCTCGGGCTGCGCCATCCGGGGCCGGTGCGCCTGATCCCGGCCGATGCGGCCGCCGCGCTCGAGGTCCGCTTCATGGACCGCTTTTTCGACAACTACGTGGCGACGCCGCAGGGCAGGATCGTGTTCGACAGCATCCGCCCGGCGGAGCATCGCGACCCGTACGGCGTCGCCGAGGCGAAGCAGATGCTCGAGACGGCGTACCGCTGGCTCGATGAAACGATGGCCGGCCGCAAATGGGCAGCCGGCCATGCTTTCAGCCTCGCGGATTGCGCCGCGGCGCCGGCGCTCTTTTACGCCGACTGGACGCACCCGATCGCGGAGCAGTTCGCGAACGTTCGTGCGTACCGGCAGCGCCTGCTCGCACGACCCTCCTTCGCCCGCGCAGTCGACGAAGCGCGGCCATACCGTCCGCTGTTCCCGCTCGGGGCCCCCGACCGCGACTGAGCTTTGCCGGTCGCGCCCGAAGGCTACTGCACCCGGGGCGGCCTGGGCATGCGGCCCTCCACACTTCTGCCGTCGATGTGCGCGTTGAAGATGTGGTAAGCGTATTGCGAGCTGTGATGCTTCAGTGGAGTGCCGATACCACGGTACTCGGCGCTGTCCCGGTCGATCGTGCCGTTCTGGCGGATGTTGCAGGTCCGGCCTACGTGCACGTATTTCACGTTGTCGTGCGGCTCGCCCGGGCCGTAGTAGCTGATCGGCACGAACGCCGCGTCGTCGGCGAGCGTGTCGCCCGGAACCATCGGGACGATGTCGTTGAAATTCACGTAGCGATGCGTATTGAGCGCTTTGGCTCCGCCGGAGCTCTGCTTCGAGTCGTACAGCCGCTTGAAGATGCCGTTCCCGACCCGCGGTCCACCGTAGGTGTAGACACCCTGGGCCACGTAGCGCCGGCTGCTCGAACGGTCCCGTGCGTATCCCTGGTCGATGGCCGCGAGAATGGCGAGCCCGGCGCCCAGGCTGTGCCCGGTAATGAAAAGCTTTTTCGTTTTGCCGCCATGTGCCGTGATCAGGTCATTGACGTCGTTGCGGACGGTCCAGTAGGCGTTGCGGATACCGGTGTGCACGCCGGGCTCCTTTTGCACGGTGACGTCCTGCCCTAACCAGTTCTTCGACGTGAAGGACACCTTGCCCCAGGTCGTGACCTTCTCCTGCTTTGCCTGGAAATCCGTGGCAATCCAGTCGGCGAAGCCGTCCATGTGCTCCACCGCGTCGCTGCCGCGGAACGCGAGGATGATCACGTTCGCGTTCGACATCACCGCGTACTGCACGCTGCCTTTCGAGCGAATGTCGACGTCGCGCATGCCCCAGTATTCGAACTTCTCCTTTGCCTTGTTCCTGAAGACGACGAAGTCGTTGCCGGTGTTCGGCTCGTAGGCGTGCGGGTACATGTAATGGCTCACCATCGCGAGCAGGTACGAGTTGACGAGGCTGTGCCCCTCCTCCTCGTAATTCATACGGGCGAACGCATTCGTGCCCGGCTCCGCCGGCAGCCGGCGCACGGTCGAGAGCGGCGTCGCCGGCCAGAGCTGCGCCAGTGCGTCGAGCGCCGGGGCGGCCAGCAAGAGCGGCAGGCAAAGGCTGGCGAGCAGCTTTCGCATGCCGACGGAGCGCTTGTTGTTCATGTTCGGCTCTCCTTCGGGGTTGGGTGCATCAGGAATTCGGCCCCTGCTGGGGCTGCGCGGCACCGGGAAAGTAGCTGCAGCCGATGTCGGTGAGCCGGTCGAGGTACATGCCGGCACGGCCTCGCAGGCGCGTCCCCACCCGCCCGTGGAAGCAGGAGTCCGCGATCCAGTGTCCCGAGCCGGACTTCTCGTCGAATGCCCGCAGGGTGCGCGTCGGGGTGCCCGCGGTTTTCGTTTCCGGCTCCCAGGGAGCGCAGATGACCTCGTGCACGTAGAGCACGTAGCCGTTGTCTCCCTGCGAGCCGCTGTAACCCACCATGACTTCGTTGCGGCCGCAGTCGAACGTCTGCTGCGTCCCGCCGTCGCCGCCGCGCCAGTCCGTCGTGCGCACCGGGGAGTCGAGCTCGCCGCTCGAGCGCACGCTGCGGCAGCGCGCGGCGATGCCGCCCATCCACCAGCCCTGGCGGCCGCGGATCCCGACCAGCACCTCGTCGTCGCGGCAGGAAAGGTTGAACTCCGTGCCTTGCGCGGCCGCCTCGCCCGGCCACGTCGTTTGCAGCAGCACGAGCGCGCCCGCGAGCACTGCGATGATCAGGGGCGGATTCATCGGGTTCCCCTCCGGCCTGTTGTCGTTGGTGGCGACGGGAGCGGTGCGCGCCGTCGGCTGTTACGGCATGGCACTCTGGGCGCCGCGGCCTCGTGAGTCCTGAGAAAACCCGGAGCAAGTGCTGAGAAATGCATGACGCGCTGCTCGGCGTGGGAAAACTTCAGCGCTTTCAGCCGAATACGAGTTTCAGGTGCTGCCGCGACGGTTGCATCCGACCCCACCGCACACGACACTCGGAACATGTGGAACGGGAGCCAGGGATTCAGAATCGGCGCTTGCGAGGTGCACCCCGAGGACGGGACCGTGCGCTCGCCCGCGGGCGTGCGCCGTCTCGGACCGCGGCCGATGGCCGTGCTGCTGGCGCTCGTCGCGGAGCCCGGCAGGGTCTTCAGCCGGGAAGAGCTGATGGCCCGCGTCTGGTCCGGACTCGTCGTCTCCGACGAAACGCTGTCGCGCTGCATTTCCGATCTGCGCCAGGCGCTCGATGACGACCCGCGCACGCCGCGCTGCATCGAGACGCTGGCGCGCCGCGGTTACCGCTTCATCGGGCACGTCGACCCGCTCGCCGGAACACCAGCGGCCGGCACGTCGCCAGACCCGGAATCCGCGCCATCGCCTCCCGCTACGGCCGCCGCGGACAACGCGGCCGCGAACGTCTCGATCGCGGAGGTCAGGTCCCGCAGGCTCCGCTCGGCCGCTCCCTGGCTTGCCGCGGCACTGACGCTTGCGCTCGCCGCTGCGACATGGCTCAGCTCGAACGGGGGCGGCGGAAAACCGCGAACTCCGCCGGATCCACGGCTCGCCGCCAACGGCATCGCCGTCCTGCCATTCGCGAACCTGAGCGACGACCCCGAGCTCGAGTACTTCAGCGACGGCCTGTCGGAGGAATTGATTCACCGGCTCGCAACCGTCGATGCGCTCGCTGTCGTCGCGCGCACTTCGTCGTTTGCTTTCAAGGGCACCAACAAGGACATCCGCGAGATCGGTCGCGACCTCGGCGTGGCCTACGTGCTCGAGGGCAGCGTCAGGCGGCAGGACGATCGCGTGCGCATCGGCGCACAGCTCGTCGACGTGCAAACCGGCTTTCGCCTGTTCAGCCGGGTTTACGAGCGTCCCTTTTCCGACCTGTTCGCCATCCAGGAAAATGTCGCGCTCGAAGTGGGAGCGGCGCTGGAGCCGCGCCTTTCCGGGCTCGTTGAAGGACTGCGCAGGGCCCCGGCGCAGACCACACCCGAAGCCCTGGCAGCCTACCTGCTCGGCAAGCACCTGCAGCGCAACGGTACGGCGGAGAATCTGGAGCTCTCCGCCCGTGAGTTTCGCCGCGCCATCGACCTCGATCCCGGATTTGCACGCGCCTACGCCGGTCTCGCGGAGACGCTGGCGCTGACGAGCCAGTATGCCGAGCTGCCGATTGCGGCGGTGCGCAACGAGGTTGAGGGACTCGCGGCGAAGGCGCTGGAGCTGGATCAGAACTGCGCCGCCGCCTGGCATGCGCGCGGACTGCTCGCGTTTTACGAGAACCGGCTGACGGACGCGCTCGAGGCGTTCCGGATCGAGGTGAGTCTCGACCCAAACCTCACCGGCGCGATCACCATGCAGGCCTGGACGCTGCGCTCACTGGGCCGCAACCGCGAAGCGCTCGCATTGACGACGCGCGCACTGCGCAACGATCCGATCAACGCCCACACGATCACGATGCACGCCACGCTGCTCGCCCACCTGGGCGACTACGATGAAGCGGGGCGGCTGATGCGGCGCGCGCTCGAGATCGACCCGAATTACCAGAATGCGTTCTGGGGCATGGCGAATCTGAATTGGCTCCAAGGCCGCCACACCGAATCGGCCAGGTGGTACCGATCCGGGATCGAGGAAGGAATCCGCCAGAGCCACGCGTATACCGAGCTCGGGCGCGTTTTGCTCGAGCTCGGCGATTACCAGCGCAGCCTGGAATGGCTTGAGGCCGGCATCGCCCGCGCCACCGATCCGGTGTCGCAGCTCGACGGCCTGCTCGCGTGGCATCAGTACCAGGCTGACTATGCGGGCATCGCAAAGTTGATTCAGGCGTACAGCCTGGATTTTCCGCAGCGAACGGATCTCGCGCCGTATCGCGCGTTCTCGGCGCTGCTGAACGGCAATGCGGTGGCCGCCGTTCGCGAGTACGAATCGATCGCCGCCCGCAACCCGGAACGTCTGAACAGTCATTGGGACATGATTTCCGGCTACTGGCCCGCCCTGTTCCTCGCGCGCGCCCGACAGCTCGCCGGCGCTCGGCAGGCCGCCGATGCCGCCATCGGGCAAGCGGAGCAGCATCTCACGACCTTCGCGAGGGAAACCGGCTTTCCCGGCATCGTGGCCTACTACCGCGCGGCCATTGCGAGCCTGCGCAACGATGCGGATCGCGCGCTCGAGTATCTCGAGGCAGCGCGGCAATCCGGGTGGCGACGTCCGGCGCAGGTTCGCACCAGCCCGTTGTTTGCCGCCGTGCGCGGCGACGCGCGAATTCGGGCGCTGCTCGCCGAGATGATGAGCGGCCTGGATGCCGACCGCCGCGCTTTCGCTCCGCAACGGGCTCCAGGTACAACGGGTCCGTCGCGCTGAGCCAAACGGGGATCAGCGCAGCTTTTCGAGCTCCCAGATCACGGCCGGCGCATCGTGGCGCAGGAACAGGCCGCCGCCGAGGTTGGTGAAGTGCCGGCCCAGGCGGCGGCGGTACCAGGCGCCGCTGCGCAGGTACACGTCGCCGTCGGTGCGCGCCGGGTCGCAGTTCTCCTCCCAGTCTTCCCGGGTGAGTACGCCGAACAGCAGCGCGGACCGGGACAGGCGCGCGAGGTTGTCGATCGCCGCCGCCGCATCCGCAGAGGACAGGTATTGCAGCGTGTCGTTGCAGATCACGAGATCGAACGGCGAGCGTGCCTGGAAATCCACGACGGAACCGTGCGTCCAGCCGTGCTTGCTGCAGAGATAGCGGCTGAACTCCACGCCGCGGTAGCGCGCGTGCGGGAAGTGCTTCGCGATGACGGCGCGCCACAGGCCCATGCCGCAGCCGATGTCGAGCACCGTGCGCACCGGCTGGCCGAGATAGCGCAGGTACGCGCAGACGAAATCGCCGAGCAGCGCCGTCTCCTTCTCGTCCTCGCGGCGCGGCCGGCGCTCGCCGTAGAAGCAGTCGTAGTACGCCTTGTCGAACGAGAAGCTGTGCTTCATCGGGCGCAGCCGCCTCGCGCAGCGGCCGCGGCGGAGCTCACGCCCCGCCGCGGAGCCGGCCGCCGTCGCGGAGGCGCTCCGCAATGCCGCTCAGGGTCTCCGCAAGCGCGGCGCTCCGCGTCGCGGTGACCTCGTTGCCCGTGATCGCGGCGACGTCTTCGGCCAGCTTGTCGAGCCGCTTCGCGACGTCACGGTCGCGCCGGCTGTCGGCGAGGCGAGCGTCCGCGCGATCCAGCACCGCGCGCAGTTCCGCCGCCACGGCTTCCGGCAGCGCCTCGCTGCGATTGAGCTGGTCGACGTACGCGCGCGCCACGACCGGCTCGGCGGGCCAGGTGACGCGGAGCTGCTGCTGCGGATTGAACCGTTCGCCCGGGTATTCGGCCAGCGCGGCCGCGGCGATCTCGTCGGCACTCAGATACTCGCTGGGAACGAGCCCGAACACGTCGAGACCGCGCATCGTCTCCGTGCCGTAGATCCGTCCCTGGTACCAGTACGCCGACCAGTAACCGCCGAACACCAGGTCGTCGGCATTGATCGGACCGCGATCGAAATACGCGATCTCGACCGGGTGCGCCGAATCCGTGAAATCAACGACCGAGATGCCGCCCTGGTACCAGGCCTGCACCATGATGTCGCGGCCCGGCACCGGCACGATCGAGCCGTTGTGCGCGACGCAGTTCTCCTGCTCCACCTGCGGCGCGGGCATCTTGTAATGGCTGCGGAACTCGAGCCGGCCGTCGACGATCTCGTAGATCGCGTCCGCGCCCCAGTCGAGGGGATCGTACGCGCGGCAGCGCGGGCGGCTGCCGCCGCCCCACTCGTCGGTGAACAGCACCTTCGTGCCGTCGTTGTTGAAGGTCGCCGAATGCCAGTAGGCGAAGCCCTTGTCCACCACCACGTCGATGCGTTCGGGGTGCAGCGGGTCCGAGATGTCGAAAAGAATGCCGTTGCCGGAGCACGCGCCGGCCGCGATGCCGAGCTCGGGGAAGACCGTGATGTCGTGGCACTGGTCGGTACGGCTGGTCTCCTGCGTGTCCTCGCCGTGATCGCCGCCGCGCCACAGGCCGGCCATGATGCCCTTTTCGGGATCGGCGAACACGGCGGGGCTGTCGACGATGCGCGCGCTGCCCGGGTCGTCCACCGGCACCTCGATCACGTCGATGCGAAACAGCGCGGTGCGCTCGTCGCCCGGGATGTCGCCGATGCAGCCGGCAAGCTCTTCCTCGTCACGCACCGTCGATGTGCCGGACACATAGACGATGATGTTGCCGTGTTCATTCGGCCCCGAAACGACCGAGTGAGTGTGCGAGCCGCGACAGGTCTGCACGGCGCCAACCTGCACCGGCCGGGTGAGATCGCTGATGTCGAAGATGCGCAGCCCGCGGAAGCGCTCCGCGCTTACGTCCTCCGTAACACCCTCGAGGCCGCAATCGAGACGGCCGCGCGTCTCCTCCACGGACATGAACAGGAGATGGCCGACGATGGACACGTCGCCCTGCCCGCCCGGGCAGACGACCGAGCTCACGAGCTCGGGCGTGCCGTCCTCCTGCAGGCGATAGACGTTGAAGCCGTGATAGCTGCCGGCCACCAGCACGTCGCCGGAGAACGCCATGTCGGTGTTGGAGAAGCTCAGCAGCGGCGCGCGCGCATCCTCTTCGTCCTTCTTCGGATCCGCTTCCTCGGCGTCCTCGGCCTGCGCCTTCGACTGTGTGCTGGCCTGGAGCAGGTTGGAAGGGAGCTCCACCGGGTTGTGCGGATCGAAGAAGCCGGGCGGCCTCGGCAGGGTCGTCAGCAGCTCGAGATTTTCGATCGCCTGGCCGGCGTCCTCGAGCCCGGCCGCGAGAGTGGCGCGCGGATCGGCGGAAAGCCCGATGAGCAGCGCATTCATGCGCTCGATCTCGGCCGTCTGGCCGTTGGTCACGTCGGTGGTGAACTGGAGCAGCACGGGGTCGTAGGCCGAGCCCGGCTGCTCGAGCAGGTCCTCGACCATGCGGATCGCGCCCTCGTGGTGGGCGATCATGAGCTTCAGGAACAGCCGGTCGAAGTCGGCGCCCTTTGCGCGCGCCAGCTCCGCCATCTGCTCGGGCGTCGCCATGCCGGCCATCTTGTGGGTCGTGTGCATGGCGCCGTGCGCGGCGGGATCCGGCACCTGCTGGCCGCGCGTGCGCAACCACTGCTGCATGAAGGCGATCTCGTCGCTTTGCGATGCGTCGATGCGCCCGGCGACGTCGATCAGCTCCGGCCGGTTCGTGCGATCGGCGACCAGTGCGGCCATCTGCACCGCCTGGTTGTGGTGCGGAATCATGTCGTGCATGAAGCTGACATCGGCGGGTGAATAGCCGGTGTTCGCGATCTCGATCGCCTGCTCCGCACTGAGCGTCTCGGCCGCCTCACCGGGCGCGCCGGGATGGACGATGGGCGCATCGGCCGCCGTGGCCATGGAGCCCGCGAGCAGGAGGCCGAGCGCGAAAGGAATGGAGGGCAGAAGGCGGCTTGCAGTCACAGTAACAGCTCCTGTGCAGTGTGCTTTTCGTCGTCCCTTATATCATCGACGGCGCCCTCGCGGCGACGCGGGTTGCAGCATGTGCTGCGCCCAACCGGACCGTGCTGCGCCGCCGCTCGAGGGACTCGCGCGCTCCCAGGAGCTGCCATTCGGGCGACAGGATGTCGCCTTTCGGATCATCCGTAACGGGTGTGCGTCTGCACGCGGCCGCTCAGCGCGCGTGGAGAATCAATGCGCTCGTTGCGCCCACCTCGAGCGCTTGGTCGTTCACCGCAAGCCGCACCTCTCTGCCCGTCAGCAGGTCGGTCGCGCCGCGCTCGTCGAGAACGGCTGCGACAGCTTCAGAATTCCGGAAGCGCACGCGCCGCGGCTCGCGCGCGAAGTTCAGCACTACAAGCAGCGCTGCATCCACTGAACCCCCCGGCCGCAGGTACGCGAGCACGACATCGTCCTGGTCCGTGGCGACGAGCTCGAGTGTCCGATCCGCCAGAGCGGGCAAGCTCCGGCGCAGCTCCGCCAGCCGCCGGTAATGAGGGATCAGCCCGTGCGGATCGCGCCAGGCGATGGGCGGGCCTTCGTCGTAGGGCTCGAACTCTGCGCCGACCTCGTCGCCGTTATAGATGAGCGGGATCCCCGGCACGGTGAAGAGCAGCGCCGCCGCGACCCGCGTGGCGGCGACGCCGTGCCGGGTGATGAACCGCGGCCCGGTATCGTTGTTGTTGATGAAACGGAAGATCAGCGTGTCCGGCGGGAAGCCGGCGCCCCCGTTCGTGAGCGCGGCGCGCAACGCGGCAAGATCCGGCTGCGGCCCGTCGAAAGCATCGCTCCACGCCCATTCGCCGAGCGCATCCGTCCAGTCGTATGCCGCATCGAAGCCGTGCTCCACGTAATACGCATCGCGCGCGGACGCCTCCGCCAGCAGGAACAGGTCGGGGTCGATGCGCTTCAGCTCCGCGCGCCAGCGCGGCCAGAATTCCGGCGCGCGCCGGCGCACGGCCCAGCTCGCGTCGACGCGGAAGCCGTCCACGCCGTAAGCGCGCACCCAGTGCGCGAAAGCGGCGATGACGTAGCTCTGCACTTCCGG
>DASVDF010000130.1:0-20643 GCA_036381215.1 Woeseiaceae bacterium | reverse complement strand
GAGGACACTCAGACATTGCGAAAGGGACTGAAGTCGTTGGGCAAACTCGTCGAGGGCGCTCCGTTCAGTCCAGGGTGACGACGATCTTGGCGCGGGCGTGCCCGGTGGCCAGGTAGTCGACCGCCTGCGCGACTTCCGGGAGCGGGTACACGCGGTCGATCACCGGGGTCACCTTGCCAGTGCGCACGAGCTCGCCGAGGGTCTCGATGTCGTCCCGGTTCAGATCCGCGATGAAGAAGACGAGCTCTTGCCGCACGAACGGCTGCAGGAACATGGCCTGGAGCGGGCGGGACAGCGGGCCGATCCACGGATTGTCTTTCGGCCCGCCGACGATGACGAGGGTTCCATTCGCCGCGAGCACCCGTCGCGTCTCGAAAGGCGAGTGATTGCCGGCGTTGTCGAGAATCAGGTCGTACCGCTCCGGCAGATCAATGATGCTCTGCTGCGTGTAATCGATGACGCGGTCGGCGCCGAGCGAGCGGACGAGCTCGACGTTCCTGGTGCTGCACACGCCGGTCACTTCCGCGCCGAAGGCCTTGGCGATCTGCACGGCGAACGTGCCGACCCCGCCCGACGCCCCGTTGATCAGCACCTTGTCGCCGGGCTGGATGCGTCCCTGGTCCCGCAGTCCCTGCAACGCGGTGATGGCGGCCACCGGTATGGCGGCGGCCTGCTCGAAGCCGATGTTCGGCGGTTTGAGCGCGAGCGTACGCTCCGCGTCGGCGGTGACGTATTCCGCCAGCGCGCCCGACCGGGCGCCGAAGACTTCGTCGCCGGGCTTGAAGCGCGTGACGTTCTCTCCGACGGCCACGACCACACCGGCGTAATCCACGCCGAAGCGCGCGAAACCCGGCGTGCCGAGCCCTCCCGCCAGGCGCATGATGTACGGCCTGCCGGTCATCATGTACCAGTCGACCGGATTGATGGCGGCGGCACGAACCTTCACGAGAACTTCGTTGTCGGCCGGTTCGGGTTTTTCGACCTGAGTGACTTCGAGGACCGACGCAGGGCCGTAGCAGCGATACACGACGGCCTGCATCCGCTCCCCGGCGCCGGGCGGGGATTCGGCGTCGCCGCACGGTGAGTTGTGGCTCAAGGTAAACGCACCGGCCGCCACCGAGACGGCCACCAGTGCGGCGGCGATGCCCAGGATTCGATAACGCAGAGCGATCATCGGAAGCTCCTCTCAATGCACGGCCGCGACTATCCGGTTGCACGCGGTTCGCGTGCCAGCGCTTTGCGACCTATGGCGGATTCCGCCGACCGAAAGACGATGACGGCGGACAGACGGTCTTCCGCCGAGGTTCGGGCGCGGCAAATCGCGCACCCGGGAAGCACCGTTCGTCTATATTGGCGTGATGGCGGTCATGGCTGCATCGGTCAAGCCACGCGGGGCCGCGCTGCTCGGCCGGCGGCGTGTGCTGCTCGCGCTCGGCGTGTCGCTCCTGTTCGGCACGCTGAACGGCCTCCCCGGCACGGCGCCTCCGGGGTACGTGACGATCGGTCATGCCGTGGTCGCGGGCCTGGTCGCGCTGCTCGGCTTCGGGCTGCTCGAGCGCTACCCCGCCCGGCTGCCGGACTGGCTGCCGCGCTGGATCCTGCAACTGGTCGGCGTCGTCATCGCCGTGCCCGCCGGCGTGCTGCTCGCGCACCTGATCTCGATGGCCGTCGACCTGGAAGTCGCCCATGAGCGACCGCAGGTGACGGCGCTCATCGCGCTGCTCGTGGAAGGCTTGCTGTTCGGCCCCTGGATCGCGTTCGGCGCGATGCTGCGGCAACGCGACGTTTTCGCTCGCGACCAGGCGCTCAGGTTCGAGCTCGAGCGAAGCCGGTTCGAGCGTGACGCGCTCGACGCGCGATTACGGCTGCTGCAGGCGCAGGTCGAGCCGCATTTCCTGTTCAATACGCTGGCGAACGTGCAAGCGCTGGTCGACGCGGGCTCGCCCCAGGCCTCGCGAGTGCTCGCGAGCCTCGTGGCCTACCTGCGCGCCGCGGTGCCGCGCATGCATGAGCCGGCGACGACGCTCGGCCAGGAGCTCGAGCTCGTGCGCGCTTATCTCGAGCTGATGCGCATGCGCATGCCGGATCGCCTGGATTTCGCGATTGACGTGGATCCGGCGGCGAACGCCCTGCACTGCCCGCCGATGACGCTGCTGACGCTGGTCGAGAACGCCGTTCGCCACGGCATCGACCCGAACGAAGAAGGCGGGCGTATCGACATCGAGATCCGCCTGCACGACGATCGCTGCCTCGTGCGCGTGACCGACACCGGCCTTGGGCTCGCAACGCCCGGCGACGGCCTGGGTACGGGGCTCACGAACCTGCGCGAGCGGTTGCGACTGGCATTCGACGGCGATGCGCGACTGCAACTGACCGAGATCGAACCGCACGGCGTCTGCGCCGAGCTCGACATGCCGGCGCGGCGGAATTCGCAGTGACGGTGCATCGGCCCACGGCCCTGATCGCGGACGACGAGCCGTTGCTGCGCGATGCGCTCGAGCGCCTGCTCGCGAAAGCATGGCCGGAGCTCGAAGTCGTCGCCCGGGCGCGCAACGGCCGTGAGGCCATCCTGCTGTTCGAATCTCACGCGCCGGAAATCTGCTTCCTGGACGTGCAGATGCCGGGGCAGACCGGGGTCGAGGCCGCGAGCCACATCGGGCGTCGCGCGCACATCGTGTTCGTCACCGCCTACGATCACTACGCCGTACAGGCGTTTTCCCAGGGAGTGCTCGATTACCTGGTGAAGCCGGTGGAACCAGCGCGGCTCGCCGAGACGGTCGCGCGCTTGCAGGAACGGCTCCGCGCCGCGGAGCCGGCTTTGAACACCGAGGCGTTGCTGCAGCAACTCGCTGCCGGCTTGCGGCACAGGGCTGCCGAGGGCTCGCTGCGGTGGTTGCGCGCATCGACCGGCAAGACAGTGCACCTCATTCCGGTGGAGGCAATCGATTTCCTGCGTTCCGACCAGAAGTACACGCTGGTCGCCTGGCGGGACGATGACCGGCGGCCGCGCGAGGCCGTGATCCGGATGCCGCTCAAGGAGGTCGGCTCGAGACTGAACGCGTCGCAGTTCGTTCAGGTTCATCGTTCGATCGTCGTCAACCTGAGATCCGTTGACCATGTCACGCGCGGAGCGAACGAAACGGCGGAAATCCACCTCAGGAACCGTGACGACGTGCTGCCCGTGAGCCGCAACTATCTGCATCTGTTCCGGCAGATGTGAGGCACGCTTGCCTACCTGAGGGCCACATCGGAGACGATGCGCCCGTCGACCAGCTCGATCTGGCGGTCGCAGGTTTCGGCGAGGCGCGGGTCGTGCGTCACCAGCAGCACGGCGCAGCCGAGCTCGGCGTTGAAATGCCGGAACAGCTCGAACACGCCGGCCGAGCTCAACGTGTCGAGGTTTCCGGTGGGCTCGTCCGCGAGCAGCAACGCCGGCCGCGTGACGAGCGCGCGCGCGACCGCCACGCGTTGCTGCTGACCGCCGGAGAGCTCACCGGGCTTTTTTCCGGCGAAGTCGGCGAGCCCCACCGCATCCAACAGGTCGCGCGCCGCGTCGATCGCCTCGCGATCCGGCCGGCCGTGCGTCACCATCCACGGCATCAGCACGTTCTCGAGCGCGCTGAAGGCCTCGATCAGGTAATGGAACTGGAACACGAAGCCGATCGCGCCGGCGCGCAGCGCCGTTCGCGCCGCGTCGTCGAGCGTGCCGGTCGCCCGCCCCAGCAGGTACAGCTCGCCGCCGGTCGGCCGATCGAGGAGCCCGATGAGGTTCAGGAGGGTGCTCTTGCCGGAGCCGGATGGCCCGACCAGCGCGGCGAAATCGTCCCGTCGCAGCGCGAGATCGACGCCGTGCAGCACCTCCGTCTGCGTCGGCCGGCCGACGTTGTACGACTTGCGCAGCCCCACGAGCTCGAGGACCGTCTCCCCGTCGCGCTCAGACATGGCGGATGGCCGCGACCGGATCGAGCCGGGCCGCGCGCCGCGCGGGCACGGCGGCCGAGAGCACGCCCGTCGCGGTCGCCACCAGCACGGCCGCGAGCACGAGGGCGGGCGAGACCGGCACTTCGAAGAGCCCCGGGCCGAAGGTGTTGAAGGCCCATACGAGCGCGTAGCCGAGAACGCTCCCCGCCGCCGATCCCACGAACCCGAACACGCCGCCCTGGAACAGGAACACGCGCAGCACCTTGATGCGCGTCGTGCCCATCGCGCGCAGGATGCCGATCTCGCGCGTGTGCTGCACGACGCTCACGGACAGCACGCTCGCAATGCCGAAGGCGACCGACACGGCAACGAAGAAGCTGATCATCCCGGTGGAGAGGCTCTGGGCGCTGAGCGCGTTCAGGAGCTCGGCGTTGGTCTGCATCCAGCTCTCCGCCTTCAGGCTCAGGCGCCGCGCGATGCGCCGCGCTATTTCGTCCGCGGCGAAAATGTCCTGTACCTTGAGGTCGATCACGGTGACCCCGCCCGGCAGCCCGAGCAGCGACTGCGCCTGTTTCAGCCCGAGATAGGCGTAGCGTTCGTCGAGCTCACGCACCCCGAGCTCGAAGATGCCGACGACGTCGAGGACGGCTTCGCCGCCCGGACCGGCGTCGAAACGCACCTTGTCGCCCACGCTCACGCCGAGTTTTTCGGCGAGCGCGCGGCCGATGACCGCATCCCTGGAGCCTGCCCGGAACTCCCCCGCGACGATGTCCTCGTCGACCGCGACGATCCGCCGGTAGCGAGTGACGTCGATGCCGATCAGGGCCACCGACTCGCGCGCCTCGCCGCGCCGCGCGAACGCCGGGCCCGAGACCACCGGCGACGCGGCGACGACGCCGGGAAAACCGTCGAGCGCGGCCAGCACCTCCTGCCAGTCGTTGATGGAGCGCAGGCGCTGCGCCCGCGGATCTTCGAGCACGAGTTGCACGACGCCGGCCGCGGCAGGCGCGACCCGGTTGCGTTCTTCCGGCGCCTCCACGCGCACGTGCGCCTGCGTGCCGAGGGTGCGCGCGATGACGTTCGCCTGCAAACCGGTGATCAGCGCGGTGATGAACACGATGACGGCGACGCCGACACCGATCCCGATGAGGATCAGCGTGCTCTGGATGCGGCCCTGGCGCAGCAGGCGCATGGCGATGGTCCACTCGATCCACATCACCTTGCCCCGCCGTCGGGATCCGGCATGCCGCCGTACACCGGTGCTGCGGAATCCCTGAACGGTGTCGCTTCCTCGACCAGCCGCACGCGATCACCCTCGGCCACGTCGCGGGCCGAGCGGAGCAGCAGCACCCTGTCGCCCGCGTCCAGTCCTGACACCACCTCGGTGAGCGTGAGGCCGCGCAGCCCGAGACGCACCGCGACGCGCCGCACGCGTCCGTCCCGGACCGCCAATACGTAGCCTCGATCCGCGACCGGATCGAGCAGCGCGTCGTTCGGCACCACCAGCGCCCGCTCGCGGCGGCCGGTCTCGACGCTCACCGATACCGTCATGTCCTGCCGCAGGAAGTCCGGCACCGGATCCACCCGGAGACGGACGTCCACGGTGCCGCGCTGCGGGTCGATGCGCGGCGCGATGAGCGTGATCCCGGCGGAAAAAGGCCGGTCCGGGAAGGCATCGGTGATGCCCGTTGCCCGCTGACCGGTACGCAGCCGCGCGAGGTTTTCCTCGTCGAAAGGCACGAGGAGCTCCGTGTCGCCGCTGCGCGCGATCGTGAACAGCACCGTGCCCGGCTGCACCAGGTCGCCCGGCTCCGCATTGCGGGTGAGCACGGTGCCCGCCACCTCGGAGCGGACCACGGTCTTCGCGAGCGCCGCGCGCGCCGCCGCGAGGCGTTCGCGCAGGACGCTCTCCTCGGGACCGCCGGCCGCGGCGGCCATGGCACGCAGGCGGGCCGACTCGGTGGCCGCGCGGGCGACCGTCGCGTTTTCCTCAGCCTGCTCGAGCGCTTCCCGGGCGATCAGCCCGCGCTCGAACAAGTCGCGCCGGCGTGCGGTCTCGCGCTCCGCCTGGGCGAGACGCGCGTCCGCCTCGCGCAGGGCCTCATCGGCCTGCGGCCTGGTCGATCGCACGAGATTGTCGAGCGCCGCCTCCGCCTCGCGCACCTGCGCGGCGAGATCGTCCGCGCGCAGCACGGCAAGCACGTCACCGGGTGCGACGCGATCCCCCTCCTGCACGCGGCGCTCGAGCACGACGCCGGTGATTTCGCTCCCGACCTGCGAGCGCGACACGCTGATGACGCGCCCCGTGGCCACCACGGTCTGCACGAGCGGCCGCGCCGCGACGCGATAGCCGGGCAGCCGCGGTCCGAGCCACATCGGCACCAGCAACAGGCCCGCGATCACGAGCCCGCCGATCGCGAGCAGGATCCAGCGAGCGGTCGTTGGCCGCAGCATACGGGGGCTCGTGTGCGAACCGGTGGGTAACCATCGCCCGGACCGGGGCAGGACCGCAACGCCGGAAAATACTGAGCGGCGCGCGGCTCGGGGCTTTCAGTCGGCCGTCCGGCCGAGGAGCGTGTCGGTCGCGATCCAGTTCGGCTCCCAGCTCTTGCCGCCATCCGCCGAATACGACTGCACGTAGCGCCACTGCCCCGGCGCCGCCGGCGAGATCACGAACTTCACCAGGACCTCGCGACCTTCGAGCGTCTCGGTGCTCGTGAACTCGCCGACACCGTTCGTGAACGAGCCCGTTACCGGCGGGGTCAGCTCGCCGGTGCGGCTGTTGGCGTAATGCAGGCTCCAGCGGCGGTTCTCCGGCTCGTAAAGGCGCAGGCTCAGGCCGACGATGCGTCCGGCCAATCCGGCCACATCGAGCTCCACGAGGTTGGCGCGACCGTCCCAGATCGGACGCACCAGGGACGTGCCGACGTACTCACTCCAGTCCGAGCCGCTCAGCGGCGGCCGCACACGGACCTCGGTGCGCCAGGTACCGAAGGAAAAATCGAAATCCTGCTGCCCGCCCCGTTCCGCGACGGGGGCTTGCGCCGGCGGCTCCTGCGGCGCCTGCGCGGCGCCGTCATCCGCCGCTGCGGCCGAAAGTGCAAGCGAGAGGCCGATGACGAGAAGGCGAGCCGGGCGCATGTGCATCTGCCGGGAACGTCGAGAACCGCCATTATTCACGCCGGCGGTTCTCGCGACAGATCGGTTTTGCATATCCCCTGGTTTGCAGGAAGGTCGGTTTACAACCCGCGCTTCCTCTGGTACTGCTTGCCCACATACCAAAGCAGCACTTGGTGGGGAGCGCAGCAATGACGAAAATCTGCCTGGCAGTCTCGGGGCTCGCAGCGTGGCTCGCGGTACCGGCAGCGGCGCACGCGGACAGCTATCAATACGAGATCGACGTCGCTTACGACGCCGATCGTGCCTCGACCGAAGCGACTTTCGAGAGTCCTTTTCTGAACCTGGGCATCTCGTCCGAGACCGACAACGACGAGCTCGGAATCACGGGGACCTGGTACTTCCATGCGGTGGGCACGCCCGCGGGCCCGCTGAGCCGGGCGGCCTTTATCGACCGTGCGTCCGGCCTTTCGTTGAGCTACAGCCGCGGTGACGGCGACAGTGTTTTCACGGTGACCGGCGACGGGACGGTCGTTGCTCCGGGTGTGACCAGGAGCGGCCAGACCACGAACGCGTTTTCTGCCAGTCTGCGCTGGGTCTGGCGGGAAAGCGGCTGGTATGGCCTCGGTGGATTATCGAGAGCGGAGCTCGAGCTCGCCGGATCGAAAACCAGCGCGGACGGGTACAGCCTGGGGTTCGGCAAGTACCTTGGCGCACAAACCACGCTCGATCTCACCCTGCTGCGTAGCGATTCGGATGCGCAGGGAGCGTTCATCGGAGGAGACTCGACGTCCACGGAAGCGGCCTTGGGCTTCTCGCACATCGGCAGCGTGGGAGGAAGCTGGCAGTACGGTACGGATATCGTCCTGGCGACGACGCCCCGGGGTCCTTCGGACGGCTCTTACAGTGCGCGCGTTTCGCTGTATCCGTCACGACTGCTCGCATTCGGCATCGACGTCGATGGAGCGCTGCGGGACGCAAGCGATGCATCGACGAGCTACGGACTGTTCGCGAGCTGGTTCGTGCGTGAAAGGATCGAGCTCGATGCGCGCTACGGATGGCTGAGCTTCGACGAGAGCGAGAACACGGACGCAGACCAGTACAGCTTCGGCGTCGGTGTGAAGTTCCGTTTTTAGGTAGGAGGCGGTGGCGGGCGCCGGCTACCGGGCCGGGAGGGCGGATGGCGTCGCCTCGAGGCGCGCCATCATCGCGCGAGCGCGCTGCGCCCGGCGGTCGTCGTACTGCAAAAGGACGCGGGCGCTCTGCTCGAGCAGCGGGCGGGCCCGCTCCGTCTCACCGAGGGTCAGCAGCGCGTTGCCGTATTCGGACAGCGTGGCGGCGACGAGCACGTTGTCGTCGGCGTAGTCCAGGCGCCGGATCTTAAGCGCACGCTCGAGGGGCGCGATCGCCTCGTCGGCACGTCCCGCGCTCGTGAGCACGGCGCCGAGCTCCGTCAGCGCCGACGCCACGTACTGGTGATTCTCGTCCAGCGCCTGGGCATAGATCCCGAGCGCGCCGGTCAGCATCGCCTCGGCGCCGGCGAGATCGCCCTTGTCGTGCAACAGCATGGCGAGGCTGGTCATGTCGTAGCCGACAAACGGGTGTGACCTCCCCCGCGCCTCGATGTCGAGCGCGAGCGCCTCGCGGTACGCCTGCTCCGCGGCGGCGTATTCGCCGCGACTGTGCATGAGGGAGCCCTGGATGGCGAGCGTCGTCGCCACGAGATCGTGCTTTTCGCCGAGGATGTGCCGGGCCGCGTCGATCGCTTCGTTCAGTGTCTGCTCGGCCGCGTCCAGGTCGCCCTTCGACTTCAAGAGCACGCCGAGGTTCTGCAGATAGTAGGCCATCAGCGGGTGATCGCTGCCGGCCCTGCTCTCCACGATGGCGATGGCCTCGCGCAGCAGCTTCTCCGTGCGGTCGAGATCGCCCCGCACCTGCAGGATTCTCGCGAGCGTATTCTTGGCTTCCGCGAGCTCGATGCCGTGTTCCGCTGCGAGCGGCGTATAGATGTCGATGCTCTCCGTCGCGTAGCGTTCGGCGCTGTCGAGCTCGCCCATGGCGAGATGCAGCTCCGCCAGGTTGTACAGGTTCTCGGCCACCTGCTGCGACGCCCCGCCCTGCTCGCGCCGGTTCTGCTCCAGCGATTGCTCGAGCAGGGTACGCGCGCGCGCGTACCCTGCCTTACGGATCAGGGCTTTCGCGAGGTCGTTCTTCGCCTGCGCGACGGAGGGATGATCTTCGCCCAGCGCCTGGATGCGCAGCTCGAGGGACCTCTCGAGCATGTCGATCGACGGCGTGTACTCGCCGAGGTTGAGGTACACGCGGCCGATCGTCTCCATGAGAGACGACTGGATCTCGGGCCGGTCCGCGAGCTCGGTCGTGATGCGCTCTGCGCCCCTCGCCAGGATCTCCTTTGCGGTGATGTCGAGCCCGCGGGTGTTGGCCGGATCGGGAGACGTGAAGATGTCCTCGAGGAACTTCGCGATTTCCCGTGCGTGATCGCGCTCCAGCAGGATGCGGTCGTTCTGCACGAACAGCGCGACCAGCAGCGTGCACAGGACGGCCAGGAATGCGCTCGAGGTCGCGACGCCGAGCTTGTGCCGGTGCAGGAACTTGCCGGTGCGATACGCCCAGGAATCGGGTTGCGCGGAGATCGGCAGCGATTGCAGCCAGGCCTCGATGTCGTCCGACAGCTTGGCCGCCGACACGTAGCGGCGTTCCGGCTCCCTGTGCAGCGCCTTGAGCACGATCGTGTCGAGATCGCCCTTGAGCCGTTTGACCAGCGTCTCGACCGGCAGCCCGCGATTGCGCGCCGCCGATCTGAGCTCTTCGGCCGCGCCGGCACCGCGCGCCAGCGCGGCCTTCCAGGCGGCGGCGAGCCGGTCGCTCGGCTTCGCGGCCGGGACCTGGCAGGTGATCCGCGCGAGCTCGGCCGGCGACAATCCGTCCAGCTCGTACACCGGGAGCCCGGTGAGGACCTGGTGCAGCAGGAGGCCGAGCGCATAGATGTCCGTCGCGGTGGTGACGGGCCGTCCCAGGAGCTGCTCGGGCGAGGCGTTCTCCGGCGTCAGCATCGCCGCGCCGGTGCGGGTCAGCCCGTCGCCGGCGGCGCCTTGCGGACCGATGAGCTTCGCGATGCCGAAATCCAGCAGCTTGGGCTCGCCCCTCGCGGTCACCAGGATGTTCGACGGCTTGATGTCCCGGTGGATGACCAGGCTCATGTGCGCGTAGTGGACGGCGTCGCAGATCAGGCGGAACAGCTCCAGCCGCTCCCGGATGGACAGCCGGGCGGCGTCGCAGTACTCGTCGATCCGGATCCCGTCGATGTACTCCATGACGAGGTACGGCACGCCTTCTTGCGTCGTGCCGCCGTCGAGCAGCCGCGCTACGTGCGGGTGGTCGAGGTTGGCGAGGATCTGGCGTTCGCTGCGCAGGCGTGCTTCCGTCAGCGGATCGAGCAGCCGGCGCTTGCCGAACTTGATCGCCACCTGGCGCTCGAACTGGCGGTCGTCGCGGCTGGCGAGATAGACGACGCCCATGCCGCCGTAGCCGAGCAGGCGCTCGATCCGGTAGGCGCCCACGCGCGTTCCCGCGATGCCGTCCTGCGGCCGGGATTCGTCGCCGAAGGCGGACTTGACCGTGCGCGAGATGGCGTCTTCGACGGTGGACTCCACGGCAGGATCGGCGCGCAGCAGCGAGGCGATGTAACGCAGCAGCTCAGGGTCGTCGTTACAGGCCTGCTCGAGAAACGCGTCGCGCTCGCCGGGCCGCCGCGAGAGCGCCTCCGCGAACAGCTCGTCCACCCGGCGCCACCGCTCGGGCGTGAGCTCAAGGGTCCGAGAGCTCATTGGCGAGCCAGGCTTTCGCGAGCCGCAGGTCACGGTCCACCGTCGCCGCCGAGATGCCGAGCGCCTCGGCCATCTCGTCGTAAGTCATGCCTCCGAAGAAGTGCAGCACGAGGATGTCGCTTTTCCGCTCGTCGACGCGCGCCAGCTTGTCGAGCGCGGCGTCGAGCTCGAGCAGCCGCTCCGTTTCGCAGGGCGTCCCGCTGTCCTCGCTCAAGGTGATCGGCCGCATGCCCCCGCCGCGCTTGTCGCGCTGCCGGGCGCGCCCGTAGTCGGTGAGTATGCGGCGCATCAGCCGGGCGGCGATCGCGAAGAAGTGGGCGCGGTCCTGCCACGCGACCTCCGCATCCGCCAGTCGCGCAAAAGCTTCGTGCACGAGCGCGGTCGCCTGCAGCGTATGGCCGCTGCGCTCGGAGCGGAGCTGCCGCGCCGCGATCCGCCACAGGTCGTCGTAAATGAGCGGCGTGAGCGCCTCGAGAGCCGCCTTGTCGCCGGCACGCCAGTGATGCAGGAGCGTCGTCACCGACGCTGCATCGCTCACTGGAGCGCGCCGGCCGGCCATGCCCGCCTCGGTCCTGAGCGCATTTCCTATCCCTGGCCGCGAGTGCCGGATCCCGCGGCGTCGCGCGTGTCGGTGTGCGGCCTGCGCATAAGTTACTACAATCGGCGCCGCCATTTGCTCGATTTACCTTTTCTGCTTATTCAAAGGAGCACCGTCATGGCCGAAGGCAGTCGACCTCCACAGACCGTTGCGCTGTACGCCGCCGGGGGCGGCTTTGCCGGCGCACTGCTCGCCATCCTGGTCGCGAAGATCCTGATGGGCCCGTGCTGCTGTACAGCGGAACAGGACCACCGGGCCGCGAGCGCCGCCACACCGGCCACGGAGGCCGTCGTCGCCGGGCGCGACTGAGAAAAGACCGGCCCCCGCGCGTGAGCGAAAGCGCGCGGGGGCCGATGCATTCATCCCTGAATGCGGAACGTCATCTCAATTCCCGGCAGTCCGAAGCCTGGTAGAACCAGTCGCCCGGCTCGGCCCGGCAGATGCGGCGCAGCTGTTCCTCGTCCGTGATGGCGTACATGCGCGCCGGGTCGCCCTGCGCCGCAATCAGGCGCAGCGCCATGCCGGTGGCAATCTGGTCGGCCAGCCAGCCGTCGCTCTCGCAGCTCATCACCGGGTTGTCGCGGAGCTGGGCGCACATCACGTCCTTGATGAGCTTTTTCAGGACCCGCTCGTGCACTGCCGCGACGGTCGCTCGCCCGCCCGGGCCGATCCCGATCTCGCGCAGGAGCCGTCGCGAGCTGTCTCCGGGAGTGCGCCGGCCGGCGTCGGGATGACCCTCTTCCCGCTGCCATTCCTTTTCCCAGACGTATTCCATCTTGATCATGTCCATCTGCTCGCGGAGCGCCGCGTCGTCGGTGCCGTGGAACATGTCGATGATGAAGGCCTGGAGCTGGTCGGTGCCGTCCTCGAGGTCCTCGCTGATCCGCTGCAGGTAAGGTCCCGGATCGGTGGTGCCGTCCGGCATCCGGCTCACCAGCGCGCCGTAGGCCTGCCCGCCGTAATCGCGGATCGCGCTGGCCACGGCGCCCGAGCCCGGCAGGAAGTAGTTGAGCCCGAGCTCGAGCCCCTGGCCGATGAACTCGGCGATCATCCGGTTCTGGATCTCCTCCTCGTTCTGCTCGTCGATCCTGTGCCGGTACCAGCGGGAGAAATCCCGCACGGCGTGCCCGGAGCCCATTTCGACGGAGGTGAGCGAATCCTGCGTGTATTCGCGCAACGGCACCTCGGCCGCGGCCAGACGGTCGAGGAACTCGCCGGAGGGGGTCGCCGAGCCGACGATCTGCAAAGGTTCGAACTCGCAAACGCTGCAGCTTTCCTCTTCGTCCTGCGCCAGGACACCGCCCGCCACCAGCGCCAGGGCGCCGGCCAGTACGGTGAATTTCACGGAAGCGCGCATGCCTCAGCCCTCCTCCACTTCATCGAAATACAGGGTGCCGTCCTCGCTCCCGACCCGGCCGGACGACACGCGCGTGCCGTCGCCGAGCCGCCAGTCGATCTGGTATTCGTAGTCGTAGCGATCCGCGGGCAGCATGAAGTCGATCGTGCGTGACAGGTCCTGCCCGTCGCGCGGCCTGAGCGAGACGCGCTTCGACTGCACGGCGCCGCCGAGCGTGTAGAAGAGGCGGACCTCCACCGAGCGGACGTTCGCCGCCGCGAGATCCTCGGGCCTCGCCTCGAGGAAGACGCTGCGCGGCTGGTACGGCGGCACGACGGAAATGCCGCTGCGGCTCGACGACGTCCACGGCCCGTCCACTTCCGCGCCGCCGAAGAAGTTCCAGAGCACCCGGTACTCGTAGTCGAGGAACCGGGCGCCGGAATCGCCGAGCCTGGCGTAGGCCAGCTTGAAGTTGTTGGCGGTCTGCTGGAAGTTGTTGCGGTCGATGCGTACCTCGTCGGTCGTCACCGTGCCGTTCTCGTGCCTTTTGCGCAGCGTGACGGTCACGAAATTAATGTACTGCCCGAAGTCCGCGGCATTGAGTCCGTCGATGAACACGGGGATTTCCCGCTGGCGGAACGCCGAATCGCCGATATCGACGGTACGGAACACGCGCTCGTCCTCCACCAGCCGCGTGAGGTCGCCGATGTTCTGGTCGAAGCGGTGCGACAGGGTCGATACCGTGTACTTGTTGAGATCGATCGTAAACCTGCCGGACTGGTGCACCCGCTTCATCTTGTAGGAAGCCACCACCGCGAGCGACGGCAGTTCCTCGATTTCCTCGTCCTCGGGAGCACTCTGCGCACGGCTCTCGGCCTCGGCCGCTTCCGCTTCGTGAGTGCCGAGCTCCTGGCGGCGGGCATCGGCCTCGGTGCGGCGCTCGCCGGCCGTGTTGGCGTAGCGCTCCGCCTGCTCTGTCCACTGCTGCGCAAGCTGCTCCAGGTTCTGGCGCTCGGTCGCATCGGTGGCCGCTGCCGCTCGCCGCCGGTACTCCGCGGCCATCTCCCGCGCGCTTTCGGCGCGTTGCTCGAGGGCCGTGGCGCCGGCCTCGGCGGCCTCCACGCGCTCCCGGGTCTCATCGCGGCGCGCGCGCGTGCCGGCTGCCCTGGCACGCAGCTCGGCGTTCGCTGCGTTGCGGGTGCGGGCCGCCTCGTTGGCTTCCCGCGTTTCGCTGCGCCGCGTCTCGAGCAGCGCGGATGCCTTGCTCAGCATCCCGTCGGTGCCGCCGGTGCCCGCGAGCTCTGCCGCCGTCGGCGTGCCGGACGAATCCGCCCGGTCGAACATGAGCTGGGTGAGCCGGTCGTAGGCCGTCGCGATCAACGCATCCATCTTCTCGTCCGAGCCGACCTGCGTGATCTTGATCGCGCCGCTGCGCCGCAGGTCCTCGAAAGCCGCCTCGATCTCGCCCTGGAGGTACGGGGTGGCGACGCCTGCCGCGAAATTGTCATGGGCGTAGATGCGCTCGAAGTCGGCCTCGATGCGGGCCTGCATCGGCGAACGGAAGCCGTCGATGTCCATGTCGAAGGAGAAGGAAATGTCCGGCGTGCCGCTGTGGAACGATTCCCAGAGCACCTCCGCGCCCTTGCGCGTCAGGCTGAGCGACACGGCGGCCTTCGCGTTCTCCAGCACCGGCGCCTTGCCCACGCCGAGCACCTGCTCGGTGAACTCCGAGCCGGCGGTCGCGAACGACGAGATGAGCGCGAAGGTGCCGGACTTGAACGCGACCGGGCCGATGATGCGGCCGTTCGGGTTGACGCGCCGGAGCTCCGAGCGGGCATCGTCGAGCACGTCGTCGGGCACGCCGAGCTCGACGACGGCATGCACGATGCCGCCGCCGGCCGCCTTGTCCGTATCGGTTTCCGCCGTCACGGAGGGCTCGACGTAGCGCAGGAACGAGAACTCCGGAAGCCCGTCGTCGTGCGTCGCCAGGCGTGCCTTGTCGGCGACGTAGAAGTATTCGTCGGGATGGGTCGCCGACGGGAACAGCGTCAGCTCGCCGGCCCGCACCTGGCGGTCGATGACCACCTCCTGGGCCTGCACGGCCGTCGCCGCCAACAGCCAGCCGGCCGCGAGCAGCAACAGTGTTCGGATATGCCGTCTCATGACTCGTCCTCCCCAAGCAGGATGTTGAAGCGCGCGAGCTGGTCGCCGGCTTCGGCCACCACCGCTCTCTTTGCGGCGTCCACGATCTCGCCGGCGGCCTCCTCGAGCAGGTCCGTCCGCAGCTCCTCCGGCACCGCGGCGTAGATGTAGTCGTCGCTGGTACGCTTGCTCCACGGCGTGGCGAGCCGGCCTGCCTCGCGATGGTTGAAGATCAGGCGGTAGACGTAGCCTTCCGCGCCGTTGTTCATGAAGATCTGCTGGCCGACCAGCGGCTCGCCGCCGGCGACGGAGAGCTGGATGTTCTGCTCCGCCTCCTCGCCGAGCTTCGGATAGCGAATCTGCGCCGTGACGCGCGTGACGCCGGCCGCCTCGAGCTCGGCCAGGTCGGCCTCGAGCTCGATGGCGCGGCGTGCCAGGGGAGCGGCGATCGACACGCCTTCCCAGTCGCCGCGCTGCCACGCCGGGTGCTCCGGCCAGCGCTTGCCGCCGCGGAACGACATCTGCACCTTGTACTCGTAGGTGCCGCTGTCGGGATCGGCGCCGCGCGCATAGTTCAGTACGGCCCGCGTGCCCTTGTCACGCAGATGGGCCTCGTCGATGGTGATCGCGTCCTCGAACACGCTGCCGTCCGGCCGCTGCTTGCGGACGTTGATCGTCGTGAAGTTGATTTCGGAGCCGTAGAGGTCCTTGTCTTCGGCATCGATGAGGAAGAGGATGTCGCGCCACTCGAACATCGGATCGTCGAGCACGACCGACTGCACCGCATGCGGGTCGGAGGCCACCTCGGCGTACCAGCTCTTCAGGTTGCCGACGACCTGCAGCGGCCAGCGCAGCGTGAGCTTGTAGTCCATGCGGAACACCTGCCGGCCGCGCTGGATGCCGGTCTTGATCTTGTCGACGTTGTAGGTGTAATGCGCGCCGGTGCGGATGCCGAGATCGTCGCCGTCTCCCTCCTCGTCGTCCTCCGCCGTGCGGTCCGCGGCCGGAGCCTCGGCCGGCTGCGACATCGAGTTGATGAAGTAGTTGATGAAGGCCTCGCGAATCTTCTCCACGCGCTCGTCGGCGACGCGCTCCTCGAACTCGAAGGTGATGTAACGCTGCTCCATCAGGTAGCTGTACTCGTCGCGCATCTCGTCGTACGAGTACTCGTAGACGTTCGACTCGGACGTCGTGCAGAAGAACAGGAAACAGCCCTTGTTGCCCTTCTCACGCCCGGCGTGAGTGCGGCTGTACTCGGCTTCGATGCGCTGGATCTCCTGCTCGATCCGACTCCAGTCGATGACCACCTGGCCCCTGGCGGCCGGGAGCTGCGTCTCGTAGGCGAGATTGAAGACCGCGGTCACGTCGGTGATGGTGGATTCGGGGTCGAAGGTCTTCGCCAGCAGCTGGGCGCCGACCGCGTCGAGCTTCGCGGCGGCCGCGGCTTTCCCGCCCGGCATCAGCGGCGCGGCGCCGGAGGACACGAGCTGCTCGCGCCGCTCGCCGTCCTGCAGCGTGGCCGACACGATCGAGAATCCCGGATCCTCGCCGGCGGCGGCGAACAGCGGAGCCGCGCCCTTCAGCACACCGTCGTGCTCGGCCGCGACGATCTCGCGGAGCTCGGCCTCCTGCTCCGCGGTGAGTCCCCATTTCACGAGGAAGTGCAGGAGCGCGCCCGAGAGGCCCGCGCCGTCCCGGTTGGTGCCGGTGATGAACTTCATGAACAGGAACTCGGGACGGCCGTCGTCCGAGATCGCGACGGTGAGGCGCGGCGGCAGGTAGTAGTAGCCGATTTCGGCGGAGCCGCCCGCCTCTCCGTAAAGGACGACGTCGGTGCCGTCGTCGAGCTTGACCGAAATCCGCCGGTCGTCGTCGAGAACGACCGCCCCGGCGAGCGGCGCGATGCCGACGAGCAAGAGCGCCAGCATCGCCCTGAAAGCCGTGGAGGAACGTCCGTGGGTTCGCCTGATCATCGTAGTGCTCCTGTTGCCGGGATCCGCGCGGTCATGGACCGCCCGGGATCTCGTCGAGAAAAATGAAACCGAGGTCGTCCGCGCCCGAAGCCGTGACGGGTGCGCGGCCGTCCAGGATCCAGGTGACTGCGTAGCGGTAGTCGTAGACGCCGGCCGGCAGCACCAGCGACACGGGCTCCAGGGGGGGCGCCTCCGGCGACGGGCGGATCGTGCGCCGCTCGGTCTTCTGCCGGCCGAAGAAATCGCTGCTGATCTCGACGACGACCGCGCGCACGCCGCGATCGGCCAGCGCCCGCATGTCGCCCATGAGCTCGACGAGCTGGCGGTGATAGGGCGCGGTCAGGCCGATGCTCGCGGACGAGGATTCCTGCCAGTCGGAGGTGTAAGTGCCGCCGCCGACGAAGTTCCAGTCGGTTCGGTATTCGTAGCTCAGCCACTGCTCGTCGCAGGCATCGCCCTTGCTGTTGTAGAGCAGCGGGCCGAGCGTTGCGCCTTCCCCGAGACTCTGCGGATCGATCGCGAGCTCGCGCAGGGTCACGTCGCTCGATGCGTGCGTCTTGCGCAGCCATACGCCGACGTGGTTGACGAACGAGCCGATGTCCGGGCGGAGCGCGCCGTCGACCAGCACGAAGACGCGGCGCTGTGCGAAATCGCAGTCGCCGGTGGACTCCACGCGGAAGAAGCGCTCGTCGCTGCCGTAGCGGGCGTACAGGTCGCCCAGGTTGACCGTGAGGATCGCGTTGCGGTCGACCGTCGCCGCCTTCGCGAAGGACAGCCGGGTCATGCCTTCGCTGCGCAGGTCCTTCATGCGGTAGCTCGCGGACAGGCCGAAGCCGAGCGCGGAGGAAGCCGCCTCGCCGCCCGCGCCTTCGAGGATCAGCCCGAGCGCGTCCAGCATGCCGCCGCGCTCCTCCGGCGGGATGTCGTCGATCTCGATCGGCGCGTACAGGATGTCCATGGCCTTCGAGTAGGCGAGCTGGACGAGGCTCTCCATGCCCGCGTCGTCGCCGTGCACGATGAGCTCGATGGCGCCGTCCTGGAACGCTTTCTCGATCGCGGCTTGCGCGTCGAGGGACACCACGTAGATGTCGGCGCCGCCGCCGGCCTGGAGGCTGTTCTTCGTCTTCTCCCAGTCGATCACCATCTCGGCGTCGTAGGCGTCGGAGAGGCCGTGGAACCGGAGATCGAACGCCAGCGAGAAATCGGGCGTTGCGGTCTGCATCGTCGCGAGCAGCACGTTCGCGAGCCGGGGCTCGAGCTCGAACGAGAGGGCGACGCTCTGGCCCTCCAGCACGGGGGCCGGACGCTGCGCGAGCAGCGTGGCGGAGCGGGCGCCGTCGTCCGTCAGCACCGACGACACGACCGAGAACGTGCCGGTGTCGAACAGGACGGGGCCGTCGACGACGATCTCGTCATCGGCGAGCTGGCGGCGGAGCGCGGACTGCGCCGCCGCCACCGCTTCCAGCGGCGTGTCGTACTCGACCAGCAGGTGCAGGATCGCGCCGCCGCTGGCCGTGCCGATCGAGCGCGCGTCCGCGCTCGCCTCGGCAGCAGCGGGCTCCTCGTCCACGAAAAAGGTCAGTGAGAACTGCGGCTCGCCGGCGGCATTCGTCGACAGCCGCGCGCGCTGCGGCAGGTAGCGCCAGGTTTGCGGCTCGTCCTGCTGCGGGAACAGCCACAGGCCTTCGACGAAGCGGCCGCGGTCGACGAGCAGCTCGGCCTGCGCGACCGGCGGCAGCAGCGTCGCCGCCGCGGCGATCGCCGCAAGGATCGCGAGCGCCCGGGTCAGGAATGCGTGCGGCTGCCTCACGTGCCGTGCTCCGCGAGCCAGTCCGCGGCCGGCGCGGCGACGTTGATCAGGGTGTCGTCGAGCAGCACCGGGTCGCCTTTCGCGCGCTTGCCGTCGCGCGTGTGCCAGACGATGCGGTACGCCATCGGCTCGTCCGGATCGTGGTAGACGATGCGCTCGCGGGTGGGCTCGGCGTCGCTCGCCAGGATGCGCGCCTCGCCCACGAAGCGGACCTCGCCGGAGAGCGCCGACATGATCTGCACGACCGCAGCGACGATGCCGCGGCTTTCGAAGTCGCGCGTGTCGGCGAGGATCGTGATCGCCTCGCGATCGAGCGGCGGCAGCAGGGTGACGATGCCGTCGCTCGACCTCTGCCAGCGCTCCGGATCGGACGGCTCCCGCAGGAGCGCCGACTGCCCGCGCAGCGACCAGGCGACCTGGTACTCGAATTCCCGCCACGCGTCACTGGTATCGCCGAGACGCGACAGCGTGAAGCTGCGCATGCCGTCGCCGGCCGCGAGGTCGGCGGCCTGGATGTGCAGGCTGCCGGTGCGCGACGGCTGCCCGTCGCGACCGGCCTGGCGCACGTTCACCGCGACGTTGTTGAACGTCTGCTCGAAGCCTTCGGCCACTTCCCCGTCGACGTGGAACCGCACCTCGAGCTGCTGCAGGTCCGCATCCGCGTCGAGATCCACGACCCGGAACAGCGCGGCCCGCATCTCCGGCGTCAGTGCGTCGTAGAAGCCGCCGATGTTGCCGGTGGTGTCGAACGGGATGCGGATGACCGTGGTCTTCGACAGGTTCAGGTAAAAGCTTTGCGAGCGGATGTCCTCGCGGTGCTTGAGCACGTACTGGTCGTCGGTGTAGTACGGCAGGTCCTCGGGGCCGCCGAAGATCTTGCCGAACCAGCCCTGCTCCTGGCGCCCCTTGATCTGCTCCTGCGCCAGCAGCACCTCGGGAGCGGGCACGCGCGACCAGCCCGTCTCCGCGTCGAACATGACTTCGAGCAGCTTGTCGGTGACCACGTCCAGCACCTTGCTCAAGTTCTCGGCATCGAGCCCGAGGGCCTCGCTGCGGTCGTACACCTCGATCTTCAGCGCCCCGTCCTGGTGCAGCTCGTCGACGAGCTGCCGCGCCTCGCGCTTCGTAAAGCCTTGCGTCAGGTTGTCGACGACGCTGCGGTGCGAGTACACGGTGTCCATGTCCGCCGTCACGATCGCGTTGTAGCCGCGGACTTTTGCCTCGTAATAGCCGCGGATGGCGATCGAGAGATCGGAGGTGGCGCCGGTCATGGAATCCATGAGCACCGTCGCCTCCGCCGCCGAGAGGCGCGCCGCAATCGCCGCACGCGATCCGGGTGTGAGCGGCGCCGGCCCGCTCGCGACGACGCGGCCGGTCAGGCGCTCGGGCGGCGCGTTCGGGTCGAGTGTTGCCGAGATCACGCGGAAGCCGCCGATGGCGTCGTCCGCGCCGGGCTGCAGGAGCGGCAGCGCACCGGCCAGCGTCGCGCCCGGCCGGAGCTCCTCGAGCTTCGCGTGCACGCGCGCGACGACCGCATCGTCGAGCGTGAATTCGATGAGCGCGTGGAAGATGCCGCCAGGAGCGTCGCCGCCGACCTGCTTCAGCAGCAGGAACTGGAACTGCCCGTCGCCGTTGCGTGCGACCCGCGGGTACTGCGGCAGGTAGTAGTACGCCAGCGGGTCTTCGGCGTCGCGGAACACCTGCACGCCCTCGAGCGTCAGTACGCCGGCGTCGTAGTCGACCGCCGCCGGCAGCGGTCTCGCGAGCAGCAGCACGAGCAGCATGCCGAATTGCGTCACGTTCCTCACAGGTCTTCTCCCTCGGCTGGTTCGTCCGGCGCGGTGACGTCGCCGCTGGCGTCGATGGGATCGACCCACGACGTGCTTTCGGTCCAGCGG